>NZ_JBVJHB010000024.1:0-97553 GCF_055587045.1 Streptomyces sp. NPDC048671 | reverse complement strand
GCGTGGGCGTGGCCCTGGCTGCCGTAACCAAGGACCGCGACCTTGCGGCCCTGGATGATGGACAGGTCGGCATCGTCGTCGTAGAACAGCTCGGCGGGCATGGGGAGTTCTCCTTGGTTCCTGGGATGTGAGGGTGTGCGGACGGACAAGGGGACGGCGGGCGTGCTACGCGCTCTGCGCGCGTGCCGCCGTGGCGGTGCCGGCCGGGGTCAGGCGGATCGGCCGGGTCTCCCGCGCGGTGCGGTCGGCCAGGGCCCGGGAGCCGCGGCCGATCGCGATCGCGCCGGACTGGACGAGCTCCTTGATACCGAAGGCCGCGAGCATCCTGAGCATCGCGTCGAGCTTGTCGCCGGAGCCGGTCGCCTCAAGGGTGACGGCGTCGGGCGAGACGTCCACGGTCCTGGCCCGGAACAGCTCGGCGATCTGGACGATCTGGGCGCGGGAGCCGTTGTCGGCGCTCACCTTCACCAGGACCAGTTCGCGCTGGACGGCGGAGTCGGCCTCCAGCTCGACGATCTTCAGGACGTTGACCAGCTTGTTGAGCTGCTTGGTCACCTGTTCCAGGGCGAGTTCGTGGTCGACCCTGACGACGATGGTGATGCGGGAGAGATCGGGGTGTTCGGTGGTGCCGACCGCGAGCGAGTCGATGTTGAAGCCGCGGCGGGAGAACAGGGCGGCGACCCGGGCGAGGATGCCGGGGGTGTTCTCGACCAGGACGGAGAGCGTGTGCTGGGACATGTCGGGAGGTCCTCTCAGTCGTCCGCGGAGTCGCCGAAGTCGGGGCGTACGTCGCGTGCGGCCATGATGTCGTCGTTGGAGGTGCCGGCAGGGACCATCGGCCACACCATCGCGTCCTCGTGGACGATGAAGTCCACCACGACGGGGCGGTCGTTGACCGTGTTGGCCTTGTCGATGATCGCGTCGAGCTCGTACGGGTTCTCGCAGCGCAGGCCCACACAGCCCATCGCCTCGGAGAGCTGTACGAAGTCCGGGACCCGGGTGCCGCGGTTGGTGGTGGATCCCACTCCGCGGGTCGAGCCGGTGGTCGCGTTGGTGGCGCCGTCGTGCAGCACCGTGTTGGAGAACCGTGCGCCGTAGAAGAGGCTCTGCCACTGGCGGACCATCCCGAGCGCGCCGTTGTTGATGATCGCGACCTTGATCGGGATGTTGTTGAGCGCGCAGGTGGTGAGCTCCTGATTGGTCATCTGGAAGCAGCCGTCACCGTCGATCGCCCAGACCGTACGGTCCGGCATCCCGGCCTTGGCACCCATCGCCGCCGGCACCGCGTACCCCATCGTCCCCGCGCCGCCGGAGTTGAACCAGGTGCCGGGCTCCTCGTGCGGGAGGAACTGCGCCGCCCACATCTGGTGCTGGCCCACCCCGGATGCGAACAGTGTTCCGTCCGGGGCGAGTTGACCGATGCGTTCGATGACCTGCTGCGGGGAGAGCAGCCCCGGGTCGGCGGGGAGTTCGTAGCCGCGCCGGTAGGTGGCCCGCCAGCGGTCCAGGTCCCGCCACCAGCCGGCGTAGTCGCCGACGTTCCCCTCATCGCGCTCACCGCGCACGGCGGCGGCCAGGGCGGTGAGCACCTCGCGGGCGTCGCCGACGATGGGGACGTCCGCGAGCCGGTTCTTGCCGATCTCCGCCGGGTCGATGTCGGCGTGGACGACCTTGGCGTGCGGGGCGAAGCCGTCCAGCTTCCCGGTGACCCGGTCGTCGAACCGGGCGCCGAGCGCGACGATCAGGTCGGCCTTCTGGAGTGCGGCGACGGCCGCGACGTCGCCGTGCATGCCGGGCATCCCCACGTGCTGGGGGTGGCTGCCGGGGAAGGCACCGAGCGCCATCAGGGTGGTGACGACGGGCGCCCCGGTCAGCTCGGCCAGGGTGCGCAGTTCGTCGGTGGCGCGCGCCTTGAGGACCCCGCCGCCGACGTAGAGGACCGGCCGGCGGGCCGCGGCGATGAGCCGGGCGGCCTCGCGGATCTGCTTGGGGTGCGGCTTGGTGACCGGGCGGTATCCGGACAGTTCCAGCACCGGCGGCCACTGGAAGGTGGTGGCCGCCTGGAGGGCGTCCTTGGTGATGTCGATGAGTACCGGTCCGGGGCGGCCGGTGGAGGCGATGTGGAAGGCCTCGGCGATCGTCCGCGGGATGTCGTCGGCGTTGGTGACCAGGAAGTTGTGCTTGGTGATCGGCATGGTGATGCCGACGATGTCCGCCTCCTGGAACGCGTCCGTGCCGATCGACTTGGAGGGGACCTGGCCGGTGATCGCGATCAGCGGCACGGAGTCCATGTGCGCGTCCGCGATCGGGGTCACCAGATTGGTGGCGCCCGGCCCCGAGGTCGCCATGCACACCCCCACCCTGCCGGTGGCCTGGGCGTATCCGGTGGCCGCGTGACCCGCGCCCTGCTCGTGGCGGACCAGCACATGACGGACCCGGGTCGAGTCCATCAGGGGGTCGTACGCCGGAAGGATGCAGCCGCCCGGGATGCCGAACACGGTGTCCGCGCCGGCCTCCTCGAGAGCGCGGATGAGGGACTGGGCGCCCGTCACCTGCTCGGCGCCGGTGTCCGGCTGCCCGGTGGTACGGGTCCGCACTTGCGGGAGGAGGGCCGCGGGGGCCTGCTGCACAGCGTTTGGCATCGTCAGTTCCAAAAGTCCGTAGGAGTGTTGTCGAGGACGTTTCGGTGATCGGCGGCCGCGGGAGCGGCCGGATGGTACGTGCCCGCCGCCGGGTGATCACCGCAACGGTGCACCCGGCGGACCCCGGACCGGGTCAGGGCGGGGTCCCCGCAGTCCGCAGGGCGTCGCGGGCGTGCCGTACGACGTCGAGGCCGGAGAGCCTCTTGACGAACGGCCCGTCCACGCTCAGCTCGCCGCGCACCGCCACCGCCGCCGCGTAGCCCCGGTCCACCGGGACGTCGAGGAGGGTCCAGCCGGACGGCGGGTACGGGCCCTCGGGGCCGCCCGAGCCGACGTAGTCGAGGGCGGGATCGCGGCCGAGTCCCGTACCGAGGCCCTTGAGGTAGGCCTCCTTGCGCGTCCACAGCCGGGCCAGTGCCCGGGGCCGTTCCGCGGGGCCGAGCGCGGCCAGTTCGGCCTGCTCGTCCACGTGCAGCATCGAGGCGAGTTCCGCGGTGCCGTCCTCGTCGCCCACCAGCTCCACGTCGACCCCTATGGGGGCCGCCGCGGTGCCGACGACGGCGAGGTCGCCGCGGTGGGACAGGGAGAAGAACAGCCGGTCGTCGGCGTCGACCACGGTGGGCCGGCCGTGCGGTCCGCCGCAGCAGGGGCAGGTGTCCCGGCCGAAGTGGACCTCCTCGGGGCGCAGGCTCAGGTACGAGCCGAGCAGCCGGCGAAGGGCGACATGCGCGGCCGTGAACCGGGTTCGGTCGGCGGCGTGCATGAGGGTGGCGGCACGTTGACGCTCGGTCGCGTCGAGTACCTGTTCGTCCAGGATGCCGATGGGGACATCCGAGACCCTCAGGAGCCAGAGGTCCAGTGAGCCGGGGGGTGGCAGCTCACGAACGACCCACGGCAGGGTTTGTTCCACGGGGTCTCTCCTGTTCGTACGAGAGTGACAGGCGAGCCGGGTCTCACGGCGTGGCCGGGGCGACCGGCAGGTCGCGCCTTCCGCGCAGCGGCCCGATCAGGAGGAGCAGCGGGGTCAGGGCGAGTCCGGCGGTGAGCAGCCACAGGGTGGGCCGCATACCGAGGACGGTGCCGAGGGTTCCGCCGAGCAGTGAACCGATGGGAATGGCACCGAAGTTCGCGACCGAGATGCTGGCCGAGACGCGGCCGAGCAGCTGGGGCGGACAGTAGCGCTGGCGGAACGCTCCCTGGATCACGTTGGCGAGCACGACGCCGAGCGAGAGCACGGCGCTCCCGACCACCAGGGCGGACAGGGTCCAGTTCTTGTTGGTCAGCGGGATGAGCAGGGCGAACGGGGCGCTGAGGATCGTGGCGACGAGCAGTCCGCGGGCCGAGCCGAACCGTGCGATCAGGCGTTTCGCGTTGGCGGCGCCAAGGATGCCGCCGATGCTGCTCGACGCGAGGAGCCATCCGGTGGCGCCTTCGGGTACCCCGAGCCCACGGAGGATGAAGACGGGCAGGATCGCCGCCTCGGCCGTGAGCAGCAGGTTGGTGGCGGTGCCGTACAGGGTGAGGACTCGGAGGTAGGGGTCCTTGAAGGCGAACCGGAGTCCTTCCTTGATGTCCTGCATCAGGGCCGGCCGTTCGGCGGGTTTCTCCGGGACCGGCTCCTTCTTGCGGATGCCGGACAGGCAGAGCGCGGAGACGAGGAACGTCGCCGAGTTGACGAGGAGTCCGGAGGTGGCGCCGAACACCTGGGCCAGCAGACCGCCCCCGCCGAGCCCCGCGACCTGGGCGACCGATTCGCTGCCCTGGAGCTTGGCGTTGGCCTCCTGGAGGTCCTGGGGTTCGACGATGGTGGGCACGTAGACCTTGTACGAGATTCCGAAGAACACCGCGGCGAACCCGTTGATCAGTGCCACGAGCAGCAGTTGGGTCAGCGTCAGGATGCCGAGCCAGCCGGCGACCGGCACGCTCGCCAGGAGCACGAGCGGGACCAGGTTGCAGATCTGCATGATCGGCCGTCGCCGCATCCGGTCGACCCAGGCGCCGGCGGGCAGGCCGATCAGCAGCCAGGGCAGCCAGGGGGCCGCGGCCAGCAGGCTCACCGAGAAGACGCTCTCCTTGAGCGTCACCGTGGCCACGAGAGGCATGGCGACGGCGGTGATGTTGATGCCGACGCGGTTGGTCGTCTCGCCGATCCACAGCAGCCGGAAATCGCGGTTGGCGCGCAGTCCGCCGCGCGGCGGCGGTTCCTGCTCCGTGTCGGAATCGCGCTCGGTCAGCCGGGCGTTCATGACGTCACCGCCCCGAGTACGGCCTGCGTGAGCAGCGCGCTCCCGTCCGACCAGCGGGTGCGCCGGTCGGTCAGCTCTGCTTTCAGCACGTCCCGCCGGGTGGCGAGTGTACGTATCCCGTCGGCCGTGGAGCCGGGTCCGCCGCCGTGGGCGCACGCCTCGGCCACCCGGTCGGGGGCCAGTCCGCCGTCGTCGACGGCGGTGAAGCGGGCGGCGTCCGCCAGCGGCCGGCCGGAGTCCAGGGCGCCGAGCACGGTCTCGCCGACCAGATGGTGTGCGGCCCGGAACGGCATCCCGTCCAGCACGAGCCGCTCGGCCAGGTAGGTGGCCGAGGTGAAGCCGTCCACGGCCCGCTCCGTCATGCGTGCGCGCTCCGGTTCGGTGCCGGCGACCACCAGGCTGAGCAGCGTCACCGCGTCGGTGGTGCCGCTGAGGCCGGGCCACAGGTGCCGTACGGCCTCGGTGCCGACCGCGATGGCGTTGGTGTAGCCGCCGGTGGTCATCGCGGTCGCCGCGCCGACGAAGGCGCCCAGGCTCGCACCGGACCGGCCCTGGATGTGTTCGAGGAGGAACGGGTTGCGCTTCTGCGGCATCATCGAGCTGGACCCGACGAGGGTGTCGCCCACCCTCAGCAGCCCGAACTCCTCCGACGTCCAGGTGCTCAGGTCCCGGCCGGCCCGCGCCAGCGCGACGCCGAGGACGGCGGACGCCGACAGCAGGTCCAGGACGAAGTCCCGGGAGGCCACGGCGTCGACCGAGTTGGGCGCGGCGGAGCTGAAGCCGAGCAGTTCGGCGGTGCGCCGGGGGTCGATGGGGACGGAGGTCCCGCCGATCGCGCCGGCTCCCAGCGGGTTGACGTCGAGCTGGCGTCCGGCGTCCAGCAGCGCCTCGTACGCGCGCAGTACGGCTCCGGCGACGCCGGCGAGGTAGTGGCCGTAGCTGATCGGCACGGCGGGCTGGCCGTGGGTGTAGGCGGGCATGACCACGTCCCGGTACTCCTCGGCCCTGTCCAGGAGCACCCCCGCGAGCCGGTCGACCGCGTCGAGCAGCGCCAGGTAGGGGCCGCGGGTCTTGAGCCGGGTGGTGGTGGCGTTGAGGTCGTTGCGCGAGCGGCCGGTGTGCAGGATGCCGCCGGTCCGGTCGCCCAGCCGCTCGATGAGGTGCCCCTCGTAGGCGAGATAGACGCCGCGCGGCATCGGCCTGGAGCGGACCGGTGCGAAGTCCTGCCCGCGCAGTTCCTCGATGGCGCGCAGCAGGGCCGCGGCCCGTTCCGCGTCGACGATCCCGCGTTCGGTGAGCATGATCAGGTGGGCCCGGTCGACCTCGCTGATGGAGCGCAGTTCCTCGCCGAGCCCGTCGGCGGTGTCCGGCAGGTACTGGTCGTAGACGATGCGGTGCGCCTCGGCGTCGAGCGCGGCCTTGAGCCGGCCGGTGTCGACGCCGTGCGCGGGCGCTGTGGTCATGCGTATGCCTCCTCTGTGTGCAGATCCGCGTAGGACACGGCCTCGCCGAGCAGGGCGACGGCCCGGTCGGCGGCTTCGGCGGCCCGTCCCGAGCGGTCGGCCACGGCGATGACGTGGCCGATGCGGCCCCGGAAGTCCTCGGCGGGGCCGACCGGTTCGCCCGGGGCGCGGTAGAGCAGCGCCTCGACGGTGCCCGGTACGGTCCTGGCCCGGTGCACGGCTTCGTCCAGTGCGGCGGACCGCGCCAGGATGCCGTCCCGCGCACAGGTGAGGAACCGGATCGAGGCGCGGGCGTAGCCGCCGCGCTCCAGTGCGGGAGCGGCGCCGAGGGCGGCCAGCACCTGGGCTCGTACGAGGTCGATCCCGCAGGCCCTGCGGACGAGTTCGGGGATCATGCCGCCGGCCAGCCGGGGGTTGACCTCGATGACCTCGGCGGTCCGGGTGCCGGTCAGCCGCAGTTCCACGTGGGCGGCGCCCCAGCCGAGGCCGAGCGCCCGCACCGCGCGTACCGCGGTCTCGCGCAGGGCGATGTCCTGCTCGCCGGGGAGCGCGGCCGGCACGTCGTGCCCGGTCTCGACGAAGGCGGGCAGCGGTCCGACGTGTTTGGCGACGGTGACGACGGCTTCGGTGCCGAACACCTCGACGGAGAACTCCGGCCCGGTCAGGTACTCCTCGACCAGGATCCGGCCCGGTGCGGTGATGCCCCGCTCGTTGACGGTGGCCGACAGCAGTGTCCCGGCGTGCTCGGCGACCTCGTCGAGGTCCGTGCAGAGCCGTACGCCCAGACTCCCCGATCCCTGTACCGGTTTGACCACCACGGGCAGTCCGATGCCGCGGGCCGCGTCGATCGCGCCGGCGACCTCGCGGACGACGGCGAAGTCCGCCGAGCCGACGCCGGCGCCGGTCAGGGTCCGGCGCTGCTCCGCCTTGTCGCGGCAGGCCCGCACGGCTTCGGCCGACGGGCCGGGCAGCCCGAGCCGGTAGGCGAGTGCGGCGGCGGTGGGCACGTAGTACTCGGAGCTGGTCAGGACGCCCGCGACGGTGGCCCCGTTCTCCAGCGCCCGGACGGCCGCCCACAGCGCGGACTCGTCGCAGGTGTCCACGACGACCGTCCGCAGCCGGTCCTCGGCGGCGTACGGGTAGCGGCCCGGATCCGCGCAGAGCAGCACCGGCACCACACCCAGTTCGGCCGCGCGTCGCGCGAACAGCCGTCCCGTACCGGTGGTGTTGCTCTCCACCAGGAGCAGCAGGCGCTCGCTCATGAGCCGACCACCGGCAGCACCACGTCGTCGAAGCCGCGGCGGGCCCACAGCAGCCGGGACCAGGTGGCGGTGGCGTCCAGCGGGTGTTCGACGGTGCGGGGGCCGCCCGCGGCGGGGGCGGGGACGATGCCCTGCTCGTTCAGCCAGGTGTCGTTGTAGACGGTGGACTGGTAGCGGTAGCCCTCGTCGGGGAGCACCATCACGACGGTGCTCTCCGGGTTCTGCTCGGCCCACCAGGACGCCACCTGGAAGGACGCGCCGCTGGTCGGGCCCATGAACAGGCCGTGCGCGCGGTAGAGCTCGTGGGTCGCGTGGAACGCCTCGGGGGCGGTCACCCAGTGGACCTCGTCGTAGGCGTTGTGGCTGACGTTGCCCGGGTGGATGCTGCTGCCGAGTCCGCGCAGTGTGCGCGGTCCGTCCGGGCTGCCGAAGATGATGCTGCCCTGGGTGTCCACGCCGACCAGGTGCAGGGCCGGGCCGGTCTGTCGCAGCGCGGCGGCGAGTCCGCCGGTGGAGCCGCCCGAACCGACCGGGCCCACCAGGCAGTCCACGGCGCCGACGGTGTCCCCGATCAGATCGGCGACGACGCCGTACGCGCCCGGGTTGTCGGGGTTGTCGTACTGGCCGGGGACGAAGGCCTCGGGGTCCTGCCGGCGCAGCTCCTCCACGCGGGCGAGCCGTGCGCCCTGGATGCCGCCGGCCTGGCCGGTGTGCTCGACGATCTCCACGGTCGTACCGAGCATTTCGAGCCGGGTGCGCAGATCGCGGTCGATCGCCGAGTCCCCGACGATGGTCAGCGGGTAGCCGCGCAGCCGGCAGACCATGGCCAGGCCCAGCGCGAAGGTGCCGGAGGAGGTCTCGATGATCCGGGTGCCGGGGGAGATCAGGCCGGCGGCCTCGGCGCGGTCGAGTATGTAGCGGGCGGGCAGCAGCTTCATCAGGCTGAAGGCGGCCGCGTAGAGGTTGTCGCTCACCTTGATGATGCGGGGCAGCTCCGTCGCCTCCACGATCGAGGAGTGAGCCTTGGGCAGAGTCGTCGTCATGTCAGTCACCCGTTGTGTAGTTCCACTGCTCGTGAATTCCGAGCTCTTGCAGGAGGTCCTGGGCCACGTCGGTCCGCGCCTCGACCTCGGGGTCGTCCCGGTCGAAGAGGAGTCCGGCGATGTCCCCGCTGTGCGCCGCCTGTATTCCGACGGCTCCGGTGGTCCGTGCGATGTCACGGATGCGGTCGAGCTCCGGGATCGGCAGATGGCGCTGGTTGATCTCCGTGCTGGCCGTGGCCACCGATCCCAGCAGGGCCACGTCCTTCATCTGGATGGCCTCCCTGAGCATCGCCTGCAGCCGGGTGAAGAGGCCGATCTCGTCCTGCCCGTAGTGGGCCGGCGAGAAGGCCAGCGTGTCCACGCCCCGCCCGCCGCCCTCGGGGCGGGAGCCGAAGCCGAGAATCCGCAGGGCCGGCATCCGGTAGCCGAAGTCCTCGATCACCGTGCCCTCGCGCTGGGCGAACAGGACGGTGGACTCCTCGAACATGAGGGAGTCGGAGGCGGTCTCGGCGCGCACCGCGATCCTGGCGACCTCCTGCGGCGGCAGCGGGCTGACGAACGCGTCCTTGACCGCCCAGATCGCGGCGAGCACATCGCTCGTCGACGAGCCGAAGCCCCGGCACAGCGGTACGTCACCGGTGAGTTCCAGATGGCCGCCCGCCGGCTCGGCGCCCGGCGGTGTCACGGCGCGGACCGCGAGTTCGGCCGCACGCCGTGCCTTGCCCTTCCACTCCGGCGTGACGGTGACCTCGTCGCCGGGGGCGGGGATGAACGTCGCGCGGGTCGCGTGAATGGTGCAGGGAAGAGTGACGAGACCTCGGGTGAGCCCGCTGTCGCCGGTGAAAACGCCTTGCAGGATCTCACCGTGGTGGACGGGGGCTGAAGCTACCCCGACACGCCAGCCGGAATGATCAACCATTTCCTTGACTTTCTGTAGCCGGGAGCCATGGCCTGCGGATGGGTTCACGCTATGCAGGCCAAAACCCGCCGCCCGGCGGCAAGAGCGGCAGCCCGCGGGCAATTTGGGGTGCCGCGGACAGCCGCGGACGCGCGGGTGCCCGGGTCCGCCGTCGTGGCGGTCCCGGGCACCTGGGCCGTGTCGTGAGGATCAGTGACGTACTCCGCGCAACTCCTCGGCCAGCACCTTTCCGATCTCGCGCAGGGGCTCGGCGGTGGTCATGTCCCAGTGCTCGCAGTCGATGTCGTACTCCTCGACCCGGCCCAGGACATGGGGTGCCCAGGAGTCGGCGCCGGTCGTCGCGGCGGGTGTGCGGGCGGCGTTGAAGAACACCGTGTCGCCGCCGTACCGCCGCCGCGGAACGTACCGGTAACGCATCTCCAGGTTCCCGGCCGTGGCGGCGACGACCGCGGCGGCCTGGGCCGGTTCCAGCGCGCCCAGGATCGCGTCCTCGGCGCCCAGTACGGCGGCCAGCTCCGCCGCGTCCGGGGCGCTGTCGGCGCACCGCACGTCGAGTCCGGCGCCGCGGTCCCCGAGCAGGGCGGTCAGGACCTCGCGGCCGGTGACGGCGGGCGGCCGGAACCCGTCGGGCAGCGGGTAGGAGTCGAGCAGCGCCAGGAGCGCCACCTCCTCGCCCTGCTCCTCCAGCCGGGCCGCGATCGCGTGCGCCACGAGTCCGCCGAACGACCAGCCGAGCAGGTGGTACGGGCCGTGGGCCTGGACCGAGCGGATCTCGGCGACATAGCCGTCGGCCATCTCCTCGATGCCGGCCGGCCGGTCCGCCGGGCTCGTCAACTCCCGGGCTTGCAGGCCGATCAGCGGCCGCTGTCCGCCGATGTGCCGGAGCAGTCCGGCGTACGACCAGCTCATCCCGGAGATCGCGTGGACGCAGAACAGCGGGGCCTCGTTGGCGGCGGGGGACGCGGCACGGATCGGCAGCAGCGTCTCCATCGGGTCGCCGCTCGTGTTCGAGGCGATGTGTTCGGCGAGCAGCGCGGGCGTCGGGTACTGGAACAGGTCCCGGATGGTGACGCGGGTCTCCCAGATACCGCGGATCCGGCCGATCAGCCGGGTGGCGAGCAGGGAGTGGCCGCCCAGTTGGAAGAAGTGGTCGTCGATGGTGACCGACCGCACTCCGAGGGTGGCGGCGAAGAGGCCGCACAGGACTTCCTCCGCCGGGGTGCGCGGTGCCCGGCCGCCGCCGGTGTCGGCCTGCGGCGGTTCGGGCAGGGCCCGCCGGTCGAGTTTGCCGTTGACGGTCAGGGGCAGCGCGTCCAGCGGCACGATCGTCGCCGGCACCATGTACTCGGGCAGCGCCGCGACCGCGTGCCGGCGCAGCTCGGAGAGGTCGGGCCGGCCGCTGCCCTCGGTGGGCACCACGTACGCCACCAGGCGCTTGTCACCGGGCCGGTCCTCGCGGATCAGCACCGCCACCTGCGCGAGGGAGGGGTGCCGCAGCAGTGCCGATTCGATCTCACCCGGCTCGATGCGGAAACCCCGCAACTTGATCTGCTGGTCGGCCCGGCCGAAATACTCCAGCGCGCCGTCCTGGCTCCAGCGGGCCAGGTCGCCGGTCCGGTACATCCGGGAGCCGGGCGCACCGTGCGGGTCGGCGACGAAGCGTTCCGCGCTCAGTGCGGGCTGCCCGATGTAGCCGTGGGCGAGGCCGTGCCCGGCGACGTAGAGCTCACCGGGGACGCCCGGCGGCTGCTGCCGGAGGTTCTCGTCGAGGACGTAGGCGTGCTTGCCGGTGATGGGCCGGCCGATCGGGATGGCGGGCGCCGGCCGGGTGAGGACGTGGGCGGTGGTGAAGCCCATGCTCTCGGCCGGTCCGTAGCCGTTGACCAGGTGGAGGTGGGGGTGGTCGGCGAGCGCCTTGGCGGTGTGGGCGGGCGAGGCCGCCTCACCGGCGGTCATCGCCTCCTTGATCCGGGAGAAGACCACCGGGTGCTCGTCGAGCATGTGGTTGAACAGGCTCGCCGACATCTGGAGGGTGGTGACGCCGTGCCGCTCGACCAGCTCCGCGATCTGGTGCGGGTCGGTGTGCTGGCCTGGCTGCAGGACGCAGACGCCGCCGTGCAGGAGCGGCCCGAAGACCTCCAGGGCGAAGGCGTCCCAGGACACCGGCGAGCTCTGCAGATACGTCTGTTCCGGTCCGAAGTCCAGGTAGTCGGGGCCGATGAAGGTGGCGGCCAGCGCCCGGTGCGAGGCGGCGACCCCCTTGGGGAGTCCGGTCGATCCGGAGGTGAACATCACGCACGCGATGGATTCGGGGTGCCCGCCCGTCTCCACGGGTGTTCCGGGCAGGCCGCTGATCGCGGGGATCTCCGCGGTCAGGTCGACGAGGGTGGCCGGGGTCGACAGGGCCGTCAGGTGGGCCTGGGTGACCAGCGCCGCCGGACCGGTCTGCCCGAGCACGGTGTTCAGCCGGTCGGCCGGGAACTGCGGGTCGAGCAGGGTGTATCCGGCCCCGGCCTTAAGGGCGGCGAGCAGGGATGCGATGAGCTGCGGTGAACGCTCCAGGTGGATGGCGACGATGCTGCCCGGGGTGACGCCGCGCGCGGTCAGGTGGCGGGCCAGCCGGTTGGACCAGATGTCCAGCTCCTGGTACGTCACCTGCTGCTCCTCGTGGACCAGCGCCACCGAGTGCGGGGTGCGGGCGGCCTGTTCGGTGAAGAGTCCGTCGAGCCCCAGGGCGGGCGCCGGCGACTGCGCGCCGCTCCACTCGCGCAGCCGGGCCCTGTCTTCCCCGGAGACCGTCTCCAGTTCCGCGAGCGGCAGGTCGGGGCTTGCCACGGCCCCGGTGAGGAGCCGGACCAGGCGGTCCGCCGTGGCCTCGATGGTGCGTGCCTCGTAGAGGTCGGTGGTGTACTCGATCAGGATGTCGAGGCCATCGGGGCGCCCGTCCGCGGTGCGGTGCTCGGCGAAGGCGAAGGTGAGGTCGAACTTCGCCACGGAGACGGGCGGTGCGGCGAACTCGCTCTCCAGCCCGGCGAGCCGGGGGGCCTCGTTGCTGGTGTCCCCGACAGTGAGCATGATCTGGAAGAGGGGGTGCCGGGCGGTGGTGCGCTCGGGGTTGAGCGCTTCGACCAGCCGGTCGAACGGCAGGTCCTGGTGGGCCCATGCGGCGAGGTCGGTCTCCCGGACCCGGGTCAGCAGCTCCCGGAAGCTCGGATCCCCGCTGGTGTCGGTGCGGAGCACGAGTGTGTTGACAAAGAACCCGACGAGGTCGTCGAGCTTCTGGTCGGTGCGTCCGGCCACGGGTGAGCCGAGCGGGATGTCGTGCCCGGCACCGGACCGGGCCAGCAGCGTCGCGACGGCCGCCTGGGCCACCATGAAGAACGTGGTCCCGGTGTCCTGGGCCAGCGACATCAGGGCGGTGTGCATTGCGGCGGGGCAGTGCACGGCGTGGGTGCGGCCCCGGTTGGAGGCGACGGCGGGGCGGGCGTGGTCGGTGGGGAGCGTGGCCTCCTCCGGCAGATCGGCGAGCACCTCGCGCCAGTGGCCGAGCTGGCGGCTCTCGTCGCGTTCCAGGAGGCGTTGCTGCCACAGGGAGTAGTCGGCGTACTGGACCGGCAGCGGCTCCCAGTCGGGGGCGGCGCCCCCGGTGCGGGCCTCGTAGGCGGTGGCCAGGTCGCGAAAGAGCGGACCGTTCGACCAGCCGTCGGAGGCGATGTGGTGGATCACGAGCAGGAGTACGTGGTCCTCGGCGCCGAGCCTCAGCAGTTTCGCCCGGTACGGGGCCTCGGCCGACAGGTCGAAGGTCCGCCCGGCCTCGGCGGCCAGCCGTTCCGTGAGCGCGTCCTCGGTGGTGCTGATCAGGGGCAGGCCGGCGGCGGTCGGGGGCAGGACGTGCTGGTACGGGATGTTCTGGTGGGTGGGGAAGACGGTCCGCAGGCCTTCGTGACGGGTGGTGAGGTCGGTGAGGGCCCGTTCGAGGGCCCGGTGGTCGAGGACGCCCTTGAGCCGCAGGGCCAGGGGGATGTTGTAGGTGGCGGAGGGGCCCTCCATCTGGTCGAGGAACCACAGCCGCTGCTGGGCGGAGGAGAGCGGAACGCGCTCCGGCCGCTCCTCCGGCATCAGCGCCGGCCGCCGCTCCCCGCTGCCCTCGGCCGCGATGCGCTCGGCCAGCTGCGCGACCGTCGCGTACTGGAACAGGTCCCGGATGGTGATCTCGGTGTCCCACACGGCGCGGATGCGGCTGACGAGCCGGGTGGCGAGCAGGGAGTGCCCGCCGCGCCGGAAGAAGTGGTCGTCGATGGTGACCGACGGCAGTCCGAGCACGGCCGCGAAGAGACCGCACAGGACTTCCTCGGCGGGCGTCCTGGGCGGGCGGCCCCCGGCGTCGGCACTCAGCAGGGGTGCGGGCAGGGCGCGTCGGTCGACCTTGCCGTTGGTGGTGAGGGGGATCTCGTCGAGGACGACGAAGGCGGCCGGGACCATGTACTCCGGGAGGGCGACGGAGATCTCGCGGTGCACGGCGTCGGTATCGATCCGGGCGTCTTCGGTGGCGACGAGGTAGGCGGCGAGTCGCTTGTCGCCGGGCCGGTCCTCCCGGACCACGACGGTCGCCTGCCCCACGCTTTCGAGGGCGGCCAACGCCGTCTCGATCTCCCCCAGTTCGATACGGAAACCACGGAGCTTGACCTGCTGATCGGCACGGCCCAGGTACTCGACGGAGCCCTCAAGGTTCCACCGGACCAGGTCGCCCGTCCGGTACATCCGCGTACCGGGCGGACCGAACGGGTCCGCGACGAAGCGCTCCGCCGTCAGCGAGGCCCGGTTGAGATATCCCTGCGCCAGGCCGGCGCCGGCGATGTACAGCTCACCGGGAGCACCGGGGGCGGCGAGCTGAAGGGCGGCGTCGAGGACGTAGACGCGGTGGTTGTCGAGGGGCTCCCCGATGGGGATGGCACCCGCGTAGTCCAGGGGGCGGTGGATACGGTGGGTGGTGGCGAAGGTCGTCGTCTCCGTAGGGCCGTAACCGTTGACGACCGTCAGATCCGGGCAACGGTCCATGACGCGGCGTACCGCCTCCGGCGGAACCACGTCACCGCCCGCCCACACCTCACGCACCCCGGCGAACGCCTCGGGCGCCTCCTCCGCCATCACGCGGAACAGCCCGGCCGTCAGCCAGAGCGAGGTGATCCGGTGCTCGGCCAGCAGCCGCTGGTAGTCCGCCGGGGCGAGATGGCCGCGCGGCGCCACCACGACCGTGCGGCCGTTCAGCCACGGCACCCAGATCTCGTACGTCGAGGCGTCGAAGGCGGCCGGTGAGTGGAACAGCACGCGCCGGTGGCCGCCGTTCGCGTACATGGTCTGCGCCGCGAGGTCCGCGACATTGCGGTGGGTGACCGCGACGCCCTTCGGCACCCCCGTCGAGCCCGAGGTGAACATCGCGTAGACGGGCTGGTCGGGGTGGATGGCGCACGCGGGAGCGGTGGCGGGAAGGTCGCCGAGGTCGGTGGTACCGCCCAGGACGACGACCTGCGCGTCGGCGTCCAGGACGACCTGGTGGTCCGACAGGGCCTGGTCGGTGAGCAGGACCGGCGCCTGTGTGTCGGCGAGGATCCGGACGAGCCGGCTGTCGGGGTCGGTGGTGTTCAGCGGGGCGTACACGGCCCCGGCCTTGACCACGGAGAGCAGAGCGGTGAGCAGGTCGGCCGAGCGCTCCATCAGGACCGCGACCACGTCGTGCTGCCGGATCCCGAGGTTGATGAGGTGGTGGGCCAGCCGGTTGGTGACCTCGTCGAGTTCGGCGAACGTCAGGGCGTGGTCCGCGTCGACCAGGGCTGTCGCGTCCGGGGTACGGGCGGCCTGCGTGGCGAACAGCTCCGCCAGGCTCTTCCCGGACGAGCCGGTGACGGCGCCGCCGCGCTCCTCCAGGAGCAGCCGCCGCTCGTGCTCGCCGAGCAGGTCGAGGACGGACAGCGGGGTGTCGGGCGAGGTGACCACGGCCTCCAGGAGCCGGATCAGCCGTGCCATGAGCGCCTCGATCGTCCGGGCGTCGTAGAGATCGGTGGCGTACTCGATGGTGATGTCCAGGCCGTCCGGCCGGCCGTCGCCGGTGCGGTGCTCGGCGAAGCCGAACGTCAGGTCGAACTTGGCGATCTGCAGGGCGCTGTACTCGGTCCGGGCGTCGAGCCCCGGGAACCCGATGACGTCCGATCCGGCCTCGCCCATGGTCAGCATCACCTGGAAGAGCGGGTGGCGGGAGGCGGAGCGCTCGGGGTTCAGCACCTCGACCAGCCGGTCGAAGGGCAGGTCCTGGTTGTCCCAGGCGGCCAGATCCGTCCTGCGGACCCTGGACAGCAGTTCACGGAAGCTCGGGTCGCCCGTGATGTCCGTACGCAGCACGAGGGTGTTGACGAAGAAGCCGACGAGCCCGTCGAGTGCTTCGTCGATGCGCCCCGACACCGGGGAGCCGATCGCCAGGTCGAGGCCGGCGCCGGAGCGCGAGAGGGCGGTAGCGACGGCGGCCTGGACGGCCATGAACAGCGTGGCGCCGGACTCCCGTGCGAGATGAGTCAGCGCGGTGTGGGCGGTGGCGGACAACCGGGCGTCGCAGGTGGCGCCCACGTACGAGGCCGAGGCGGGGCGCGGACGGTCGGCCGGCAGCGTCCCCTCCTCCGGCAGGTCCGCCAACGCCTGCCGCCAGAAGTCCAGTTGCCGTGCTCCGGCACTCTCCGGGTCGTCGCCCTCACCGAGCAGTTCCTGCTGCCACAGGGTGTAGTCGGCGTACTGGACCGGCAGCGGCTCCCACGCGGGGGCGGCGCCCCTGACCCGCGCCTCGTAGGCGGTGGCGAGGTCCTGGAGCAGGGGCGCGGTCGAACCGCCGTCCGACACGATGTGGTGCATGACGATGAGCAGGACGTGTTCCTGCTCGCCGAGGGCGATCAGGCGGGCCCGGACGGGCAGGTCCACCGCGAGGTGGAAGACCTGGGCGGACTCCTCCGCGAGGACGGCCTGCACCGTCGCGGTGTCGGCCGGGACGACCTCGAGCGGGAGCTCCACCTCGTCCTCGGCGAGGATGCGCTGATACGGGGTGCCGTCCTGGTCGGGGAAGAGGGTGCGCAGGCTCTCGTGCCTGCCGACCAGGTCCAGGAGCGCCGAGTGGAGGGCCAGGCGGTCGAGTTCGCCGTTCAGCCGCACGGCGAGCGGGATGTTGTAGGTGGTCGAGGGCCCTTCCATCTGGGCGATGAACCACAGCCGCTGCTGGGCGAAGGACAAGGGAATCACTTGGTCACTCCCATCCGGCGCATCGGCCGAAGTCTGGGCCGCGCGGCCGCGGCGCCGTCGAGCTTCTCGACGAGCGTGGCCACGATCGGGTTTTCGAAGAGGGTCGCCACGGAGAGCTCGACCCCGAGTACGGTGCGGATCCGGCCCGCGAGCCGGGTGGCGAGGAGCGAGTGCCCGCCGAGGTGGAAGAAGTGGTCGTCGATGGTGACCGAGGTCAGTCCGAGTACCTCCGCGAAGAGACCGCACAGGACTTCTTCCTTGGCGGTGCGCGGTGCGCGCCCGGTGGCGTCGTTGACGATCTGCGGTGCGGGCAGGGCGCGTCGGTCGACCTTGCCGTTGACGGTGAGCGGGATCTCGTCCAGTACGACGAAGGCGGACGGGACCATGTACTCAGGCAGCAGCCCGGACACCTGGCGCTGTACGTCGCCGGGTTCGATCCGGGCGCTGTCAGCGGCGGTGAGGTAGGCGACGAGGCGTTTGTCGCCGGGACGGTCCTCCCGGACGACGACGGTCGCCTGGGCCACGTCCGGCTGTCCGACGAGGACGGTCTCGATCTCGCCCGGTTCGATGCGGAAGCCGCGGAGCTTGACCTGCTGATCGGCGCGGCCGAGGTATTCGAGGGAGCCCTCGTGGTTCCAGCGGACGAGGTCGCCGGTGCGGTACATCCGCGTACCGGAGGGACCGTACGGGTCGGCCACGAAACGGTCGGCGGTCAGCGAGGGGCGGTCGAGGTACCCCTGCGCCAGGCCGGCACCCGCGATATACAACTCGCCGGGCACGCCCGGAGCGACGAGCCGCAGCCCCTCGTCCAGCACGTAGAGCCGGTGGTTGTCGAGGGGCTCCCCGATGGGAATGGCACCCGGATAGTCCAGGGGGCGGTGGATGCGGTGCGTGGTGGCGAAGGTCGTCGTCTCCGTCGGGCCGTACCCGTTGACGACCGTCAGATCCGGGCAACGGTCCATCACCCGGCGAACCGCCTCCGGCGGAACCACATCACCGCCCGCCCACACCTCACGCACCCCGCCGAACGCCTCCGGAACCTCCTCCGCCATGACGCGGAAGAGTCCTGCGGTCAGCCAGAGCGCGGTGATCCGGTGTTCGGCCAGCAGCCGCTGGTAGTCCGCCGGGGCCAGGTGTCCTGCGGGGGCGACGACGAGTGTGCCGCCGTTCAGCCACGGCACCCACATCTCGTACGTCGAGGCATCGAACGCCATCGCCGAGTGAAACAGCACCCGCCCGTGAGCACCGTTCGCGTACATCGTCTGCGCCGCCAGGTCCGCGACATTGCGGTGGGTGACCGCGACGCCCTTCGGCACCCCCGTCGAACCCGACGTGAACATCGCGTACACCGGCTGATCCGCGTGCACCGCAACCAAAGGATCCGACGAGTCGCCCTCACCACCCGACACCGGCCCCAGCACCCGCACCCCCGCCGGCACCACCCACGAACCCGCATCCCGGTCCGTCACCACATGCGACACACCCGACTGGCCGACGATCAACTCCACCCGCTCAGCCGGGTAACGGGTGTCCAGCGGTACGTAGACGGCCCCGGCCTTCACCACGGCCAGCGTCGTGACCACAGCACTCACCGAGCGCTCCAGGAACAACGCCACCCGGCCACCCGGCCGCACACCCTCACCCATCAGCACACGCGCCGCACGGTTGGCCAGCGCATCCACCTCACGGTAGGAGAACTCACGCCCCTCCCCCACCACCGCCACCGCATCCGGCGTCCGCGCCACCTGAGCCGCGAAAAGCTGCGCAAGCCCCGCATCCGGAGAACCGGTGACCTCACCAGCCCACTCCCCCAGCAACACCCCGCGCTCATCCGCCGACAACAGCTCCAACTCACCCACCGGCACATCCGGAGCCGACGCCGCAGCACCCAGCAACCGCACCAGACGCTCACCCGCCAACTCCACCGACCGAGCGTCATACAGATCCGTCGCATACTCGATCGTGATGTCCAGCCCACCCGGCCGACCGTCCGCCCCACGATGCTCCGCGAAGCCGAAGGTCAGATCGAACTTGGCGATCTCCACCTTGGAGAACTCGTACGACGCTTCCAGTCCGGGGAGTTCGGGCGCCTCGGCCGACATGTCGCCGACGGTGAGCATGATCTGGAAGAGGGGGTGCCGGGCGGTGGTGCGCTCGGGGTTGAGCGCTTCGACCAGCCGGTCGAACGGCAGGTCCTGATGGCTCCAGGCGGCGAGGTCGGTCTCCCGGACCCGAGTCAGCAGCTCCCGGAAGCTCGGGTCACCGCTGGTGTCGGTGCGGAGCACGAGTGTGTTGACGAAGAACCCGACGAGGTCGTCGAGGGCCGGGTCGGTGCGGCCGGCGACGGGTGAGCCGAGCGGGATGTCGTGCCCGGCACCGGACCGTGACAGCAGCGTCGACACCGCCGCCTGGGCCACCATGAACAGGGTGCTGCCGGCGTCCTGGGCCAGCGAGGTCAGCGACTCGTGCAGGCCTGCCGGGCAGTGCACGGTGTGCGTGGTGCCCCGGTTGGACGCGGTGGCCGGCCTGGGCCGGTCGGCCGGGAGCGTGGCCTCCTCCGGCAGTTCGGCCAGTACGGTGCGCCAGTAGTCGAGTTGGCGTTCCTCGTCGCTTCCCAGGAGGCGTTGCTGCCAGAGGGAGTAGTCGGCGTACTGGACGGGCAGCGGCTCCCACGCGGGGGCGGCGCCCTCGGTGCGGGCCTCGTAGGCGGTGGCCAGGTCGCGAAAGAGCGGACCGTTCGACCAGCCGTCGGAGGCGATGTGGTGGATGACCACCAGCAGGATGTGCTCCTGCCCGCCGAGCGAGAGCAGATGTGTGCGGACGGGGGGCTGGACGGCCAGATCGAAGGTGGCCGCCGAGAGGTCGGCCAGTTGTGCGGTGAGTGCCTCCTCGGTGGTGCTGATCAGGGGCAGGTCGGTGGTGGTCGGGGGCAGGACGTGCTGGTGGGGGGTGCCCTCGTGGGTGGGGAAGACGGTGCGCAGGCCTTCGTGACGGGTGGTGAGGTCGGTGAGGGCCCGTTCGAGGGCCCGGTGGTCGAGGGCGCCCTTGAGCCGCAGGGCCAGGGGGATGTTGTAGGTGGCGGAGGGGCCCTCCATCTGGTCGAGGAACCACAGCCGCTGCTGGGCGGAGGAGAGCGGAACGCGCTCCGGCCGCTCCTGCGGCATCAGCGCCGGCCGGGGCAGTTCGCCACTGCCCGCGGTGACGCACTCCGAGAGGGCGAGCACGGTCGGGTTGCGGAACAGGTCCTTCACGCCGAGCTGGACGCCGAACGCCCGCCGGATGCGGCTGATCAGCCGGGTGCCGAGCACCGAGTGGCCGCCGCGGTGGAAGAAGTGGTCGTCGATGGTGACCGACTGCAGTCCGAGCACGGCCGCGAAGAGACCACAGAGCACTTCTTCCTGCGGTGTGCGCGGTGCGCGCCCGTTGGTGGCGTGGGCGACCTGGGGTGCGGGCAGGGCGCGTCGGTCGACCTTGCCGTTGACGGTGAGGGGGATCTCGTCCAGTACGACGAAGGCGGACGGGACCATGTACTCGGGCAGGGCGGCCGAGACGTGCCCCCGCAGCTCCGCCACGTCGATCCGGGCGTCTTCGGTGGCGACGAGGTAGGCGGCGAGGCGCTTGTCGCCGGGCCGGTCCTCCCGGACCACGACGGTCGCCTGCCCCACGCTCTCGTGGGCGGCCAACGCCGTCTCGATCTCCCCCAGTTCGATACGGAAACCACGGAGCTTGACCTGCTGATCGGCCCGGCCGAGGTACTCGACGGAGCCCTCAAGGTTCCACCGGACCAGGTCGCCCGTCCGGTACATCCGTGTACCGTGCGGACCGAACGGGTCAGCGACGAAGCGCTCCGCCGTCATGTCCGGCCGGCCGAGGTAGCCACGGGCGAGACCGGCGCCGGCGATGTACAGCTCGCCGGGGGTACCCGGAGGTACGAGCCGCAGGCCCTCGTCCACCACGTAGACGCGGTGGTTGTCGAGGGGCTCCCCGATGGGGACGGCGCCCGCGTAGTCCAGGGGGCGGTGGATGCGGTGGGTGGTGGCGAAGGTCGTCGTCTCCGTAGGGCCGTAACCATTGACGACGGTGAGGTCCGGGCAACGGTCCATGACCCGGCGTACGGCCTCCGGCGGAACCACGTCACCGCCCGCCCACACCTCACGCACCCCGGCGAACGCCTCCGGAGCCTCCTCCGCCATCACCCGGAACAACCCGGCCGTCAGCCACAGCGAGCTGATTCCGCGCTCGGTCAGCAGCCCGCCCAGGGTCCCGGGGTCGAGGTAGCCCGGGGGTGCGACCACGACCGCGCCGCCGTTCAGCCACGGCACCCAGATCTCGTGCGTCGAGGCGTCGAAGGTGTGCGGCGAGTGGAAGAGCACCCGCGTGTGGCTGCCGTTCGCGTACATGGTCTGGGCGGCCAGGTCCGCGACATTGCGGTGCGTGACCGCGACACCCTTCGGCACCCCGGTCGAGCCCGACGTGAACATCACGTACAGCCACTGGTCGGGATGGGCCGGCGCTGCCGGCGGCGTCGACGGGAGGTGGGCGAAGCCCGCGGTGCCGTCGAGCACGACGGTCCGCGCGGTGGTCCGGGCCACGACCGGGTGATCGGCAAGCACCTTGTCGGTGAGCAGGACCGGCGCCCCGGTCTCGGCGATGATCCGCAGCAGCCGGGTGTCGGGGTCCGCGGTGTTGAGCGGGGCGTAGACGCCTCCGGCCTTGACGACCGCGAGGAGCCCGGTGAGCAGGTCCGCCGACCGCTCCATCAGGACGGCGACGACGCTCTCCGGCCGGACGCCGAGGCCCACGAGGTGGCGGGCCAGCCGGTTGGCGTCCGCGTCCAGCTCCGCGTACGTCAGCTCGCGGTCGCCGTCGACCAGGGCGATCGCGTCCGGAGTACGGGCGGCCTGCGCGGCGAAGAGTTCCGCGAGACCCGCGTCGGAGGAACCAGTGACCGTGCCGTTCCAGCCCTCCAGCAGCTGATGTCGCTCGTCCGGGCCCATGAACTCCAGCTCGCCCACGGGGATTTCGGGGCGTTCGACGGCGTCGCCCAGCAGCCTGACCAGCCGGTCGGTGACCGCCTCGACGGTGCCGGCGTCGTACAGGTCGGTGGCGTACTCGACCCTGATGTCCAGACCGTCCGGGCTGCCGTCCGCCGTGCGGTGCTCATGGAAGGAGAAGGTCAGGTCGAACTTGGAGATATCCAGCGACGTGAAGCCCGACTCGGCCGCGATTCCCGGGAGTTCGACGGAGGGGGTAAGTGCCTCCTGGAGGGTGAGGACCACCTGGAAGAGCGGGTGCCGGGCGGTGGAACGCTCGGGATTGAGAGCCTCCACCAGCCGGTCGAAGGGCAGATCCTGATGGGCCCAGGCGGCAAGATCGGCTTCCCGGACCCGGGTCAGCAGTTCACGGAAGCTCGGGTCGCCCGTGAGATCCGTACGCAGCACCAGGGTGTTGACGAAGAAGCCGACCAGGTCGTCGAGGGCCTGCTCGGAGCGGCCCGCGATCGGGGCGCCGATCGGGATGTCCTCCCCGGCGCCGGAGCGGGCCAGCGCGGTGGCGACGGCGGCCTGGGCCACCATGAACAGGGTGCTGCCGGTCTCGCGGGCCAGCCGGGTCAGCCCGGCGTGCAGCGCTGCGGGGACGTGAACGCCGTGGGTGGTGCCGCGGTAGGTGGCCACCGCCGGGCGGGGGCGGTCGGCGGGCAGGGTGGCCTCGTCGGGCAGCCCGTCCAGCGTGCCGCGCCAGAACTCCGCCTGCCTCTCCCCGTCCACCGCGAGCAGCTCCTGCTGCCAGAGGGTGTAGTCGGCGTACTGGACCGGCAGCGGCTCCCACGCGGGGGCGGCGCCCTGGGTGCGCGCCGTGTAGGCGGCCGTGAGGTCACGCAGCAGCGGGGTGGTGGACCAGCCGTCGGAGGCGATGTGGTGCATCACCACCAGCAGGACGTGCTCCTCGGCCCCGATGGCGAACAGGGCTGCGCGGAAGGGCAGTTCGGAGTCGAGATCGAAGCTGCGCGCGGCGTGGTCGCCGAGCTCCGCCTCCAGCGTGTCCCCGGTCGCCGTGATGACGGGCAGTTCCACCCGGACCTCGGCCGCCGGCAGCTGCCACTGGTAGGCGGCGTCGTCCGCCATCCCGAAGAGGGTGCGCAGCGACTCGTGACGTACCACCAGGTCGGTGAGCGCGAGTTGGAGGGCTTCCGTGTCGAGTGCGCCGGTGAGGCGCAGGGACAGCGGGATGTTGTACGTCGCGGACGGCCCCTCCAGGTGGTGGAGGAACCAGAGGCGCTGCTGCGCCGAGGAGAGCGGCACCCGCTCCGGCCGCACGGCCTCCCGCAGGGCGGGGCGCTGCGCGGTCTCCTCCTCGCCGCCCGCTTCGACGTACTCGGCCAGAGCGGCGACTGTCGGGCCCTGGAAGAGGTCCCTGACCGTGATCTGGACGCCGAAGGTCTGCCGGATGCGGCTGATGAGGCGGGTGGCGAGGAGGGAGTGCCCGCCGAGGTGGAAGAAGTGGTCGTCGATGGTGACCGAGGTCAGTCCGAGTACCTCCGCGAAGAGACCGCACAGGACCTCCTCGCCCGGCCCCCGGGGCGCACGGCCGGTGGCCTCGCCGCTCAACTGCGGTGCGGGCAGGGCGCGTCGGTCGACCTTGCCATTGACGGTGAGCGGGATCTCGTCGAGGACGACGAAGACGGACGGGACCATGTACTCGGGGAGGATGCCGGCCATGGCACGGCGCACGGACTCGGGTTCGATCCTGGCGCTGTCGGCGGCGGTGAGGTAGGCGACGAGGCGTTTGTCGCCGGGACGGTCCTCCCGGACGACGACGGTCGCCTGCCCCACGCTCTCGTGGGCGGTCAACGCCGTCTCGATCTCACCGAGTTCGATGCGGAAGCCGCGGAGCTTGACCTGCTGATCGGCGCGGCCGAGGTATTCGAGGGAGCCCTCGTGGTTCCAGCGGACGAGGTCGCCGGTGCGGTACATCCGCGTACCGGAGGGACCGTACGGGTCGGCCACGAAACGGTCCGCAGTGAGCGAGGGGCGGTCGAGGTACCCCTGCGCCAGGCCGGCACCCGCGATGTACAGCTCGCCCGGAACACCCGGAGCAACCAGCCGCAGCCCCTCGTCCAGCACATACGCCCGGTGATTGTCCAAGGGCTCCCCGATGGGGATGGCACCCGCGTAGTCCAGGGGGCGGTGGATGCGGTGGGTGGTGGCGAAGGTCGTCGTCTCCGTAGGGCCGTAACCATTGACGACCGTCAGATCCGGGCAACGGTCCATCACCCGGCGAACCGCCTCCGGCGGAACCACATCACCGCCCGCCCACACCTCACGCACCCCGCCGAACGCCTCCGGAACCTCCTCCGCCATCACCCGGAACAACCCGGCCGTCAGCCAGAGGGCGGTGATCCCGTGCTCGGCGATCAGCCCTTCGTACGCGGCTGCGTCGAGGTGTCCTGCGGGGGCGACGACGAGTGTGCCGCCGTTCAGCCACGGCACCCACATCTCGTACGTCGAGGCATCGAACGCCATCGCCGAGTGAAACAACACCCGGCCGTGAGCACCGTTCGCGTACATCGTCTGCGCCGCCAGGTCCGCGACATTGCGATGCGTGACCGCGACACCCTTCGGCACCCCCGTCGAACCCGACGTGAACATCGCGTACACCGGCTGATCCGCATGCACCGCAACCAAAGGATCCGACGAGTCGCCCCCCTCACCCGACACCGGCCCCAACACCCGCACCCCCGCCGGCACCACCAACGAACCCGCATCCCGATCCGTCACCACATGCGACACACCCGACTGCCCGACGATCAACTCCACCCGCTCAGCCGGATAACGGGTATCCAACGGCACATACACCGCACCCGCCTTCACCACGGCCAGCGTCGTGACCACAGCACTCACCGAACGCTCCAAGAACAACGCCACCCGGCCACCCGGCCGCACACCCTCACCCATCAGCACACGCGCCGCACGGTTGGCCAACGCATCCACCTCACGGTAGGAGAACTCACGCCCCTCCCCCACCACCGCCACCGCATCCGGCGTCCGCGCCACCTGAGCAGCGAAAAGCTGCGCAAGCCCCGCATCCGTCGACCCCGTCACCGCACCGGCCCACTCCCCCAACAACACCCCACGCTCGTCCCCGGACAGCAACTCCAACTCGCCCACCGGCACATCCGGAGCCGACGCCGCAGCACCCAGCAACCGCACCAGACGCTCACCCGCCAACTCCACCGACCGAGCGTCATACAGATCCGTCGCAAACTCGATCGTGATGTCCAGCCCACCCGGCCGACCGTCCGCCCCACGATGCTCCGCGAACGAGAACGTCACGTCGAACTTCGCGAATCGCAGCCAGGTGAACTCCGACTCGGTGTCCAGGTCCCCGGCGACGAGTGTCGGTGTGTCCGCGTCCGTCAGCGTCAGCATCACCTGGAACAGCGGGTGCCGGGCCGCCGAGCGGTCCGGGTTGAGGGCCTCCACCAGCCGGTCGAACGGCAGGTCCTGGTTCCCCCATGCGGCGAGGTCGGTCTCCCGGACCCGGGTCAGCAGCTCCCGGAAGCTCGGGTCACCGCTGGTGTCGGTCCGCAGGACCAGGGTGTTGACGAAGAACCCGACGAGGTCGTCGAGCGCCTGGTCCGTACGGCCGGCGATCGGTGAGCCGAGCGGGATGTCGTGCCCGGCGCCGGACCGCGACAGCAGCGTCGACACCGCCGCCTGGGCCACCATGAACACCGAGGCGCCCGACTCGCTCGCCAGCTCCGCGAGCTGGGCGTGGACGGCCTCGGAGCAGTGCACGGTGTGCGTTGCGCCGCGGTAGGAGGCGACGGCCGGCCGCTGCCGGTCGGCGGGCAGGGTGACTTCCTCCGGGAGCTCGGCCAATGCCTGCTTCCAGTAGTCGAGTTGGCGCGCGGCGACGCTCTCCTGGTCTGCGGGGTCACCGAGTATGCCGCGGTGCCAGAGGGCGTAGTCCGCGTACTGGGCGGGCAGCGGATCCCATGCGGGGCGCTCACCGCGCGAGCGGGTCGCGTACGCGGTGCTCAGGTCGCGCATGAGCGGCTGGTAGGACCAGCCGTCGGAGACGATGTGGTGCATGACCACCAGGAGTACGTACTCGTGCGCGCCGAGGCTGAACAGCCGTGCGCGGAACGGCAGATCGGCTGCCAGGTCGAAGACGCGCTCGGACTCGGAGGTGAGCAGCGCGGCGACGGTGTCCTCGGTGGCCGGGGTGACCGGCAGTGCGACCCGGACGCTGTCGGCCGGCAGGATCCGCTGGTAGGTCTGCCCGTCGGCCTGGCCGAACACGGTGCGCAGGCTCTCATGGCGTCCGGCGACGTCGCTGAACGCCGTTTCCAGTGCTGTTACGTCGAGTTCGCCACGCACCCGGACGGCGAGCGGGATGTTGTACGTCGCCGACGGGCCCTCCAGTTGGTCGAGGAACCACAACCTCTGCTGGGCCGCCGAGAGCGGCAGCGGTTCGGGCCGCTCCTGGGCTGTCAGGGCCGGGCGGGCGGACTCGCCGCCGCCGGTGGCTACGTATTCGGCGAGCAGGGCCACGGTCGGGTAGTCGAAGAACTGCCGCAGGGTCAGCTGGACGTCCAGGACGGTGCGCACCCGGCTCACCAGCCGGGTGGCGAGCAGTGAGTGGCCGCCGACGGCGAAGAAGTCGTCGTCGATGCCGATCGACGGCAGGCCGAGGGAGTGGGCGAACAGCCCGCAGAGGACCTCCTCGACGGGGTTGCGCGGGGCCCGGCCGTTGGGTGTCGCGCCGAGGCGGGGGGCGGGCAGTGCGCGCCGGTCCAGCTTGCCGTTCGGGGTCAGCGGCAGGGTCCCGAGCGGGACGACGGCCGAGGGCACCATGTACTCGACGAGGTGTTCGCCCACGTGGCGCAGGAGTTCGGCCCCGTCCAGGACGCCTGGCTCTGCGGGTACGGCGTAGGCCACCAGGCGCTTGTCGCCGGGCCGGTCCTCGCGGACGATGACCGCGGCCTGGGCGACGGAGGGGTGGCGGACGAGCACGGTCTCGATCTCGCCGAGTTCGATGCGGTTGCCGCGGAGTTTGACCTGCTGGTCGGCGCGGCCCAGGAAGACGATCTCGCCGTGCTCGTTCCACGCGGCCAGGTCGCCGGTGCGGTACATGCGGCTGCCGGCGGGTCCGTACGGGTCGGCGGTGAACCGCTCGGCGGTCATGGCCGGCAGCCGGCTGTAGCCCTGAGCGAGGTGCGGTCCCGCGACGTAGAGTTCACCGGCTTCGCCGGGGGCGGTGTGGCGCAGTTCGGCGTCCAGGACGTACATGGCGGTGTTCGCCATCGGGATGCCGAGGTGGAGCCGGTCGAGGGTGCGCGCCTCGGGGGTGAAGGCCTGGTAGCTGCAGAAGACGGTCGCCTCGGTGGGGCCGTAGACGTGCACGAATGTGGTGTCCGGGCAGTGGTCGAGGGCTCGTTGGAGGGCGACGCCGGACAGGACGTCGCCGCCGGTCCAGATCTCGCGCAGCTGCCTCAGCGCGTCGATCGCCTCGCCGGCCATGGCGTCGAAGAGGGCGGTGGTGAAGTAGGCGGCGGTCACCTCGTGGCGGGTGATGGCCTCGGCCAGTTCACCGATGTCGATCTTCGGGGCGGACAGGATGACGGCGAGTCCGCCGCGCAGCAGGGGAACCCACAGTTCGTAGGTGGAGGAGTCGAAGGGCAGGGGCGAGTAGGCGAGCACCCGCTCGTGGGCGGTGGCGCCGAAGCCCGGGTCCAGGGCCAGTTGGACGACGTTGCGGTGGGTGTTGACGACGCCCTTGGGGGTGCCGCTGGAGCCGGAGGTGAACATGATGTACAGCGGCTGGTCGGGGTGGACCGTGATGTCGGGTGCCGTGGGCGCGCTGCCGGCGGTGGCGCTTCGGTCGTCGAGCCGCAGGACGCGCAGGTCCGCGGCGAAGTCCGTGTCCCCGGCCGCGCGGTCGGTCACCAGGAGGGTGGCGCCGGTGTTGCCGAGGATCCAGCTGAGCCGCTCCTCGGGCTGGCGTGGGTCGAGGGGTACGTAGACACCGCCGCTCTTCAGTACGGCGAGGACCGTGATGACGTAGGCGAACGAGCGGTCGAAGAGGAGGCCGACGGCGTCGCCGGGCTGTACGCCCTCGCTGACGAGCCGGTGTGCGAGTGCGTTGGCCGCACTGTCCAGCTCCCGGTAGGTGAGGCCGCGGTCCTCGCGGACGAGGGCGACTGCCTGCGGGGTGCGGGCGGCCTGCGCGGCGAAGAGCGTGTGCAGTTCACCCTCGGGGAAGTCCTCGGCCGTGTCGTTGTACGTGGCGACGTGCGCGGGGACGCCGACGCCGAGGGTGAGGGCTGGGTCTGCTTGCGGCTGGGGCATCTCGACACCTTCTTGGTAGCTCGGATCTCGTGGTCTCGCGGCGTGCCGGGAGACCGACGGAGCCACGGTGGATGACGTGCGGATGGTGCGAAGTCGTGCGGTGGGGTGGGGAGTCAGCCGGTGCGGGATGCTGTCGCGGCGCCGGCGGGCAGCAGGATGTCGTCCGGTTCCAGGGCGTTCGCGTGGTACTTGCCGACGGAGCTGATCAGCAGCCGGAGTTCGAGGGCGATGCTCTCGGCCAGCCGGACGAGGCCGGCGTCGGCGTCCTCGTCGACGGCGAGGAGCGCGGCCCGGCCGAGGCCGACGGCGCGGGCGCCGAGCGCGAGTGCCTTCGCGGCCCGGCCGCCTTCCCAGATTCGCCCGCTGGCGAGCAGGCAGTGGCCGGTGGGCCCGATGCGGGTGAGGCACTCGCCGAGGGGCAGCCCCACCTGGCCGAGGAAGCCGGTCGGGGCCCAGGCGGTGCCGCCCTCGGCTCCGTCCACCGTGACGGAGTCCGCGCCGGCCGCCCAGGCGGTGGCCGCGGCGAGGGCGATGTCGCGGCCGGGATGCAGCTTCACCCAGACCTTCACGCGGGGGAAGTTGTTCCGCATCAGCCGGATCTGCTGGCGCAGGATCTCCTCGGTGAAGGTGCCGGGGCTGCTGATCCGCAGGACCGAGTCGCTGTCCGCGCCGAACACCTCGTCCAGGGCGTACTGTTCGGCGATCCTGCCGCCGGCCTCGCGGCCCAGGACGGTGAGACCGCCGAGCCCCGGCTTCGCACCCTGGCCGACCTTCAGTTCGAAGGCGAGCCGGCCGGTGGCGAGCAGCGGTTCGGAGACGGGGTCGCTGTAGACCAGGTTCCACACCTCGGCGTCCGCGTCCTCGGTGGACTGCTGGACCACCACCCCGCCGTGGTCGTCGTCGGCGGCGGCGGTGTAGGCGGCGATCCGGCCGAGCAGCGGGGAGGCCGCGGAGTCGGAGGCGGCGCGGTAGCCGTTGACCGGCACCACGTTCTCCCCGATGACCATCGGGATGCCGATCTTTCCGGCCTGCCGTCCGGCCGCCTCGCCCAGGTCGTGGCTGGCGACCCGGGTCGAGCCGAACGCGGACACGTACAGCGGCAGCCGGGAGGCGAACCCGCCGACGGACGTACCGAGTTCGACGTCGGTGTACAGCGGTTCACGGGCCAGGTCGATGAGCTTCTTCAGCCGTTCCGGCATGAACACCGGGGGCACGATCCTGGCACGCTCCAGCACGTCGTACGGGTCGTGGCCGGCCGGGACCGCGCCCAGCAGGCTGCTGCCGTAGGACTCCAGGGCGGGGAAGACCGCCGCCGCTCCGGCCCTGGCCCGGTGCCGCACCCGTTCCTCGGGGAAGCCTTCGGCGCTCAGGACGCTCATGCCGACACCACTCCGGGGAGCTTCGGGTAGGCGCTGGCCTCCCAGGCGGCGGTGCGGCCGGTGATGTACCGGGTGAAGCGCTCCAGGCCGATGCCGAAGCCGGCGCTGGCGGGGATGCCGCGGCGGGCCAGGTCGAGGTACCAGCCGTACTTCGCGGGGTTCTCGCCGGTCTCGCGCATCCGGGTGACCAGGGCCGCGTAGTCGTGTTCGCGCTCGCTGCCGCTGGCCAGCTCGCCGTAGCCCTCGGGGGCGATCAGGTCGAAGTTGCGGAGGATGCCGGGGCGTTCGGTGTCCTCCTGGTCGTAGAAGCCCCGCGAACCCTTGGGGTAGTCGACGACGAAGAACGGGCGGCTGGTCTTCGCGGAGAGGATCTCCTCCCCCTCCCAGTCGATCTCGGCACCCGGGTCCTGCGGGTGGCCGAGCGCCACCAGGTCCGCGGTGGCCTCCTGGTGCGTGGTGCGGGCGAACGCCCCCTGGACCACTTCGCGGAAGGCGTCCCGGTCCCGGCCCAGGAGCTCCAGCTCACCCGGCATCTCGCGGACGACGTGGTCGACGACGTGCGCCACGAGCCGCTCGGCGAGCTCCATCGCGTCCTCGCGGCCGGCGTCGCGGATCTCCACGTCTATCTGGTGGAACTCGGCGAGGTGGCGGTGCGTGACGGCCGTCTCCAGCGGTTCCAGGCGCACGTTGGGAGCGATGTAGAAGATCTTCTCGAAGGCCATCAGCGATGCCTGCTTGTAGAGGATCGCGCTCGTCATCAGCTTGTACTTGTGGCCGTAGAAGTCGATGTCCACCTGCTTGGAGCCCCGGATGCCGGGGTCGGTGACCGGTCCGATGACCGGGGGCAGCAGTTCCTGGAACCCCTGCGCGGTCAGGAAGGAGCGGGTGGCCGCGAGCATGCGGCTCTGCACCCGCAGGGTGGCGCGGGTCGGCTCGGCCATCAGGTGCTGGTCGGGAGAGGCCGGGAACGCGGGCGCGATGCGGCCGTAGGGCTCGGCGATCGTACTGGTCATGGTGCTACCTCCTGGGTGTGCTGCCGATGGGCTGCCGGGCGTCGGGCCGCCGGGGGGAGCGGGGGGCGGGAGACGGACGAGGGAAGGGTGCGGTCGTGCCGGCGCTGGACGAACGACAGGGCGTCGAACAGCCCGGCGGCGGTGAGCCGGCGGCCGCGGTCGCGGACGGGGCCCAGCGGCATCGCCCCGATCTCGGACCAGGCGAGGCGGCCGGACCGGTCGATGAGGCTCCGGGAGCGGCCCGCGTTGTCGGGGTGCAGGCAGAAGGGGACGTCGAGGTATCCGCGGGCGAAGGCCTTCAGCAGGGCCTGGCCCAGGTCGTCGTCGAGGTTCAGCACGGCGTCCACCAGGGCGCGGGCCTCGGCGTAGACCGCGTTGTCCGCCGGGTCGGTGCTCGGGACCGGCACGGCCGCCGCCCGGTGCCGGGACGCGGCCCGCGCGGCGACCCGCAGGGCCTCGACGTTCTCCGTCACGGTCGGGATGCGGTGTGCCTCGGCGGCCGTCTTCACGATCAGCCGGGCCGCCCCGGTCTCCACGGCCAGTTCGGCCGAGCGCTCCAGGAGATCCAGCGAACCGCGCCGGGTCTGCGGGTAGAGACCCATGTAGGTGTAGAGGACGATGTGCCAGTCGGTGTCCGGCAGGAATTCGCCGGCCAGCCGGCGCAGCGCGTGCACCGCGTCGCGGTCCTGCGCCGCGTTGGTCTGCTGGGCGTAGCTGAGCGAGATGCTGCGGAGTCCGGCCCGGTGGAAGAAGAGTGCTTCCAGCGCGCTGATCGCGACGAGGAGTCCGGGCGGGCAGAGCTGGCCGAGCATGCAGCCGCCGAAGGTCTCCAGGTGCGGTTCCGCTCCGGTGCCGCGCAGTCCGGCGAGGAACTCGCAGCTCTCCTGCCAGTTGCGTACGGAGTCCAGGAGCGGGGTGCGCCCGTAGGGCAGGCAGTAGGAGACCGGGCCGCCCTCCGTCGCGTCCAGGCCGAGCCGGGCCAGTGCGGTGACGATGCGCTGGGGGCGGGCAGAACCGTGCCGGATCTGGACCGGGAAGCCGGCGTCCCGGACACCGTCCAGGACCCAGCGCGAGGTGTGGGGGCTGTAGGAGGTGATGGGGAATCCGTTGAGCGGGACGCCGCTGTTCAGCGCGCGGACCGCGGACGCCTCGTCGCTCACCCGGGTGTAGCTGTCGATCGTCATGGTGCCGACGACCGCGTCGGCGGCGCCCTTGGTGGCCAGCAGGCCGGCCCGCATCAGTGCGGGGTCGGAGAAGCCCATGCGGGGCTGCACCACAAGGGTGCCGCGGTCCTGGGCCTCGGCGACGAAGCGGCCGAAGGAGAGCGGGCGCCGGTGCACGGCGGTGCGGCTCTCCGGGCCTGCCGCGAGGACCGGCGGGGTCATCGTTCCACCTCTCTGGGCAGTGAGCCGACGTAGGACTCGAAAGCGGTGAGATCGACGCCGTCCTGGAAGACCGCGTCGAACCCGGCCCTCCTGAGGACATCGGCCTCTCCCTCCCCGCCCCCGGAGACGCCGAGCTTGCCGCCGATGACGGCGGGCAGTCCGGTCAGCTCCCAGCGCGACCGGATGGCCCCGATCAGCGGCTGGGCATCGTTGAAGCCGTGTCCGTTGACGCTGCTGACGACCAGCAGGTCGGGCTGGAACTTGCAGCAGGACTCGACGATCTCGTCCTCGGGCACGCAGGAACCCAGATTGACGACCTTGTGCCCGAGGTCTTCGAGCAGCAATTGGATGTAGATGAGATTCCAGGTGTGCGCATCGGATTGCAGTCCGGTGACAACAACATCCAGCGGCCCGGATCGATGACGAGCCGCCCATTCCGCAGGCTTCATTGTTCGCTTCGTCCACATCATTGGATGACAGGGGGAGAAAGAGGTCCAGGCTTGACCTGAACTTCCTTTCGGCCACCACCGTAGATTCGCCGCTGAGCCGATTCCGGCGTGACCGGCGGCAACTGGGCGGCAGGACGGGAGCAGTTGGCCGACAGCCCTGTGCCGGGCGGGCGGCGGGGCGTGAGACTGGCCGGACTGCGCCCGCAGAATTCACCGCCCGGCCCTGTGCACACCGCCGGCGAAACGACCGAGGAGTCATGACATGGCAGAGACCGGCCACAGTGTCCGTGCGGCGGACGTGCTCGCGGACGTCCTGGCACAGGTGCGGGAGAGGGTCGACCGGGGGGAGGCGCTCGGCGAGGCGCAGATCGCCGTGCTCGAAGCGGCGGTGACCATCGTCCGTGCCGGTCAGACGGGGTTCGAGGTCAGGCCGGCGGAGCGTTCGGAGCTGGTGCGCGAGGCGCTCGGCGCGGTGCGCGCGGCGACCGTGGCCACCGGGGTCGCCCTCACCTACGCGCATCAGACGGCCCGCGTGCTCGCCTGATCCCGCGCTCCGTGGTGCCGCCGATCTGCCTGGGCTTCTGCCCGGCGAACCGGTCCGCGGCTCCTAGCCTTTGATGCAGGCGAAAAGAAATCAGTCAGACCCGACGACCGAATGCATACCTTCGTCAAACCGAGGTGGAGATCATGGCAACCAACCCGTTCGAGGACCCTCAGGGCCGCTATGTGGTGCTGGCCAACGAGGAGGGCCAGTATTCGCTGTGGCCGGCCCGGATCCAGCAGCCGGCGGGCTGGGAACTGGTGAAGGCGGAGGGCAGCAAGCAGGAGTGCGGCGAATACATCGAGGCGAACTGGACCGACATGCGGCCGCGTTCGGTCGTCGCGGCGATGAGTGGCTGAACCGGCTGTTCGTCCCGTGCCGGAAGGGCGGGTGCGCGGCGCTTATCGCGTCTCGCACCCGCCCTTCCCGCGCGTGCGTGGAAAGTCGGCGGGCGTACGCGGAAAGCTCCCGGCAGCCATGGGGTTCCGATGGGGACCCCATGGCTGCCGGGAGCTTCGTGCGTACGCCCGGCCCGGCCCGGCCCGCTGAGCGCGGGTCGGGCGGTCAGTCCTGGGCGCCGACGACGCACCACTCCAGGACCGCCGCGGCGGCGGTCATCTTGTGGTGGGCCTGGCGCCAGGCCAGGCTGGCGGGGCCGTCGAGCACCTCGTCGGTGACCTCCTCGCCCCGGACCGCGGGCAGGTCGTGCAGGAAGACGGTCCGCGGGCCGCCGAAGCGCTCCAGGAAGCCGCGGTTGATCTGGAAGCCGTCGAAGTCGCTGAGCCAGTCGGGGTTCTCCTTCGTCACGCCCATGGTCTGCCACCGGCTGGTGTACACCGCGTCCACCGGGCCCTCGACCTCGTCGGGCGTCACGATCTGGGTCACCAGGGCCTTGCCGCCGTTGAGTTCCGCCGCCAGGTCCAGGATGTCCTTCGGTACTTCGTATCCCTGCGGGCACAGCAGGGTGAGGCGCAGGCCGGGGGTGAGTGCGGCGGCGAGCGCGAGGGCCGCGCCGGAGCTGTTGCCCTCACCGACGGCGAGGAGGTGCAGACCGTCGAGCGAGCCGAACCGCTCGGTGAGCGTGGCGAGATCGGCGATCGCCTGGGTCGGGTGCTCGTCCAGGCTCAGGGCGTTGACGACGGCCAGGTCCTCGCTGCTGCCGAGCCGGCGGATCTCGTCCGCGTCCCCGTTGGTCCGTACGACGAGGGCGTCGAGGTACTGGCCGAGGACCCGGGCGGTGTCCTCCACCGTCTCGCCGGTGGTGAGCTGGAGCTCGTTCGGACCGAAGGTGATCACATCGGCGCCGAGCCGGGTGGCCCCGCTCCAGAAGGATGTACGGGTCCGGGTCGAGGACTTGCGGAAGTAGAGGCCGACCTGGCGTCCGGCCAGCGGCTTCGGCACGATGCCGTCGCGGCCGAACGAGACGGCACGCCGGACGAGGTGGTCCAGCTCGGCGGGCGTGAGATCGGCGAGCGAGAGCAGATTGCGCATGGGTGGGGTGCCTTTCACGAGGACGAGAACGGGGGACGGGACGAGGCCGGGAGCAGGGGGCGGGACGAGACCGAGAGCAGGGGCGGGACGAGACCGAGGGCGCGGGACAACCCAATACAGGCCCTAGTCGACGAGTACCGGGACGAGAGCGGCGGGCGCCGTCTCCCGCTCCGCCGCGAGCACCGCACGGACCAGGTTGAGCACCGTGAAGCCCACCGAGTCGCCCGCCGTGGCGGGCAGCCGGCGGATCAGGCCGCGGACCAGCAGGGCGTGCACATCACGGGCGGTCCCGGCCAGCGAGGTTCCGCAGACGCGTGCGGCGTCGTCCACCGACCACGGGTCCTCCAGGATCGCCAGTGTGCGGAGCAGAGCGGCCGCCTGCGGGGCGAGCCCCGTGACGGCGGCGGTGAGCCGCTCGCTCAGGGTGGGGCCGGCGGCGGGGTCGGCGGGCGTGACGCCGTCGAGCAGGACCAGCGGTGTGGTGCGGGCGATGTCCAGGAGCTGCTGGGGGGAGTACAGCAGCAGCCACGAGGCCGCGGCCTCCAGTGCCTGCGGCATCCCGTCCAGCGCCCGGCAGATGTGGGCCACGGTGGTGACGACGGCGTCCGTGGGGAGGAAGTCGGGGCGCATGTAACTGACATGGGAGAGCGTCAGCTCGACGGCGTGCCGGTCCGCGACGAGGGTGTCGCCGGCCGTCTCGACGGCCAGATCGGCGGCGGACGGCACCGCGAGCGGCGCCAGTGGCAGCAGCCGCCCGCCGGGCAACTGCACCGGCCGGTCGGTGGTGGTGAGTATTTTCAGGCGCTCGCAGACACGCAGCAGACTCAGCAGCCGAGGAGTGACGTCCGGTGACACATCGTGACCGTCCAGCACGATCAGGGTCGCCTTGGATCCGATGAGTGTGGCCAGCTCCTCGAATTCCTCGCCGTCGCGGACGAGTGCGCGCACCCAGCCGGCCACGGTCGACTGCGGGCCGCGGGGGGCCGCTTCGGCGGTCTCGGCCGAGTCGTCCAGGCAGACCCACAGCACGGGAACCCGGTCGCGGGCGTGGATGAGGGAGGCGGCCTCCTGGGCGAGCCGCGACTTCCCCACTCCCGGCAGGCCCACCAGCGTCAGCAGCCGCTCGTGATCCGTGCTCAACCGGGCTGTCAACGCCTCCAGTTCCGGGCGCCGCCCCACCAGTGGACGCAGCGCGGGAGGCGGTGTGGCGAGGTCCGCCCCGTAGATGTCCTGGAAGACCCGGCCCACGGCCTTCGCGTCGACGGCGAGTTCGAGCTCGACGCGTCGCGCGTCACTCAGTCTCATGGCATTGGCGAGGAGCTTCAGCGTTTCCCTGCGCGGGTGCTGGACCCTCCCCAGCTCCAGGTCTCGAATGGCCCGTACGCTCACCGTGGAAAGCCCCGCGAGCTGTTCCTGAGTGAGCCCCGCACGTCTGCGCGCATTCTGCAGCAGAGCGTCAAGCCCGGGTGCAGGCTGGGAATTCATCATTGTCTCCTCGGTCTCCACTTGCTCAGAAAATGCAATAGCCGGTTGCCCGGCCTCCCAGGACTGTCCGGAACGCGCGCCCGGGACCGGGATCTTTCCGGCCCGCTCACGCTCCGTACTCTCCGTGGCAGCGAAGGCCTGCCGTCGATGAACAGCTTCCATCGAGCCATTCCCGAAGTCTTCCCGGTGCAGTACCGCGACTTCCTTCACCCAGGGGCTACGATCGCCTCGCGCCTGGGTAGAGCTGCGGGTGGGCAGAGCTGAGGGGGAGGATGCGTGTCTACAGCGGAAGAGGTTCGTCTGCGTTTCAACATTCTTGGCCCGATAGAGGGGTGGTCGAACGGAACGCGGCTCCGGCTGGGGGGCGTCATCCAGGAGCGAGTTCTGGCCACTCTGCTCCTGGAGCCCGGAAAGGTACTTCCGGTTTCCCGGCTGGTCGAGGCGGCCTGGGACGAAGAACCACCGCCGACAGCGCCCCACCAAGTACGCAAAGCGGTCGCGGATCTCCGAAGGCGGATACCGGGGGGTGCCCACGTCCTGCTCACAGATGGGCCCGGCTATCGCGTCGCCGACGAACAATGCGATATCGACTTGGCTGAATTTGGCCTACTGATCCGGAAAGCGAAGCTGACGGCGTCCGAGGGCCGTACGGCCGAAGCCGCCGAGATATTGCGCGGCGCCCTCGCCCTGTGGCGGGGGCCTGTTCTGTCGGGCGACGGCGGTCCGGTCATCGAGGCCGCGTCGACGTCCATCGAGGAGCGCCGGCTGACCGCGGCGGAACAGCTCTTCGAACTCCACCTGGGACTCGGCGAGGCCTCCGAACTCGTCGTGGAACTGCGGGAACTGGTCCAGCAGAACCCGTTGCGCGAGTCCCTGCGCGGCCAGTTGATGATCGCCCTGTACCGGTCCGGGCGGCAGGCCGAGGCGCTGGAGGAGTACGGCAGGGTGCGCGAGCTCCTCGTGGAGGAACTCGGCATCGATCCCGGCCCCCATCTGACCAAGCTGTACGAGGGCATCCTCCGGGACAGCCCCGAACTGGCCGGGCCCGAGCCGACTGCCGCCCCGGTCGTGTCCGTGGCGCTGCCCGCCGAACCCCCCAGCACCCTCCCGTACGACCTCGCGGACTTCACCGGACGGGACCGGGAACTGGCCGAGATCCTGCGTGCCGCCAAGGACGGCGGTGAGCTGGGCCCGCAGATCGTGGCCATCGACGGCATGGGGGGCTGCGGCAAGACCTCGCTCGCGGTGCGGGCGGCGCACCGGCTCGCGCCGGAGTACCCGGACGGCCAGCTCCACATAGACCTGCGCGGGTACACGCCGGGCGACCAGCCGGTGACCGCGGGCATGGCGCTCGACAGTCTGCTGCGGGCCCTCGGCGTCCCCGGCAACCTCATCCCCGACGACGTACCCGCGCGAACCGCCCTGTGGCGGGCCACCCTGGTCGGCAAGCAGCTGCTGATCCTCTTCGACAACGCGGCGGACGCCGCCGCCATCCGCCCGCTCCTGCCCGCCTCCCCCGGCAGCCTGATCATGGTCACCAGCCGGGCCCGGCTGGTCGATCTGGACGGCGCGCGGTGGATCTCCATCGGGGTGATGCCGCCTCAGGACAGCGCGATGCTGGTCGCCGAGACGCTCGGTGCCCAGCGCGTCGCCGCCGAGCCCGAGGCCGCCGCCGAGCTCGCGCAGCTCTGCGGTCACCTCCCCCTCGCCCTGCGGATCGCCACCGCCCGGCTCCGCAACCGCCCGCGCTGGACCCTCCAGTACCTGGCCGAACGGCTGCGCGACGAGACCCGAAGACTCGACGAGCTCAGCTCGGGCGCCCGCAGCGTCTCCGCCACCCTGCGCCTGTCCTACCAGGCCCTGGACGAGGAGTGCCGGAACGCGTTCTCGACGCTGGCGCTGCACCCGGGCAGCGACATGGACATCCACGCCGCCGGTGCGCTGCTCGGCACGGGCGCCCGGGACGCGGAAGACCTGCTGGAGATGCTGCTCGACGTCCATCTCGTGCAGCAGCCGGAGATCGGCCTCTACACCTTCCACGACCTGGTCCGCAGCTTCGCGCAGAGCCTGCTCGTCGAGTCCCGCGAGGACTCCGGTGCGGTGGAGCGGCTGTTGGGCTACTACCTGACCGCCACCGAAGAGGCGTGCGATCTCCTCTACTCCGGGCGGCGCCGGCGCAGCACCGGCATCCCGCCCTCCACCGCCGAACTGCCCGACCTCGGCACCGCCGAGCGGGCACGCAAGTGGTTCCTGCGCGAGCAGACGGCGCTCCTCGCGGCCGTCACGCTCGCCGAACGCAAGGGCCACGACCGCTACGTGGTGTGCCTGTCGCGCAATCTCGTCTTCCAGCTCAACGACCTCGGTCTCCTGGAGGACTTCGGCGAGCTGAGCCGGGTCGCGGTCGCCGCCGCCGGGCGGCTCCAGGACCTGGCGCTGCTGGGGGTGAGCCTCTCCAACCTGGGCGTCGCCTGCTGGAAACTCGGCCGTCTCACCGAGGGGCTCGAAGCCGCCCGGGAGAGCCGGGACGTCGCGATCCGACTCGGCGACCTGCACACCCAGGCCCACAGCGAGAGCATCCTCGGCCAGTTCAACAGCCTGCTCGGCGACTTCTCCGAGGCCCTGGGCCACATGGAGACGGCGATCGCGCACGAACGCGACCTGGACATGCCGCGCGCGGAGGCCGAGAGCCTGACCATCCTGAGCACGCTCTACGAACAGTGGGGACGGTACGAGGAGGCGCGGGACGCGGCGCTGCGGTCGGCCGAACTGAGCCGGCAGCTGGGGCAGCACGAGGGGCTGCCCGGAGCCATCACCGACCTCGCCTTCGCCCATGTCGGCCTGGGTGCCTACGAGGAGGCCGACCGCTGCCTGGCGGAGGCCCGCGGACTGTACGGGGACGCCGGCAACGAGGTGAACCTCGCCCTGACCCTGGCGCTGTCCGCCGATGTGGAGAACCTGCTGGGCCGGCCGCCCCGGGACCCGGACCAGGCGGAGCGGGCCCTCGACCTGATGCGCACGAACTCCTCGCCCCTGCGCCGGGCCAAGGTGGAGAACGTGGTGGGCCGGCTGCGCCGGCGTCAGGGCGACACGGCGGCGGCGCTCGCGCTGCACACCCACGCCCATGAACTCGCCTCGTCCCTCAGCTACCGCATCGAGGAGGCCTACGCCCTCGCGGGCATGGCCGACGCCCTCGGTGACACGCCGGACGCGGTCCGCCACCGGGCCGAGGCCGAGAAGCTCTTCGCCGGGATGGGTGTGCTGAAGGGTCACCGTCGCGGCTGACGGCCGGCCGCCGTAGCAGCACCCCGCCAGGGCACGTCGTCCCACCGCCCCGGAACAGCACCGCGCCCCGCACCGTGGCTCCGGTGCGGGGCGTGACTGCCGAGGCGCGGCATCACATGGCGGGGGACGTCGGGCCCTTGTCGTCGTTGGTCGTGTCGGTGATGACGGTGGGGCCCTTGTCGTCGTCGGGGGTGGCGACGATGACGGTGGGGCCCTTGTCGTCGGCGAGTACGTGGGTGCCGATCACCGTCGGGCCCTTGTCGTCCTTGGGGGTGACGACGACCGTGGGGCCCTTGTCGTCGGCAAGCGTGTGGGTGCCGATCACCGTCGGGCCCTTGTCGTCGGCCACAACCTGCTGAGTGCTCCGGGGGCTGTGCGACTGACCCGCCTCGACCGTGACGCCGATACCGAAGGCCAGCGTCGCCGCGATGATTCCGGAGAGCCCAGCAAGCTTGTGTCCCATGGTCCCGCCCCTAAGTAGTGTCTGTGGGTTTCTGCGGTGTTCCGCTTCCCGACACCACTGATGTTGCTGACCGGCGTTCCCGGTCCGTTCCTGCCCCGATACCGCCGCTGGGAACTGCCGCGGGAACGGACCGGAAACGCTTGTGCCACGGGACAGCCCTCAGAGCACGACTAGTCCACGTCGAGCTGGCAGGCGGTGACGCGGGGGCCTACGGGCGTGAGCACCACGCGGGTACGGGCGGTTCCCGACTCATGGCCGGCCAGGTCGAGCAGCGATCTCACGAGGGAGCGGAGCACCGCGCGCTCCGCCTCGTCCAGGACGGCCACGCCGGCGTCGTCCCCGGGTGGCCACTCCACGATCCCGGCGACCGTGTGCATGCCGTCCTCGGTTCTGGTCTCGACGCTGAGCTGGGGGCCCTCCAAGGACTCCGGTGCGGCGTACGGGCGGGAATGGACGCCGGACGCGACATGCTCGGCCCACCGCTCCACGGTGGTCAGGTCCGCGAAGGCCTGGCGCAGCTCCGTCCCGTCGGGAGAACGATCCCTGGGGTCCTTCACTTGAGTACTCCTTACTCCAGAAAACTACGCAACGACCCTTGCCGTCCCGGCTCCCGGTTCCCTCCCGATCCGTTCCCGCTTCGTTCCCGTTCCCTCATTCGCCAAGGGAACGCAGCGGTAATCGGTGGCCGCATGATGACCCCGTTCGATTCAGACAGGGATCCGTGGTGATCCGCAGGTGATGCGACATCCGGGAGATTGAGGCGTGGTAACCAAACCATTCGACGGCGGCGGCGCGATGCGCCGGAAGCCGGTACACAGCGGACCCGAATCCTGATGGGCGCCCGGACATCAAACGATATTCCCGGCCGTTTCTCGGGAATGGGCCCCTTTCTCCTTGTCTGGTCGGGTCAGGCGGTATCCCTGGCAGGCAGCGCGGCGGTCCGGTTCGCCTTTATCGTCGAGGTGTGGTCGTCCGGTCAGCGGGCGACCGCCGTCACCATCCTCTCGCTGTGCGCCATGCTGCCGCAGGCCGTATTCAGTCCCATTGCGGGCGCAATCGTCGACCGGATATCCAAGCGCGCCGCGCTTCAGATAGCCGATGCCGGCGGGCTCCTCGTCGTGGGTTCGCTGGCCCTGTCCCACTACCTCGGCGCGTTCCAGGCGTGGCAGGTCTATCCGGCCGCCGTGCTGCTCGGTGTCTGTGCCGCCTTCCAGTTCCCGGCCCTGTCGTCGGCCGTTCCCCTGCTGGTCCGCAAGGACCAACTCGACCGTACCAACGGCCTGTTGGCGGGCGCGAAGAGCGCCGCCGGAATCGGCGGCCCGGCGCTGGGCGGTCTCCTGCTCGCGCTCTTCGGGATCGGCCCGACCCTCCTGGTCGACGTGGCGAGCTACGCGTTCGCCCTCATCGGCGTCCGGATCGTGCGCTTCGCCGGCGACCGGGTGTCGAAGAAGCCCGGCGCACCGCGGCGGCGGATCATGGCCGACTCCGTCGAGGGGCTGCGCTATCTGTTCCGGGTGCCCAGCCTGCGCGACCTGATCATCAACTTCTGTGTCGTCAATCTGGTCATGGTCTTCGGCTTCGCCCTCATCTCGCCGATGGTGCTGCTCCGGGCCGGGAACGGCGCGCTCGCCGCCGTCAACACCTCGGTCGGGGTCGGCGGGGTGGCCGGCGCCCTGCTGATGGCGGCCTGGGGCGGCCCCGCGAACCGGGGCCGGGGCATGATGCTCGGCGTGGTCGGCATGTGTCTCTCCGGCCTGGTGGTGATGGGCCTGATGGGCGGGGTGACCGGCTGGTGCCTGGCCATCCTGGTCGGCGCGCTGCTCATGACCGTGGTCAACGCCTCGATGCAGACGATCGTGCAGACCAAGGTCCCCCATGAATGGCAGGGCCGGGTCTTCGGCGCGGTGATGTTTCTGTCGCAGATCTCCGTACCCGTGGCCATGGCGGTCTCCGGACCGCTCGCCGACCACGTCTTCGAACCGCAGGCCGCCCAGGGTTCCGGCCTCTTCACCGTGCTCGGGCCCCTCGTCGGCGACTCTCCGGGCAGCGGTATGGCGGCCATGTTGTTCCTGGCCGGCATCGGCGGGACCGCGGTCGCCGTCTGGGGGCTCGCCAGCCGTTCGATCAGGGACATCGACACCCTGCTGCCCGATCTCGACGCGCCGCGGGAGCCGGTCGGACAGAGCGACCACCAGGGAGGTGACCGCGATGAGGTGCACGCATGAGCTGTTCGAGGAGCAGGTGGCGCCGGCGCCCGGCGCGACCGCGCTGATCGACGGCGACGAACGGATCACCTACGCCGAACTCGACATACGGGCCGACCGGTTGGCAGCTCTGCTGGTCGCGCGGGGCATCCGGGCCGGTGACACGGTCGGGGTGTACCTGGAGCGCTCCGCCGCGCTCGTCGTGTCGGTGCTCGGCATCCTCAAGGCGGGGGCCGGCTATGTGATGCTCGATCCCGGCTTCCCCGCCGGACGGCTGCGCGCGATGGCCGAGGACGCGGGAACGGCCCTGGTCGTGTCGGCCCGGGGCACGGCGCCCGAGGGGCTCGGCGTGGCACAGGTGCACATCGAGGACGCTCCGGGGGCGCCGCCGCTGCCGCGCGGCACCGTCCAGGTCCGGCCGGACGACATCGCGTGCGTGATGTTCACCTCCGGATCCACCGGGCGGCCGAAGGGCATCGCCGCCTCGCACCACGCGCTCACCTCCACCCTCACCGGACAGGACTTCGCGTCCTTCGGCCCCGGCGCCGTCTGGCTCCAGTGCGCGCCGCTGTCCTGGGACGCGTTCGCCCTGGAACTGTGGGGGCCGCTCATGAACGGCGGGACCTGCGTCCTGCACCCGGGGCGGCGGCCCGAACCCTTCCTGATGGCGCGGCTCGTCGCCGAGCACGGCATCACCTCCATGTACCTGTCCGCCTCCCTCTTCAACGTCGTCGTCGACGAGTACCCGCGGGTACTGGACGGGCTGCGGGAACTCGTGGTGGGCGGCGAGGCACTGTCCGCACCACATGCGGCCCGCGCCCTGGAACACCGCCCGGACCTGCGGCTGAGCAACGGATACGGACCCGTCGAGTGCATGGTCTTCCTGACCGTCCACCCGGTGTCCCTCGCCGGACTCGGCGACGACCCGGTGCCGATCGGCCGTCCACTGGCCGGCAAGCGGCTGTTCGTGCTCGACGAGGAGCTGCGTCCGGTCCCGGACGGCGGGACCGGTGAGATCTACGCCGCCGGGGCGGGCCTCGCCCGTGAGTACCGGGGGCGGCCCGCGCTGACCGCCGAACGCTTCGTCGCCGCCCCGTCCGGCGAGCGCGTCTACCGCACCGGTGACCTGGGGCGGCGACGCGCGGACGGGGTCCTCGAATACCTGGGACGGGCCGACAGCCAGGTGAAGATCCGGGGCTTCCGGGTGGAGCCGGGTGAGGTCGAGAGCGTACTGGCCAGGCATCCCGGCATCGACCGGGCGGCGGTCATCGCCCATGAACACCCGGCGGGCGACCGCCAGCTGACCGCGTACGTCGTGCCGCGCGGCGGCCGACAGGGCTTCCGCGAAGCGGAGTTACGCGCGTACGCGAGCAGCGTGCTGGCCGACTACCTGGTGCCGGCCGTCTTCGTACCGCTGGACGCGCTGCCGCTGACCCCCAGCGGGAAGCTGGACCGGGCCGCCCTGCCGGAGCCCGGAGCCGCGGCGGTCCCGGCCGGGCGGGCGGCGGCGAGCGGGACCGTGGCCGCGCTGTGCGGCCTCTTCGCCCAGGTGCTCCGCGCGGAGGCGGTCGGCCCGGACGACGACTTCTTCTCGCTCGGCGGCCACTCCCTGCTCGCCGCACGGCTGCTGGGCCGGATCCGTACCGTGCTCGGCGCCGAGATCGACATCCGCGTGCTGTTCGAGGCGCCCACCCCGGCGCTGCTCGCCCTGTTCGTCGACACCGCTCCCCCGGCGCCCGTCGCCGCTCCCGCGACCGGCACCGCCTCCGGTGCGCTTCCGGTCTCGCACGCGCAGCACCGGCTGTGGTTCCTGGACCGGATCGGGGCGGGCGCCGCGTACAACCTGCCGATGCTGGTGCGCCTGCGGGGCGCGGTCGACGCGGCCGCGCTGGGTGACGCCCTGGCCGAGGTCGCCGACCGGCACGAAGTGCTCCGGACCGTCTTCGAGGAGGCCGACGGCGCCCCCGTACGGCGGGTGCTGAGCGGGACGGCCGCACGGCCGCCCCTGCGTCATCTGCGCGTCGCCGGGGACTCGGTGGACCGGGAGATCGCGCGGGAGGCCCGCCACCGCTTCGACCTGCGTACCGAACTCCCCTTGCGGGCGACCCTGTTCACCAGCCGGGAGCGGCCTGACGAGCACGCGCTCCTGGTGCTGGTCCATCACATCGCCGGTGACGGGTGGTCCCTGCGGCCGCTCTTCCGCGATCTGTCCCGCGCCTACGCGGCACGGGCCGCTGGCACCGACGCCGGGCTCGCGCCGCTCACCGTCCCGTACGCGGAGCACGCCCGTCAGCAGCTCGACCGGCTCGGCTCGCCGTCCGATCCGCACGCGCTCGCCGCCCGTCAGCTCACGTACTGGCGCAAGGAGCTGGACGGGCTGCCGGCCGGCGGCCCGCTGCTGCCCCGTCGCACCGGGCGGCCCGCCGTACCCGGCCCGGCCGCCGGGACCGTGGTGTGCCGGCTGGACGCGGCGGCCCACGCCCGGGTCGTCGAGTCGGCCCGCGCCCTGGGCGCCACCCTCTTCATGGCGCTGCACGCCGCGCTGGCCACCGTGCTGGTGCGGGCCGGTGCGGACGAGGACCTGGCGGTCGGCGCACCGGTGGCGGGCCGGGCCGGGGACGGCAGCGTCGAGGACGTCGTCGGGTTCTTCGTCAACATGCTGGTGCTGCGCACCGATCTGTCCGGCGACCCCACGGCGGCGGAGCTGCTCGCCCGGGTGCGGGAGACGGACCTGGCCGCGTTCGGCCACCAGGACGTGCCGTTCGAGGACGTGGTCGGGGCCCTCAACCCACCGCGCTCCCCCGGCCGTCAGCCGTTCACCGACGTGGTCCTCGCGCTCCAGAACAACGCACGGGCCGAGGTCACCCTGCCGGGTGCCGAGCACGGCGTCGAGGTCGTGCGCACCGGCGCCGCCCGGTTCGAACTCCTGGTGGACGTCACGGACTCCACCACGGCGGACGGTGCGCCGGACGGGCTGACCCTGACCTTCGAGTACCGCGCCGACGCGCTGGAGGCGGACTTCGTCCAGTGGCTGGCACGCGCCCTCCCCGAGGTCCTGGAGGCGGCCGCGGCCGCTCCCGACGCGCCGCTGTCGCGGCTGGGGATCGACGCGCCGCCCCGGCGGGCCGGCCAGGGCGACCTGATCACCGCGCCGATCCGACGACGGGACAGTGCCGAACGCCCGATGACCGCGCTGGAGCGGGAGACCGCCGCCGTGTGGTGCGAGGTCCTCGGCGTGCCGAGCGCCGGCCCGCACGACGACTTCTTCGCCCTCGGCGGCAACTCCCTGCGCGCGGTACGCGTCGTGGCCCGGCTCGGCGCCGGCCGGCCGGTGACCGTGGCCCAGCTGTTCGCCGCACCCACGGTCGCCGCCTTCGCGGCCGAGCTGGAACGGGCGTCCGCCCTGCCCGGACCGGTCGCCCCCGCCCCGATCCCCCGCCGTCCCCGGGTGCCCCGGCGCCCTGAGACACAGACCCAGACCCAGGCCCAGACGCAGACCCAGCCCAGCAGGAAGCAGGAGGAGCGGCAGTGGACCTCAGTGTGATGTTCTTCGGTGCGGACAGCACCACCGCCGGCGAGGCCCGGCACACCGAGACGTACGAGGACATCCTCGCCGTGGCCCGTACGGCCGACCGGCTCGGGTTCCACGCCGTCTGGACCCCCGAACGCCACTTCCAGCAGGTGGGGCAGGTCTTCCCCAGCCCTCCGGTGCTCAGCGCGGCACTCGCCGTCGCCACCGAGCGGATCGGGATCCGTGCGGGCAGCGTCGTCCTGCCGCTCCACCACCCGCTGCGGGTGGCGGAGGACTGGGCCGTCGTGGACAACCTCTCGCACGGGCGGGTCGGCCTCTCCGTCGCCACCGGCTGGCACTCCAAGGACTTCACGCTGGCCCCCGAGCAGTACGCCGACCGGCGGCGGACCGCCCTGGAGACCATCCCCAGACTGCGGGCGCTCTGGGCGGGCGAGGCCGCCGAGTACCCCGACGGCACCGGCACCCCGGTCTCCGTGACACCCCAGCCCCGCCCCGTGCAGGACACCTTGCCGCTGTGGGTCACCACGTCCGGCAACCCGGAGACCTGGGAGGCGGCCGGCGGGCTGCGCGCCGGAGTGCTCGGCGCGACGGTCGGGCAGAGCCGGGAGGAGCTGGCCGAGAAGATCGCCCGCTACCGCGCCGCCTGCGCCGCGGCCCCCGACCAACGGGGCACCGACGCACACGGCCGGGTCACGCTCATGGCCCACACCTACGTCGGCGCCGACGACGCGGAGGTCCGCCGGATGGCGGGCGCCCCGCTCAAGACCTATCTCGCCTCGTACGTCCGCCAGACGGCCGCCAACCGGTCCGCGGACCCCACGACCGCGCAGCTCACCGAGGAACAGACCGCGATGATGGCCGACTTCGCCTTCGAACGCTATCTGAGCTGGGGCAGTCTGCTCGGCTCTCCCGGCCACTGCGCCAAGATGCTCGCCGATCTGGCCGAGCTGGGCGTCGACGAGGTCGCCTGCTTCATCGACTTCGGTATCGGACGGGACGACGTACTGGCCGGTCTGCACCGGCTGGCCGAACTGAAAGAGAACCTGTGATGAGCGCCCCCACCGTCTCGCGCCCCGTTCCGGGCGCGGCGTCCCCCTCCATGGCCGACCGGTTCGGCGCACTCGGCCGCGAGCAGCGGGTCCGGCTGATGCGCCGCCTCCTGGAGGCGGGGCGGGCCCGTGAGATACCCGCCGTCATACCGCCGCGCGACCCGGCCCGCCGGGTGCCGCTCAGCCCCGCGCAGCACGACCTGTGGGTGTACGACTCGCTGTATCCCGGCACCCCGGCGCTCAATCTGTGCGCCGCCTACCACTTCGAACGGCCCGTCGACCCGGCGCATCTGGAGGCGGCGCTGACCCTGATCCAGCGTCACCACGACATCCTGCGGACCCGGATCGTGACGGACCCGTCGGGCGAGCTGCATGTCGAGTTCCCCGACGACGGGGCCTTCGGCCTGGAGCACGAGGATCTTCGGGGCACCGGCGGGACGATCGACGAGGCCTTCGAGGCCTTCCGCAACCGCCCCTTCGACCTGGGCCGGGACAAGCTGATCCGGGCCCGGTTCGTCCGGGTCGGCGAACGGCGTTCCACCCTGATGCTGAGCCTGCACCACACCATCAGCGACTGGTGGTCGTTCGATGTGCTGCAGAACGAGTTCGCCCAGGCGTACGGCGCCCTGCGCGACGGTCTGGAGCCGCCCCTCACCCGGCCCGGGGTCCAGTACGCCGACTTCTCGTCCTGGCAGAGCGAACTGGTGGAGGCCGGGGTCTTCGGGAGCCGGCTCGACTTCTGGCGCCGCTATCTCGCCGACCCGCCCGGTCCGCTGACCGTGCCGGGTGCCGGCACCGGCACCACCGCCGAGGGCGACGGCATCGCGAACGTCCCCTTCCACATCGACGCGGCGACCACCGCCGCCGTCCGGGCCCTGGCCCGGGAGCGCGGCGCCTCCGTCTACGTCGTCCTCATGGCCGCCTTCGCCGTCCTGGCGCACCGGGTCAGCGGCGCCGACGACCTGGTGATCGGCACCCCGATCGCCAACCGTGCGGCCAAGGGCCTCGACCAGGTCATCGGGTACGTCATGAACGCCGTGCCGACCCGCTGGCAGGTGCGCCCGGACCGGTCGTTCGCGGATGTGCTCGCCGGGTTCGCCGTCGACTTCCCGGATCTGATGGCCAACGCGGACGTGCCGGTCGGCCGGATCGTGTCGGCGGCCGCGCCCGAGCGCAGCGCGGGCCGGGCCCCGCTCTACCAGTGGGTGTTCATGCACCTGACGCAGCAGCCAAGCGTCACGGTGATGAAGGAGTTCGCGGAGCCCGAGCGCATCCACACCGGTGGCGAGCACGACCTCGTCGGTGTGGTGAAGGACAGCGGCGACGGCATGGAGGGCAGCTTCGGTCTGCGTACCGACGTCTTCAGCCCGGCGACGGTGGCCCGCTGGACGCAGTGCTACGTCGAGCTGCTGCGGCAGATCACCGCCGACCCCACGGCGCTCGTCGGGGACATCGACCTGGTGCCCGCGGCCATGCGCGGTGAACTGCTGGCCCATTCCGCCGGGGCCGCCGCTCCCGCCCCCGTCTCACTGCCCGCTCTGGTGACCCGGCAGGCGGCCCGCACGCCGGACGCCCCGGCCGTCGAGTCGGCGGGGCGCACCCTGAGCTACGCCCAGCTGGACGACCGGGTCGCCCGGCTGGCCGGCCGGCTGGTGCGCCTCGGTGCCGGCCCCGGGCGGATCGTGGCGCTCGCCCTCGCCCGCGGCAGCGACTGGCCGGTGGCGGCGCTGGCCGTCCAGCGCGCCGGCGCCGCGTATCTGCCGCTCGACCCCGCCCACCCGGCCGGGCGCACCCGCCGGGTCCTCGACGAGGCCGCGCCCGTGCTCCTGATCACCGGACCGGGCGCCGCGCCCCTGGAGACGGACCTGCCGGCGCTGGTCCTCGACGAGGACTCCTGGTCCGGAGCACCGCTGCCGCCCGGTGGCCCGGAGCCCCACGACGTCGCCCATGTCATCCACACGTCCGGCACCACCGGCACTCCCAAGGGCGTGCTGGTCACCCATGCCGGGGTGGCCGGGCTCACCAGGAGCCTGGTGGACGGCGTCGCGCTGGACGCCGGCAGCCGGGTGCTCCAGCTCGGGCCGCCGTCCTTCGACATCTCCGTCGGCGAGCTGTGCATGGCCTTCGGCTCGGGCGGGACCCTGGTGCTGCCGCCCCCCGGACCGCTCGTGGGCGCGGACCTCGGGCGGGTGCTGACGGAGCGGCGGATCTCCTGCGCGTTCGTCCCGCCGTCCGTGCTCGCGACGGTGCCGGCCGGACCGCACCCGCTGCTGCGCGCGCTCGTCGTCGGCGCGGAGGCCTGCCCGCCTGACCTGGTGGCCCGCTGGGCCGTCGGGGGACGGCGGTTCCACAACGCCTACGGGCCGACCGAATCCACCGTCGTCTCGACCAGCTCCGGGCCGCTGTCCGCCGACGGAACGGCGCCACCCATCGGCACAGCGGTGGCGGGCACCACGGCCTACGTCCTGGACGAGCGGCTGCGGCCGGTCCCGGCCGGGACGGGCGGCGAGCTCTACCTCGCGGGTGACGCGCTGGCCCGCGGCTACCTGGGGCGTGCCGCGCTCACCGCCGAACGGTTCGTCGCCGACCCCTACGGTCCGCCCGGCAGCCGCATGTACCGCACCGGCGACCTCGTCCACCGGGACGACAGCGGCATCACGTACTACCTCGGGCGCGGCGACGAGCAGGTGAAGCTGCGCGGGCTGCGGATCGAGCCGGGCGAGATCGCCGCCGCCCTGGTGGAACACCCCGCCGTGGAGCGGGCGGTGGCCGTCGTACGGCACGACCGGGGCGCCGCGCAGCTCGTCGCGTACGTGGTGCCCGCGCCGGGCGCGCGGAGCGACGAGGAGGCGCTGCTCCTGCACGCCGCCGAGCGCCTGCCCGCGGCGATGGTCCCGGCGGCCGTGGTCACTCTGGACGCACTGCCGCTCTCGTCCCACGGAAAGCTCGACCGGGACGCCCTGCCTGCGCCGGCGAGGCGGACCGGGGACACCGTCCGGCTCCCGGGGTCGGCGCGCGAGGAGATCCTGTGCGGGCTCTTCGCCGAGCTGCTGGATCTCGAACAGGCCGGTGCCGACGACGACTTCTTCCGTCTCGGCGGTGACAGCATCATGGCGATCCAGTTCGCCGCGCGGGCGCGGGCGGCCGGTCTGGTGCTCTCGCCGCACGACGTGTTCACCGTACGCACCCCCGCCCGGCTGGCCGTGCTGGCGCGGACGCCCGACGCCGACGCCCCGGCGGAGGCGGACACCGGAACCGGGCGGCTGCCGCTCACCCCGATGATGCACTGGTGGCGCGAACAGGCCGTGGACACCTCGGTGTTCACCCAGTCCATGCTGTTCCCGCTGGCGCCCGGCACCGGACTCGACGCGGTCGAGGAGGCCGTCGCCGCCCTGACCGAGCGGCACGCCGCGCTGCGCATGCGGCTGGTGCGCGACGGCGACGCCGGCTGGGAGCTGGAGGTGCCCGCCGAGAGCGCTCCGGCCGGGGCGCGAGCCGTCCGGCTGGCCGTCGCGGCGGACACCGATCTGCACTCCCGGGCGACGGAGCTGGCACGCACCGCCACCCTGCGGCCCGAGGACTGCGAGATGGTCCGGGCGGTGTGGCTGGACCCCGGGTCCGGCCGGCCCGGCGCCGTGGTCCTGACCGTGCACCACCTGGCCGTCGACGGGTTCTCCTGGCGGGTGCTCGGCCAGGAACTCGCCGCCGCGCTCGAACGGCGCTCCGGGGACGGGGCGACGCCCGCGAGCATCGCGTCGTTCACCCGGTGGTCCCGGCTGCTGTCCCGGGAAGCCGCCCTGCGCACCGGTGAACTCCCCTGGTGGGAAAGGCAGCTGGCGGACGGTGCGGCTCGGCTCACCGGCGACCGGGAGCCGGGCGGGCGCCGCGAGACGCTCACCTTCGAGCTGGGCCCCGAGCTCTCCCGGAGTGTGCTCGTCACCCTGCCGGCCGACTTCAACTGCCGTCCCGACGCGGTGATGCTGACCGCGCTGACCGCGGCGGCCGTCCGGCGGCGGGGAACCGGATCCGCTCTGCTCGTCCATCTGGAGGGCCATGGACGGGAGGTCATCTCCACCCAGGTCGACGTGTCGGGCACCGTCGGCTGGTTCACCACGCAGTACCCGGTCCGGCTGGACATCGGTGCCGCCTCGATGGAACCCGGCGGCCGGCCGGGAGAGGCCCTGAAGTGCGTCAAGGAGCAGTTGCGGGCGGTGCCCTCCGGCGGGCTCGGCTGGGGACTGCTCCGCCATCTCCACCCGGAGACCGGCCCGGCACTCGCCGCACTGCCCGCACCCGATGTCCGCTTCAACTATCTGGGCCGGTTCACCGCGACCGACGCGGCGGGCGGCCGGCTGCTCGACCTCGGGCCGGACGCCGTGCCGCTCGCGCACACCCTGGAGGTGGACGTGCTGGCCCGCGAGGAGAACGGCGAGCTCCTGGTGGAGGCGAGCTTCTCGTACCCGTCGGGGGTGTTCACGCGGGACGAGGCACGCGCACTGGCCGGGGCGTGGTCCGAGGCGCTCGGCGTCCTCGCGGACCACTGCGGGCCGGACAGCGTATCCGTCCACACCCCGTCCGACTTCCCGCTCGTCGACCTCACCGGGGACCAGCTCGAACTGCTCGCGCAGGACATGGACTTCGGCGACCTCGACGGCCTCGACGCCGCGCACGACGAAGAAGAAGGGGAACGACGATGAACGCGCGCATCGCGGACGTACTGCCGCTCTCCCCGCTCCAGGAGGGCCTGCTCTTCCACGCCGCCCGGCAGACCGCGGGACCCGACCCCTATCTGGTGCAGGCCCGGTTCCGGATCGGCCCGGGAACCGCCGAGGAGACGGTACGGGCCTCGGTCACCGCACTCCTGGACCGGCATCCCAACCTGCGCTCCTGCTTCCGGCACGAGCGCCTGGACCGGCCGGTCCAGGTCGTGCCCAAGGCGGTCACGGTGCCGTGGGCCGACGTGGACCTGAGGGGCCTCGCCCCGGACGAGGCGCGCGTACGGACGGAGGAGGTGCTGCGCGAGGACGCGGCACTCCGCTTCGACCTGGCCCGCCCGCCGCTGGTGCGTGCCACGTTCCTGCGCGGCGACACCGGCGGCGAACTGGTCGTGTCCTTCCACCACATCCTCCTGGACGGCTGGTCGATGCCGGTCATCGAACGGGACCTCGCGGCCCTCGTGGCAGGGCGGCCGCTGCCGCCCGCCGCGCCCTACCGGGACTATCTGGTGTGGCTGGGCGGCCAGGACCGGAACAGGGCCGAGGCCGCGTGGTGCGAGGCATTGGAGGGCCTGGAACGGCCCGCGCTGCTGGCTCCCGCCGGGCCGGACGACACGGCACCCGACCGGTCCCAGGTGTGGCTGACCACTGATCTCACCGCGATGCTGGTCCGGCGGGCCGCCGCCGCGGGCGTCACCCTCAACACCCTGGTGCAGGTCTCCTGGGCCCTGGTGCTGGCCAGACTGACCGGCTCCCGCGACCTGGTCTTCGGCGCGGTCGTCTCGGGGCGCCCGCACGACCTGCCCGGCGTCGAGTCGATGGTGGGCCTGTTCATCAACACCCTGCCGGTACGGGTCCGTCTGCGGGACGGCGAGCGGGTGGACGAGCTGCTGCGCAGGATCCAGGACGAGCAGTCCCGGCTGCTGGCCCACCACCACGCCCGCGCCGCCGAGGTGCAGCGCGCCGTGGGGGTCGGTGAACTCTTCGATTCGATCATCGCCTTCGAGAACTTCCCGCGGACCGACGGGAGCGACGACGCCCCCGGCGCGGTACACCTGGCGAAGGTGTCGGACGCGACGCACTACCCGGTCACGATCGCGGCGGTCGCCGAGGACCGGCTGCTGCTGTCGGTGAGCTGCCGCCGGGGCATCGCGGCGACCGCGGTCACCGGCCGCCTGGCCCATGTACTGGAGCAGCTGGCCCGTTCGCCGCGGACACCCGTGGACGACATCGACGCGCTGCCCGTCGCGGAGCGGCACGAGCTGCTGTCCCTGGCCGACGGCCCGTCCAGGGCGCCCGCCGCGCCCGCCACCGTGACCGGGCGGTTCGCCGCCCAGGCGGCCCGTACCCCGGACGCACCGGCCGTCGACGCGGACGGCGAGATCCTCAGCTACGCCCGGCTCGACGCCGCGTCCGACGAACTGGCGGGCCGGCTCGTCCGGGCCGGTGTGGCGCCGGGGCGGACCGTGGGCCTCCTGCTGCCCCGGTCTGCGTCCATGGTCGTCGCCCAGCTCGCGGTCCTGAAGGCGGGCGCCTGCTGGCTCCCCCTCGACCCGGCGCATCCGCCGGAGCGGCTGGCCCGGCTGCTGGCCGCGGCGGCTCCCGCCCTCGTTCTCACCGCGCGGGCGGACTCCACCGGGACCCGGCTGCCCGCCGGCACCCCGGTGCTGGACGTCACCGAGGAGTCCGGCCCGGAGCCCTTCGACGGGGTCGCCGCCCATCCAGGGGCCGCCGCCTGCGTGATCTACACCTCCGGGTCCACCGGAGAGCCCAAGGGAGTGGTCGTCCCGCAGCGGGCGATCACCGAACTCGCCGCCGACGGCCGCTTCGCGGGCGGCGCCCACCACCGGGTGCTGCTGCACAACCCGTACACGTTCGACGCCTCGACGTACGAGGTGTGGGTCCCGCTCCTGAACGGCGGGACCGTGGTCGTCGCCCCCGCCGAGGCGGTCACGCCCGACCTGCTCAAGCGGGTGGTCCCCGACCGGGGGGTCACCGCGCTCATGCTCACCCCCGAACTGCTGCGCACCGTCGCGGAGATCGCGCCCGACGCGCTCCGCGGGCTCCGCGAGGTGTGGTCCGGCGGCGACGTCCTCGCGCCCGGCACCGTGCGCCGCCTCCACGAGCACTGCCCGGGAACGGTGGTCGTCAACGGGTACGGGCCCACCGAGACGACGGTGTTCGCCACCGCGCACACCGCCACCGAGGAGTCCGCGGGTCAGCCGGGCGGCGTCCCCATCGGGCGCCCCCTGGACAACACCCGCGCCCATGTCCTGGACGACCGGCTGCGCCCCGTCCCGGCGGGCGCCACCGGGGAGCTGTACATCGGCGGCGCCGGGCTCGCGCAGGGCTACCTCGGGCGGCCGGTGTCCACCTCGGAGCGGTTCGTCGCCGATCCCTACGGGCCGCCGGGCAGCCGTATGTACCGCACCGGGGACCTGGTCCGCCGACTGCCCGACGGGGCCCTGGAGTTCGCGGGCCGGGCCGACGACCAGGTCAAGGTGCGTGGCTTCCGCGTGGAACCCGCCGAGGTCGAGACCGTGCTGAACGGCTGCCCCGGCGTCGCGCGGGCCGTGGCCGGCGCCCGGCCGGACGCGGCGGGCGGCAAGCTGCTGGCCGCCTGGCTGGTGCCGGCGAAGGGCGCGCTGGACGGTTCCGGTGCGCTCCCGGACGAGGGGGAGCGGTGGCAGCGCACCCTCGACCGGGCGCGGGCGCACGCCGCGGAGCAGCTGCCCGCGCACCTGGTGCCCTCCCTGTGGGCCCGTATCGAGGAGGTGCCGCTCACCCGCCACGGGAAGGTCGACCGGGCCGCGCTCCCCGACCCCGGGCCCACCGGGGAACCGGCGGGCCACCGCACTGCGCGCACCCCGCGCGAGCGCGAACTGTGCGCCCTGTTCGGCACGGTGCTGGGCGTCCCGGCGGTCGGGCCCGACACCGATTTCTTCCTGGCGGGCGGCCATTCGCTGACCGCGCTGCGCCTGAAGTCGAAGATCGAGACGGTGCTCGGGGTCCGGATCCCGCTCTCCGCCCTGTTCGACGCCCCCACCCCGGCCGCTCTCGCCGCCCGGCTCGACGCGCCGGCGTCCGGGAAGGGCCCGGCTCCGCGGATCGCGCTGCGCCCCGGCCGCAACCGGCCCGCATCCACGTCCACGACAGCGACAGCGACAGCCGGTCCGCAGCACACCGGCCTTGCGCCCGTGCTCACCCTGCGGGCCGGTGGGGACCTCACCCCCCTCATCTGCGTCCACCCGGGGCTCGGCCTCGGCTGGTCGTACGTGAACCTGCTGCCGCACCTCGATCCGGCCCGTCCCGTACACACCCTCCAGAGTCCGGCACTGCTCACCGGCGTGGACCGGCTCCCGCCGTCCATGGGCGAGATGGCGGACCTGTATCTGCCGCGCGTCCGTGAACTCCAGCCGCGCGGACCGTATCTGCTCCTCGGCCGGTCCTTCGGCGGGCCCCTCGCCCACGAGCTGGCGGTACGGCTGCGCCGGGCCGGCGATGAGGTGCGGATGCTCGCCGTGGTGGACGCCATGCCGATGCCGGACGAGATCCTCGGCACTGCGCTGGACCCCGCCGCCGTCGAGGACGAGATGCTGCGCATCCTGCTGCACTCCCACGCGCCCGGCGCACCGGTACCGGACGGGCCGCTGGACCGCGCCACGGTGTTCTCCACCAGCCACGAGGGCGCCTTCGACGGCCTCCCGGAGGCCCGTCTGCACACCCTGGTCGACATCGGCGCGCACCACAGCGCGCTCGTACGGACGTGGCGGCCGTCCGACTACGGGGGCGGCATCACGCTCTTCTCCGCGACGCACGACACCTGGCCGACCACGGCCGAGAAGACCGGCGCCTGGCGGCGCGTGGCCGCCTCGCTCGACGTGCACGAACTGGACTGCGGTCACAGCGACGTACTCAATCCGGGCCCGGCGGCCGAGATCGCCGCGGTCCTCGAATCCGCCCTCCGAAGGGACTGAGACCCATGACCGTCGACACCGTCGATCTCATCGACCTCTATGCCGGGGAGGGCGGCGGGAACGAGGAGTACGAGTTCCCCGCCTCCGACGCCCAGAGCCGCCTGCTGGTCCTGGACCAGCTGAATCCTGGCACCGCCCAGTACAACGTGCCGGTCGCCTTCGCCGTGCACGGGCCCTTCGACACCCTCGCGTTCGGCCGGGCGCTGGACGCGCTCGTCGCCCGCCACGAGGCACTGCGGACGGTCTTCAGGACCGCCGACGACGGCACCCCGGCGCAGCGCGTCTCGGCCGTCGGACGGGTGCGGCCCGCGCTCCACCGGGACGTGCCCGCCGACCGCGCGGACGCCCTGATCCGCGCCGAGGCCGCCCGCCCCTTCGACACCGCCGAGGGGCCGCTGCTGCGCTGCGCCGTGTACGCGGTGGACGACGGCAGCCACCGGGTGCTCCTCGTCGCCCATCACCTGGTCTGTGACGGCTGGTCGCTCGGCCTGATGCTGGAGGGGCTGTCCGAGGGATACCGGCACGAGACCCGGGGCTCGGCGTACCGGCCGGCCGAACTCCCGCTCCAGTTCCCCGACTACGCGGCCTGGCAGCGGGAGCGCACCGCCGACGGCGCGTTCGAGGCGTCCGTGGAGCACTGGGTGGAGCGGCTGCGCGGCGCGCCCACGGCCGTGGAACTGCCGCTGGACCGCCCGCGCCCGCCGGTCCGCACGGCCGCGGGGGGCGCCGAGCGTTTCCTGCTCGGCGCGGAGGTCAGGGCGCGGCTGGCCGAAGTGGCCGCGGCCCAGGGCGCCACCCCGTTCATGACGATGTTCGCGGCGTACACCGCGTTCCTCTCCCGTCTCTCGGGCGGCGAGGACCTGGTCGTCGGCTATCCGGCCTCGGGGCGCGAGCGGCCCGAACTCCAGGAGATGGTCGGGATGCTGACCAACACCCTGGCGCTGCGCGTGGACGTGTCCGGCGATCCGTCGCTCGACGAGCTCACCGGCCGCGTCCGGGCCTCCCTGCTGGCGGCCCAGCCGTACCAGGACGCACCGTTCGAGGCGGTGGTCGACACCCTCGCCCCGGTCCGCGAGACCAGCCACGACCCGGTGGTGCAGGTGGCGCTCAGCTACGAGGACGAGGCCGCGCCCGGTCTGCGGCTGGCCGGTGCCACGACCGAGCGGCTGGCCCTGACACTGGACACCGCCAAGTTCGACTTCCACCTGTTCGTGGAGCGCTGGGACGAGCTGCTGGCCGCCCAGTTCATCTACCGCAGCGACCTGTTCGACGCCGCGACGGTCCGCCGCTGGACGGAGAACTTCCGCACCCTGCTGGCCGGGCTCCTCGCGGACCCGTCCGCCCCGCTGTCCGCCGTGGAGCTGGTGGGGGCCGACGAGCGCCGCCGGACCCTCGACGGCGCCGACCGCCTCGCCGAGGCCGCGCCGCTGGACCGCCTGGTGCCGGACCTGATCGCCGACCGGGCGGCCGAACACCCCGACGCCACGGCCCTGGTCTGCGGCGGACTCCGCCTGAGCTACGCCGAACTGCTCGGCCGGGCGGACGCGCTGGCCGCCCGGCTGCGCGCGGCCGGGGTGCGGCCCGGCTTCCGGGTCGGCCTGCTCCTGCCCCGCTCGGCCGACCAGGGCATCGCGGCCCTCGCCGTCCTGCGCGCCGGCGGCGCCTACGTACCGCTGGACCACGCGCACCCGGAGGCCAGGCTCCGCCACATGCTGGAGAGTTCGGGCACGGGTCTCCTGCTGACCGCCCTGGACACCGCGGCGAAGGGGGCGTGCCTGGAGGTGCCGTGCATCCGGGTCGACCGCCCGGCCGTCACGGACCCCGTCATGCCCGCGCCCGCCCCGGCCGCCGCGCCGACGCCCGGGGATCTCGCCTACGTCCTGTTCACCTCGGGCTCCACCGGCGTCCCCAAGGGCGTCGCCGTCGAGCACCGGGCGCTGGTCAATCTCACCCGGGCGGTCCGGCACTCCTTCCCGGTGAACGCCGAGGACCGGGTGCTGCAGTTCGTCGCGTTCGGCTTCGACGTCGCCGTCTCCGACCTGTTCTTCCCCTGGGTGGCCGGGGCCGAGCTGCACATCCCGCGCGAGGACGAGCGGATCGGCGAAGCGCTGCTGGAGCGGCTGCGGGACTCCCGCATCACCTATGTGTTCCTGCCGCCGTCCGCCGCGATGCTGCTGCCCGACCTCACCGGACAGCTGCCCGACCTGCGGACCGTCGCGGTCGGCGGCGAGGCGTGCCCCGCCGAGCTGGTCGGACGGCTCAGCGCGCCCGGCCGGCGGATCGTGAACGCGTACGGACCCAGCGAGGTGACCGTCTACGCGACCACCGGGGACCTCACCCCCGGTGAGCCCGTGGCGCTCGGCGGCGCCGTGCCAGGGGCCCGTGTCTACGTACTCGACGAGCGCCTCAGGCCGGTCCCCGCGGGGGTCGCCGGTGAGATCTACGTGGCCGGTGCCTCACTGGGGCGGGGCTACATCGGCCGGCCGGGCCTGACCGCCGAACGGTTCGTCGCCGACCCGCACGGCGCACCCGGCACCCGGATGTACCGCACCGGCGACCTCGGCCGGATCGACGCGCACGGCCTCATCCACTACCTCGGACGCACCGACCTCCAGGTCAAGCTGCGCGGTGTGCGCATCGAACTCGGCGAGATCGAGACCCTGCTGGCCGGCGCGCCGGGCGTCGCGCTGGCGGCGGCCACCGTGCGCGGCACGGGCGCCGCGCAGCGGCTCGTGGCGTACGTGGTCGGCCGGGGCGGGGAAGCGCCCCCGGACGCGGAGCTGCGCGCCCATCTCGCCCGGCGGCTGCCCGGGTCGATGGTGCCCGAGGTGTTCGTGCGTCTTGACGAGATGCCGGTCAGCGGCAACGGCAAGCTCGACCGGGCCCGGCTCCCGGAACCCGTCACCGTGCGGTGCCGGCCGGACGGCTCGGCCACCGTCGCGGGCACCGCGACCGAGCAGCTGGTGGCCGGGCTGTGGGCCCGTGTCCTCAACCTCGAACTGGTCGCCGTCACCGACCACTTCTTCGATCTGGGCGGCAATTCGATCCGGCTGCTCAGCGTCCTGTCCGCCCTGCGCGAGCGGGGGACGTACGGCGAGCTCAGCCTCGTCGACCTGTTCCGCCACCCCACCGTCACCTCCCTCGCCGCCCACCTCGACCGGTCGGCCCGCGGGCCTGACGCCGGGGCTCCCGGCACCGGCCCCACCGCCGGGACGGCCGCCGCGCGCGGCGGTGACCGGCACGCACGACGCACCGCCGCCGCCCGACGACTCAGCTACCGGAAAGGCTCCACACGATGACCGAGAACGCAAGCGCCGCCGAGCCCCTCGCCGCCGACTCCGCGATCGCGGTCGTCGGAATGAGCGGCCGCTTCCCCGGCGCCCCCGACCTGGACACCTACTGGCGCAACCTGCTCGGCGGGCTCTGCTCGGTGACCGATTTCACCGAGGAGGAGCTGATCGCCGACGGCGCCGACCCGCAGGAGGTCCGGGGCCGCGACTACATACCGGCCAAGGGCCATCTCGCGGACGCGGACCGCTTCGACGCGGAGCTGTTCGGCTTCAACCGCACCGAGGCGGCGGCCCTCGACCCCCAGCACCGGCTGCTCCTGGAGACGGCCTGGTCCGCGCTGGAGGACGCGGGCCGCAACCCGCTGGGCGGGTCCGCGCGTACCGGCGTGTACGTCGGCGGCGGCTCCACCGAGCACATGCTCGCGGCGCAGACCGACCCGAAGCTCGCCGCGTCCATCGGGGCGCTCCAGGTGCGCATCCTCACCGACCGCGAGTTCCTGGCCCCCTGGGTCTCCTACCGTCTGGGCCTGGAGGGGCCGAGCCTGACGGTGCAGACGGCCTGCTCGACCTCGCTGACGGCGGTGCACCTCGCGGTGCAGTCGCTGCTGCTCGGCGAGTGCGACACCGCGCTGGCCGGCGGCGTCGCCGTGGACACGGTGCACAAGCGGGGCTACGTCCATCACCAGGGCGGCATCTTCTCCCCGGACGGGCGCTGCCGGCCCTTCGACGAGCGGGCCGGCGGCACCGTGCCCGGCAACGGGGTGGGTGTGGTCGTGCTGCGCCGGCTGTCCGACGCGCTCGCCGACAACGACCCGGTCCGGGCGGTCATCCGGGGCAGTGCCGTCACCAACGACGGCGCCACCAAGGTCGGGTTCACCGCGCCCGGCGTCGACCAGCAGACCGCCGCGATCGTGGAGGCCTGGGCAGCGGCCGGTCTCGACCCGGCCGACGCCCAGTATCTGGAGGCGCACGGCACGGCCACCGCGCTCGGTGACCGCATCGAGGCGGCGGCGGCGACCGCCGCGTTCAAGGGCGCGCTCGGCACCGGGCGGATCGGGATCGGCTCGGTGAAGTCGAACATCGGCCACCTGGACGCGGCGGCGGGCGTGGCCGCGCTGATCAAGTCGGTGCTCATGCTGGAGCACGCCACGCTGGTGCCGAACGCCGACGCCGGCCGCCCGCACCCCGAACTCGGCTTCGAGGACTCGCCGTTCCACCTGATCGAGCGGGCAGCGTCCTGGCCGGAGCCCGAACTCGGTCCCCGGCGGGCGGGCGTGAGCTCGGTCGGCATCGGCGGCACGAACGTGCACGTGGCGCTGGAGCAGGCTCCCCCGCGCGACGGTGCCGGGGCGCCGGACGGCCCGCAGGTGCTGCTGCTGTCCGCCCGCACCCGGAAGGATCTCGACGCGCTGGCCGGCCGGCTGGCCACGGCGCTGCGGGCGCCGGACGCCCCGTCCCTCGCCGACGCCGCGTACACCCTGCGCGTGGGCCGTGCGCCGATGGCCGTGCGCGGCTACGTGCGGGCCGGGGACCGTACGGAGGCGGCGGAGCTGCTGGCCGGGCTGGGGGCGGGCGGTGCGGTGAGCCCCGGTGGGCCCGACCCGCTGGGCGAGGCCTGGCTCGCGGGCGAGTCCGTGCCGCCGGCGGACGGTGGCCGGCGGACCGCGCTGCCCTCCTACCCCTTCGCGGGGAGGGGCCACGGCGCGTACCGCCTGTTCCCGGTCGCGCCGGGCGGGGAGCAGCCGGAGCAGGAGGCCCGTTCGGCGGACCTGGAGCAGGACATCCGCGCGCTGCTCGCCGAGGCCCTGGGGCTGACGGACGCCGATGACCCGGAGATGACGTACTTCGCGGCCGGCGGCGACTCCCTGACCGCCGTCCACCTGGTCGGCTGCCTGCGGGACGACTTCGACCTCGACGTCCCCGTCACGCTGTTCCTGGAACAGCTGACGCTGCACGAGATGGCCCGGCGGATCATCGCGGTCCGGGACGGTGACGATTCCCTCGACGCCCTGCTCGCGGAGTTCGAGGCGGAGTGAGTGACCGCGTCGCACAGGGCTTGGGCCCCGACCCGGAAGGGGTCGGGGCCCAAGCCCTGTTGTGCGGTGTCAGCCGGTGGCGCGGACCGCCCGGCCCGGCACGTTCGCGGCGACGAGTTCCGCCACCCGGTCCAGGTGGTCACCGAGGAAGAAGTGACCGCCGGACAGCACGTGCCGCTCGAAGGAGCCCTCGGTCTCCCGCTCCCAGGCCTGCACGCCCTCGACGGAGACCCGGGGGTCCCTGTCACCGGTCAGCGCGACGACCGGGCAGCGCAGCGGCGGCCCGAGGACATGGGTGCGGGCGGAGAGCATGGCGTAGTCGGCGCGCAGCGGCGGCAGTGCGAGCTGGAGGATGTCGGGATCGGTCAGCAGCTCCTCGTCCGTACCGGACAGCAGCCGCATCTCCCCGATCAGGTCCTCGTCGCTCGCGGGGGTGGGCAGCCTTGCCCGTCGCGGCAGTGACGGGGCTTCGCTCCCCGAGACGAACAGCGCCGCGGGCGCCCGCCCTTCGGCCGCGAGCCGCCGCGCGGTCTCGAACGCCAGGAGAGCGCCCATGCTGTGGCCGAACAGCATGAACGGCCGGCCCCCGCTCGCGGGGAGCGAGGCCAGCACCGCGTCCACGACATCGCCGAACCGTTCGGCGAACGGTTCGGCGATGCGGTCGTGCCTCCCGGGGTACTGCACGACCAGTGTCTCCACCGTCCCCGCGACCGCGGTCGACAGCGGATAGTAGCCACTGGCCGAACCACCCGCGTGCGGGAAGCACAGCATCTGGGCTCCGGCGTCGGGGGCCGGGCGGAAACACCGTATCCAGTTGTTCACGACATCCCTTCTCTCGTGCTGGGTCCGGTCCGTGACCGGCCCCGTGAACGATCCCCGCTCATGGAGCGGCGGCGATCCAGTCCTCCAATTGTTCACGGGTGGTGGCCGGGTCCGCGACAAGAACGGCGAGTTCGTTGTCGCGGGGTTGCAGCGTCGTGAGGGCGGGGCAGCGGTGGCAGGCCTCGACGCCGGCCTGGTTCCACCACTTGCAGTGCGGGCGGAGGTGGCACCGCGGCACGGCGACCGGTCCGGTCTCGGCCGGTACGGTCTTGATGCGTTCGATCAGCCCGCAGGCCTCACCGACCCGGTTCGCGCAGTCCGACACGCAGTGCGAGGCGAACCGGAGCACCCGGTTGGGGGAGATCCCCTCCGGGATCGCGCCGAGAACATCGGCGGCCGGTACGGGTTCGGCCAGGTAGACGACCTGGTCGCGGTCCCCGGACCGAACGCCGAGGACAACGGACTCCGGGCGGCTCGCATCGCCGCTCGGACACCATCTGAGAGGACTCTCCTGCCCGTCCTGGGCAAGGTCCGCGGTGCTGTCCACGGTGCTCACCTCCTATTCGTCAGCAGGAACGCGCGGAAGCCGAGGTGAGCACCAGACCGCCGATGACCCCGCCGCTCACGGCGCCGTTCTCCTGTTCGGCGGCCACCGCCTGAGCGATGCTCTTGGCGAGCTGCTCCTGACTGGTGATCCGGTCCGGACGCTCGGCGGCGTTGGCGGTACCGCTCACCGTGACGAGACCGGCGACGAGAGCTGCGGCAGCGGCTGCGGTACGAATGCTGTTGTTCATCCCTGTCCTCCAAGAAGTCGGTTATCTCTTACCGGAGTTGACGGTAGGTTCCGCGTCCGGCCGCGATCGGCAGTTACGGCGGCATCTTCGGCGGCCGATTTCCCGTCGGCACGCGTCCTTCGTGGGCGACGGCGACCGCCGCTACGGCGCTGAGCCGGGTTCTTCCGGCCGCACGCGGAAGGATTTCGACCTGTCATGGTGTCGCCATGGCTCCCACTCCCGGCACACAGGCCGATGCCCTCGCGACCGCGACCGAGCGGTTCCCCGTCCAGTTCGCCCGTACCCGGCGCTTCTCGCTCGGGGTGCCCCGGCATTTCACCGTCTCGCCGGACGGGGAGCGGGTCCTGTTCGTGCGCGGCACGTCGGGTACCGACCCGGTGAGCAGGCTGTGGCTGTACGAGAACGGCGCGGAGCGGATGCTCGCCGATCCCCTCGCGCCGGGCCTCACGGACGAGGCGCCGGGCGAGGTGCCGCCGGCGGAGCGGGCGCGGCGGGAACGGGCCCGGGAGACCTCGTCGGGCGTGGTCTCCTACGCGGCGGACGGGGCCGCGCGGCTGGTGGCCTTCGCCCTTCGGGGCACGCTCTGGGTGGTGCGCACCGATGGCGGGGCGCCGCGGCGGATCGCCACGGCGGGGCCGGTCGTGGACCCGCGCCCCTCGCCCGACGGTTCCCTGATCGCGTACGTGTCCGGCGGCGCGCTGCACACCGTGCGGGCGGACGGGACGGCCGGCCGCGCGCTCGCCGGACCGGACGGCGAGCAGGTGACGTACGGGCTGTCCGACTATGTGTCGCAGGAGTCGATCGGGCGCTCGCGCGGCTACTGGTGGTCGCCGCGCGGCGATGCGCTGCTGGTGGCCCGGGTGGACACCGCCGGGGTCCGGCGCCGGTACATCAGCGATCCGGCGGACCCGGAGCGGCCGCCGCGCGTGGTGCCGTATCCGGCCGCCGGTACACCGAACGCGAAGGTGTCACTGCTTCTGGTCCGGGTGTCCGGGGAACGGACCGGTGTGCGGCTGCCCGAGGCCGCCGGCGAGGACCACCCGGAAGGCACCTGGACCGACCGGGCCTTCGAGTACGTCGTGTCGGCGGACTGGGACGACCGGGGTCCGCTGGTCTCCGTGCAGACGCGTGACCAGCGGTCCGTCCACGTCCTGGAGGTGGACGGGCGCTCGGGCGCGACCCGGACGGTGAGCCGGGCCCACGACCCCGCCTGGGTCGCGCTGCGGCCGGGCACCCCGCTGCGTCTCGCCTCGGGCGCGCTCACCGTCGCCGCCCGTCCGGGCGGCGACACCCAGGGACTGGACATCGGCGGCACCCCGACACCGCCGGGCCTGGAGGTCCGCGAGGTGGTCGGTGCGGCGGGCGGGCGGGTGTACTTCACCGCGGGCGAGGAGCCGACCGAGACGCACGTCTGGTCGTACGCGACCGACGCGCCCGATGAGGGTTTCGTACGGGTCAGCGGCGTACCCGGTGTGCACACGGCATCCGTCGGCGGGCCGACGGTGGTGCTCGACAGCAGGACTCCGGACGGCCACGGCGTGAGGGTGCTGCGGGCCGGCGTCCCGGTGGGCCGGATCGCGGTCCTGGCGGAGGAACCGCTCGTCACCCCGCGGCCGCTGGCCCTGAGTCTCGGCGAGCGGGAGCTGCGCGGCAGACTGTACCTGCCGTCGTGGCACCGGCCGGGCGACGGCCGGCTGCCGGTGCTGCTCAGCCCCTACGCGGGCCACGGGATGCAGGTCGTCCTGAAGGTGCGTACCTGGTGGGTCGCGGTCGCCCAGTGGTTCGCCGAGCAGGGCTTCGCGGTCCTGGTGACCGACGGGCGGGGCACGCCGGGGCGCGGCGAGGCCTGGGAGAAGTCGGTGCGCGGTGACCGTCTCACCGTGGTGCTGGAGGACCAGATCGACGCGTTGCGCGCGGCGGCCGCGCTCCACCCCGAGCTGGACCTGACGCGGGTGGCGATGCGCGGCTGGTCGTTCAGCGGCTATCTGGCGGCGGCCGCCGTGCTGCGTCATCCGGAGGTCTTCCACGCCGCGGTCGCGGGTGCGGCGTCGGTCGACCGGCGGCTCTACGACACCCATTGGGAGGAACGGTTCCTGGGCCACCCGGATGTGTTCGCGCGGGACTACACCCGCAATTCCCTCCTGGACGAGGCCGGGGCCCTGACCCGGCCGCTCATGCTGGTGCACGGTCTTGCCGATGACAATGTGGCCGTGGCTCACACGCTGCGGTTCTCCGCAGCGCTGCTGGCCGCCGGCCGGCCGCATACGGTGCTGCCGCTGTCGGGCGCCGGCCATCTGGTCAGCCGGGAGGAGACGGCGAGCAACCTGTTGCTGCTGGAGCGGGATTTCCTGAGGAAGTCCCTGGGGCTTTGAACACGGGGTGCCGGCTGCGCGTACCCCTGGACGAAGCCTCGGAGCCCAGTACACCGTGGAAGGGAAAGCCAGCATGAGCGCATCGCAGGACCACGAGGGCCGTCCCGGACGCCGGGCCGTCGTCACAGCGGCCGGCGCCGTCTCCGTGGCTGCCGTACTCACCGCGTGCGGCGGCTCGAAGGAAGCTGCCGGTGCCGTCGAGCTGTCCGGTGAGGGCGGGGCCGGCGGCGGGGGCGCCGTCCTCGCGAAGACCGCCGACATCCCGGAGGGCGGCGGCAAGATCTTCAAGGAGCAGGGGGTCGTGGTGACACAGCCCGCGGCCGGTGAGTTCAAGGCGTTCTCGTCGAAGTGCACCCACATGGGCTGCGCGGTGTCGAGCGTCGCGGACGGCACCATCAACTGCCCCTGTCACGGGAGCAAGTTCGACGTGGCGACGGGGAGTGTGAAGGCGGGGCCCGCCACCGAGCCGCTGCCGGCCGCCCCGATCGAGGTCCAGGGCGACTCGATCAGCCTCGCGTCGTAGGGCCGCGGCCCAGCCAGCAGCCGAGCACGTCGTCCGTGGTGGCGACGGTGGCGACCAGGGCCAGGGTGTTACGGATCATCGCGGGGGTGTAGTCGGCGGGCACCCCCGCGATGGCGTCGGACGGCACCACCGCCGTGTAGCCGAGGTTCACGGCGTCGAACACCGCGTTGGGGATCGCCACGTTGGCCGACACCCCGGTGACGACGAGCGTGCGGCAGCCGAGGTTGCGCAGCAGCGCGTCCACGTCGGTGCCGGCGATGGGCGAGAGCCCGTGGAGTCTGCGGACGACGAAGTCCTCGTCCGCCACCTCGATCGGCTCGGCGATCCGTACCGCCGTGGTGCCGGAGTGCTGCTGCACGGGCAGCCGGCCGGCGGCGCGGAAGAGCCGGGCGTTGCGGCTGGCACCGCGGCCGTCGGGGCGGCGTTCGGCCACGGCGTGCAGGACCTGGACACCGGTCTCGTGTGCGGCGGCGACCAGCCGGGCCACGTTGTGCAGCGCCCCCGAGGACCTGGCCTCCTCGGCGAGTTCGGGCAGCGCGCTGCCCGGCCCCACCACTCCCTGCTGGCACTCCACCGTCAGCAGGACGGTGGAGGCCGGATCGATCTGCTCGGCGAGCTGTTCCCTGGACGGCACGGCTGCCCCTCTCGGCGACGGAACGGGCGCGCGAGGCTAACCTCCATTGCGCGATGAGGGAAGAGGCTCCATGATTCCTGACACATAGTCAGCTAACAGGAGGGGGCTTCCCATGGCCGTCATTCAGCGACGGGGCCGCCGGATCATGATGACGGACGAGGAACGCGACACCTACCTCGCCGGACAGCGCACCTGCCGGGTCGCCACCGTCGGCCCGGACGGCCGCCCGCACGTCGGGGCGCTCTGGTTCTGCTGGGACGGCACCTCGCTGTGGCTCTACTCGATCACCCGGAGCCTGCGGTGGTCGCAGCTCGGCCACGACCCGAAGATCGCCGTGGTCGTCGACGACGGGGTGGAGTACGGGGAGCTGCGCGGCATCGAGCTCTGCGGCGACGCGGTGTTCGTCGGCGAGGCACCGCGCACCGGCGAACCCTGCCCGGAACTCGCCGTGCCCGAGCGGTTGTTCGCGGCGAAGTACTTCGGCATGGAGGTGATGCCGCACGACGGCCGGCACGCGTGGCTGCGGCTCACCCCGGAGGCCGTCACATCCTGGGACTTCGCCAAACTCGCCGGTCCGCCCGGCGCCTGACAGTTCACAAGAACCACCGGAGCCGGGTGCGGCGGCAAGCGGCGGGGGCGGCGCACCGTCCCCGCCGTGGCCCTACCTGTCCTCCAGCGGCTCGTCCAGCTCCCGGCCCGCCGCCCGCAGCGCCGCGACCGCCGCCCTGATCGACGGCCGGCGGTCCGCGTCCGCCCGCCAGACGGCATGGACGTGACGCAGCATCCGCTGCCGCACGGGCACCAGCCGCACCCCGTCCGGAACGGGTCCGCGCCCGAGCCTCGGTGCCACACATACCCCCATGCCGGCGGCGATCAGGGCGAGTTGGGTGTGATGCTCGCCCGCGAGGTGGGCGATGCGCGGTTCGATGCCCTTGGAGCGGAGGGTGAACATCAGCCACTCGTAACAGAACTCACCCTCGGGCCAGGACACCCAGTCGTCGTCGGCGAAGTCCTCCAGATCCACCTCGGCCCGGTCCGCGAGCGGATGCCCGGCCGGCATCGCGATGTCCGGGACGTCGTCGAGCAGTTGGGCCGTGGCCAGCCCGCCCGGCACCGGCAGCCGCTTGTTGCTCCAGTCCAGCACCACCGCGAGGTCGATGTCACCCCTGAACACCGCGCGGATTCCGGCCTCGGGCTCCAGCTCGCTGGTACGCACCCGGAGTTCGGGGTGATCCGCGCGCAGGGCGAGCAGGGTGGACGGGAAGAGACCGCGCGCCGCGGTGGGGAACGCGCCCAGCCGGATCTCGCCCACCACCTCGCCCCGCTGCGCCTCGATGTCGGACTGGGCGAGCTCGACCTGGGAGAGAATCCGGGCCGCGTGGTCGGCCAGCAACCGCCCCGCGTCGGTGAGCCGGACCCCGCGGCCGTTCTTGGCGAGCAGTTGCTGCCCCACCTCGCGCTCCAGCTTGGCCAGCTGCTGCGAGACTGCCGACGTCGTGACGTGCAGTCCCTCGGCGGCGCCACTGACCGAACCGAGCCGGGCGAGTGCATCCAGGGTGCGCAGGCGCTCCAGATTCAACATGTAAGCAATGCTACGCCGATGACCACACAAACTCTCACTTGTGCTACGAGATCGAATTCGTCATCGTGGAACCCATGAGCGCACCGCCCGCACCGACCTCCTCCCCCGCCGGCCCGGCCCGCCTTCCGGCTCCGGACTGGCGGCTGCGCTTCGCGGCGCTCTCGCTCATCTGGGGATTCAGCTTTCTCCTGATCAAGGTCGGCACCGACGGGTACGCACCGTTCCAGGTCACCCTCGGGCGGCTGCTTTCGGGCACGGCGGTGCTGGCCGTGGCCATGGCGGTGAAGCGGGAGCGGCTGCCGCGCACCGCCCGCACCTGGGGCCATCTGGCCGTCGCCGCCTTCTTTCTCAACGCGCTGCCGTTCTCGCTCTTCGCGTACGCCGAACTGACCATCCCCTCGACGCTGGCCGGCATCTGCAACGCGACCTCACCGCTGTGGGGCATGGCGCTGTCGCTGGTCGCGCTCTCGGAGGACCGGCCGACCCGGCGGCGGGTCGCCGGCCTCGGGCTCGGCTTCCTCGGGGTGCTGACCGTGCTCGGTGCCTGGCAGGGCTTCTCCGGCCTCGACTTCACCGGTACGGCGATGGCGCTCCTGGCCTCCCTCAGCTATCCGGTCGGCTGGATCTACGTCCGCCGGACGCTGGCGGGCAGCGGTTCGTCGACCCTCGCGCTCACGGGCAGCCAGCTCTTCCTGGGCACCGCGCAACTCGCCGTGGTGACTCCGCTGTTCACCTCGGCCCCGGCAGGATTCCCGCTGCTGCCCACCCTGGCCGTGGTCGCCCTGGGGGCCCTCGGCACGGGACTCGCGGTACTCCTGCAGTACGGGCTGGTCACCGAGGTCGGCCCGACGACCGCACAGATGGTCACCTATTTCATCCCGGTGATCGCCACCGCCGCCGGAGTCACCGTGCTCGGCGAACAGCTGAGCTGGAACACCCCGGTCGGTGCCCTCGTGGTCCTGGCGGGGGCCGCACTGACCCAGAGCAGGCCCCGGACCCCCAGGCCGGCCACCCCACCGGAACCCGCCCCCGCCCGGCGGCGGCTCAGCCGTAGCTCAGGGGCCTGACGGGCCCCACCGCGGCCGCCACCGCGTCCGCCAGCGGCTCGATGTCCGCGTCGCCGAGCGGCGACACGGTGATCCGGATCCCCTGCGGCGCGGACACTCGGAAGCGGGCTCCGGGCGCCACCGCCCAGCCCGTGTGCAGCAGCCGCGTCACGGCCCCGGTCTCGTCGCTCACGGGGACCCACACGTTCATACCGCTGCGGCCGTGCGCCTCGACACCCCTGGCCTCCAGCGCCCGCACCAGGGCGTCGCGGCGACGCGCGTACGACCGGGCCACCGCCCGTGAATCCACGGCGTCCTCGGTCCACAGGTGCACCATCGCCCGTTGCAGCAGCCTGCTGACCCAGCCGGGCCCCAACTGCTGGCGCCCCGACACCCGGTCGGCCGTGACCGCGTCGCCCGTCAGCACGGCGACCCGCAGATCCGGCCCGTACGCCTTGGCCACCGACCGCACGAACGCCCAGCGGTCCGTGGCACCCGCCAGGGGATGCAACGGCAGGTCGACGATGGCGTGCCCGTGGTCGTCCTCGATCAGCAGCACGCCCCGGTGGCCGGCGAGAACCGCCCGCAGTTCGGCCGCGCGGGCGGCGCTGATCGCGGCCCCGGTCGGATTCTGCGCCCGGCCGGTGACGACGACCGCGCGGGCGCCGGCTCTCAGTGCCGCTTCGAGGGCGTCCGGCAGCGGCCCGTCGTCGTCGAGCGCGACGGGGACGGGACGCATCCCCAGCGCCGGCACGAGGTCCAGCAGGCTGCCCCAGCCCGGATCCTCGACGGCGACCGCGTCACCGGGTCTGAGGTGGGCGTTCAGCACCCGTTCGATCGCGTCGAGCGATCCCGAGGTGGCGATCACCGGCCCGGCCGGAACACCGTCGGCGTCGAACCCGCTTCGCGCGAGCGCGGCGAACTCCGGGTCCACGGGCGGCTGCGCGTACATCCCGGGCGCCCGCGCGTACGCCTCGGTGACCGCGGCGAACGCCTCGCCCAGGGCCGGCAGCAGCGCCGGGTCCGGGTTCCCCTTCCCGAGGTCCCGCACTCCGGGCGGCGCCTCGATCCGCAGCGAGCCGCGTGCGGTGCTCGCGGGGCGCGGCCGGATCCGGCTGCCCCTGCGCCCGGCCGTCTCGATCACCCCGCGCTCGCGCAGGGTGCGGTAGGCGGCCGCCACCGTATTGGGATTCACCTCCAGCCGGGCGGCCAACTCCCGCATGGGTGGCAGCACTTGGCCGGGGGCCAGCTCCCCCGAGCCGACCGCCTGCTCCACGCTGGCGGCAATTTCCGATGCGCGCCGCCCGGTGATCCGATACTCTCCTAGCACAAACAAGAGTATGCACTAGTGCAATGGAGTACGCAATGCCGGACACCCCACCGCCGCGGGCCACGGGCCCGGACGCCGCGGCCGCCTACGAACCGACCGGGCGGTCGTACCCGGCCCGCTCCCGCGAACGGGCCGGGTACGACCGCGAACAGATCCATTCGATACTCGACGAGGCCTACGTCTGTCATCTCGGCTTCGTGCGCGACGGAGCCCCCGTCGTCCTGCCGACGCTCTTCGGCCGGGTCGGCGAGCGGCTCTACGTACACGGCTCCACCGGCTCCCGCCCGCTGCGGACGGCGGGCGGAAGCTCCGACGGCCTCGCCGTGTGCCTGACGGTGACGCATGTGGACGGGCTGGTCCTGGCCCGCTCCGCCTTCCACCACTCGCTCAACTACCGTTCCGTGGTGGTCCATGGCATCGCCCACGCGGTGACCGACCCCGAGGAGCGGCGTACCGCGCTCGACGCGATCGTGGAGCAGGTGGTTCCGGGGCGCTCACGGGACTCACGGCCGGCCGACGAGAAGGAACTCGCGGCCACCGCCGTCCTCCGGCTGGATCTGCGGGAGGTGTCCGCCAAGGTCCGCACCGGCGGCCCGAACGACGAGCCCGAGGATCTCGGACTGCCCCACTGGACAGGCGTCGTCCCACTGACACACGGCTTCGCCGAGCCCGTCCCCGCGGCCGACCTCGATCCCGCCATCGCGGTTCCGGACTACCTGAAGGCGCTCTGAACCACTCCTGGGCGGCGGGCCCTCGACGGAGAAGTGGAGCCGCCCGCCACCCGTCGGTCAGGCGTGGGCGGCCGCCTCGCGCCGGGCGTTCGCGGCGCCGCGAGTCTCGGCCACCGCCAGCCCGGCCACCGCGGTGAGCAGCAGCAGGGTCCCGGCGACGGTGGCCGCGGTGAGCTCCTCGTCCAGCAGCACGACGGCGATGACCGCCGCGCTCACCGGTTCGAGGAGCATGATCACCGAGACGGTGGCGGCGCGCACCACCGCGGCCCCCGCGAAGTAGAGCGCGTAGGCGAGTGCGGTCGGGATCGCGGCCACGTACACGAGCAGGATCACCACCTGTGCCGTGTGCGCGGTCTGCGGCACGATGCCCTCACCGGCCGCCATCGGCAGCAGCAGGACCGCCGCGACGGCGAATGCCCAGGCGCTGGTGGCGAGCGCGTCCGCACCGCCCCCGTCACGGCCGAGCCAGCGGGTCAGCAGGGTCATCGCGGCATAGCCGGCCGCGGCGAGCAGCGCCAGCGCGATTCCGGCGGGCCGCACCGTCCCCGCGTCGCCGCCGAGCACCAGTACGGCGAGCCCGGTCAGCGCGCCCGCCACCGCGGCGATCCCGCCGCCGCCAAGCCGCTCGCCCATGGTCAGCCGGGCGCCGACGGCGATGAGGACGGGGCCCGCCCCGAGTGTGACGACGGTCCCGACCGCGAGGCCGGTGACCTGGACCGCGGCGAAGTACGCGGTCTGGAAGACGGTGAGCCCCACACCGGTGCCGACGATGCGCAGCAGCCGGCGACGACGGGGTTCGGCAGCGGCCGCCGCCCGCGCGGGCCGCAGCGCCAGCGCGGCGAGCAGGAGGACGAGGCCGCCCGCGCAGCGCCAGAACGACAGCGCGAGGGGGCCGAGGTCACTGGCCTCGAAGATCAGCGAGGCGGCGGCACCGGCCGTGCCCCAGGCGACTCCGGCGATGATCAGATAGCAAAGGCTCCGCCCGGTGGACAGGCCGGAAGCATGATTCGACGGCACGTGTACTTCTCCAAGGAAGACGGGAGAGGGTCGCTCGGCTCCGCACACGGGCAGCGACGAACCGCCCGGGGACTGCCCGAGTCCGGTCTTCGTCAGATGTGGCCGCCCGCGCACCACGGCCCGTCCGGCGGATCAGGGTCGGACAGGCCCTAAGCGGCGGGAGGCGGAAGTACGGTCGCATGCATGATCGTGACCCTACGTGGCGGCGCGGCCGGCGGACAACTCCCCCTCGGTCCCGGCCTGCTCACCGCCCGGTCCTGAGGCTATGGGCCCGGAGGGCGCCCTCGGTGTCGAGGACTGCGCGATGAAGGCGCCGAACAGCACCAGCGAACCGCCGATGAGCTGGGGGGCGGCCAGATGCTCCCCGAGGAGCACCCAGGCGAGCACGGTCGCGATGACCGCTTCCAGGCAGGCGACGACACCCGCGACGGCGGGGGACAGCAGCCGTACCGAGATCACGCCGGTGACGTACGCGATCACGGTGGCGAGCAGCACGATCCAGACGAGCAGCAGCCAGGCGGGCACATCCGTGCCGTTCATGGCGGTGCTGCCGCCGAGCAGGGACCAGTCCATGCCCCACGGCCGGGCCACCACGGTGAGAACGGCGGTGCCGATCAGCAGCCCGTAGGCGATGACCCCGACCGGGTGCGGAGGTTCGGAGCCCGCCGCCGGCTCGCCGCTGCCCTGGGCGGAGAGGACGAAGTAGCCGACCTGGCAGCAGGCCGCGCCGAGTGCGAGCAGCAGCCCGACGAGGTCGAAGCTCAGCCCGGACCACACCTCGACCACACACGCCAGACCGCCCACGGCCAGGACCACACCCACGGCGGCCGCCCGGGTCACCGGGCGGCGCTGGACGAAGCGCACCCAGCCCAGGACGAGCGCCGGCGCGAGGTATTCGACCAGCAGCGCGACACCGACCGGGATACGGGAGATCGCCGCGAAGTAGCAGGCCTGGACGCCCGCGACGGCGAGCAGGCCGAATCCCAGCAGCAGCACGGGCCGGCTGCGCACCAGAGCGCGGTGGCGCCAGGCCACGGGCAGCATGACGAGCGCGGCACCCGCCACCCGGAGCCACACCACATGGAGCGGGTCGAGTCCCGCCTCGATCAGCGGCTTGGCCGCCACCCCGGAACCGCCGAATGCGAAGGCCGAGGCGAGGGCGAGTCCCAGGCCGGCGCTTCTCCCCTGAGACGCGTGCATCGGCACATCATGACAGCTGCCGTCAGGAGCGTCACCCCGGTGACACCTGACGCGCGTAACACTCCGATGACGCTGTCACCCCTGACAGGTACGGCCACCACTCCCGCTCCGCCGCCGGGCCGAACCCCGCGGTCATCCCTGGTCGGAGGCCTCGACGATCCGGTCCGCGAGCAGCGCCGGGTCGACGCCCGCCCGTGCCAGCACCTCGACAGCCCTGCACTGCCGGTCCGCGGCCAGCGCGGCGAGCAGATCCAGCCCGCCGGCCCGCTCCTGGCCGCGGAGTCCCGCGCGCCGGTGCGCGTCCTGCATCGCGGAGGCCGCGGAGGGCGACCAGCCCTCCACTCCCGTGTCCGGCGCGTCCGGCACCACCTCAATGGCCCCGGAGTCCTCGATCGCGCCCTGCCAGCGCAGCCCGTAGCCGATACTGCGCTGGACGAGGTAGCCGAGCACCCTGGCCAGCTGCGGTCCGCCGTCGAAGGCGGTGCGGACCTCGGGGTCCGACTCGATCAGGGAGTGCAGCAGATGGGCCGTGTCGATCTGCTGGTCGCCGTCGCGGAGCGCGCGGCGGCGCGCGCCCGTCACCACGGCGGCCAGTTCCACGGTGAGCTCCGCCTCGGTCTCGGCACGGTGGTTCGATGCGGGTTGCTGAGGAATCCGCGGTGTCCGGTTCTGCACACTCCCACCTCATCAGCCCGGACGGGCCGGAACGTCCCCGGAGAGGCCCATTGACGCATCCCACCCGAGTTGGGCACAGAAGCGCGACTCCTCCTCCTTACGGATGAGATCACGCCGTTCTGGGATCCGATTCCGGGAATCGGCGCGCGCCGTCTTGCCATGCGCTCCCGGAGCAACCGGAAGCCTCCCCGTACACGTCCCACAGCCCGGAGCACTGTTGCGGCGGCGGGAGGGGTGCCGGAGGTGAGCTGGCTGGTCGCCCTGCCCGCACTCGACGGGCGCGATTACGTCTACCGGGTCCACGCGCCCCGGGACGCGCTGCCCGCGGACCTCTTCTGGGCGGCGTTCCACTGCCACGACGACGGGCCGCACCCGCGCGCCTCCGACCGCTTCGACTCGGCACGGATCTGGCGGACCGGAACGGGCCCAACAGATCTGACAGTTCATCAGTATTGAATGTTCGGGCCACTGAGGCTACGTTCCGCGACACCGTAACCCGTCGAGAAGGGGTGGTCGCATGGCCGAAGTCAGTGCAGAGGCGCGCATCGAGGCACCGGCCGAGAAGGTCTGGGCCCAGCTGACCGACTTCAGCACGTACGGGGAGTGGAACGCCACCCACACCAGCTTCCCCAAGGGCGGTCCGGCCGCGCTGGAACTCGCGGGAACCTATGAGGAGAACATGAAGCTCATGGGGTTCCCGGCCGAGGTGACCTGGACGGTCGCCGAGCTGGAGGACGGCCGCCTGCTGACGACCACCGGGAAGGGCCCGATGGGCGTCAACCTGAAGATGCGCTACGCGCTGACACCGGACGGGGACGCCACGACGGTCCGTATCGACGGCGAGTTCACGGGGGCGGCGGTCTCCCTGATGGCCGGCAAGCTCAAGGATTCGGCCACCGCCGCCCTCATCGAGTCACTGCGCAAACTGGACGGACTCATCGTCGCCTGACGCCTGACACCCGGCGGACCGCCCGTCCGCGCACCGGCACCGAAAAAGCCCCGCGGGACATCCGCGGGGCCCTTCGGCGTACAGCTCCCCAAGTCTTCGCACCGGCCGGCTCAGTGCTCGTCGGCGAGAATCAGGTAGAGCTTCTTGCGGGCGTCGTTGATGACCGCGAGCGCCTTCTCGCGCTGGTCGGCCGACCCGGTCTTCCAGACCTGGCCGAACGCCTCCATCAGGCCGAAGCCGGCCTGCCGGATCTCGTTGACACCCTCCCAGTCGACGCCGCGGCCGGCCTCTTCCCAGGGTGCCTCGGGGCCCGACTCCGCCTCGGTGCGGCCGGTGTCGGTCAGCGTGAACAGCTTCTTGCCGCCCTCACTGGCGCTGACGATCAGGCCCTCGTCCTCCAGGAGCTGGAGGGTCGGGTACACCGAGCCGGGACTGGGCCGCCAGGCCCCGCCGCTGCGCTCGCCGATCTCCTGGATCATCTCGTAGCCGTGCATCGGCCGGTCCTTCAGCAGGGCCAGGATCGAGGCACGTACGTCACCGCGGCGCGCCCTTCCCCGGCCGCCACCCCGGCCGCGTCCGCCCCCGAAGGGGCCACCACCGAAGGGTCCGCCGCCGAACGGCGGACCGAACTGCCCGAAGGCCGCCCGGCGCCCCTCGAAGTCGCCCCGTCCGCGCTCTCCCGGCCCACAGGGGCCGTGTCCGTGTCCATGCTCATGTCCGCGTGAACGCATCACTGCACTCCTTCTATCGTTGATCTGTCGCGATGCGTCAACGATATATCGGAACCGATCGCTTGACAAACCCCTTGCCGGAAATATTCGTGACTGACCTGTGCCGGCGAAGGCCGGTCGCCTGCCACTGAAGTCGAGCCAAATGCAGTTCGTGACAGCGAAGATGCGCCGCTGCGGGTCAAGGTGGGTGCGCCACTCCAGCGGGAGATCGCGGGCGGTGCGCTCCCTGGATATGGAGAACGATTCGACCGGACGTTGCTGACCTCTGGCAGATGATCTTGACTGTTTGCCAGGTGGGTTTGACCGGCTTGCCCAAGGAGTTGGTCTGCCTCAGGCGGGGTTGTCGAGGCGGACGGCGGTGGCGTTCAGACGGCCGGCTCGGCGCAGATATCGGCCTCGGGCAGCTTGTTCGGATTTGAGGTCGAGTGCGGCAGCGATCTCGCGGAAGGCCAACAGGGTCTTGCCGTCGGCTGCTTCTTTCCGGGCGGCGGGCCTCGGCCTGGTCGATGTCTTCGCGTGCGGCGCGGATCAAGGAGAGCGCGTCGAGGACGTCGGTCTCGTCAGCACGGTCGACCGGTTCCCGCCGGAGGTCGGCCTGGGCAGTGATGACGGCTTGGAGGGCGACCGGGACGTTCGCGGTCGCCCTCCGGCGTCGTTCGTCGTCGGGCGTTCCGACGTGGCACTCAAGGACACGGGCCGGCGCAGCGGTCTGCACCTTCGAAGGGTGCCGGAACCAGTAGCCGCGGAACCTCAGGGGGCGGGCTGGAGCCCGCCTTCCACGCTGGTGACGCGCCAGTCACCGCTCTCGTGGGTCAGGTGGACGACCAGAGATACCTTGGAAGATACCTTGGTCTGATTGTTGACGGTCGTCACGAGGGCAGTGTTGTCGCTAGGCAGTTTCGACGATTCTGCCTTCCACGCTCTCGCGGTAGCGAGCTGGTCGTCAGTCATGCAAACTCACCTGGCAATCGGTCCATGATCGCTGTCACAGGACAGTGACCTGTGACTGTGGATGTTGATCGATTGCCGGCGAAGGCCGATCAATCGAATTCTGTGCCGGTCAGGGATGACTGCCTGCGGGACTTGTGACAGTGGAGGATGACCGCAGACGGCGACGATCACTCGCTCGACGGGTCTGTAGTGTGCGGCAATGACAAGAAGCGAGCGGCTCGCGGAGCAGTTGGACTGGTACTGGCGCAAGAACCTGCGGCCACGGCTGGACGGTCTTACCGACGAGGAGTACTTCTGGGAGCCGGTGCGCGGCTGCTGGAGCATCCGCCCACATGGCACGTCGGCCGCACCGGTGTCGGCAGGTTCGGGGAAGTGGACGATGGACTCCGCGTCCCCCGACCCGGTGCCGGCGCCGGTGACCACGATTGCCTGGCGGCTGGCGCACATCACCGTCTCGTGCCTGGGCTATCGGGTCAAATGGCACTTCGGCGGCCAGGACGTCGACTCCCAGACATTCGCCTACGCGGGGACCGCTGACGAGGCGCTGAAACAGCTCGATGAGATGTACGGGAGATGGAACGCGGGGGTCCGCGAGCTCTCGGACGCTGACCTGGACAATCCGCCCAAGGTGGGTCCCGAGCGGTTTCCCATGGAGAACAGGGTCCTGCACGTCAACAGGGAGCTGATCCATCACGGCGCCGAGATCTCCCTGCTGCGCGACCTCTACCGCTGGCAGGACGGAGCCGTACCGCACCGAATATGACTTTCGGTAACCGGCGATCGAGCTTCGGAAACGTACGTGGGATCCGTGACGCTCCATGGCTGCTGCCGCCAGTGGCAACTGAAGGATGATCAAACGATCACTGTCACAGGTCAATTCGGTCCGCCGATCCGGAATTGGCCTTGGCCTGCGGCTCTGCCGGGCACCTACGGTCGGGGCATGAGGATTCGAATCGTCGACGCGTTCACCGACCGCCCCTTCACCGGCAATCCCGCGGGCGTCCTGCTGCTCGGCCCGGACGGCTTCCCCGGCGACAGCCGGCTCCAGCAGATCGCGGCGGAGCTGAACCTGTCCGAGACCGCGTTCGCGCACCCGCTGCCGGCGGGCGGCGCCGCCGACTGGGCGCTGCGCTGGTTCACCCCGGCCACCGAGGTCGACATGTGCGGGCACGCCACGCTCGCCACCGCCCACGTCCTGCACACGACCGGGGCCGCGAGCGGCACGGTGCGCTTCGCCGCGCGGTGCGGGATCCTCACCTCGACCGCGCATCCGGACGGCTCGCTCACGCTCGACTTCCCCACCGCGCCGCTGACCCCCGAGGCCACGCCGGAGGGTCTGGCCGCCGCGCTGGGCGCGGAGCCCGTGTCCGTGCACGACACGGGCCCGTACACCGGTGACCTGCTCGTGGAACTGGCCGACGAGGCGGCCGTACGAGGGCTGGCCCCTGATTTCGCGGCGCTGACCGCCCACTCGCGGCGCGGCGTCATCGCCACCGCCGCGGCCACCGGCCCGGCCACCGGCTACGACTTCGTCTCCCGCGGCTTCTTCCCCGCCGTGGGCATCGACGAGGACCCCGTGACGGGCAGCGCCCACACCGCCCTGGCACCGTTCTGGTCGGCCCGGCTCGGCCGGGACGATCTGACCGGCCTCCAGGCGTCCGCCCGGTCCGGGCTGGTCCGCACCTCACTGCGCGGCGACCGGACACTGCTGACCGGCGACGCGGTGACGGTCCTGGACGGGGAACTGCTCGTCACCCTGTGACGGGAGGGAAGGAAACGCCGGGAGGGGGTGTGCGGATCACCCCGCACGCCCCCTCCCGGAACCCGGCCCCGCCGCTTCTCACGGGGTGGGCAGCCAGCCCACCTTCCCGGCGAGCAGCGCGTATCCGACGAACGCCCCGATGTCGAGCAGGGCATGCGCCGCGACCAGCGGCCCCACGCGCTGCCAGCGGCGGTACAGCAGCACGAAGACGACCCCCATCACCATGTTCCCGATGAATCCGCCGACCCCCTGATACAGGTGGTACGAGCCGCGCAGCACCGAACTGGCCACCAGGGCAGCCATGGGCGTCCACCCCAACTGCCCCAGCCGGCGCAGCAGATATCCGACGACGATCACCTCCTCCAGCACGGAGTTCTGGATCGCCGACAGGATCAGGACCGGGAACTTCCACCACACGTCGGGCAGCGACTCGGGGACGACCGTGAGATTGAACCCGGCGGCCCGGACCACCAGGTAGAAGGCCAGCCCCGCGCTCCCGATGCCCGCCGCCACCAGCGTGCCGCGCCCCAGGTCCGGCCCCGGCCTGGTCCGGTCGAAACCGATCGCCCGCAGGCCCGTCCCCTCCCTGATCAGCAGATGGGCCACGAGCGCGACGGGCACCAGTGCCGTCGTGATGCCGAAGAGCTGCCAGGCGAGATCCAGCCAGGGACGCCCCGGCGCGTACGAGCTGTTCAGCGTCGCCGCCTGATCCTTCAAACCCCCTGGTTTCGTCAGTGATCCGACAAAACTGATCAGGGCAGACACCCCGCTGGCCCCCAGCGAGAGAGCTAGCACCAACACCGTCTCGGACCGCAAGATCCGTCGTGACACGGCCTCCTGAGGATAAGAATCAGCCACGCGCCCAGCCTCCACCTGTACACCTGCCCTGAGTTGTGCATTCACGTCCCATGCCACTCCCCGCCCCGCTAGGGTCTCGAATACAGGTACGAAGATCATGCGCGACAGGCCGGGGGACGAGCACCATTGCCGATGGTGTGGTCCCCCTTTTCCTTGTTCATCCTCAAGGAGGGGCACCACCGACATGGGACGTCACAGCTTGCCCGACGACTACACGGCGGACGGAAGCGGGGACCGTCCGTCGAACCGGCGTCGTACCGTAGCCATCGCCACCACGCTCGTTCTCGCCGTGGCGGCGGGAACCGCGGTAGCGGCCAAAGGCGGCTTGCTGTCGTTCTCGGAGTCCTGCCAGGACTCCGCGGTGCATCTGTCCATGGTGGCCTCCCCCGACATCGCTCCGGCCGTGCGTACCATCGCCGACAAGGCGCACAAGGACGGCCTCAGATCCGACGGCCACTGCGTCGACGTGAAGGTGGTGGCCCGTGACTCGTACAAGGTCGCCGACGCGCTCGCCGACGGCACCAGCACGCCGGACTACCAGATGTGGCTGCCGGATTCCGATCTCTGGCTGGGCCGCGCCAAGGGGACCGGCGACGCCGTGCCGGTCACACCGGGCGACTCCGTGGCCTCCTCCCCCGTGACCCTGGCCACGGTGCCCTCCGCCGCCAAGACCCTCGGCTGGCCGAAGAAGAAATACACCTGGGCCGAGTTGATGGCCTCGGCCATGGAGGCCGACAAGGTACGGCTGGGCTCCGCCGACCCGGCGCGCAGCGCCACCGGCCTGCTGGCGCTCACCAGCATCGGCGCGTCCTCCGACAAGCAGGGCGGGGACAGCGACACCAGGGTCGCGGCCACCGCCAAACTCCTCGCCCAGCGGATGTCCGACAGCGACACCGAGGTGCTCGGGACACTGGCCGGGGACGGCTCGGGCGCCGAGAAGGGCGATCCGGCCCGCAACCATGCGGTGCTGCTCTCCGAGCAGGCCGCGTTCGCCCACAACGCCGAGGCGACCGGGGACGGGAAGCTGGACCTCTTCTACCCCACGGACGGCACCCCACTGCTCGACTACCCGTTCGCCCTGGTCAACGAGAACAAGCTCAGCACCGACGAGAGCCTGGCGGCACTGCGGTTCATGACCCTGCTGACCGAGGAGAGCGCGCAGCGCACGCTGGCGGAGCACGGCTTCCGGACCACCGACGGTACGGCGGGCGAGACGCTGGTCGCGTCGGCCGGCGGCAAGTCGCCCCAGCCGTACGCCACCTCACCCGCCACCGCACCGTCCGACGACACGCTTCAGGAAACGCTCGGCATGTGGACGATCACCGTGCAGAGCGCGCGGCTCACCACGGTCGTCGACGCCTCGGCTTCGATGGCCACGATCGTGCCGGGCCGCGACCAGTCCCGGATGGACGTCACCAAGGCGTCCCTGATCGAGGCCCTCAACCAGTTCACGCCGAATGACGAGATCGGCCTCTGGGAGTTCGCCACCAGGCTCGACGGCGACAAGGACTACCGGCGGCTGGTGGCGACCAGCCGGCTCGGGGAGCAGGCCAAGGGCGGCGGCACCCACCGGCAGAAGCTCGCCGCCGCGTTCTCGGCCCTGCAGCCCGTGCCGGACGGTGCGACCGGGCTGTACGACACCACGCTGGCCGCCTACAAGGAGGCGCAGCGCACCTATGTGAAGGGCAAGTTCAACGCCGTGGTGATCCTCACCGACGGCTCGAACCAGGACGACCGTTCTATCTCGCGCAGCGCCCTGATCGCGGAACTCAGGCGGATCGCCGACCCGGAGCGCCCGGTTCCGCTGCTCGCCATCGCGGTCGGCCCGGACGCCGACCGTGAAGAGGTGAACGAGATGGCCAAGGTGACGGGTGGCGGCGGCTACCAGGTCAATGACCCGGCCGAGATCCAGGCGGTGATTCTGCAGGCCGTCATGACCGCCGGGCAGAGCGGCCGCGCCGCCAAGGAATAGCGCCCGCGCGGCGGGCCGGGGCCGTCCTGTATCGGCCCCGGCCCGCCCGCTCATGTTCCCGGGACGCCCACCGGCCAGCTGTGCACGGGCTCGCCGTCCTGCATCAGTTCGCCGTAGCGGCGGGTCATGGCGGCGAGCGCGGCCCCCCGCCCCAGTCCGGCGTCCCGCGCCCGGTGATAGGTGTCGGCCTGCCAGGACGCCCCGTTCGTCCGCCGCTTGCAGCGCTCCTCGATGATCCCGAGGTAGCGGTCGCGGTCCGCGGGCTCGATGTTCCACGCGTCGAGCCCGGCGGCCGCCAGCGGCAGCAGTTCGTCCCGTACGAGTTTGACGACCGGCACCCGGGTCAGCCCGCCGGAGCGGCCGGGCCGGGGCCAGAGCAGCTCGGCGTCGATGCCCCGGCGGCAGGCGGTGTCGAAGTTCTCGGCCGCGGCGGCGAACGGCATTCTGGTCCACACCGGGCGGGACTCCTCGGCCAGGGCCCGCACGAGCCCGTAGTAGAGCGCGGCGTTGGCTATCACGTCGGCGACGGTCGGCCCCGCGGGCAGCACCCGGTTCTCCACCCGGAGGTGGGGGACGCCGTCCGACAGCCCGTACACCGGCCGGTTCCAACGGTAGACCGTGCCGTTGTGCAGGACCAGTTCCTGGAGCCGGGGCACCCCGCCCTCGTCGAGGACCCGCAGCGGGTCCTCCTCGTCGCAGATGGGCAGGAGCGGGGGAAAGTAGCGCACGTTCTCCTCGAAGAGTTCGTACGCGGAACCGATCCAGCGCTCCCCGAACCAGGTCCTGGGACGCACCCCCTGGTTCTGCAGTTCGGGCGGCCTGGTGTCCGTGGCCTGCTGGAAGAGCGGCGGGCGCGACTCCCGCCACAGCTCCCGGCCGAACAGGAAGGGTGAATTGGCTCCCAGCGCCACCTGGACCGCGGCAACGGCCTGCGCGGCGTTCCACACATCCGCGAACCGTTCCGGGGTCACCTGCAGATGCAGTTGGACCGAGGTGCAGGCCGCCTCCGGCGCGATCGACCCGGAGGTGCAGACCAAACGCTCCACACCTTCGATATCAAGGGAGAAATCCTCGCCGCGCGCCGCCACCATTTGGTCGTTCAGCAGCGCGTAGCGGTCCACGTCGGAGAGGTTCGCGCGGACCATGTCCCCGCTGCCGAGCGTGGGCAGTATTCCGATCATCACGATCCCGGCGTCGACCTCGCCGGCCTTGCGGTCGGCATATCCGAGGCCGGTCCGCAGCTCTTCGGCCAGCTGGTCGAGAACGCGCCCGGCCAGCTGGTGGGGAACAATGTTCACTTCCAGATTGAACATCCCGAGTTCTGTCTGGAAATCCCGGCTCGCGATGCGCTCCAGTACCTGTCCATTCAACATCCTCGGCATGCCGTCGGAGCCCGCCAGATTCAGCTCGATCTCCATGCCCATGAGGTTGCGCGGCCGGTCGAGCCTCCGCTCCGCCAGGAGCCTCCCCAGCCCCTCCAGGCACTGGTGGAGCTTCCGCCGGTACCTCTGCCGATCGGACAGGTCAAAGGCGCCCGCCACGACCTTCTCCCCCATCGAAGTGTCCCTCCTCGAGTGGGCAGCCCGCGGCCCAGGCCGCTCGCGTCACGATCGATAATGCCCAGACGGGGTGATCCATAACGCCCCGCGCAGGGTGTACAGCCGCTAATCTGATGAGCGCAGCCGGGGGCACATTCACTCGGCATGACGCAGTGCGCAGTTTCCACCGTTCGGCCCTCGCGGAATGCACTGACGCGTTTCAGCCTACCGCGTCACAGGAAAAACCCGAGGCGACGGCTGTGCCGCTCGCACCGAATCAGCATAATCTCCGCATAATAAAGTCCGGATACCGTCTTGCCGGCAATAGTCGTGGCGGCTAGTGGAATCACCGCGTGAACACGTGTCGTATAAACTCCGCGGACGAGGCAGAGAGTTGACGCACCGGCTCAGTCACCGGCCTCCTCTGGCCCCGCACGCCGACAGCGCCGTCTGCACCCACCCACGCTCCACCGTGTCTCCGAAGTGAGAGGCGACCCACTATGCCGCTGCATGTTCCTCCGGCTCCCGCGCCCGCGCTGAGAAGCGTACTCGCGGCGCTCGGTTCACCCACCGCGGTCCGCGAGGCCCGTACCCCCGCTCTGCGGTCCGTCCAGGGGCCTCTGAGCCCCGACCACCCACTCCCCGTCCATGTACTGGACCGCATCGGAACGGGCGGGCTCACACCCACCACCCGGCTCGCCGCCTGGCGCTTCCAGATCCGCGGCGCGGAGCGGGCGGTCGCCGCGGCGGACACCATGCTCACCCCCGACGGCTGGACCTTCTCGCACTTCTTCGAGGGCCCCTACATCGCCTCGACCGAACTCGCCCTGCGCCAGGCGGAGGCGGCAAGCACGCACTACCAGCCGAGGCTGCTGTCCATTCCCGAGCTCTACATGCTGGCGCTGTGGCTGCACGAGGACACCGAGGCCGACGCGTCCGGCGGGTCCCCCGCCCCGGCCGATCTGCTGGTTCCGCTGGCTCCCGCCCCACCGGGCATCGCGGCACACCGTCCGCACCGGGTCGCCGATCTGCTTCCTGTGATCACCACCCGCATCACACCCCGCCCCGGCCCCCTGCTCGGCTCCCCCGCCTGAGCCCCGGCCGCCCCCCACTTCACTGTGCCCCGCCGCCGATTCCGGTGGCGGGGCACAGCGCTGCGGGGGCGCATTCGCTCCCCGTCCGGACTAGCCCCATCCGGCCACCCCGAACCACCCGAAGTGACAGGGCAGTTGCGTTGAACCGTCCGGCTGGGTGATGCGTTATGAGGGGAGAAGAAGCGCTGCCGCGAAATCCCTGCGGATTGACGCCCGTGGGGCAACACTGGGACCGGACCGATCGATACGGGGGGCGGCCATGAACACCTCATCAAGCCGCAGGACACTCAACTCAACGCAGCGAAAGAACCCAGCCATGTGTCAGCACCAGCCACCCTGCCCCACAGCCGACTCAGCCGACCGGGAAGCCGCCCGCCTGGTGGCGCACCATCCGGAACAGGGCTGGAGCCTGCTGTGCAACGGCGTCCTGCTCTTCGAGGACACCGGTGAGCTGCTCCCGGACGGGCAGATCATCGCGCCGCACCGGCCGCTGGGAACGGGCCGGGTGATGAAGGCCGCCTGACCGCGGCAGGTACGGACAGGGGCCGGCCCGGAGAGATCTCCGAACCGGCCCCCGACGCAGTTCCGCCCCGCACGGACGCAGTTCCGCCGCGTACGAAGGCGTCCGTGCCGTCGGTTTCGTCAGTTGTCGTACTCGTCCAGCGGCGGGCAGGAGCAGACGAGGTTGCGGTCACCGAACGCACCGTCGATCCGGCGCACCGGCGGCCAGTACTTGTCGGCGGCGGTGACCCCGGCCGGGAAGACCGCCACCTCACGGCTGTAGGCGTGCGCCCAGTCGCCGCCCAGCGCTGCCGCCGTGTGCGGGGCGTTGCCCAGCGGGTTGTCGTCCGCGCCCCACTCGCCGGAGGCCACCTTCTCGATCTCGCCGCGAATGGCGATCATCGTGTCGCAGAAGCGGTCCAGCTCCGCGAGGTCCTCGCTCTCGGTCGGTTCGATCATCAGCGTGCCCGCGACCGGGAACGACATGGTCGGTGAGTGGAAGCCGTAGTCGATGAGCCGCTTGGCCACGTCGTCGATGCTGACGCCGGTCGCCTTGGAGATCGGCCGCAGATCCACGATGCACTCGTGCGCGACCAGACCGGCCGGGCCGTTGTACAGGATCGGGTAGTGCGGCTCCAGCCGCTTGGCGACGTAGTTGGCCGCGAGTACGGCGACCTGCGTCGCACGCTTCAGGCCCTCCCCGCCCATCAGGCGTACGTACGCCCAGGAGATCGGCAGGATGCCCGCCGAGCCCCACGGAGCGGCCGAGATCGGGCCGACCCCGGTCTCCGGACCGGCGGCGGGCTGCAGCGGGTGGTTGGGCAGGTACGGCGCCAGGTGTGCGCGCACACCGACCGGGCCGACGCCGGGGCCGCCGCCGCCGTGCGGGATGCAGAAGGTCTTGTGCAGGTTCAGGTGCGAGACGTCGCCGCCGAAATGGCCCGGCTTGGCGAGACCGACCAGCGCGTTGAGGTTGGCGCCGTCGACGTACACCTGGCCGCCCGCGTCGTGCACCTCGGCGCAGATGTCGGCGACGTGCTCCTCGAAGACACCGTGTGTCGACGGGTAGGTGATCATGAGCACGGCGAGCTCGTCGCGGTACTGCTCGATCTTGGCGCGGAGGTCCTGGATGTCGACCTCACCGTCGTCGGCGGTCCTCACCACGACGACCTTCATGCCGGCCATCACGGCACTGGCCGCGTTGGTGCCGTGTGCGGAGGACGGGATCAGACAGACGGTCCGCCCCTCGTCGCCGTTGGCACGGTGGTACGCACGGACGGCCAGCAGCCCCGCGAACTCGCCCTGCGAGCCGGCGTTCGGCTGGATGGAGACCGCGTCGTAACCGGTGACCTCGGCGAGACGCTCCTCCAGCTCACGGATGAGCGTCAGGAAGCCCTGGGCCTGCTCGGCCGGCGCGAAGGGGTGCAGCGCGCCGAACTCGGGCCAGGTGATCGACTCCATCTCGGCGGTCGCGTTCAGCTTCATGGTGCAGGAGCCGAGCGGGATCATGCCTCGGTCCAGCGCGTAGTCACGGTCGGCGAGCCTGCGCAGGTAGCGCAGCATCGCGGTCTCGGAGCGGTACTGGTGGAAGACCGGGTGGGTCAGCACGGCGTCGGTCCGCAGCAGCTGCTCGGGCAGCGCCTCGGCGGTCGTGGCGTCCAGTGCGTCGATGTCACCGGTGGCGCCGAAGGCCGCCCAGACGGACGCGATCTCCGTACGGGTGGTGGTCTCGTCGCAGGCGAGCGAGACGAGGTCGGCGTCGACGAGCCGCAGGTTCACACCGCGCTCGCGGGCGTCGGCGACGACCTCCGCGGCCCTGCCGGGGACCCGGACGGTGAGCGTGTCGAAGTGGGAGCCGGTCACGACGTCGCCGCCGGCGGCGCGCAGGCCCTCGGCGAGGATCGCGGCGTAGCGGTGGGTACGCCGGGCGATCGTCCGCAGCCCGTCCGGGCCGTGGTAGACGGCGTACATGCCGGCCATCACGGCGAGCAGCACCTGAGCGGTGCAGATGTTGCTGGTGGCCTTCTCGCGGCGGATGTGCTGCTCGCGGGTCTGGAGGGCCAGCCGGTAGGCCTTGTTGCCGTCCGCGTCCACGGAGACGCCGACGAGGCGGCCCGGCAGGCTGCGCGCGAACTTCTCGCGCACGGCCATGAAGCCGGCGTGCGGTCCACCGAAGCCCATCGGCACGCCGAAGCGCTGCGTGGTGCCCACCGCGATGTCCGCGCCCAGCTCGCCGGGCGAGGTGAGCAGGGTGAGCGCCAGCAGATCGGCGGCCACGGTGACGATCGCGCCGAGCTCGTGGGCCTGCTCGATGACGGGCCTGAGGTCGCGTACGGCTCCGGAGGCGCCCGGGTACTGCAGCAGCACGCCGAAGACGCCGCCCTCGGCGATCTCGGCCGGGATGCCGTCGGTGAGGTCGGCGACGACGACCTCGACACCGGTCGGCTCGGCACGGGTCCGGATCACGGCGACGGTCTGCGGGAGGGCGTCCTGGTCGACCAGGAAGACACCCTTCTTGACCTTGCCGACGCGCCGCGCCAGCGCCATCGCCTCGGCGGCGGCGGTGCCCTCGTCGAGCAGCGAGGCGCCGGAGGTGGGCAGCCCGGTCAGGTCGGCGACCATCGTCTGGAAGTTCAGGAGGGCTTCGAGGCGGCCCTGGGAGATCTCCGGCTGGTACGGCGTGTAGGCCGTGTACCAGGCGGGGTTCTCCATCACGTTGCGCAGGATCACCGGCGGGGTGAACGTGCCGTAGTAGCCGAGCCCGATCATCGGGGCCAGCACCTGGTTGCGGTCGGCGAGCGCACGCAGTTCGGCCAGCACCTCGGCCTCGGTACGGGCCGTCGGCAGCTGAAGCGCCTCGGCGCTCCGGATGACATCGGGCACCGCGGCCGCGGTGAGCTCGTCGAGCGAGCCGTAACCGACCTGGGCGAGCATCTTCGCCTGCGCCGCGGCGTCGGGACCGATATGACGCTGCTCGAACGGAATTCCCTGTTCCAGCTGGGAGAGCGAAGTGCGACGGGGGGTCATGGTGGAGGCCTCCTGGTCTGTCACGACCTGCGAGGGGCACCACGGCGCGGGGTGCCCGAACGGCCTCCCCCTCTGTCATCTCAACCTGAGAGCTTCACCGGTGCCCACTGCACGCACCGGTTTTCACCGTCGGTGAGGGAGAGATCCACCTCGGCACACGGCCGTGCGGAACCCGCCCTGCTTTCCAGAGTGACCTCGTCCGTGCGGTACGGGGGCCTGAGAGATTCCGGGGAGGATTTGCTCCTTCGGCGCCTCCGGATTCGTTCCGGAGGACTCTCCCGCACGGGGTAAGCAGCCACTCTCAGCCTACCAGCGGGGTTCCCGGCGGAATTCTCGAGTGGCCAACCCCACGGATCTGCACTTCTGTGGTTCCTGTGGAGTAGCCGCGACCAGTGGGAGGGTCCGTGCAGACCGACATCGATCCGCGCAGCCTGATCGGCCGCAAGGCGTTCGACCGCGAGGGCACCAAGATCGGAACCGTGGACGAGGTGTACCTCGACGACGCGACGGGCGTGCCGGAGTGGGCGGCCGTACGCACCGGACTGTTCAGCCGGGACGCCTTCGTCCCGCTGGAACCCAGCGAATTCGTCGAGGACGTGCTGCGCGTCCCCTTCGACCGCTCACTGATCAAGGACGCACCCGACTTCGGGGTCGGCCGGCATCTCTCGCCGGAACAGGAGCTCCAGCTCTACCGGCACTACGGTCTGGACTCCCCGCCCGAGGAGACCGGCCCGGACCGGGACTTCGGCAGGCTGGCCGGCCAGGACGAGTAGTCGGCCGGGTCCCGCACGAGCGGCAGCGGATCGGCCGGCCGGAGTTCCGGATCGTCGATCCGGAACGTGCGCACCCGGCCGGGCGCCGATTCCGGCTCCTCGAAGCGCACCGTCACCCGGCCGACGCCGCTGCCCTGCACCCAGCCGTGGCCGTGGATGCCGTGCCGTACGTCGTGCCCGGCCGGCCAGCGGCGGGCGGCGAGCTGCTCGGCGCTCTCCTGCTCCTGTTCCGGCCCCTCGGGCTCCGGCCGGCCGTCGCCCGTACCGGCGTCCGCCTCGCTCCCCGCGCTGTCGGCGAGCCCGGCGGCAGCGAGCCCGGCGGCGGTGCGCTCGTCGGCCGCCTGTGCGAACAGGTCCTCCTGGGTGTAGTCGGCGAGCCCGGTGACGCCCACGCCCAGCAGCCGCACTCCCCCGGTGGTGTCCACGGACTCCAGGAGCCGTGCTGCGGCCTCCCGGACCACCGTGGGGTCGTCGGTGGGGCCGCGCAGCGTCTCGGACCGGGTCAGGGTCGAGAAGTCGTACCGCCGCACCTTCAGCACCACGGTCCTGCCCGAGCGCTCCGCCGCCCGCAGCCGCTGGACGCACCGGTCCGCGAGCCGCTCCACCTCGCTCCTGACCCGGACCCGGTCGTGCAGGTCCGTGTCGAACGTGTCCTCGACCGAGACCGATTTCGCGTCGCGCTCGGCGACGACCGGACGGTCGTCATGGCCGGACGCCATCCGGTGCAGTGAGCCGCCGTGCGCCTTGCCCAGCAGCCGCACGAGCTCCGCCTCGCCCGCCTCGACCAGGTCGTTCACCGTGGTCATCCCGGCGCGCCGCAGATGGTCCGCGGTGGCCGGCCCGACCCCGGGCAGCGTGCGGACCGGCATGGGCGCGAGCAGATCCCGCTCGGTGCCCGGCGCTATCAGCAGGATCCCGTCGGGCTTCGCCTCCTCCGAGGCGATCTTGGCCAGCATCTTGGAGCCCGCGAGGCCGACGGAGCCGCTGAGTCCGGTGACCGCCTCGATCGCCTCCCGCAGCTGCTCACCGATCGCCAGCGCGGAAGCCGTGTCGTCCGCGGTGCCGCCGGCCTCCAGGTCGACGAAGGCCTCGTCCAGGCTCAGTGGCTCCACCAGTGGTGACAGCCGGCCCAGCAGCTCCATGACCTGGTCGCTCACGGTCCGGTACAGCGCGAAGCGCGGCGCCAGATAGGCCGCGTTCGGCGCCAGCCACCTGGCCTGCGCCATCGGCATGGCCGAGTGGACCCCGAAACGCCGCGCCTCGTACGAGGCGGTGGCGACGACCCCGCGCGGCCCCAGCCCGCCCACCACCACGGGCTTGCCGCGCAGACTCGGCTTCGCCGCCTGCTCCGCAGAGGCGTAGAAGGCATCCATGTCCAGATGCAGGATGGTCGGCGCGGCTCTCACATCAATCGATGCTGCCCTACGGCACTGACAATCGCCGGGTGGCGACCGCCCGCGGGCCCGGGAAACCCCGGGCCCGGCCGGGCTCCCACCGGCTCAGCCGGCCCGGTTGCGCCGTCGGGCGAGCTCGTCGGCGGGATTGTTCCCGATCAGCGTCTCGCCGGTGTCCACCCGCTCTCCGTGCAGCTGCGACAGCGCGGCGTCGACGTCCCGCCAGACCACCCCCACGGCGATGCCGAAGACGCCCTGACCCCCTTGGAGCAGCTCCACGACCTCGGCGGGCGAGGAGCACTCGTAGACGGTCGCCCCGTCGCTCATCAGCGTCATGCGTTCGAGGTCCTGGAAACCGCGGGCCCGTAGGTGCTGGACCGTGGTGCGGATGTTCTGGAGGGCCACCCCGGTGTCGAGGAAGCGCTTCACGATCTTCAGCAGGACGACGTCCCGGAAGCTGTAGAGCCGCTGTGTGCCCGATCCGTACGCGGGACGGACGCTCGGTTCGACGAGGCCCGTGCGAGCCCAGTAGTCGAGCTGGCGATAGGTGATCCCCGCCGCCGCGCATGCCGTCGGCCCGCGATAGCCGATGTCCTTGGCCGATGCCACGCCGTCCCCCGCCACCGCAGCCGGCACAGCCGGTTGCCTGATGGTCTGGTCGGCTGTACTCCCCTGCTGCGGATACGGCCCACCCACTGCCGCACCGTCGCCGCTGCTTCTCACGCCGACCTCCGTCCTTGACCTGCCCACTCGAAGGTAGGCAGTCACCCGGGGTGCGTCAACGATCGCCACACTCGGCACGCCGAGTGATAATCACCCTGAGGGTGGTTTCCCGTGACTCTCGACCGGGAAAGGCTTCTCGGATGCGCTGACGGCGCCCCCTTGGGACGTCACTGGCTGTTCGTACCGAAGTCCTCCGGCGAGATCTGATCGAGGAACTCCCGGAACTTCTCCACCTCGTCCTCCTGCTCGTCGGGAATCGCGATTCCCGCGTCGTCGAGCACCCCGTCACTGCCGTAGATCGGCGTTCCGGTGCGCAGGGCGAGCGCTATGGCGTCGGACGGCCGCGCACTCACCTCGACTCCGCTCGCGAAGACCAGCTCCGCGTAGAAGACCCCTTCCCGGAGGTCCGTGATCCGGACCTCGGTGAGCTCCTGGCCCACGGCCTCGAGCACATCCTTGAAGAGGTCATGGGTCAGCGGCCTGGCCGGAGCCATGCCCTGCTGAGCGAAGGCGATCGCGGTCGCCTCGCCAGGACCGATCCAAATAGGGAGGTACCGGTCGCCTCCCACTTCACGCAGGAGCACGATCGGTTGGTTGGAGGGCATTTCCACCCGGACACCCACAACGTCGAGCTCGTTCACACAGCAACCCTAGGACGTGCTCGGCAGGTTTGGGTAGTCGGGGCCCACGGCGATCAGTGGAGCCTGATCTGGAGCGCGGTCTGTACGAGGGCCGAGTGCAGCCGTACAGAGAGCTCCGCGAGCTCCTTCGCAGTGGCCTCGGCATGGGCTCTGGTCTGCGGATTCCGGTGCCGGCGCAGTGGTGCGACGACCTGTTCGATGAGTCCGGCCTCCCGGTCGGCGGCCGCTCTCATGGCGCGCAGATGCCGCGGTTCCAGGCCGAATCGGCCCAGATCCGCCACAAGCCTGGCGACGGTGACCGTCTCGGCGTCGTATCCGCCGTCGGCCGTCGGAACGACCAGACCGTAGGACTCCCACGCGTCGAGGTCGCTCTCGGTGACCTCCGCGGCAGCGAGAAGCTCGGCACGGCCGATGCGGGCGGCCGTGGCCCGGCCCGTCCCGCCGGTCCAGCTGCCGTCGGTGAAGTCCCGCTCGCCGTCCGGGGCCGGCAGGGCCACCCGCTCGCCCCGGGCGACGGCGTCCAGGTGCTCGCGGATGACCTTCAGCGGAAGATAGTGGTCCCGCTGCATCCGCAGCACCTGAGCGAGCCGCTCGACGTCGTCGGACCGGAACTTGCGGTAGCCGGAAGGCGTCCGCTGCGGTTCGACGAGTCCCTCCGCCTCCAGGAAGCGGATCTTGGAGATGGTGACTTCGGGAAACTCGTTCCGCAGCTGCAGGAGCACCGTGCCGATGCTCATCGGGCGGTCGTCGGCGGTGGCGGTGCCGTTTCCGGCACCGCCCGTCGGTGTTCTCAGCATGGACCTTCCTGGGGGTCCCCCCGACGGAGTCGGGGGACGGGTCAGATGGCCCGCTGGCTCGCGTAGAAGACCAGCCGGTACTTGCCGATCTGCACTTCGTCGCCGTTGGACAGCGCGACGGAGTCGATGCGCTCACGATTGACGTACGTGCCGTTGAGGCTGCCCACGTCCCCGACCGTGAAGCTGCCGTCGGGGCTCCGGCGGAACTCCACGTGACGGCGCGAAACCGTCACGTCGTCGAGGAAGATATCGCTCTGCGGGTGGCGGCCGGCCGTGGTCAGCTCGCCGTCCAGCAGGAACCGGCTGCCCGAATTCGGACCGCGCCGCACCACCAGGAGCGCCGAGCCGAGCGGCAGGGCGTCCACAGCGGCCTGGGCCTCGGGCGAGAGCGACGGCGCGGACGACTGACCAGTCACCTCCGCCTCGTAGGCCTCAAGGCCCGAGATGGAGATGGTCGACGTCGTCTCCGAGGCCCGCTCGGGAACGCCGCCCCTCAGCGGCGCGCCGCAGTTGGAGCAGAAACGACTGGCTTCGGCATTGCGGTGGCCGCACCTCGTACAGACCGGCATGGACGAACCCTCCTGCCTCGGGGTGAACCCTCCACCCGTACTTGAGGTTGACGGTTCTCCGAAACCTATGCGGCCGGGACCGGCAGGGTCAACAGACGACGCGCCCGAATTGTCACCCCCCGAACCTGCCACCTCATCGCGGAAGAGCGGGCGCTCGGAGCCCTGCTCGTCGGCTTGACCATGGCGTGGCGCGCGATGGCGGGCAGCCTCATCGCGTGCACTCTTGCCGAACAACTTCCCAAACAACTTCACGGGCGATTCCCCTTGACCGAAACAGACCCGCCCGTGGGGCAGGACGAACCCTGACTGAACACACCTGCCGACCCGGACATCTTCACAACGTCCGTATCCACTCGACAGTTTCCACCACGCGCCACGATTACGATGCGGCGACCCCCCGCAACCTTCTGCCCGTGTCCCCCGACGCCCACGCGTCCCGGGTTCACGGGGCCGACGACCGAGCGTAGTCAGGCCGCTCCGCCGGTCGCAAGGCGTCCACGACAATGTCGTCGGCCTGCGACACATGCACAGTGGCCTGTTCCTTCTCCAGCGTCTGCACCACGCCGCCCGGGATGTTCAGCGCCGGCTCCAGATCCTGCGGCTTGCCGATGACCTTGAACACGTACGGAGGCGAGATCTTCCGCCCGTCGACCTTGATGGCGCCGCCGTCGCCGGAGAAGTAGGTATTGGCCACCACCCGCACGCCGTTGACCTCGATCGCCTCGGCGCCGGCTGCCCGAAGCTCCTGAAGCGCGTCGAGGAGCTTGTCGGCCTCCACCGCGCCGCCGGGGTCGTTGATCGTGAGGGTGATCCCGGGGCCGTGCGCGGCCACGGTGCCCGCGAGGATGCCGAGTTGACGCTCCTTCTCGACCGTCTGCTTGCGTGCCTCCTCCGCCTGGTCGGAACTGTTCTCCAGCTCCGTGCGCTGGTCCTCAAGGCGCTGCTTCTCGTCCTCCAGCCGCTGTGAACGGTCGTCCACCTCGTCGAGGATGCGGACCAGGTCCTCCTGGCGCGCGCCGCGCAGGGCGCTGTTGTCGCTGTTGGACCGCACCTGAATGGCAAGCCCCAGACCGAGGACGAACAGCAGCACCGCGACAATGAGTTGGGCGCGGGTGATCCGTGGCGGCCAGAGCCCGGCGACCAGCCGCTGGCGTCCGGTGAGCTCCTTGGGGGCGTCCACGGGCTGCTCGCCGGGCTGCTCCCGGTCGCCGGTGAATTCTTCGTCGTCGCTCATCGGCCTCAGGCCCGGAAGACGTGCCGGCGGATGGCGGCGGCGTTGGAGAAGATCCGGATACCGAGGACGACCACCACACCGGTGGAGAGCTGGGCGCCGACGCCCAGCTTGTCGCCCAGGAAGACGATCAGGGCGGCCACGACCACGTTCGAGAGGAACGAGACCACGAAGACCTTGTCGACGAAGATGCCGTCGAGCATGGCCCGCAGGCCACCGAAGACGGCGTCGAGGGCGGCCACGACGGCGATCGGGAGATAGGGCTCGACCACCGCCGGCACTTCGGGCCGGACCAACAGTCCGACCACGACTCCCACGACGAGGCCCAGTACGGCGATCACGATGTGCCCTTCCCTGTGTCTGCCGCACCACTGCCGGTGTCTGCGGCCTTATAAGGCTCTGCTGTCCGTACGATCAGGCTCGGGGCCGCCGGGAGATTCACCTTCTCCTGGACGGAGATGCTGGTCCTGATGTCGAAGGTGTCCTTCAGCGCTTGCAGATTCTGCCCGTCGGCACTGCTGCGGAAGGCGGCGCTGAGCTTCTTCCCGTCCCCCACCGCGAGCACCGAGTACGGCGGCACGAGCGGTTTGTTGTCGACCAGTATGGCGTCGCCCGCGGCGCGGATCGCCGACAGGGCGGTCAGACGCTGCCCGTTGATGGCGATCGCTTCCGCACCGGACTGCCACAGGCCGTTGACGACCCGTTGCATGTCCCGGTCCCGGACCCGTCCGGTGTCGGAGAAGCCGCTGGTCTCACGCGGTCCGCCGCCGCCCTGGTCGGTGTTCTTCGCGTCGTCGACGACCAGCTTCAGGCCGGGCCCGTGCACGGGCGTCGCCCCGGAGAGCAGAGCCACCAGTTCCGTCTGGTCCCCACCGTGCTTCTCCAGAGCCTTGCGCTGACGCCTGCTGACATCGTCACGGACCTTTTCGACCTGTGCCTCAAGAGTGTCGGTCGCAGCGGTCTCCGAGTCGATCCGGTCGATCAGTTCCTCGCGTTCCTTGGCGAGGACCGGTGCCGCCACCCGTGCCTGCGCGGCACCCAGAGTGACAACGAGCGCGGCCAGCACCAGGCATGCCGCGAAGCCGAGCTTCGCCTTGAGGGTGCGGGGCATACCGGCCCGGCCGTCGGCCTCGCGACGAGCCGATGCCTCGGCGTACCCGTCGTCCAGGCTGTGGTCCATCACATTGGTCAGCAGCGACATGGACGCGTCGGGGCGTGCGGGCGACGAGGCCGTGCGCCGATCGGGGGGCTGCTGCGACATGCCGCACATCGTCGCACGTCGCGGCGGCTACCGCCGAATGGCCCCACCGATGTGCCGGGAGCCGCCGGCCGGCTCGGGCCGGCACGCCGCGGGAAGCCCGGACCGTCCGGCCACCGCGGCGGCGTCTCTCCGCCGGCGCGGTGGCCGGACGCCTCAGTTGCCCGCGCTGTCGACGATCGCCGACCACTCGTCCAGGAGGGCCTGCGCCGAGGCGTCGTCCGGCCCTTCCGCCCACAGATGGGTGACCGCTTCCGCCCGGTCCGGCAGCACCATCACCCAGCGTCCGTCCGCCTCGACGACGCGCACACCGTCCGTCGTATCGACATCGCGCTCTCCGGCGGCCTCGACGACACGGCGCATCACCAGCCCCTTCACGGCCCACGGGGTCGCCAGATCACGGCGCAGGACGTGGGCACGCGGGATGCGTGCATCGATCTGGCTGAGTGTGAGCTGCGTCCTGGCGACCAGCCCGATCAGTCGTACGAACGCGGCCGAGCCGTCGAAGACGCTGCTGAATTCCGGAACGATGAAGCCGCCCCGCCCGTCTCCACCGAAGATGGTGCCTTCCTCGCGTCCGACCCGGGTCAGGTCGTCGGGCGATGTAGTCGTCCACTCGACCTGGGTGCCGTGGTACGCGGCCACCTGCTCGGCGACGCGGGTGGTGGTCACCGGCAGCGCCACCCGCCCGCTGCGCCGCTCGGCGGCGACGAGGTCGAGCATGACCAGCAGGGCCCGGTCGTCCTCAATGATCCGTCCCCGCTCGTCGACCAGGGAGAGCCGTTCGCCGACCGGGTCGAACCGGACTCCGAAGGCCGCCCGCGCCGAGGAGACGATCTCACCGAGCCGCACCAGTCCGGACCGCCGGGTCTCGACGGACTCGGTCGGCCGCGATTCGTCCAGGCCGGGGTTGATGGTCAGCGCGTCCACACCGAGCCGTCCCAGCAGGCTGGGCAGGACAAGTCCCGCGCTGCCGTTGGAGGCGTCGACGACGACCTTCAGCCCGGCGTCGGCGATTCCGGCGGTGTCCACGTTCCGCAGCAGCGATCCGGTGTACGAGTCGAAGACACTGGACGGGAAGTGCAGGTCCCCGATCTCCCCGGGGAAGGCCCGGCGGTATTCCTGCCGGGCGTAGACGCGGTCCAGCTTCCGCTGCTGCGCCTGGGAGAGATCCGCGCCGCTCGCGTCGAAGAACATGATGTCGACGGAGTCGGGGACGCCCGGCGACGTCCGGATCATGATGCCGCCCGCACTGCCGCGTGCGGTCTGCTGGCGCGCCACGGGCAGCGGTACGTTCTCGAGGTCGCGGACATCGATGGCGCTGGCCTGGAGCGCGGAGATCACCGCACGTTTCAGCGCTCGGGCACCACGGGAGTGGTCACGTGCGGTGGTGACCGTCGAGCCCTTCTTCAGGGTCGTGGCGTACGCACCGGCCAGCCTGACCGCCAGCTCCGGCGTGATCTCGACGTTCAGGATCCCGGAGACACCGCGCGCCCCGAAGAGGTGGGCCTGTCCGCGCGACTCCCAGATCACCGAGGTGTTGACGAAGGCGCCGGCCTCAATGGTCTTGAAGGGGTAGACGCGGACGTTGCCCTGGATGATCGATTCCTCGCCGACGAGGCATTCGTCGCCGATGACGGCGCCGTCCTCGATACGGGCGGCACGCATGATGTCGGTGTTCTTGCCAATCACGCAGCCACGCAGATTACTGTGATCGCCGATGTACACGTTGTCGTGCACCACGGCCTTGTGCAGGAACGCCCCGCTCTTCACGACGACGTTCGACCCGATGACCGTGTGTTCACGGATCTCGACACCGGCCTCGACCTTGGCGTAGTCGCCGATGTAGAGGGGCCCCCGGAGTACCGCGTCGGGATGCACCTCCGCGCCTTCGGCCACCCATACACCGGGCGAGATCTCAAAGCCGTCGATCTCCACGTCGACCTTGCGCTCAAGGACGTCGGCCTGCGCCTTGACGTAGCTCTCGTGCGTACCCACGTCCTCCCAGTAGCCCTCGGCGACATAGCCGTAGATGGGCTTGCCTTCCTTCATGAGCTGCGGGAAGACGTCTCCGGACCAGTCCACGGAGACATCGGCCTCGACGTAGTTGAAGACCTCGGGCTCCATCACATAGATGCCCGTGTTGACGGTGTCCGAGAAGACCTGCCCCCAGGTGGGCTTCTCCAGGAACCGCTCGACCTGGCCCGCTTCGTCCACAATCGTGATCCCGAATTCCAGAGGATTCGGTACACGGGTGAGGCAGACCGTGACCAGGCCGCCCTTTTCCTTGTGGAAGGCGATGAGATCGGTGAGGTCGAAGTCGGTGAGCGCGTCACCGGAAATGACGAGGAAGGTGTCGTCCTTCAATGCCTCTTCGGCATTCTTCACGCTGCCCGCGGTGCCGAGCGGTTTCTCCTCGTTGGCATAGCTGAGCTCCATTCCGAGCTCTTCGCCGTCTCCGAAGTAGTTCTTCACCAGAGACGCGAGGAACTGGACGGTCACAACCGTCTCATTGAGCCCGTGCCTCTTCAGCAGCCGAAGCACATGCTCCATGATCGGCCGATTGGCTACGGGCAGGAGCGGCTTGGGCATGCTTGAGGTCATGGGGCGAAGGCGAGTGCCTTCACCACCTGCCATCACGACGGCCTTCATGTCGGAAACGTCCTCCTCGAAGAGACGACGGTCTAGCCGACTTCGCCCGTCAGGGCAGCATCTGTGTCATCAGCCGCGGGCCGGCCACGCTGCGCGGCACCGCATCAACAGGCTCAATCGGCTACTGCATCCGCCTTGACAAGCCGGCGGACCTGAACCACGTAGAGGATCCCTGCCCACCAGTAGAGCGTTGTACCCCATACTGCGAACGCCCAGCCGAAAACAGTGGCCAGTGATGCCAGCCAACCACCTCCGTCGCTGAGCAGCAACAAGGGAAACGCGTACATCAGATTGAACGTGGCCGCCTTGCCCAGGAAGTTCACCTGGGGCGGTGGATAGCCGTGACGGCGCAGGATTCCCACCATCACGAGAAGCATGAGCTCGCGAGCGAGAAGAGCTGCGGTGAGCCAGAGCGGGAGGATCTCCCGCCAGGTCAGTCCGACAAGGGTCGAAAGAATGTAGAGCCGGTCGGCGGCCGGGTCGAGCAGTCGTCCGAGGCTGCTGATCTGGTTCCAACGACGCGCGAGCTTTCCATCAAGGTAGTCGCTGACACCGCTGAACATCAGTACCAGCAACGCCCAGCCGTCGCTCTTGGGCCCGCCGAACTCGGGGCGGAGGATCAGCCACAGGAAGACAGGCACGCCTACCAGGCGAGCCATGCTGAGGATGTTGGGGATGGTGAGTACCCGGTTCGTCTGAACGCGAGTCTCCTGGACCTCCACCCGGGGGCCTCCTGTGAAGAACGTGCCAATGATGCCCCCTGACCCTACCCTCAGCGGTGGCCGGCAGATACATAGGGGTACCGAGAACGCCCCGGAACGCAGAAAAGCCCCGTGCCACAAGGGCACGGGGCTTAACTATAAAAGGAGTTCGGCGGCGTCCTACTCTCCCACAGGGTCCCCCCTGCA
>NZ_JBVJHB010000023.1:0-97641 GCF_055587045.1 Streptomyces sp. NPDC048671 | reverse complement strand
GCGCGGCGTCAGATGCGGTGCATCGCAAGGCGGAGGGACGCCCGAATACTGGATGTATTCGGGCGTCCCGACAACGCAGCGAGGTGCCGTAGCTGACGCCGCGCGCCCGCCAGGAATTGCGGGACAGCCCTTAGGTGAAGCGCAGCTCCGCGGGGTGCGCCATGCGCCGCAGGAGTGGCAGTGACGTCGCGGCGGCCAGCAGGCAGGCGGCGTACACCCCCACGGGCACCAGGAGCGGGAGCATCGACGGGAAGCTGCCCGGGGCGACGAGGACGGCGTACGCGAGGTGCACCGTCATGCCGCCGATACCCGCCAGCAGCGTCGCCGGGGCCAGCGGGAGCGCGGTCTCCAGGAGCAGCGCCCTGGTCAGCACCGCGCGCGGCACTCCGGCAGCGGCCTGGGCGGCGAGCCCCCGGCGGCGGGTGGCGAGGGACTCCGCGGCGCCCACGGCCAGACCGCAGAGGCCGACGGAGAGGGCCACCAGGACGGCTGCCCCGGTGAGGTCGAGTCCGGTGGTGTAGAAGTCCGGGTCCACCGGTGTGTGGCCGCCCCGCACGCGCAGAGCGGCGAGCATGACCTCCCGTACTCCCACGAAGCCCGTTCCGACGACGGTCACCAGCAGCAACGCGGCGTGGGTACGCGCGGCGGCCCACGGGTCCTCCCGCAGGCGGCCGGCGGCGATCAGCACCGCGGGGCTCCTCGCGCCGGCCGTCAGGCGGCGGCCCATGAAGGCGGCCGAGGCCCCGGCCACCCAGAGCGCGCCCGCCGAGAAGAGGAGCACCAGGGCGATCACCAGCGCCGCGAACGGGCCGGCGCCGGAACCGTTGTCCGAGAGAAGGAGGGCCGCCGCGGCGACCACGATCCCCGGAAGCAGGAGCGCGAACACCGTCCGCCGTTCGGGCTCCGACCGTACCCGGCGCAACCGGCCGAGCGGTGCGGCGATCACCCGGCGCAGCGCGAACCCGCTCACCAGCGCGGCGACCACCGGTACGCCGAGCACGACCAGCGCGAAGCCGGCCCAGGCCTGGGCCGGCGGTGTGCGGCCGGAGCCGGCGAGGACCGCGGCGAACACGGCGAGGCCGGCGACCGCACCCACCAGGCACGCCGCCCCGGACTCCAGAGCGGCGATGCGCCGCACCTGCCGGGGTGACGCCCCGGCGAGCCGCAGCGCCGCCGTCCGCCGGTCCCGGTGGACGGCGCCGATCCGGGCGCACTGGCCCAGGAAGCCGAACACGGGGACGAGCAGGAGCAGGAGCGTGGCCACCACACCGGTGCGCTGGCCGGGCTGGTTCAGCAGGCCGTGTCCGAACCCGATGGACGCCTGCCCCGAGACCGCGGAGACCGTGACCGCCGCGAGGGCCAGGCCGGTGGCGAGCAGTGCGCCGGTCGCGGTGAGCGCGATCCGCCACCACTCACGGCGGTCCGAACCGCGGATCAGGGTCCAGGCGATGTGTGCGTCAGTCCTCATGGCAGGCCGCCTCCTGGACGGTGAACCGCGTCGCGCCGGAGTGGAGGGCCCCGTCGCGCAGCCACACCTCCCGGTCCGCGTACGCCGCGATCTGGGCGTCGTGCGTGATGAGCAGCACCGCGGTGCCGGACTCGCGGGAGGCGTGCACCAGAGCGGTCATCACCTGTTCGCCGGCGAGGGAGTCGAGGGCGCCGGTCGGCTCGTCCGCGAAGACGGCCTTCGGACCGGTGATCAGGGCCCGTGCCAGTGCGATCCGTTGGCTCTGTCCGCCACTCAGCTCGCCGGGCCGCAGGTCGGCCTGCCCCCGTACGCCGAAGCGCTCCAGCCAGGAGTCCGCGCGGCGCTGTGCCTCTGCGCGGCCGGTTCCCGCGAGCAGGAGGGGCAGGGCCACGTTGTCGAGCGCGGTGAGTTCGGGGATCAGCTGCCCGAACTGGAACACCACGCCGAAGTCGGTACGCCGCAGCTCGCTGAGGCGCGCCTCGGGCAGCAGGCCGAGCTGCTCGTCTCCGTAGGTGACCGAGCCCTCGTCGGGGCGGACGATGCCCGCGAGGCAGTGCAGCAGTGTGGACTTCCCGCTGCCGCTGGCACCGGTGACGGCGAGGATCTCACCGGCGCGGAGTTCGACCGAGGCGCCGCGCAGCGCCTCCGTCCGCCCGTACCGTTTCGTCAGGCCGGTAGCGGTGATGAGTGGCGCCGACGTCGTGGGCCGGTCGGCTTGGGTGCTCATGTCGGCTGGACCTCCGTGGTCAGGGTGGCGAGGCGGGTCGCCGTGGTGGCCATCCACCGCACGTCGGCGTCCAGATGGTTCAGGGCGTAGTCGGCCGAGAGGACCGTGCTGAGGCCGGCCCCGGGCGTGGTCTTGAGCTGGGTCAGTTCGTGCATCCGCGCCATGTGCGCGGCGCGCTGGGCCTGGAGGTAGGCGGCCGCGTCCGTGGTGCGGTCACCGCCGGCGGCCGCCGCGACGAGGATCGAGGTGACGACCTTGGCGAAGATCTCGTTCGTCACGAAGGGCGCGGGTGGCGCGGTCTCGCCGGCCCATCGGGCGAGCTCGCGTGCGCCTTCGTCCGTGGAGCGGTAGAGGGTGCGCTCGGGACCGCCGTCGGAATCGGTGCCCTCGACCGCGGCCAGGCCGTCCCGCACCAGGCGTTGCAGGGTCGTGTAGACCTGGCCGTACGCCAGGGGGCGGGCCTGCGGGAAGAGTTCGTCGTACCGCCGTTTCAGTTCGTAACCATGGTTGGAACCCCCGGCAAGCAGCCCGAGGAGGACGTGACGGATGCTCATGGCGGCGACTATATACTCGGTATATGTACTGAGTGAATAGCGAGGGGCGGGAAGTCGTGGGGGAGGGTGCGGAAAGGGTGAACTGCCCCCTTTCGGGGGGCTTCGGGAGCGGCGCCGGGCCGGCGCCGCTACTCCGCCACGGCGTACGCCTGGACCGACCAGAGCGAGTAGCCGTACTCGGTGGCCCGCCCGTCGCCCTGGACCCTGATGAACCGGGTGTCCTTCGCGTCCATCCGGACCGACTCGTGGCCGCCCCTGCCCTCCTGGACGGTGGCCGCCGTGCGCCAGGTGCGGCCGTCCGCGGAGACCTGGACGCGGTAGCGGGAGGCGTACGCGTCCTGCCAGTCCAGGACCACCTGCCCGAGCCGGACCGGGGCGGGCAGCTCGGCCTGCCACCAGGCGCCGTCCTCGGCCGGTGAGGACCAGCGGGTCTCCGGGTCGCCGTCCGACGCGGCGGCCGCGGGGAAGTCCGCCGTCTCGTCGCCCGACGAGGACGCGGTGGCCGTGCGCAGCAGATCGGGGCCCGCGGTGCGCGGGAAGGCCCGGACGGTGAGGGTGGTCTCCTCGGCGCCGAAGGCGAACGGCACCTCGTACTCGCCCGCCGGGGTGTCCGCGGGGACGGTGATCTCCACGGGCACGTCGGTACGGGAGCCGCGCTGGACGGTCGTCTGCTTGGGCACCCGCACCTTGATGCCCTTGGGGGCCTTCGCGGTGAGCGCGCCCCGCACCTCGGCCGGGCGGCCCGCGGAGAGCCGTGCCTCGACGCGCTGCGGCTTGCCGCCGATCTCGGCGTCCGTCTCCCCGTGCGCGAGATCGAGCCGGGCGGCGGGCTCGTCGACGAACCACGGCACCAGCGAGCGCACCCGGGGCGCCGTTCCGGTGGACGGGGCCGCGCCCGCGAGCGGCGGGATGATCAGGGGCGGCGCACCGGTGACCGACGGGGTGACGGTCGGCCAGCTGATCCGGACCGCGTCGGCCCGCAGGCCCCGCCCTTCCGTCTGGGTCCAGCCGCTCGCCGACAGGGCGCCGAGGCTGTGCCAGCCCTCACCGGGCACATGGGCCTGGACCGTCGCCTGCGCCGGCGTGGCGCCGCCGCCCGGCACGGCCGTCGCGGTGACGGCCTCCAGCGGACGCGCCCGGCCCAGCCGCACCGTATAGCTGCCCTGCGCCTCGGTCACCGTGCCGTTGTCGCGGTCCGTCCCGGTCCAGGCGTCGGCCTCCTTGCGCGCCCGGTCCAGGAACGGGCCGAGCACCCCCTTGCCGACCGTCGCGCCGCCCGCCTTCACGGACCTGCTCACCGGCTCCAGGGCCAGCGACGCCTGCCAGGCGGCCGGCCCGTCGCCGCGCGCCTGGGCCTGGAGCAGATCGACGGCCAGCTCACCCGCCCTGCCGTACCGGGACAACTGCTCGGTCCACGGGCGCACTTCGTCGTCGAGCCGCCCGTCCGCCAGTCCGGCCAGCCGCTGCGGGGTCTCGCGCATCACGGTGAACGCGGAGCGCAGCCGGTCCGCCGCCTTGTCGCGGGCCACGGCGTCCGTCCCCGCCCGGGACTTCCAGAACGCGTCGAGCAACGGTCGCAGATACGCCGATTCGTCACCGCCCAGCACGGAGGCCGCGCTGTTGCCGGCCAGGGCGCGCAGTGCGTCCCGGCTGCCGGTGTCCTGGCCCGCGAGGTCGTCGATGGCCGCCTGCCAGGACTCCTGCGGCTGGTACCCCTTCGGGTTCCAGGCGAAGTCGGCGGCGGTGAACAGCGGGATCCTGGAGGCGGACGGCTGCTCCATCGCGTTGGCCAGCAGCGCCGCCGAACCGATGGCGACCGCAGGATCGCGGCCGGTGTAAGGACCGAGGAAGATCCGGTCCTGCGCGTAGTCGTTGACCGGGTAGTTGTCCATCGTGACCAGCGGATGGCGGAACGTGTCGCGCGCACCGGCCAGCTCGCCGCCGGTGATGGTCCTCGGCACGACCCCGACGCCGGTCCAGGCGACCTGCACCCGGTCGTCCAGCTCCCTGGCGAGCGCCGTGCGGTAGGCGGTCGCCCCGTCCTGGTAGAACTCGGTCGGCATCATCGACAGCGGCTGCGCGTCCGGGTGGCGGTCCGCGAGGTGCTCGGCCACGCCGCTCACGACGCGGGCCTGCGCCCTGGCCGCCGCCTCCGGACCGTCACCGAAGGTGTCGGCGTCGGCCGAGCAGTGCCATTCGCTGTAGCTGACGTCCTGGAACTGCACCTGGAAGACCCGCACCCCCAGCGCCCACATCGCGTCGATCTTCTTCGTCAGCGCCTTCACGTCGCGGTCCGAGGACAGGCACATCGACTGGCCGGGTGCCACGGCCCAGCCGAGCGTCACGTGCTCGGCGGCGGCCCGCTCGGCCAGCGCGCGGAAGTCGGCACGCCGCTCGGCCGGGTACGGGTCGCGCCAGCGGGCCTGCCGGTAGGGGTCGTCGCCCGCCGCGTACAGATACCGGTTCTGCTTGGTGCGCCCCATGAAGCCGAGCTGGGAGAGCCGTTCCTCCTGCGTCCAGGGCTGCCCGTAGAACCCCTCGGTCATCCCGCGCACGGCGCTGGACGGCCAGTCCCGGACGGTGACCCCGGCGACACTGCCGCCCCGGATCAGCTGACGCAGGGTCTGCACCGCGTGGAACAGCCCGTCGTCACCGAGGCCGTCCACGGCGACGGTGTCCCGGCCCGCGACCGGGCCGGCCGCGATCCGGTAGCCGCCGGCCGGCAGATCGGCACGGTCGGGCGCGCGCAGCGTGCGCAGCGCGTCCTGGGCCCCGTCGCCGCCGAGCCGGATGACGGGTCCGCGGCCCGGCAGGGCTTCGTGGACGGTCCGCACGCCCGCGTCGCGCAGGACCTCGCGGAGCGCGGTGACGGCGTACGGGTCGGCCTGCGCGCCGACGAGGAGCGTGACCTCGCCGGAGAGGGGGACCGGGGTGCCGGACGCCTTGATGCTCTGCGGCCGGGGCCACACGGTGGGCAGCGCGCCGTCGTCCGTGCGGTCGGGGGTGCTGGCGGCGGGCGTGCCGGGCACCTGGGGGGCGGCGAAGGCGGCCGGGGCTCCCGCGGAGAGCAGTCCGCCGAGCACGGCCACGGCGACCGCTGCCGCCTGCTTCCTGCGCCTGAGCTGCATGCCCGTTCTCCCTCGCTCCCACCAGTGGGCTCCGAGCCCACCACCCGCGCGCGAGGGTGTCAATGTGCGTGGTCGTTGTGGTGCAAATGCCCGATGCGGCGGACGAGGTGGAACGGGTGTGCCTGACGTCGTGTCACGCGAAAGATGACGCCGAATGGCCGAAAACGGCGGACGTCTTACGGGGAATCGGCCTCCGGAGAAAGGATTGTGACCCAGAGCACGTTGAACTCGTTGTCATAACGCCTACGTCTGCGGACGCGTCCGCTGGGTAGGCCTGCTGTGTCCTGCTCTCCACGGCCAGGAGGCCACCATGCCCGCTGCCGCGCAGCTCCTGCTCTCCGCCCTGACCAAACAGGTACCGGGGCCCGCCCCGCTGATCAGCGCGTGCCCCGCCACCGCCACCGGCCCGCTCACCAGCGAAGCGCCGCTGGCCGACGCCATACCCCTCACCAGTGAGCCCCCGCTCGCTGACGCCACACCTCTGACCAGCGAGCCCCCGCTCGCCGTTCTCGCCCCGCTGACCAGCGAGCCGGCCTCCTCCGGCAGCGCTTGGGGCATGGAGTCCCCAGGAGTCTGAATGGGCTTGTCCCGGCTCGCCGCACTGCACGGCGTCGCCACCTCCTACTCCCCGTCCGCCGACGCCACGGTGTCCGTCCCCGACGGCACGGTCGTCGCGGTGCTCGCCGCGCTCGGTGTCGACGCCGCCACGCCGGAGGCGGTACGGGAGGCGCTCGCCGCCGCCGAGTCCGCGGCCGGCTCCCGGCTGCTCCCGCCCACAGTGGTCGTGTGGACCGGGGAGCCACTGCCCGTGGCCCTGGCCGCGCTGCCGCCCGGCACGGAGCTGACCGTCCGGCCCGAGGAGTCCGGTTCGGCCCCGCCGGCCCCGATGAGGACCCCCGACGGGGATACGGATCCGGCCGTTTCCGGCTCAGCGCCCGGCTCAGGGTCTGGCTCAGCGCCAGGCGCAGCGCCCAGCTCAGCGCCAGGCGCAGCGCCCAGCTCAGCGCCCGGCCCAGTACCCGGCGCGGTGAGCCCCGGTCCCGCGCCCGCGCCCGGCTGGTGGGCGGAACCACCGCTCGGCGTGCACCGGCTGACCGTCCGGGCGCCGGAGCGGCCGGCCGAGTCCTGCACGCTCGTCGTCGCCCCGGCCCGCGTCCCGCAGCCGCCGGCCCGCGGCCACGGCTTCCTGGTGCAGCTCTACTCGCTGCTCTCCGCCCGCTCCTGGGGCATGGGCGACCTCGGTGACCTCGCGGATCTCGCCTCCTGGTCCGGGCGGTGCCTCGGCGCCGGCTTCGTCCAGGTCAACCCGTTGCACGCGGCGGTCCTGGGCAGCCCCACCGACCCGTCGCCCTACCGCCCGTCCTCGCGGCGCTTCCCCGACCCCGTGCACCTGCGCGTCGAGTCCGTCCCGGAGTACGGGCACGCGCCCGACCGGGCCGCGCTGGACGATCTGCGCCGCCGGGCCGCGGAGCTCAGCGACGGAGTCCTGAACAAGGGCGCGCTCATCGACCGCGACGCCGTCTGGGAGCTCAAGCGGCAGGCCCTCGCCGTCCTCGTCGACGTACCCCTCACGCCCGGCCGCCGCGCCGCCTACTGCGACTTCCTCGCGGAACAGGGACAGGCCCTGGAGGACCACGCCCTGTGGTGCGCCCTCGCGGAGGTGCACGGCTCCGACTGGCACACCTGGCCGGCGGGCCTGCGCGACCCCCGCTCCAGGGAGACCGCCCGCGCCCGCGGCGAACTGCTCGACCGGGTCGACTTCCACTGCCGGCTCGCCTGGCTGACCGACACTCAGCTCGCCGACGCCCAGCGGGCCGCCCGGGACGCCGGGATGGCCGTAGGGATCGTCCACGACCTCGCGGTCGGCGTGCACCCCGGCGGCGCCGACACCTGGGCCCAGCAGGACGCCTTCGCGCACGGCATGTCCGTCGGCGCGCCCCCGGACGCCTTCAACGCACGCGGCCAGGACTGGGGGCTGCCGCCCTGGCGCCCCGACGCCCTCGCCGCGTCCGGCTACGCCCCGTTCCGCGGTCTGCTGCGCGGGATCCTCGGCCGGGCCGGTGCCCTGCGCATCGACCACGTCATGGGCCTGTTCCGGCTCTGGTGGGTGCCCGAGGGGCGCCCGCCCACCGAGGGCACCTATGTCAGCCAGGACGCCGAGGCGATGCTCGCCGTCCTCGTCCTGGAGGCCCACCGCGCGGGCGCCGCCGTCGTGGGGGAGGACCTCGGCACCGTCGAACCCGGCGTCCGTGAGGCGCTCGCCCGCCGCGGCGTCCTCGGCACCTCCGTGCTCTGGTTCGAGCGGGACTGGTCGGGCACCGGCCGCCCGCTGGCCCCCGAGGAGTGGCGCGAGGGCTGCCTGGCGACCGCCACCACCCACGATCTGCCCTCCACCGCGGCCCGGCTGACCGGTGACCATGTGACGCTGCGCCACCGCCTCGGCCTGCTGACCCGCCCGCTGGACCAGGAGCGGACCGAGGACGGCGCCGGCACCGCGGAGTGGCTCGGCCTGCTCTCCCGGCTCGGCCTGCTCCCCGAGGGCGGCGGTGACGAGGAGGCGGCCGTCCGCGCCGTCCACCGCTTCCTGCTGCGCACCCCCGCCCGGCTGGCCGGGGTCTGGCTGCCCGACACGATCGGTGACCGCCGCCCGCAGAACCTGCCGGGCACCTGGGACGAGTACCCCAACTGGCGGCTGCCCATCGCCGATGCCGAGGGCCGCCCGGTCACCCTGGAGGAGCTCGCAGCCTCGCCCCGGCTGCACAGGCTGATGGAGGTCCTCGACCCCCGCCAAAAGTCTCCGCAGCCCCGTACGGCACCCCCGGGCGCGCGGCCCCCGTAGCCGTTCGCTACGTTTGCACCGTGGACAAGAAGAACGCTATGCGCGCCGGCGCGGTCGCCGCCGGAACGACGCTGATGATGCTGCTCATGACGTCCCCCGCGCTCGCGCTCACCCGCGACGACGGCGACGACCCGGGGACGGGCCTGAGCGTGATCGACACGGTCGGCCTGTTCGTCGTGGCCCCGCTGGTGCTGTTCGGGGTCATCGCCGGCCTCGTCATGGTCCTCGACAAGTCCAAGAAGCAGGCCTGACACCCGGCTGCGCGGCGTACCGGTCCGCGTGGCTCCCCAGTCCGTCCCAGGGCGTCCCGATGTGCGCGAGCGCATCGGGGCGCCCTGTCCGCGTCGGGAGTGGCGCAGGAGACGGGCCGGGTCCGGGGCGGACGGCGGCTAATGTGCGGACATGACCGAGTGGGACATCAAGAAGCTCCGGATCCTGCGGGTGCTGAGCGAGCGCGGGACCGTCACGGCGACGGCCGAGGCGCTGCTGATGACCCCCTCCGCGGTGTCCCAGCAGCTGTCGAACCTGGGCCGGCAGCTCGGTGTGCCGCTGCTGGAGGCGCAGGGCAGGCGGGTCAGGCTCACCGACGCCGCGTACCTCGTGCTCCGCCACGCGGAAGTGGTCTTCGCCCAGCTCGAACGCGCCGAGGCCGAGTTGACCGGCTATCTGCGCGGTGAGGCGGGGGAGGTGCGGGTCGGGGCGTTCTCGACCGCCGTGCCCGCCCTCGTCGTACCGGCGGTCCAACTGCTGCGCGCGGCCGGCCGGCCGGGGCCCGAGGTGCGGGTACGGGAGGCGGAGGCCGCTGAGGCGTACGAACTCCTCGCGGCCGGCGACGTCGACCTCGCGCTCTCGCTCGCCGCGCACGCCCCGACGGCCCGCGACACCCGGTTCGCCCTGCTGCCGCTGCTCGCCGACCCTCTCGACGTCGCCCTCCCTGTCGGGCACCGGCTGGCCGACGCCCCCGGACTCCGGCTGGCCGACCTCGCCGCCGAGCCCTGGATCTTCGGCGGCTCGGGACCGTGGTCGCAGATCACCACCGCCGCCTGCGAGGCCGCCGGGTTCGTCCCCGAGCAGGCCCACAGCGCCTCCGGATGGACCGCGATCCTGGCCATGGTGGAGGCCGGCATGGGCGTCGCGCTGATCCCCCGGATGGCGTCGGCGGAGCGCCGCAAGGGTGTGGTGCTGCGCGTCCTCGACGCCGACCTGCCCCGGCGCCATGTGGTGGCGGCGGTGCGGCAGGGGGCCGAGGCGGGCCCGGCGGTGGCCCGAGTGCTGGCCGCGCTCAAGGAGGTCAGCGCCGCACGCGAGGAATCGTTCAGCTGAGCTGAATGGAATGTGCGAAAACTTTCGATGGACCTGATGCATGAGTCTGTACGACAGTGGGGCACATGACCTTCGACGCGAGCGAGACCCCCGCCCTGGACAACGACCCCCATGCCCACGACCCGCATGCCAACGACGCGTCCCCGTACGGCGGCGGTGACCCGTACGCCGACTACCGCGCCACCGACCTCCCCTTCACCGAGCTGGTCGACCTCGCCGACCGGCGCCTCGGCGCGGGCGTGATCGCCGCCAACGACGAGTTCTTCGCCCAGCGCGAGAACCTCCTGATCAGGGAACGCGCGGTCTTCGACCCCGAGCACTTCGGCCACAAGGGCAAGATCATGGACGGTTGGGAGACCCGCCGCCGCCGCGGCGCGGACGCCGACCGTCCCTTCCCGGCCCCCGACGAGCACGACTGGGCCCTGATCCGCCTCGGTGCCCCCGGCATCATCCGCGGCCTCGTCGTCGACACCGCCCACTTCCGCGGCAACTACCCGCAGCGCGTCTCGGTCCAGGCGACCTCGGTCCAGGGCTCGCCCGGCCCCGAAGAGCTCCTCGCCGACGACGTCAAGTGGGACGAGATCGTCCCGCCGACCCCCGTACGCGGCCACGCCGCCAACGGCTTCGAGATCACCGGCGGCCGCCGCTACACCCACATCCGCCTCTGCCAGCACCCCGACGGCGGCATCGCCCGCCTCCGCGTGCACGGCGAGGTCGTCCCGGACCCGTCCTGGCTCGCGGCACTCGGCACGTTCGACCTGATCTCGGTCCTGAACGGCGGCAGCTACGAGGACGCCTCCGACCGCTTCTACTCCTCGCCGACCCAGATCATCCTGCCCGGCACCTCCCGCAAGATGGACGACGGCTGGGAGAACCGCCGCCGCCGGGTCCGCGACACCAACGACTGGGTGCGCTTCCGGCTGCCCGCCCAGGGCGCGGTCCGCGCGATCGAGATCGACACGGCCTACCTCAAGGGGAACGCGGCCGGCTGGATCGCCCTCCAGGGGCGCGACGGCGAGACGGGCGAGTGGTTCGAGATCATCCCCCGCACCCGGCTCCAGCCCGACACCCCGCACCGCTTCCCGCTCCGCGCCCCGGCCGTGGTCACCCACGTCCGACTGGACGCCTTCCCCGACGGCGGCGTGGCGCGGATGCGCCTGCACGGCTCGCTGACGGAGGCCGGTGCGGCCGAACTGGCCACCCGCTACGAGGAGTCGGGCGCGTAACCCAGGCCCCGGCACCCCCTGCTCCCGCCCGGCGGACAGCTGCGCAACTGCGCCTGCCCGCCGGGCGGTCTCCACCTGGTGCGGGAACTACGCGGTCGCCGCCGCCGCGTCCGCCGCACGGGCCTTCAGCGCCCGCTCCACACCCGAACGGGACTCCGACACCAGCCGGCGCAGGGCCGCGCTCGGCTCGGCCGAGGCCAGCCAGGCGTCCGTGGCGTCCAGGGTCTCCTGCGAGACCTGGAGCGACGGGTACAGACCCACCGCGACCTGCTGGGCCATCTCGTGGCTGCGCGAGCCCCAGACGTCCTTCACCGCGGTGAAGAACCTCTCCGTGTACGGGGCCAGCAGCTCGTGCTGGTCGGTCTGGACGAAGCCGCTGATGGCCGCCTCCTGGAGGGAGTTCGGCAGCTTGTCCGACTCGACGACCGAGGCCCACGCCTGCGCCTTCGCCTCCTCGGACGGGCGCGCCGCACGCGCGGACGCCGCATGGCGCTCGCCCGCCGCCGTCCGGTCGCGCTCGTACTCGGCGGCGATCTCGTCCTCGTCCAGCAGCCCCGTCGCGGCCAGCCGCTGGACGAAGGCCCAGCGCAGCTCGGTGTCGACGGCCAGGCCCTCGATCGCCTCGGTGCCGTCAAGAAGCGACTGGAGCAGATCGAGCTGCTGGGGGTTGCGGGCCGTGGCCGCGAAGGCACGGGCCCAGGCCAGCTGGTGGTCGCTGCCCGGCTCCGCCGCGCGCAGGTGCGCGAGCGTCGCCTCGGTCCACTGGGTCAGCCCCGCCTCGCGCCACTCCGGCGCCGAGTACAGGTCGAGCGCCATCTTCGCCTGGCGGTGCAGCGACTGGACGACGCCGATGTCCGACTCCTTGCCGACACCGGACAGCACGAGCGACAGGTAGTCCCGGGTCGCCAGCTCGCCGTCCCGGGTCATGTCCCAGGCGGAGGCCCAGCACAGGGCGCGCGGCAGGGACTCGGTGAAGTCGCCCAGATGCTCCGTGACGACCCGCAGCGACTCCTCGTCGAGCCGGACCTTCGCGTACGACAGGTCGTCGTCGTTGAGCAGGACCACGGCGGGACGGGCGGCGCCGGCCGGGAACGGCACGGTGGTGCGCTCCCCGTCCACGTCCAGCTCGATCCGGTCCGTCCGGACCAGGTTCCCGGCCTTGTCGAGGTCGTAGCACCCGATGGCGATCCGGTGCGGGCGCAGCGTCGGCTCGCCCTTCGCCCCGGCGGGCAGGGCGGGCGCCTCCTGGAGCACGGTGAACGAGGTGACACGGCCGTCGCCGTCCGTCTCGATCTCCGGGCGCAGGATGTTGATGCCGGCCGTCTCCAGCCACGCCGTGGACCAGGCCCGCAGATCGCGGCCGGAGGTCTTCTCCAGCGCGCCCAGCAGGTCGGAGAGCTGGGTGTTGCCGAAGGCGTGCGCCTTGAAGTAGGCCTGGACGCCCTTGAAGAACTCGTCCTGGCCGACGTACGCCACCAGCTGCTTCAGGACCGAGGCGCCCTTGGCGTACGTGATGCCGTCGAAGTTGACCAGGACGTCGTCCAGGTCACGGATGTCGGCCATGATCGGGTGCGTCGAGGGCAGCTGGTCCTGCCGGTACGCCCAGGTCTTCATGGTGTTGGCGAACGTGGTCCAGGAGTGCGGCCACGGGGAGCCCTCGGCGTACGCCAGGCAGGCGATCGAGGTGTAGGTGGCGAACGACTCGTTCAGCCACAGGTCGTTCCACCACTCCATGGTGACGAGGTCGCCGAACCACATGTGGGCCAGCTCGTGCAGGATCGTCTCGGCCCGCGTCTCGTACGCCGCGTCCGTCACCTTGGAGCGGAACACGTACTGGTCGCGGATGGTGACCGCGCCCGCGTTCTCCATCGCGCCCGCGTTGAACTCCGGGACGAACAGCTGGTCGTACTTGGCGAAGGGGTACGCGTAGTCGAACTTCTCCTGGAACCAGTCGAAGCCCATCCGGGTCACGTCGAAGATCGCGTCGGCGTCGAGGTACTCCGCGAGCGACGGGCGGCAGTAGATGCCCAGCGGGACGGACTGGCCGTCCTTCTCGTAGCTGCTGTGCACCGAGTGGTACGGGCCGGCGATCAGCGCGGTGATGTACGTGGAGACCCGCGGCGTCGGCTCGAAGGACCAGACGTCGTCCCTGGGCTCCGGCGTCGGGGAGTTGGAGACCACGGTCCAGCCCGACGGGGCCTTCACGGTGAACCGGAACGTCGCCTTCAGGTCGGGCTGTTCGAAGCTCGCGAAGACCCGGCGCGCGTCCGGAACCTCGAACTGGGTGTAGAGGTAAGCCTGCTGGTCGACCGGGTCGACGAACCGGTGCAGCCCCTCACCCGTGTTGGTGTACGAGCAGTCGGCGACGACCCGCAGCTCGTTGGAGCCCGCCGCCAGATGCGGCAGGGTGATCCGCGAATCGCGGAACACGGCCGCGACATCCAGGGCCTTGCCGTTCAGCTCGACCTCGTGCACGGCCGGGGCGACCAGGTCGATGAAGGTCTCCGCACCGGCTTCGGCGGAGTCGAAGCGCACGGTGGTGACGGACCTGTAGGTCCCGCCCTCCTGCGCTCCGGAGAGGTCGAGATCGATCTCGTACGCGTCCACGGTCAGCAGGCGCGCCCGCTCCTGTGCCTCTTCGCGGGTCAGATTCGTGCCAGGCACGCGGTCATCTCCTTGGTATGTGATGTTTCCGGTCATCCTTCCACGTGACCCGCACCCAGGGCGATGTCCGTTTTCCGCCGGACCGTGCGGGTGGGGCGCCCGGCCGGACCGGCTGCCCGTTCTCGCGGGCGGGTGCGCTGCGGACGGTCCGGCGCCCCTGAGCACCCCCGGGGCTCCGCCCCGGACCCCGCTCCTCAATCGCCGGAGGGGCTTGATTTCCCGCGCGGAGAATTAAGCCCGTCCGGCGATTGAGGACAAAGGGGGGCCCGGGGGCTCGCCCCCGGTTTCGGGAAGGGGCGGGTAGGGGACAGCCCCGCGCAGCGGCACCGCACCCGCACCGCACCCGCACCGCAGCGGCGCCGCACCCGCACCCCGCCCCCGCCGCGTCAGCCCGCGAGCTCCGCCGCGACCAGCTCCGCGATCTGCACCGCGTTCAGCGCAGCCCCCTTGCGCAGGTTGTCGTTGGAGACGAAGAGCGCCAGACCGTGCTCCACGGTCTCGTCGGCCCTGATCCGCCCGACGAAGGACGCGTCCTGCCCGGCGGCCTGGAGCGGGGTGGGGATCTCCGAGATCTCGACGCCCGGGGCGGCCTTCAGCAGCTCGTACGCGCGCTCCACGCCGATCGGACGCGCGAACCGGGCGTTGATCTGGAGGGAGTGGCCGGAGAAGACCGGGACCCGGACACAGGTGCCGGACACCTTCAGCTCCGGGATCTCCAGGATCTTGCGGGACTCGTTGCGGAGCTTCTGCTCCTCGTCCGTCTCGAAGGAGCCGTCGTCGACGATCGCGCCGGCCAGCGGCAGCACGTTGAAGGCGATCGGACGCTTGTAGACGTCCGGCTCCGGGAAGTCGACGGCGCCGCCGTCGTGGGTGAGCCTGTCCGCCTCGGTGACGACCTTGGACACCTGGCCGTGCAGCTCGGCGACGCCGGCCAGACCCGAGCCGGACACCGCCTGGTACGTGGCGACGGTCAGCGCCTCCAGGCCGGCCTCGTCGTGCAGCGGGCGCAGCACCGGCATGGCGGCCATCGTGGTGCAGTTCGGGTTGGCGATGATGCCCTTGGGGCGGTCCGCGATCGCGTGCGGGTTGACCTCGGAGACGACCAGCGGGACCAGGGGGTCCTTGCGCCAGGCGGAGGAGTTGTCGATCACGACGGCACCCTGGGCGGCGACCTTCTCGGCGAGCGCCTTCGACGTCGCGCCACCGGCCGAGAACAGCACGATGTCCAGGCCGCTGTAGTCGGCCCCGGAGGCGTCCTCCACGGTGATGTTCCGGCCCTGCCACTCGATCGTGGAACCCGCGGAGCGCGCGGAGGCGAACAGCCGCAGCTCGTCGGCCGGGAACTTCCGCTCGGCCAGGATCCTGCGCATGACTGTGCCGACCTGACCGGTGGCGCCGACGATTCCGACCTTCACGGGAACTCCTTCAAGCGTACGAACGGCACGGTTGCCGCTCCATGATGCGTATGTCCACGGCTTCCTTGTCCAATCCATTGTCCGGGGAGCGGACAGCGCGCGCAGCGCAGTGGGGCGGGCGCTCGGTGAGCACCCGCCCCACTGTCGTACGGATCACATGCGGTTACGGCGCGACCTTCTCGATCACGACGCTGCCGGTGCCCGCGGCGGTGCCCCGCGCGTTCACCAGGTGGACCTCACCGAAGAACTGCCGGCCCTCGGGGGCCGCACCGGCGACCGCGACCTCGGCACCGACCTGCGCCGACGCGCCGGCGGCCAGGTTCACGGCCTTCGACTCGTCGACGGAGATCGTGCCGAGCGACGGCGCGTAGTACACGTCGCGGTAGTCGAACTCGGTGGTCCCGGCGGGGACGTCGTAGCCGTCGATGACGACCGTGTACGTACCGGCCGAGGGCTTCACCAGACTGACCGACTCCTCGGAGCCGGCCGTGGTGGAGGCGCCCACCTCGGCAGTGCCCTTGTAGACGTACAGGTCGAGGTCGGCGTTGGCGTCCGCGGTGGAGCCGATGGCGATGTCCAGCTTCTCGACGCCCTCACCGATGGTGACCTCCTGGGTGTACTCGCCACCCGTGGAGATCGACGGACGCTCGACGGCGGCCGAGCCCAGCGAGCCGCCCTTGAGCGTGGCCTCCAGGGCGCCCGCGTTGTTGGTGACGGTCCAGTCCACCGCGGCCGGGGTGCCGATCTTCGCCTCGGCGATGGTCTGCACGGCCGGGTCGAAGGACACACCGAGCAGCGAGACGTCCAGCTTGTACGGGTTGTCCAGCAGCGGCGACGTACGCCGGGCCTCGACCTCGATCTCCCAGACACCGGCCTGCGGGTCGGCGTACGAGCGCACGTCGGGGCGGCAGGTGTTGGCCGGGTTCTCGTAGTTCGGGTAGCAGTACGGCGTCCCGCTGTCATCCACCGCGACCCCGTACGGGTGGATGGAGATGAAGCGGGTCTGGCTGCCCGAGCGCAGGGCGCTCATCGCGACCTCAAGGGTCTTGGCGCCCTCCGGCACGTTCACGAAGTACGACGTGGTGCCGTTGCGCTGCACCGAGCCGGACGCCTTGAACGCGTAACCCGGCTTCACCAGGTCCTTGGCGACGACGACCGTGGCGAGGATCTGCTGGTCCACCCCGGAGGTCTTCGCGTCGTCGACCTGGAGGATCGCGCTGTGCACGCCCGCGCTGCCCGGCTTCGCCTGGACCTTGACCGTCACCGGCTTGCCGAGCGGCAGCGAGACGGTCTTGCCGCTCGTCAGCTTGAAGGTGCCGTCGTTGTACTTCCACGACAGCTTGTGCTTGACCTTCTTGTCCGGGCCCGTGGTCCGGGTGACCGTGACGTCGTACGACTTCTTCTGGCCGGCCTTGAGGCCGCCCTCGCGGTCGTACAGACCGGTGCCGAAGCCCGGGGTCTTCAGCGCGAAGTCGATCGCGGTGTCGACGGGGGCCTTGACCGTGTACTCGTGCGCCGGGGCGCCCTGCTTCTTGATCTGCTTCCAGGCGTCGATGATGTTGATCAGACCGGCACCCTGGGCGTGCGCGGGCACTCCCTTGATCTGGGTGGCGGTGCTGGTCAGCGCGGTGCGCAGATCGGCCGGGGGCAGCTCGATGTGCTTCTGCTCCGCGGCGGACAGCAGCAGGGCCGTCGCGCCGGCGGCCTGCGGCGAGGCCATCGACGTGCCCTGGAGCATGGAGTAACCGGCCGGAAGCGAGTAGCCCGCCTCGGCGACCGGCGAACCGGGCATCCAGGTCTGCGTCGAGTTGATCGACGCACCGGGCGCCGTCAGCGTCGGCGTGAAGCCGCCGTCCTCACGCGGACCGCGCGAGGAGAACGGCAGCATGTCGTACTTCTTGGTGACGGCGGAGCCGTAGTTGGCGGCCCAGGTCTCCTTGGAGATGGACGCGCCGACCGAGATGACGTGGTCGGCCAGACCGGGGTCACCGATGGTGTTGACGCCCGGACCGTCGTTGCCGGCCGAGATGACCAGCTGGACGCCGTAGATGTCGACGAGCCGCTTGTACAGCTCCGCGCGGGCGTTGTTGCCGTCGTTCAGCGAAGGCAGGCCGCCGATCGACATGTTGACGACATCGACACCGCGGTTCACGACGAGGTCGATCATGCCCTCGGTGAGCGCGATGTTGGTGCAGCCGCCGGACCAGGTGCAGGCGCGCGAGGAGACGATCTTCGCGCCGGGCGCGGCACCGTTCATCTTGCCGCCGAACAGGCCGTTCGCGGCGGTGATGCCCGCGACGTGCGTGCCGTGCTCGGACTCGATGACACCGATGTTGACGTAGTCGGAGGTGGCCCCGGCGGCGTTGTACACGACGCTCTTACGGGTCTCGACGACGAACGGGATGCGCTCGACGACATCGGTGCGCGGGTCGTCCTCGCCGAAGTAGGAGACCTGGTGCTTCTCCTTGTACGGCTTCAGGACGGCGTCGTCGGTGAAGTCGGCGTTGTCGTTCAGGTCCACCCGGGTGGTGCCGGTGACCGGGTCGTACAGCACGGCCCACACGTCGGTGGTGTCACCGTCGCGGTTCAGGTCGCCCGCCATGTCGCCGCCCTTGGTGGCGGCCTCGGCGAACAGGCTGATCCGGTACGAGCCCTTGGGCGCGGAGTAGGTGCGGCCCTTGTAGGTGAACGTCGGGCCGGACACGGCGTCCGTCATCCGCAGCCAGGTGCCGTCGCCGTCACTGACCGGGTCCGTGGCCGTCACCCAGTCGGTGATCTTGCGCTCGCCGGTGGTGGTCTTCTGGAGGGCCGGGTGACCGAGGTCGACGCCCGCGTCCAGAACACCGATGGTGATGCCACGGCCGTCGGCCTTCGGGTGCTGCTTGACGAAGTCGACCGCACCCGTCTCGAACGACGGGTTGTACGGGTTCTTCGCCGGAGTCTTCTTGTTCGGCGCCGCGTAGCTGCCCGTCGACTTCGCCTTGGCCTTGCTGCCGGTCGCCCGGTCGGCCGCGGGGGTCGGGTCGTCCAGCATGATCTCCTGCTTGAGATCGATGCCGTGGACGGACGTCAGCTTCGATGCCGCCTTGATGGTGGCCTCGGCGCTCGACGTCGGCACGGTCGCCCGTACGTAGCCGAGCTTGTCGTACGCACGCCCCAGCACGGAGCCCTTGACGGCGTCCAGTTGCTTGGTGACCTGCGCGGTCGCACCGGGTGCGGTGGCGACCATCATCGTGATGTTCTTCTCGCCCTTGGCCCGCGCCTTGGCGAGCACATCGGCGTCGGCCGTGCCGAGCTTGTCCGCCGTGTCGTTACCGGCGGCGGCCTTGACGGGGGCGGTAGCCGGGTCGTCGGCGGCGAAGACGGGGGCGACACCGGTGGCGGCCAGTGCGGCCACCAGACCGGCGGCGGCCGCGACTCGTGCCGCGCGTCTCGCTCCGGGTATGTAACCGGGGGATTCGGAGGTCATCAGCATCCCTGTATGTGAAAGTGAAAGTCCGGAAATCGGTACCGGATGACCGCTCACCCTTTCGTAAATGACAGGGGTTTGTGGAGAGTTGTGGTGCGGGAGTTGTGAACATGGCGGAATTCCGCCACCGGTGCCGAAGCGCCACGTGGGACGAAGCGGTGGTTACGTGGCGATCCCGCACCGGGAACCTCACCGAGGCGGACTACCGGGGCAGGATCACCACGTGCGCGGCCGGCTCGCGCGCGGCCGCCGCCATCAGCGCCGTCCGCACCACGACCGCCTGCTGCTCCAGGGCGTCGCGCAGCTTCCCGGGGGAGAGGTGGACGACGGTGACCCCGAGCCGTTCCAGGTGCTCGCGCCGGGCGGCGTACCCGGACCACCGCGCCTCGTGCTCCTCCTGCCGGCGGTCGTAGCCGGTCCGGCCGTACCGCGGGGCCCCGGTGTCCAGTTCGAGGGCGACCGCCTCCTCGGGCCAGTAGGCATCGACCCCGCCCAGATCCGGGCCGCCGGGCAGACGCAGGTCCACGTTCCACAGCGGTTCCGGGAGCCCGTACTCCCGCACCAGGTCGTACAGCCGGTCCTCCGCCGACGCCCGGCTCTCGGCCAGCAGCGAGTCCACCGCGTTCACCACCTGGGGGCGGCCGAGGACCTTGGCCCGGTTCAGCTCACCCACCACGACGGCCGGTTCGCAGTGACCCTCGCGGACCGCCTCGGTGAGCAGCCGGCGGACGGCGAAGGCGTCGGCGAGCCCGGCGACCGCATCCGCCAGCGCGCGGGCCACCGGGGCCACCGGCAGCCCGTCCAGCAGCTCGGGCTCCGGCAGCTCGGACGTCCGCATCAGGCGGACGTACCGGACCGACCGCAGCCGCCGGACCCGCGGCACCAGCACGTCGATCCGGTCCAGGGAGACGGCGGGCGGCGCCGCGGCGAACCCGTGCAGCGAGAGCGCGGCGAGCCCGGTGACCACCGCCTCGCCGTACGCGGGATCGGCGCCGGCGCTCCGCCTCGGCACGGCGCGCCGGCCGGCGACCGCCGTGCGTCCCGCGTGGAGCAGGGCGGACCGCAGCCGCTCCCGGCCGCTGAGCGGCCCCGGGTGCAGCACATAGACACCGGGCAGCGGCTGCTGCCACGGGCCACCGGTCCCGCACTGCCCGGCGGCCTGCGCGGCGGAGACGCCGCGGGCCTTCAACTGGGCGGCGGACAGCACGCGTTGCCGCACATCGGAGGTGATACGGAGATGGCAGGGAGGGAGCGGGGTGTTCTGGGTCATGCTCCGGGGTATCCCGCGCGCTGCCGGGGCCGTAACCCCTGTTACAGGCCCGTCGACATTCCAGGACAACGCCGTCCAGAAGTACGGACGTCCGACAGCCGAAAAGGCCCGTCCGCGCCACACCCGGCCCGTCCGCACCGGCATCCGGCCCGTCCGCACCGGCATCCGGCCCGTCCGGCGTTTGAGGACGGAACCCTCGCCGAGGTGTCGGGCACCCCGGCGAGGGCCTCACTCCGGACGGGCCGGGAAACCGTCAGACCGTGGCCGCGTCGCACGCCTGCGCGCGCAACCCCCGGTCGAGGTCGTCCCGCGCCTCCAGTACCAGCCGCCGCAGCGCCGGCGCCGCGTCCGCGTGCGCCGCCAGCCACGCGTCCGCCGCCGCCAGCGTCGAGGCATCACCCTGGAGGGCCGGGAACAGGCCCTTCACCACGGCCATCCCGATCTGGATCGACCGCTCGGCCCACACCCGTTCGATCACCTCGAAGTACCGGGCCGAGTAAGGCGCCAGCAGTTCCCGCTGCGACGACTGCGCGAAGCCCGCGATGGTGGCCTCCACCAGCGCGTTGGACAGCGCGTCCGACTCCACGACACCCGCCCACGCCTGCGCCTTGACCGCGGCCGACGGCCGCGAGGCCAGGCAGCGCACCTGGTGGCGCTTGCCGGACGCCGTGTCGTCGCGGGCCAGCTCGGCGCCGATCGCCGACTCGTCGGCCAGTCCGTGCGAGGCCAGCGGGGACAGGAACGTCCACCGGAGCTCCTGGTCGACGTCGAGCCCGTCGATCCGGGCCGTCGCGTCGAGCAGCCCGGACAGCAGCTGGAAGTCCGTGTCCGACGCGGCGACCGCCGCGAAGAACCGCGCCCAGGCCAGCTGGTGCTCACTGCCGGGCACCGCGAGCCGCAGCTCGCGCAGCGCGCCCTCGGCCAGCGCCGTGCCGCCCTCCTCGCGCCACTCGGGCGCCGCGTAGTGCACCAGCGCGGTCCGGGTCCAGGCGTGCAGCATCTGCAGGACGCCGATGTCCGTCTCGCGGCCGGAGAAGTCCAGCACCAGCGAGACGAAGTCGCGGGCCGGCATCAGGCTGTCCCGGGTCAGGTTCCACAGCGCGGACCAGCACAGCGCCCGCGCGAGCGGGTCCGTGATGTCACCGAGGTGCGAGCGGAGCGTGGTCAGCGACACCTCGTCGAAGCGGACCTTGCAGTACGTCAGGTCGTCGTCGTTGACGAGGATCAGCTCGGGCCGCTCGGCCCCGGCCAGCTCCCCGATCACCGTGCGCGGCCCCGCCACGTCCACCTCGGCCCGTGCGTAACGCACCAGGGCGCCATCGGTGTCGCGCCGGTACAGACCGACCACCACGCGGTGCGGGCGCAGCTCCGGGTGGGACGGGGCCGCCTCCTGGAGGACGGCCAGTTCGGTGATCCGGTCCGCGGCGTCGTACGTCACCAGCGGCGTCAGCGAGTTGACGCCCGCGGTCTGCAGCCAGGAGCGCGACCAGCCGGTCATGTCCCGCCCGGACGTCTCGGCCAGCACCGACAGCAGGTCGCCCAGCCGGGTGTTGCCGTACGCGTGCTTCTTGAAGTAGCGCCGCGCGCCCTCCAGGAACGCGTCCCGTCCGACATAGGCCACCAGCTGCTTGAGCACCGAGGCGCCCTTGGCGTAGGTGATGCCGTCGAAGTTGAGCTTGGCGTCCTCCAGGTCACGGATGTCGGCCGTGATCGGGTGGGTGGACGGCAGCTGGTCGGCGCGGTAGGCCCAGGCCTTGCGGTTGTTGGCGAAGGTGATCCAGCCGTCCTTGAACCGGGTCGACTCCACCATGGCGAAGACACCCATGAAGTCCGCGAACGACTCCTTGAGCCACAGGTCGTCCCACCACTGCATGGTGACGAGGTCGCCGAACCACATGTGCGCCATCTCGTGCAGGATGACGTTGGCCCGGCCCTCGTACGCCGCCTGCGTCACCTTCCCGCGGAAGATGTACTCCTCGCGGAACGTGACACAGCCCGGGTTCTCCATCGCGCCGAGGTTGTACTCGGGCACGAACGCCTGGTCGTACTTCCCGAACGGGTACGGGTAGTCGAAGTTGTCGTGGAAGAAGTCCAGGCCCTGCTTGGTGATCAGGAAGACGTCGTCGGCGTCGAAGTGCCGGGCGAGCCCCTTGCGGCACAGCGCGCCGAGCGGGATCTCCAGCTTCGTGCCGTCGTCGAAGGTACGGGTGTAGGAGTCGGTCACGTAGTGGTACGGGCCGGCCACGACCGCCGTGATGTACGTGGAGATCGGCTCCGTCTCGGCGAACCGCCAGACCCCGCCCTCCCGCGACTCCTCGGCCCCGTTGCTCCAGACCGTCCACGCCTCGGGTGCCGTGACCCGGAAGCGGAAGGGGGCCTTGAGGTCGGGCTGCTCGAAGTTGGCGAAGACGCGCCGCGAGTCCGCCGGCTCGTACTGCGTGTAGAGGTAGACCTCGCCGTCCTCCGGGTCGACGAAGCGGTGCATCCCCTCGCCGGTCCGGCTGTACGCGCACTGCGCGTCCACCACCAGGACCTGGTCGCCCTCCGGCAGGTCCGCCAGCGCCACCCGGTTCCCGTCGAAGACGGCCGCCGGGTCCAGCGCGGTGCCGTTCAGCGTCACCGCGTTCACGGCCGGCGCGATCAGGTCGGCGAAGGTCGAGGCACCGGCACGCGCCGTGCGGAACCGGATCGTGGTCACCGAGCGGAATGTCCGCGGTCCGGAGTCCGGGCCGCCGTCCCCGCCGGGCTCACCGATGGCGGACCGGACGTCGAGCTCGACGTCGTAACCGTCGACGGTCAGCAGCTCGGCCCGCTCGCGGGCCTCGTCGCGGGACAGGTTTTCACCGGGCACGAGCACACTCCTTTGTGTCACGTTCGAATACTTTGATCCTCCCATGCCGCTTCCCGGCCCGGCATGCGGGAATGGCCGGAGCATCCCGCGGTGTTCTCGCGCACAGATGGAGATCGGTCCGCCTGAGGAGAGACATGTCTGAGAACAGCACGGCCACCCGCAAGATCCCCGCCGATTTCTGGTTCGACCCGCTCTGCCCCTGGGCCTGGATGACCTCCCGCTGGATGCTGGAAGTGGAGAAGGTCCGCGACGTCGAGGTCCGCTGGCACGTGATGAGCCTGGCCGTACTCAACGAGGACCGGCTGGATGAGCTGCCCGAGGAGTACCGCGACCTCCTGGAGAACAAGGCCTGGGGCCCGGTCCGCGTGGTGATCGCCGCCCAGCAGAAGCACGGCGACGACATCGTCGGCCCCCTCTACACGGCGCTCGGCACCCGCTTCCACAACCAGGGCGAGGGCCCCACCCGCGAGGCGATCGTGGGCGCCCTGGAAGAGGTCGGCCTGCCGGCCGAGCTCGCGGAGTACGCGGACTCCGACGCGTACGACACCGAGCTGCGCGCCTCCCACAAGGAGGGCATCGACAAGGTCGGCCAGGACGTCGGCACCCCGGTCATCGCCGTGCCCGGCCCGGACGGCGAGCAGATCGCCTTCTTCGGCCCGGTCGTCACCCCCGCCCCGAAGGGCGAGGAGGCCGCGAAGCTGTGGGACGGCACGCTGCTGGTCGCGTCGATCCCCGGCTTCTACGAGATCAAGCGGACCCGGACGGCCGGGCCCGACTTCAGCTGACCCCGAGGGTGCGGGCACCGTCCGTCACGGAGCCCGCACCCGGCTGTCCCACCCGTACGGCGCGTCCTCATCCGTACAGCGCGTCCAGCTTCGGCAGCCGCCCCGCCATCTCCTCCTCGTCGTCGAAGTCGAAGTCCCACGCGGGGTCCAGGGCGGGGAATTCCACCGTGAACGAGCCGGGAGGCAGCTCCTCGCCCGTCACCCGGCGGTACGCGGCCCACGCGACCCCGAGCATCCGCTCGCACTCCAGCTCCTCGAAATCGGCCGCGACCTCCTTGACCGACGGCAGCTCCGCCAGCGTGTCCGGGTCCGCGACCACCCGTTCGAACACCTCACGGCCCTGGCCGATCAGCCAGCCCCGGAAGTAGTCGAACCCGTCGTCGGAGCAGCCGCCGTTTATCGTGTATGCCGCGGCCCAGAGCGGGGCCCGGTAGGAGGCGGCCATCAGACCCCACAGCAGTTGCTGAGCGGCGACGATGTCGTGCGCCGGCCGTCCGGCGAGCAGATCCGAGATCCGGTCGGCCACGGCCTCCGCGTCCGCCGGGTCCGTGACCAGGGCGCGGGCGTCGTCGATCAGCTTCCAGAAGTCCTTGGTGTCCATGGAGGTGAAGCATGCCGGAGAGGTCTGACAGTGCACCGGCCGAGCGAACGGAGAACCGTATGAGGATCCGTCCCGGACGCCCGTCCGAAGCCGCGGAACTGACCGCGCTCGCCCTGCGCTCCAAGGCGTACTGGGGCTACGACGAGGCGTTCATCGCCGCCTGCCGCGAGGAACTGACCATGGCCCCCGCCGGCATCGGACCCCGCCGGACCGCGGTCGTCGAGGAGGACGGCCGGGTCCTCGGCTTCACCACGCTGGAGGGGGAGCCGCCGTCCGGTGTGCTCGGCATGATGTTCGCCGAGCCGGACGCGCTGGGGCGCGGGGTGGGCCGCCTGCTCTTCGGGCACGTCGTCGAGGAGGCCGGGCGGCTCGGCTTCGCTCGCTTCACGATCGACGCCGATCCGAACGCCGAGGGGTTCTACCTCGGCATGGGCGCGGTCCGCATCGGGGTGACACCGTCCGGCTCGGTCCCGGGCCGCGAGCTGCCGCTGCTGGAGTTCACCCTCACGTCGGCCGATCCCGCCGCCGTCCCCGCCGCCGTCCCCGCACCCGCCGTCCCCGCACCCGCCGTCCCCGCACCCGCCGTCCCCGCACCCGCCGTCCCCGCACCCGCCGTCCCCGCACCCGCCGTCCCCGCCGCCGTCCCCGCACCCGCCGTCCCCGCACCCGCCGTCCCCGCCGCCGTCCCCGCACCCGCCGTCCCCGCACCCGCCGTCCCCGCCGCCGACGTACTCGCCGAACTCGGCGCCCTGCGCGGCGCCGACGCCCCCACCAGGGGCGGCCGGACCTTCGCCTACGTCTACGACGCGGGGCTGGAGGGCCTCGACGAGCTGGCGGCCGCCGCGTACTCGGCGTACGCGACCGTCAACGGCCTGGACCCCACGGTCTTCCCGAGCGTCGCCCGGCTGGAGAACGACGTGGTGGGCGCGGCGGCCGCGCTGCTGGGCGGGTCCGGCGCGCAGGGCACGTTCACCAGCGGCGGTACGGAGTCGATCCTGCTGGCGGTGAAGACCGCCCGCGACCACGCGAAGGCCGAACGCGGTGTGACCGAACCCCAGTTGGTCCTGCCGTCCACCGCTCACGCGGCCTTCCACAAGGCCGCCGCCTACCTGGGCCTGGAACCGGTCGTGGTGCCCGTGGACCGGTCGACGTACCGGGCCGACGCCACCGCCGTGGCCGCCGCGATCACCCCGCGCACCGCCCTCGTGGTCGCCTCGGCACCCTCCTACGCCCACGGGGTGATCGACCCCGTCCCCGAGATCGCCGCGGCCGCCGCGGAGCGGGGCGTCCTGTGCCATGTGGACGCCTGCATCGGCGGCTGGCTGCTGCCCCATCTGCGGCGCGCGGGCCAGGAGATACCGCAGTTCGACCTCTCCGTCCCCGGCGTCACCTCGCTCTCCGTGGACCTGCACAAGTACGGCTACGCGGACAAGGGCGCCTCCGTGGTGCTCTACCGGGACGCCGGACTCCGCCGCCACCAGTACTTCGCCCACGCGGGCTGGCCCGGCTACCCGGTCGTCAACCCGACCGTCCAGGGCACCAAGTCGGCGGGGCTGCTGGCCCAGGCGTGGGCGGTGCTCCGGTACGTCGGCGAGGACGGCTACACCGCACTGGCCGGCCGGGTGGCCGAGGCATCGGGCCGGCTGCTCGCGGGGCTGCGCGCGATGACGGACGTACGGGTGCTCGGTGACCCCTCGGCGGGGCTCGTCGCCTTCACCGTAGTGGACGGCCCGGAAGGCGAGCCCGGACTGAGCCTGCTGCTGCACCTGGCGGACGAGATGCGCGAGCGCGGCTGGTACCTCCAGCCGCAGCTCTCCTTCGACGGGCTGCCGCCCAACCTCCACCTCACCCTGACCCCGGCCACGGTCGGCCAGGTGGACGCCCTGCTCACCGACCTCCACACGGCACTGCGCGCGGCCCGCGCCCTGCCCCCGGTCGTGGTGGACCCCGCCCTCGCCGAACTGGCCGCCGGGCTCGACCCGTCGAAGCTCGGGCCGGACGAGATCGAAGCGGTCCTGGCCTTCGCCGGCCTCACCGGCGACGGCGGCCTGCCCGCCCGGATGGCCCCGGTCCTGATCCTGCTGGACGCCCTGCCAGGACCGCTGAAGGAGCGGCTGCTCGCGGAGTTCGTGGGCTCGGTCTTCCGGATCTGACGGCCGGATCCGGAAGGCCGGGCCCGGCCGGACGGCTCAGGAGTAGAAGTCGCGCTGCCACCGGTGCCCGGCCAGCACGCCGAGCTGGTCCGCGGTGAGCGGACGCCCGTCGCTCAGCGCGGTGTTCCGCTCCACGTTGCGCACGCTGCGCATACCGGGGATGACGGTGGAGACCGCGGGCGAACTCAGCACGAACCGCAGCGCGTGCTCCGCGACGGCGTCCGGCTCGATGCCCAGGTCCGCGACGATCGCAGCCACCCGCCGCTCGACCTGGGCCGGGCGGTCGTCACGGAAGTAACGGTTGCGCCAGTCGCCCTCGGGGAACGTCGTGCCGGCGGTGATCCGGCCGGTCAGCCCGCCCTCGTCCAGGGCCACCCGGACGATGACCCCGACACCGTGCTCCTCGCAGGCGGGCAGCAGTTCGTCGGCCGGTGACTGGTCGAACACGTTGTAGATGACCTGGACGCTGTCCACCGCACCGCTGCGGACCAGCGCGAGCGCGCTCTCGGGCCGGTGGTCGTTGACCGAGACCCCGAACAGGCGGATCTTCCCCTCCCGCTTCAGCTCGGCGACCGTCTCCAGCCAGTCCCCGCGCCCCACCCACTCGTCGTGCCAGACGTGGAACTGCAGCACGTCGAAGTGGTCCAGGCCGGACGCGCGCAGACTGGTCTCCAGGCTCGTACGGATGTACTCGCCCGGGAACGCCGCCGCCGGGTCCGTGCCGTCCGCCGGGGGCCACACCCCGTTCTTCGGCGGCACCTTGGTCGCGACCAGTACCTCGTCCCCGGTCCGCTCCCGCACGACCTGCCCGACGATGCGCTCGCTCTCGCCGTAGCCGCGTGCCGTGTCGATGAAGTTCACGCCGAGGTCGACGGCCCGGTGGAGGGCGCGCACGGACTCGTCCTCCGTCGCGCCCACCCAGCTGGACTCGCCGATGCCCCACGCGCCGTAGCCGATCTCGGACACCCGCGGTCCACTGCGTCCCAGCTCGCGGTAGCGCACAATCATCCTCCACGTCATCGTCCCGTACCGGCGGACCCCGGGGTCCTTACCGGCAAATGACGTTGACGATAGGTGACGTGCGCGTCGGAGGCAGGTGATTTTCGGGGCGCCGGCCGGGGGCCGGTGCGCTTACGGGCCGACCAGGCTGTGGACCGTGACCGGGTCGCCGACGCTCACCACGCCCTCGCAGACCACCGCGTTCTTCACGCCGAAACTGACCCGGTTCCCGTACTCCGGCTCGCGCCGGTACGTCGCCAGCGTCCGCACCGGTTCCGGGCCCCGGCGGCGGCCGGTGCGCTGGTCGACGAGCGGGACGCTGCACCGCGTCGCCCGTACCGAGTGGGCGAGCTCGACGGAGCCCAGGGTCATCCGGCGCACCCGGTCCTCGAAGTGCGGTTCGTCCTTGCCGGTCAGCACGATGTTGGGGCGGAAGCGGTCCATCGGGACGGCGTCGGCGTCGCCCCGCGCCGCGATCCGGGCGTTCAGGTCGTCCAGGGAGGCCGTCGAGGTGACCAGCACCGCGTGCGCGTCGGCGAAGTTGACCTTGCCGGGGGTGTCGCCCCAGCCGTCCCGGTCGAAGCCGGGGGCCACCCGCACCAGGCGGGACTTGGCTCCCAGCACGTCGGAGAACCATGCGGCGGCCGTGTCCCCCTGATCGACGGCCGCGCCGAGGGGGCGGTCGAACATGCTGACGTCGCGGCGCGGGCCGTCCCGGTCGACGTCCAGACGCAGGGGTTCGACGCCCTCGGCGCAGAGCGCGAGCACCGCCCCGGACCGCAGGACCCCGACCTTGACCGCGGCCATCGCAGGGTGCGTGCGCTGGCTGCGGAAGGCGCCCTCCGCGGCGTCCACCACCATAAAGGTCCGGTCGTGTTCGAGGCCGGTCCCGATGACGTGCGCGGAGTCGGCAGAGGTCCCCGCGCAGCCCTTGACCGGGTAGTACACCAGCTCTCGCACGGTGATCGTCATGATGTCCTCTCCGGAAAATACGCTGGGGCCGCCATCATCCCACTCACCTCGTACGATGTAAGTTCCTTTAAGGAACTTACATCGGTGCCGAGAAGGGAACATGCCATGACGCAGGCGCGGTGGGCCGAGGTCGACGACTACTTCAACGCTCTGCTGGTGGGCTCGGACGATGCCCTGGACGCGGCCGTGGAGGCCGGCGACAGGGCCGGGCTGCCGGCGATCCAGGTCGCGGCCAACCAGGGGAAGCTGCTCCATCTGCTGGCCCGGCTCCAGGGGGCGCGCACGGTTCTGGAGATCGGCACCCTGGGCGGATACAGCACCATCTGGCTGGCCCGCGCGCTGCCCGAGGGCGGCAGGGTCGTCACGCTCGAAGCCGACCCGGAGTGCGCCGAGGTGGCGCGCCGGAACATCGAGCGCGCCGGCCTGGCGGATGTCGTGGAGATCCGGCTCGGCCCGGCCCTCGACACGCTGCCGGGGCTCGCGGAGCAGGGGTACGGGCCGTTCGACGTCGTGTTCATCGACGCCGACAAGCCGAGCAACCCCGACTACCTGGCCTGGTCGCTCAGGCTGACCCGGCCAGGGAGCCTGATCGTCGCCGACAACGTCGTGCGCGACGGAGAGGTGGCCGACGCCGGGAGCGAGGACCCGAAGGTGCTGGGGGTGCGCCGGTTCACCGAACTCGTCGCGGCCGAACCGACCCTGACCGCGACCGCTCTGCAGACCGTCGGCAGCAAGGGGTACGACGGGCTGCTGATGGCCCTGGTCACCGAGTAGCCGCCGGCCCGGCCGGTGTGCGGGCATGGAAGGGCCCCCGCGAGTCATGTCCTCGCGGGGGCCCTTCGTTCATCCGCCTGCCCGGCGAAGGCTGAGAAGACGATCACGAGGCAGGACGTTCACGGCGCTCCCCGGTCAGGGGGCGAGCAGCAGTACGTCGGCGCGCTCCTTGGCGGCCGCGTACCGCTTCGCCACGTCCTGCCAGTTGACGACGCGCCACATCGCCTCGATGAAGTCGACCTTCTGGTTCTTGTACTGCAGGTAGAAGGCGTGCTCCCAGGCGTCGAAGACGAGGACCGGGACCGAGCCCTGGCCCACGTTGCCCTGGTGGTCGTAGACCTGCTCGACGATCAGCTTGCCGCTGACCGGCTCGTACGCGAGGACGCCCCAGCCGGAGCCCTGCGTGGTGGCCGCGGCCTTCGTCAGCTGGGACTTGAAGCCCGCGAAGGAGCCGAAGGACTCGGTGATCGCGTCCGCGAGGCCGCCGACACCGTCCGCGGCGAGGGGCTCGCCGCCGCCGTCACCGGTCATGTTGTGCCAGTAGATCGAGTGCAGGATGTGGCCGGAGAGGTGGAACGCGAGGCTCTTCTGGAGTCCGTTGATCGCTCCCCAGGCCTCCTTGTCGCGCGCCTCCTCCAGCTGCTCCAGGGTGTCGTTCGCGCCCTTCACGTACGCGGCGTGGTGCTTGTCGTGGTGGAGCTCGACGATCTGCGGATTGATGACCGGTTCGAGCGCCGCGTAGTCGTACGGGAGTTCCGGGAGCGTGTACGTGGCCATGGTTCGAACCCTCCAGCTGCTGTCCTGTTGTTATTGCAACCTATATGCAAGAGCAGGCTAACAGCAGCAGTGACTGAGGGGAGATCAGTCCTTCGGCGTAGGACTCCGGCCTGTCGTGGACGCTTCCGGCGCCCGCTTGGGGGCACGCTTCGGCGCACGGAAAACGCCGGGCGGGCCCGGAGCGATCCGGCCCGCCCGGCGTTCGGTGTGCCGGGGTTACGCGTCAGCCGCACCCGGGGGCGGCGTCGCCGAGCGCCGCTGGCGCACGACGCCGATGGCGATCAGGGCCGCCGTCAGCGCGCCCGTCGCCAGCAGCTGGTCGCGGGTGTCGGGCTGGCGGAGCATCAGGAAGAAGATGCCGGCCATGGCCGCCAGGGCCACCACCGTCAGGCCCGGGAACAGCCACATCCGGACCACCAGCTTCTGCGGCTCCTCGCGTTCCAGCCGGGCGCGCAGGACCAGCTGGGAGACGGCGATGAAGATCCAGACGACCAGGATCACCGCGCCGGTCATGTTGAGCAGCCAGGGGAAGACGTCGTCGGGCCGCCAGTAGCTCAGCAGCACGCACAGGAAGCCGAACACGGACGAGACCAGGACCGCGCGGCGCGGCACGCCGGACGAGACCCTGCCGAGCCGCTTCGGGCCCTGGCCGCGGGCGACCAGGGAGCACGCCATCCGCGAGGCGCCGTAGATGTTGGCGTTCATCGCGGAGAGCAGCGCTACCAGGATGACCACGTTCATGATCTCGGCGGCGCCGCTGATGCCGAGGTGGTCCAGGGCCGCGTAGAACGGGCCGACCGCCACCACCTTCGGGTCGTCCCACGGGACCAGCGTGACGATGACCGCCATCGAGCCGACGTAGAAGAGCGCGATCCGCCACATCGCCGTCCGCACGGCCTTCGCGACACCCCGCACCGGGTTCTCGGACTCGGCGGCGGCGATGGTCACGGTCTCCAGACCGCCGTACGCGAAGACGGAGGCGAGCAGCCCGATGACCAGCCCCTCGGAGCCGTTCGGCATGAAGCCGCCCTCGCCGCCGAGGTTGGCGGTGCCGGGGGCGTCCGTGTCCGGGAGCACGCCGAGGATCGCCAGCACGCCCAGCACCAGGAACAGCGTGATCGCGACGACCTTGAGCGCGGCGAACCAGAACTCGAACTCGCCGAACTTCGTCACCGAGGCCAGGTTCGTCCCCAGGAACACCACCATGAACAGCGCTACCCAGGCCCACTCCGGAGTTCCGGGCAGCCAGCCGGTGACGATCTTCGCCGCACCGATCCCTTCGAGGCCGACGGCGACGCAGAGCAGCACCCAGAACGCCCAGCCCGCCGTGAACCCCGCCCACGGCCCGATCGCCCGCTCGGCGTGCACGGAGAAGGAGCCGGACGCCGGATTGGCCGCCGACATCTCGCCGAGCATCCGCATCACGAGCATGACCAGCAGCCCGGAGCAGGCGTACGCGATGACGATCGAGGGGCCGGCCGCGGCGATTCCCGCGCCGGAGCCGACGAACAGCCCGGCGCCGATGACGCCGCCGAGGGCGATCATCGAGAGATGGCGCTGCTTGAGTCCGTGAGTGAGGGCCGAGTCGGTCCCTTGGTCGGAGGTGGTGGCCGGGGTGCCGGTGGGGGGAGGCACGGAGGTCCGAGGCATGGACGAACTCTGTTCGTTCGGTGAGACGGGGGGACGTATCCCAGTCTGGACGCGCGCACCGTTCAGGCGGAACGGACGTCCGCTATACGGGCACCATGCTCACACAAGGCGCACACCACGCCGCGTGGAGCGGGGCTCCGGAGCCGGCCGGCCAGGAGTCGACGGCAGTCCGGCCGTTTGGAGGGAGTCAACAGTCAGCTCCCGCTGCCCTTCCCGGTCCACAGGGAGTCGGTCCGCTCCCACCTCCGTGATGAGCATCACGTCCAGGGGTGATTGTGTGCAGCTCTTTGTGCGAATCCCACCAATCCCTCAACCGCCGCTTTGTGGGCCGCTGATGGTGATCGGGCGCTGCTCCTCGGATAGCGTCGGGCTCAGCCCTTGTCCCCACCTGCCCTCACCTCGCGGAGTCCCGATGAGCCTTGCTGCCGCCGCCCCCGTCCGCACCGGAGCGGTCCTCGCCGACCTGCTGCCCGCCGCCCGGCACCGTTACGCCGTGGACACCGCCCTGGTGCTCGGCGGCGCCGCGCTCACCGGCATAGCCGCCCAGATCGCCGTGCCGGTCCCCGGCTCCCCGGTCCCGGTCACCGGCCAGACCTTCGCCGCGCTCCTGGTCGGCACCGCGCTCGGCGCCCGGCGCGGCTTCCTCGCCCTCGCCGTGTACGCGCTCATCGGCATGGCGGGCATGCCGTGGTTCTCGGCCGGCAGCTCCGGTGCGGGCGGCGCCTCGTTCGGGTACGTGCTCGGGATGCTGCTCGCCGCGACCGTGGTCGGCGGCCTCGCCCGCCGCGGCGGCGACCGCTCGGTGCTGCGCACGGCGGGCACCATGGTGCTCGGTTCGGCGGTCATCTACGCGGTCGGCGTGCCCTATCTGGCGCTGTCCACCGGCATGTCGGCGAGCGCCGCGATCGCGGCCGGCCTGACGCCGTTCCTGCTCGGCGACGCGCTCAAGGCGGCGCTCGCGATGGGCGCGCTGCCCGCGTCCTGGAAGCTCATCGGCCGTCGCGGCTGACGCCGTAACTCCCTCCGAAGAGGCTCGCCGGGTCGTACTCCGACACCAGAGCGGCGAGCCTCTTCTGTGTCCGCGCGTCGTGGAAGCCCTCGGTGCGGTCCCCGCCGCCGAAGGAGAAGTTCAGCGAACGGCCCACGGCGAGCGGCGCGACGGTGGCGCCCACCTCCTCGTACAGGGCCCGGACGGAGGCCACGTCCGTACCGTCGAGCGGTGACAGCAGCCGCAGCAGGAATCCGGCCTCGCGGAACGGCACCGCGTTCTTCGCCGCCGGGCCGGTGGCCAGTGCGCCGCCCAGGTGGTTGAGCTGGACCACGGTCATCATCGGGGCCTTCCGGCCGGTCAGCTCCAGCACCCGCACCGCGCGTCCGTGGTCCAGCCCGCTCAGCATCAGCCCGTCCCCGTAGTACGCGTGCGGGAACGGCGGATCGCTGTGAATGGTGTGGCTGTCGGTGTACGGCATCTCCCGCAGCGAGTCCGCCAGTGCGGGCCCGATCGCCCGCAGCGGCGCGACGAGGCGTTCGCCCTCGGCCGCGCTGCCGGTGTACGCGACGCGTACGGAGACGACGTACCGGCCCCGCAGCGCCTCCGGCAGCTGCGGCGCGTCCGGGTACACGAGCGCGGCGACCGACGACGTCAGCGTGTCGGGCACGGTCCGGGTCCACTCCAGGAAGCTCCGGAGCACCCGCGCACCGGCCTCGCCGTCCCCGTCGAAGGCGAGCGAGCCGCCGTACAGCCGGGCCACCGGAACGAGGCCGGTCTCCAGCCCCGTCACCACACCCAGCCGGTGCCCGCCGCCGCGCAGCCCCCAGAACAGCTCGGGCTCGTCCTCGGGGGTGACATGGCGCCGCACCCCGTCGCCCGTCACCACGTCGAGTGAGCGCACATGGTCGGCGGCGTACCCGAACTCCCGGGCCAGGATGCCCAGCCCGCCGCCCAGCGTGTAGGAGACGGCGCCCACCCCGGGGGCGGAGCCGTTCAGCGGGGCGAGCCCGTGCGGCGCCGCCGCCTCGACCACCTGTCCCCAGGTGGTGCCCGCCCCGACGGTGGCGGTGCGGCGCACCGGGTCGATCCGTACGGAGTCCATCCGGGCGGTACTGATCAGGACCCCGCCCTCGACGGCGCCCGGCAGCCCGTGCCCGGTGGCGTGTACGGCGACCCGGAGCCCGCCGGCGGCGGCGCGTGCCACGGCGTCACGTACGTCATCGGCCCCGGCGGCCTCGACGACGAGGTCCGGGCGGATCGTGAAGCCGGTCTGGAAGCCGGGCCGGAAGTCGCTGCGGGGTCCGGACGGGGAACCGGCGGGGGCGGCAGTCATGGGGGAGGCTCTCCAGTCGCTCGCTCGATGGGCTGACGAAGGAGAGCCTCCCCGGTATACCTGACAGGGGCCGTCAGGTATGGGTGATCAGTTGTCGACGGTCTCCGCCGGGGCGCCGTCGCGGCGCCGGCGCGCCTCACGCACCAGCGAGACGGCCACCACCAGGACCGCGACCAGCAGCGAGAGCAGCACCTGCTCGCGTGCCGCGTCGTCGGTGAGCATGTAGACCAGCACGAACGAGATCATCGCGATGGTCGCCCAGGTCAGATACGGAAAGAGCCACATCCGTACGACCAGCTTCTCGGGCGACTCGCGCAGGATGATGCCGCGCATCCGCAGCTGGGTGAAGCAGATGACGAGCCAGACGAACAGGGCGACCGCGCCGGAGGAGTTCAGCAGGAACGCGAAGACGGTGTCCGGCCACTGGTAGTTGAAGAAGACGGCGACGAACCCGAAGACGACCGAGCACAGGATGGCCGCCTGCGGCACGCCCCGCTTGTTGGTCCGGGCGAACGCCTTCGGGGCGTCACCGCGGCCGCCGAGCGAGAAGGCCATCCGGGAGGCCGTGTAGAGGCCGGAGTTGAGACAGGACAGCACGGCCGTCAGCACGATGACGTCCATCACCTGGCCGGCGTGCGGGATGCCGATCGAGTCGAGCGCGGCGACGTAGCTGCCCTTCTCCATGATCGAGGCGTCGTTCCACGGCAGCAGGGTCAGCACGACGAAGACCGAGCCCAGGTAGAAGACGGCGATCCGCCAGATCACGCTGTTGGTGGCCTTCTGGACGGCGCGCTGCGGGTTCTCCGACTCGCCGGCCGCCAGCGTCACGATCTCACTGCCCATGAAGGAGAAGACCACCATCAGCACCCCGGTGAGGACGGCGCCAGGACCCTTGGGGAAGAAGCCTCCGGTGTCGGTGAGATGGGCCAGCCCCGAGCCGGCGTTGTCCGACCCCGGCAGCACACCGAAGACGGCGAGCAGTCCGACGATCACGAAGGCGCCGATCGCGACGACCTTGATCCCGGCGAACCAGAACTCGAACTCTCCGTACGAGCCGACCGAGACCAGGTTCGTCGCGGTCAGCACCAGCATCACGATCAGCGCCCAGGCCCACTGCGGGACGCCCGGCACCCAGTTCTCCAGGATCTTGGCACCCGCCGTGGCCTCGACGGCGAGCACCACGACCCAGAAGAACCAGTAGAGCCAGCCGATCGAGAAACCGGCCCAGCGGCCCAGCGCCTGGTCGGCGTAGGCGGAGAAGGAGCCCGACGCCGGACGGGCGGCGGCCATCTCGCCGAGCATCCGCATCACGAAGACGACCATCAGGCCGACCAGCGCGTACGACAGCAGGATGGCCGGTCCGGCGGCGGCGATGCCCGCGCTCGAACCCACGAAGAGGCCGGCGCCGATCACCCCGCCGATCGCGATCATCGAGAGGTGACGGTTCTTGAGACCGGCCTGGAGCCCGTCCTCGGGCCCCTTGCGGTCCGAACCGTCCGGCCCCTCGGGCTGCCGGCCCGGTCCGGCCAGAGTCGTCTGCGACGTCATGGATCGAATCCTTACGTTTTCGGATCACTCGGTGCGTGCCCGCCGCGGCACGGTGGTGAACGGCGAGCGTTGCATTGAAGCCCGGTGAAGCCTGAAAACGGAACCCCCGCATCCGCATCGTTGACACGATCATCGCTTCAGTGGCTTCGCGCACACAGGGTCCGCACATCAGGGCCACACCGCACCCCGTCGTCGGTTACCCGGCGGAGCTCGTGTCACACTCCTCCCATGCGCGTGTACCTCGGCTCCGACCATGCCGGTTACGAACTCAAGAACCACCTCATCGAGTGGCTCAAGGCCCAAGGCCACGAGGCCGTCGACTGTGGTCCCCACATCTACGACGCCCAGGACGACTATCCGCCGTTCTGCCTGCGTGCCGCCGAGAAGACGGCCGCGGACCCGGACAGCCTCGGGATCGTCATCGGCGGTTCCGGCAACGGCGAGCAGATGGCCGCGAACAAGGTCAAGGGCGTCCGCGCCGCACTCGCCTGGAGCGAGCAGACCGCCGCGCTGGGCCGCGAGCACAACGACGCCAACGTGATCTCCATCGGCGGCCGGATGCACACCGAGGAGGAGTGCACGAAGTTCGTCGAGATCTTCCTCGCCACCCCGTACTCCGGCGAGGAGCGGCACAGCCGCCGCATCGCGATGCTCACGGCGTACGAGAACACCGGCGAGCTCCCCCCGGTCCCGGCCCACCACCCGCAGCAGGGCTGACGGCCGCACGACCTCCCGCTGTGCCGCCGGCGCCCCCGGCGGCACAGCCATGTCCGCACCCCACCGCCTCGACCAGGAGAGCCGCCGCCGTGCCCGAGGGACACACGATCCACCGCCTCGCGGCGGACCACCGGGACAGGTTCGCGGGACGGCCGGTGCGGGTGAGCAGCCCGCAGGGCAAGTTCTCCGACAGCGCCGCCCTGCTCGACGGCCGGGTGCTCGGCGGGGTGGACGCGCACGGCAAGCACCTCTTCCTCGGCTTCGAGGGAACCGGCTGGGTCCATATCCACCTCGGCCTCTTCGGCAAGCTCGGATTCGGTACGGCCCCGGCCCCGCCGCCCACCGACACCGTCCGGCTCCGCCTGCTGACCGACGAGCACCACGCGGACCTGCGCGGCCCCACCACCTGCGCACTGATCACCGACGCGGAGAAGCGGGCGATACACGACCGCCTCGGCCCCGACCCGCTGCGCTCCGACGAGGACGGCGAGCGCGCGTGGCTGCGGATCTCCCGGAGCCGGATCACCGTGGCCGCCCTGCTGCTGGACCAGAAGGTCATCGCGGGCGTGGGCAACGTGTACCGCGCGGAGGTGCTGTTCCGGCACGGCATCGACCCGTACCGGCCCGGCAGGGACCTCACCCGCAGCGAGTGGGACGCGATCTGGGCGGACCTGGGCGAGCTGATGCGCGAGGGCGTACGCAACAACCGCATCGACACGGTCCGCCCGGCGCACCTGCCCGAGGCCATGGGGCGCCCGCCGCGGGTGGACGACCACGGGGGCGAGGTGTACGTCTACCGGCGCGCCCGGCAGGCGTGCCACATCTGCGGCACGGAGATCCGCACGGCGGAGTTGTCCGCCCGCAACCTCTTCTGGTGCCCGGGATGCCAGCCCGGCTGACAAACCAAGCCCGTGTCCTCAATCGCCGGACGGGCTTGATTGTCCTCAATCGCCGGACAGGCTTGAAAATCCAGCCCGTCCGGCGATTGAGGACAAGGCCTGTCGCCGGACGAACCCAGGCCCTAGAACCCCCGGGGCAACCACGGCGCGACGTCGGACAGGAACGCCGACGACACCTCCGCCACCGCCCCCGCCCGCAACTCCCGTACCCGCCCGGCCAGGGCCAGCGACCCCAGCGACTCGCCGCCCAGGTACGCCGTCCCCAACTCCCTTACCGACAGCGCCAGATCCGCCGCGTCATCCGTGCGCTTGCACGACGCGCCGCCCTTCGCGTCCGCCGTCAGCCGCCAACGCCCCGCGTTCCAGGGGCAGAACGCGTCCTCGACCTCGAACACCACGTCCACCGGCGCCCGGTAGCTCCGCGCCTCAAGCGCCGCGCCCACGTCCACCAGCCGCACATGCAGCGAATCCCGGAGCCGGACATCGCACCGCCGCACGTCCGACACCAGATGCAGCACGGCGTCGTCCACCGGCCGGTTCCGCGCCTCGACCGTCGACGTCAGGTCGATCCCGAAGAGGAACCGCCACAGCGCCGCGTACGCCGCCGGGTCCAGCGCCCCCAGATCGCTCACCGTGACCCGGCCCTTGGGCCCCGACCCGTCCCAGTCCGGTTTGATGTGGTATGTCGTGTAACCCACCACCTCGCCGTCCCGCTCGGCCAGCAGACACTGCAACGCCGAGCCGCCCTGCCGCGAAGTCACCGGATCGGTGAGCGACTTGCGCTCCCAGCCGGGACCGTGGGCCGGAGTGCCGGGCCGGCCGGCCACCAGGCGCGCGTACACGCTCTCGCAGGCCGCGACCGCCTCGTCCTCCTTCGCGTACCGCAGCCGGATCGCGTCCGTGCCCTCGGGGACGTTCAGCCGCACCCGGTCCGTGTCGATCGCCAGGGACATCTGGCGGGTCGCCGCCCCGTACCCGTACCGGCCGTAGATCACCGGCTCCGACGCCGTGAGCACGGCGATCGGCTCGCCCAGTGCCCGCACGTCGTCGAGTTGGCGGCGCATCATCGAGGTCAGCAGCCCACGCCTGCGGTGGGTGGCCGCGACACTCACCATCGTCACACCCGCGGCCGGCACCAGCGCCCCGCCCGGAACGGCCAGCCGGAAGCTGAACGCCCCTGCCGTGGCGACCACATCGGTGCCGTCCCAGATCCCGACCGAGCGCTCGTGCTCGGTCAGCGACTCCACCAGCTCACGCTCCTCGGGCGGATCGGAGACTCCTCCGAAGGCGAGCTCCAGGCATTCGAACCATTCGTTCCATTCCGACGGTCGCAACACGCGGAGCTCTGTAGTCATATGCCATGCCTACCAGGGGCGCGGCGGACAGGCGACCCGATTTCGAACGCATTGTCACAGGGGTCCCCCTGCACCGGAGGCCGTCGGGTCGATAAGGTCCCCGCAATGGCCCGACGCGCAGGAGCAGAGACATACCCGGCCCGATTGAGGAAATCGGCACACCGGGTACGCAGCACGCTGCGCAGATCCGGGGTCGACTACTTCCGCGGTGACGGCTCCGACTGGATCGCCCTGGCCGCCCTGCTGCTGGTCATCCCGGCCATCACCTGCGGCACCCTCCTGAACCCCGTGTGGTGTTCACCGACCGCCCTCGTCCTGCCGATCGTCGCGGGCGGCCTGCTGCTGCGGCCGGCCAGCCTGCTCGGCCTGTACGCGGCGGCCGCCGCCGCCCTGATCGTCGAGTCCATCTGGCTCGGGCCGTTCAAGGACGGCACGGTTGGGGTCACCCCCGGAACCGTGCTGACGGTCGCGGCCTGCGGCTTCTTCGGGCTGGTGCTCGCCCAGTTCCGGGCCAGGGTCGGCGTGCCGTGGCGGCGCGGCGGCACCATGCTCTTCGACCTGCGCGAACGCATCCGGGTCCAGAGCGCGCTGCCCCGGCTCCCGCAGGGCTGGCACCGGGAGATGTCGCTGCGCCCGGCGGGCGGGCAGTCCTTCTCCGGCGACTTCGTCGTCGCGGCCCGCACCAACGGCGGCCGCACCCTGGAGGCCGTGCTCACCGATGTCTCCGGCAAGGGCATGGACGCGGGCTCCCGCGCCCTGCTGCTGTCGGGCGCCTTCGGCGGGCTCCTCGGATCGCTGCCGCCGCACGGCTTCCTGCCCGCCGCCAACGGCTATCTGCTGCGCCAGGACTGGGACGAGGGCTTCGCCACGTCGATCCATCTGGTCCTGGACCTCGAATCGGGCGACTACGAACTCCTCTCGGCGGGGCATCCGCCCGCCCTCCAACTCCACGCCGGCAGCGGCCGGTGGGAGGAGAAGGCCGCGGAGGGCCCCCTGCTCGGGGTGTACGACGGGGCGGAGTTCGACGCCGTGAAGGGCTCACTGGCCCCAGGGGACGTGCTGATGCTGTTCACCGACGGACTGGTGGAGACGTCCGAACGGGACATGGCGGAGGGCATCGACCGGCTGACCGGCGAGGCCGACCGCTATGTCTCGACGGGCTTCGAGGGTGCGGCCTGGCACCTCATCGAGGCATGCGCCAAGGACGTCAACGACGACCGGGCGCTGCTGCTTCTGTCACGTAAATCCTGAACCGTACGTAACCGGCCCGAACCGGGCGTACGTCAACGCCTTTCGGCCCGTCACTGGATCGGGGCGGGTGTGGCGCCGCGTCCGCCCGGAAGGAACCGGGCCAGCCAGTGCGAGCGTCCGGCCATCAGTGGCGCCAGAACCGCGAGGACGAGTACGTATCCGGCGATGAACGGCGCCAGCCGCTCGTCGAGCCCCGCGCCCGCCGCCATCGTGGCGAGGATGAGCGCGAACTCGCCGCGCGCCACCAGGGTGGTGGAGATGTTCGCCGCCTCCTGCGGACCGAACCCGTACAGCTTGGCGGTGATGATCCCGGAGAGGACGTTCATGGCGAACGTCAGCGCGACGGCGGCCAGCACCGCCCACAGCACGACCGGCAGATCGCCGGGGTTGATGGAGAGGCCGAAGGCGAAGAAGAAGATCGCGCCGAAGGCGTCGCGCAGCGGGTGGACCAGCTTGAGGATGCGTTCCCCCGAGGTGGTGCTGCCGAGCATCAGACCCACCATGAAGGCGCCGATGGCGTCCGCGACCCCGAACCACTCCGAGATGCCGGCCACCAGGACCGCGGCACCGAGGAAGGAGATGACGAGGAGTTCGTCGTCCCGGGTGTTGATCAGCTTGCTGATGAACTTGGTGCCGAACCGGGCGGCCAGGGCCAGCACCAGCAGGAAGCCGAAGGCCTTGCCGCCGTCGACCGCCGCCGCCGCGAGGCTGTCGGCGCCCGAGAGGATGGGCTGGAGGGCCGCCAGGTACAGCGCGAGGAACACGTCGTCGACGACGATGATGCCCAGGATCGGCTGGGTCTCCGGATTACCGATCCGGCCCAGGTCGACCAGGATCTTGGTGATGATGGCCGACGACGAGATGCCGAGCACCCCGGCCAGCACCAGCGCCTCCGACGTGCCCCAGCCCAGCACGAAGCCGAATCCGAGCCCGGCGCCGACGTTCAGGACGATATAGGCGCCCCCGGCGAGCGCCATCCTGCGCCCGCCCTCCTTGAGGCCGTCGAGGTGGAACTCCAGGCCGAGGTAGAAGAGCAGCAGCACCAGGCCGAGCGCGGAGAGCATCTCCAGGTCGTGCGGGTCGGCGACGAGGACGATGCCGGGGGTGTGCGGGCCGAGCAGGATTCCGGCCAGGATGAACAGGGGGATGGTCGGCAGTCCGATGCGGCTGCCTACACGGGCGAGTACGGCGGCGGCGAGGAAGGCGCCGCCCATGGCTATGAGCGTGTCTGCGTGTCCGATGAGCCCGGTCCTTCGCTTGGTCAAGAGAACGTCAAGGAATCGTCAGTAATTAGTTTACCGAATGATTGACGTTGCAAGTATCCCCGCCCCGACCGACGCCCCGACCGACGCCCCGACCGATGTCCCGACCGGCGTCCCAGACCGACGTCGCGATCCCCCGTCCGGCGTCCCGATCCGCCTGCCGGCGCCCTGAGCCCGGCCGCCGCCCGTCCGTCCGTAGAGTCGGGCCATGACAGCACCCCGCGCACAGCTGACCCTGGCCGAAGTCGAGCGCATCGCCCGCGAGGCCCACGCGGGTCAACGGGACAAGGCGGGCCGGCCGTACGCCGAACACCTGGCGGCCGTCGCCGAGGGCGTACGGGCCAGGGGTGGCAGCGAGGACCAGATCGCCGCGGCCTGGCTGCACGACGCGGTCGAGGACGACGCGCTGTCGGCGCGGTGGCTGGCCGGGGCCGCGCTGCCGCAGCGGGTGAAGGACATGGTCCTCGCCGTCAGCAAGCGGGACGGCGAGGACCTGCCGGCGTACACCCGCCGCATCCTGGCCACCCCGGGCGCGCTGCTGATCAAGGAGGCCGATCTCGCGCACAACGCGGACCCGGCCCGCCTCGCGGTGCTGGAACCGGCCATCCGTACCCGGCTGGCCGAGAAGTATGCGCAGGTACGGAGCCTGCTCGGGCTCACCGCACCGAATTCGCCCACCGAACAGCGGGATTGAGCCAACACGGCGGAGCCCGGCCCGGATCCGGGCCGGGCTCCGCCGGATCTCAGATCTTGGCGGCGTCCCGCCGGAACGCCCAGTTCATGTCCGGCTCGGTCACACAGCGCATGACCCGCCGCACCGGAGGCGTGCACAGCAGGGTCACGCCGGCCGAGGCGGCCACGGTGACGAGCACCAGACCGGTCGGCGAGACCAGCCAGTCGTTGCGGTCGAAGAGGCCCGCGTAGCCGGCGCCCTTCACCAGGAACCCGTGCAGCAGGTAGCCGCAGATCGTCCCGGCGCCCAGCACCGTGAACCACATGTGGCGGCGCGGGACCAGCGCCAGGAACCCGATGGTGAGCAGCGTCGCGCAGCCGAACAGCGCGAGGGTCATCACCGCGCCGGACCACCACGGGGCGTTCATGTCCTGGGCGCTGGAGTCGCGCAGGAACCAGCCCAGCTGCATCCGGGGCGCCGCCCAGTAGGCGAAGACCGCCGCGCCGGCGAACAGCGGCAGGGCCAGCAGCCGCACCTCGCGGCGCTTGACCAGCCGGAAGTGTTCGGGCTTGAGCTGGAGTCCGAGCACGAAGAACGGCAGGAACTGCAGAACGCGCGGCAGGTCGAGATCGTCACCGATGCTGGGGGCGAACGAGGCGAGGACGGCGATCAGGAGCGAGACCGCCAGCGGGTGGCGCAGGTTCTGCCAGATCGGTGTGGTGAGCCGCCAGATGAACAGGGCGGCCAGGAACCAGGTGAGGTACCAGGGCTCCAGCAGGCTGATCGCCGTGTCGGGCGAGTCGTTCGCGTACCGCCGGAACAGCGAGTACGCCGTCTCGAACACCACATACGGCACGGCGACCCCCGTGACCAGGCGCTTCACCTTGGCGGGGGTCAGGCTGAACGAACGTGAGAAATAACCGGAAATGATGATGAAGGCCGGCATGTGGAAGGTGTACGTCACCATGTACAGCGCGCGGGCCGTCCTGCTTCCCTCCATGACCGGCACCCATGCGTGTGCCACCGCAACCAGCACGATGGCCAGGTACTTGGCGTTGTCGAAGTAGGCGTCACGCTTCTTCGCGGGTGCGTTCTGCGCAGGCTGTTCCGCCACCGCCACCGCAGAGGGGGAGTTCGGGGTCCTCGCAGGCGCTTGGCGTCTGGGCTCCGACTCCCGGGTCGCCGGGGGGAGCGGGGCCCTGTGAAATACGTTCGGAGCGTGGAACATCTCAAGCACCCTAGACGTCTCGATTGCATTTCGTAAAACTGCCATCGGATATCGCGTGTTCCCGGTCGACCAAAAGTCAAACCTTTGATTTTTGCCCGGTATCGGAGCGTTAATCCTCCTTAAATGGTGCATACCGGGCGGTAGTTGAGGGGGGTGAATTACGTCGCATTCGGCCCGGGGAATTCCATGTGAATAAAGTGTGTGGGTAAGGAAACGATCACCGTTGCAGATCATTTCCGGCCCTCGCTCATTGCCGTGCGCGTCTCCCCGCACTCGCCGTGCGGCTGCTGGGCCGGCGGCCGCGCCCGGATATCGAGCACCGGCGCGCGACCGGCGCAAGATGGCGCGATACCGACCGGTCCTTGCGTCACCTGGCAGCGACCACAGGGGAGTTGGTGGCACGATGGACGCCAACGGAGGTGTGCGCGGACGCACACTTCCGGGCCGGCAAGGCGGACCGACCGAGGGTGTGATCAGTCATGGCCATTTCACTGTCTGTGGTGCTTCTTTTGGCGATCGTCCTCGTGGTGCTGATCCGAGGCGGCTCCATCAAGGCCGGACCCGCGATCGTCGCGGTGCTCTTCGGCTTCTTCCTGGCCTCGACCGGCATGGCGCCGTCGATCCAGAAGTTCATGGACTCGATAGCGCAGAGCCTCAACCAGATCAGCTTCTGATCCACGGCCGCTCCGCACCCGGCAACGCGGAAAGCGCCGGTCTCCGGCGTCGTGGCGCCCGGCCAGGGTCCTGCGGGAGAGGTTCGGCTACAAGAAGGTCCGCACCCGGTCTGACCAGGTACGGACCCACTGAGAGCGGGCGACGGGAATCGAACCCGCGTAGCTAGTTTGGAAGACTAGTGCTCTACCATTGAGCTACGCCCGCATACAACGCACCGCAGGTCACGAGGGCCGCGGCACGAGAAACATCGTAGCGGGTCGCGGGCGTCGCCCGCACACCCGATCGCCGCACCCGGTGTCGCGTTGCGCGACGTCCGACGGAAAGCGGCCGATGCACCGCCGCTCTGCATGTACCCTACGTGTCGCACCGACGGGGTGTGGCGCAGCTTGGTAGCGCGTCCGCTTTGGGAGCGGAAGGTCGTCGGTTCGAATCCGGCCACCCCGACCACCGGCAAGCTCGCATTGTGGGAGTTCTACCCCTTGCCGTTACTATGCAAAATGCGTGCCCGTGTGTCTGATGTACCGGGCTCGGTCCGCGAAGCCGCCTCGTGTGCGGTGGAGCAGAACCCCAAGAAGTCAGCCACAAGGAGACCGAACCGTGAAGAGCGCCGTGGAGACCCTGAACCCGACTCGGGTTCGGCTCAGCATTGAGGTGCCCTTCGAGGAGCTCAAGGACAGCCTCGACGCGGCGTACAAGAAGATCAACCAGCAGGTCACGGTGAAGGGGTTCCGCAAGGGCAAGATCCCCAACCGGGTCATCGACCAGCGGTTCGGCCGCGGTGCTGTGCTGGAGGAGGCCGTCAACGACGCGCTCCCGAAGTTCTACACCGAGGCCGTCAACGAGGGAGAGCTCAACGTCCTCGGACAGCCGGAGGTCGACATCACGGAGCTGAAGGACGGCGAACTGCTGGCCTTCACCGCTGAGGTTGACGTACGCCCCGAGATCGAGATTCCGGACTACTCCGGCATCGAGGTCACCGTCGACGCCCTTGAGGTCAGCGACGAGGACGTCGAGAAGGCCGTGGAGCAGCTCCGCGACCGCTTCGCCTCGACCAACCCGGTCGAGCGCGCCGCCGCCGACGGCGACGTCGTGACGATCGACCTGACCGCCAAGGTCGAGGGCGAGGTCCTGGAGGACGGCGTGGCCGAGGGTGTCTCGTACACCATCGGTTCCGGCGAACTCCTCGAAGGCATCGACGACGCCGTCACCGGCCTGGAGGCGGGTGGCGAGACCACCTTCACCTCCGAGCTGAAGGGCGGCTCCGCCGAGGGCAAGGAGGCCGAGGTCACCGTCAAGGTCACCGCGGTCGCCGCCCGTGAGCTCCCCGAGCTGGACGACGAGTTCGCCCAGATGGCGAGCGAGTTCGACACGCTCGACGAGCTCAAGGCCGACAGCCGCAAGCGGCTGGAGAGCACCAAGCAGTACGACCAGGCCACCCAGGCCCAGGAGCGGGTCCTCGAGGAGCTGCTGAAGCTCGCCGAGGTCCCGATCCCCGAGAAGCTGCTCGCGGACGAGGTCCAGACCCGCAAGCACAACCTGGAGCACCACCAGCTCGGCCAGATGGGTCTCGACCTGGAGAAGTACCTGGAGATCCAGGGCAAGACCCTTGAGGAGTTCGAGGCTGAGACCTCCGAGCAGGCCGTCAAGGGCATCAAGACCCAGTTCATCCTTGACGAGCTCGTGAACAAGGAGAAGCTGAACGTCAACCAGGAGGAGCTCACCGAGCACCTCATGCGGCGCGCGCAGTCCTCCGGCATGAGCCCCGACCAGTTCGCCCAGGCCGTCGTCGAGGGTGGCCAGGTGCCGATGCTCGTCGGCGAGGTCGCCCGCGGCAAGGCGCTGGCCGTGGTCGTCGAGGCCGCCAAGGTCGTCGACACCAACGGTGAGGTCGTCGATCTGGAAGACGACGAAGACGTGGCGGAGGAGGCCACCGAGGCGGTCGAGGCCGCCGAGGGCACCACCGACGCCGTGGCCGACGCGGCCGAGGAGAAGACCGAGGCCTGAGCCCCGCTCTGAACCCGTACGACGGGCTCCGGACGCAATCGCGTCCGGAGCCCGTCGTCGTATCCGCCGGCGGCCCCCACAACCCGTGTGCGGACTGCGGACCTTGCGCTCCCAGCGAACAGTTGCGGAAGCGGGATGGCGTTGTCCCACCTGCGCGTTAGGGTCCATGAATAGGAAGGGTCGGGGAGTCCCGGCCCACCCGGTACGAAGACGCTGAGACGGCCGGAGCCGTCAGAGACGAGCAGGTGGATACGTGACGAATCTGATGCCCTACGCCGCCGGAGAGCCGTCCCTCGGTGGAGGCCTCGGTGACCAGGTCTACAGCCGACTGCTCGGCGAGCGCATCATCTTCCTCGGTCAGCAGGTCGACGATGACATCGCCAACAAGATCACCGCGCAGCTGCTTCTCCTTGCCGCCGACCCGGACAAGGACATCTACCTCTACATCAACAGCCCCGGCGGTTCGGTGACGGCCGGCATGGCGGTCTACGACACCATGCAGTACATCCCGAACGACGTGGTCACCATCGGTATGGGCATGGCGGCCTCGATGGGCCAGTTCCTGCTCACCGGCGGCAGCGCCGGCAAGCGCTTCGCGCTCCCGAACACCGACATCCTCATGCACCAGGGTTCGGCCGGCATCGGCGGTACGGCCTCGGACATCAAGATCCAGGCCCAGTACCTGCTGCGCACCAAGCAGCGGATGGCGGAGATCACCGCCCGCCACTCCGGCCAGACCGTGGAGACGATCATCCGCGACGGCGACCGCGACCGCTGGTACACCGCGGAGGAGGCCAAGGACTACGGCCTCATCGACGAGATCATCACGATCGCGTCGGGCGTTCCGGGCGGCGGCGGCACCGGCGCCTGATCCGGTTCCCACCGGACCGCGTCGCACCGCACCGCATCTCTCGTACGCCGAGACACCCAGCCCACAGAACGCCACCAGGATGGTGAACACCCACATGAACAACTTCCCCGGCGCCTCCGCGAGCGGCCTCTACACCGGCCCGCAGGTGGACAACCGCTACATCGTGCCGCGCTTCGTGGAGCGCACCTCGCAGGGCGTGCGTGAGTACGACCCGTACGCGAAGCTCTTCGAGGAGCGCGTGATCTTCCTCGGGGTGCAGATCGACGACGCCTCCGCCAACGACGTCATGGCGCAGCTGCTGTGCCTGGAGTCGATGGACCCGGACCGGGACATCTCGATCTACATCAACAGCCCCGGCGGCTCGTTCACCGCGCTCACCGCGATCTACGACACGATGCAGTTCGTGAAGCCGGACATCCAGACGGTCTGCATGGGCCAGGCGGCCTCCGCCGCGGCCGTGCTGCTCGCCGCGGGCACGGCGGGCAAGCGTCTGGCGCTGCCGAACGCGCGTATCCTGATCCACCAGCCGTCCTCGCAGACCGGCCGTGAGCAGCTCTCCGACCTGGAGATCGCGGCCAACGAGATCCTGCGGATGCGGACCCAGCTGGAGGAGCTGCTGGCCAAGCACTCCACCACGCCGATCGAGAAGATCCGCGACGACATCGAGCGGGACAAGATCCTGACCGCCGATGACGCCCTGGCCTACGGCCTGGTCGACCAGATCGTCGCGACCCGCAAGACGGCGGCCGGAGCGGCCGCCTGACGTCGGCCTTTACCCCTTGGTGCGGCAGGGTCACCGGCTCCGGCCGTGTGAACCGTGCCAAGGGGGGCCCGAACGGGGGGCCAGGCAAGGTACCGTCGGATAGAGGCACCAGGAGCCGCTGAACCAGGCGTCTCCCAGGCGAAGGGGAAGCACCTCGTGGCACGCATCGGTGATGGCGGCGACCTGCTCAAGTGCTCGTTCTGCGGAAAGAGCCAGAAGCAGGTGAAGAAGCTCATTGCGGGACCCGGTGTGTACATCTGCGACGAGTGCATCGATCTCTGCAACGAGATCATCGAGGAGGAGCTCGCGGAGACCTCCGAGGTGCGGTGGGAGGAACTTCCCAAGCCGCGCGAGATCTACGAGTTCCTCGAGGGGTACGTCGTAGGGCAGGAGCCCGCGAAGAAGGCTCTCTCGGTCGCTGTGTACAACCACTACAAGCGGGTCCAGGCCGGGGAGAACGGCGGCGGTACGAGCCGTGACGACGCGATCGAGCTCGCCAAGTCCAACATCCTGCTGCTGGGCCCCACGGGCTCGGGCAAGACCCTCCTCGCGCAGACACTGGCCCGGATGCTCAACGTCCCGTTCGCCATCGCGGACGCGACGGCGCTGACGGAGGCCGGCTATGTCGGCGAGGACGTCGAGAACATTCTGCTGAAGCTGATCCAGGCCGCTGACTACGACGTCAAGAAGGCCGAGACCGGGATCATCTACATCGACGAGATCGACAAGGTCGCCCGCAAGAGCGAGAACCCGTCGATCACCCGCGATGTCTCCGGCGAGGGCGTCCAGCAGGCCCTGCTGAAGATCCTGGAGGGCACCACCGCCTCCGTACCGCCGCAGGGCGGCCGGAAGCACCCGCACCAGGAGTTCATCCAGATCGACACGACGAACGTGCTGTTCATCGTGGGCGGGGCGTTCTCCGGCCTGGAGAAGATCATCGAGTCCAGGGCCGGCGCGAAGGGTATCGGCTTCGGCGCCACGATCCGCTCCAAGCTGGAGATCCAGGCGAGCGACCAGTTCCAGGAGGTCATGCCGGAGGACCTGGTGAAGTTCGGGATGATCCCCGAGTTCATCGGCCGCCTCCCGGTCCTGACCTCGGTCCACAACCTGGACCGCGAGGCCCTGCTCCAGATCCTCATCGAGCCGCGCAACGCCCTGGTGAAGCAGTACCAGCGGCTGTTCGAACTCGACGGCGTGGAGCTGGACTTCGAGCGCGAGGCGCTGGAGGCCATCGCCGACCAGGCGATCCTGCGCCAGACCGGTGCGCGCGGTCTGCGCGCGATCATGGAGGAGGTCCTCCAGTCGGTGATGTACGAGGTGCCGTCCCGCAAGGACGTCGCCCGGGTCGTCATCACCTCGGACGTGGTCCGCAACAACGTCAACCCGACCCTGGTCCCGCGTGAGCCGCGCACGATCGGGAAGAACGACGACGGCCGCCACGAGAAGTCCGCGTAGCGGTGGCGTAGAGACGTACGCGAAGGGGCGCCCGGCCAGGTGAACTGGCTGGGCGCCCCTTCGCGTTGCGAGGTGCCGGGATCAGACCTTGGTGCGGGAGGTGTTGTAGAGCTTGGCGGCGAGGGTTGCCACCTCGTCCTGCGTCATGGGCTTGTTGGTCATGGCGCCGCCGACGTCGAAACCGACAACCGCACCGACAGTGCTGTAGTCGGCCCAGACGCAGACGGGCATGAGCATGTCCTTGGGGCCGTTCGCCGCGGTGCCGTCGGCCTTGTCATTGACCACCTTCATGTTCTGGCACCTCATCAGGGCGCCCTTGAAGCCTGCCGGTGTGACGTCCTCGGGGCTGCCGACGAGAGAGGACTTGTTCTCTTCGTCCTCGGCCATGCCTTTCTGGGCCTGCGCGAACGTGCCGTCGAGGGCCTTCGACGGGTCGGATATCTCGCCCCAGTTGCCGTACACCATGAGCATCTTTGCCGTGAGCGGGGTCTTCTCAAGGTCGCCGCTCGTGTACTGGCCCTCTGCCTTGTGGGCGTTCTTGACGCCCAGGGCCTCGGCTTCGGACTTCTCCGTGCTCGTCATCTCATCCGCGGAGGTGTCCTTGACGCCCTTCTTGTAGTCGTCCACCGAGGCGGCCAGTGTCAGCTTGTACCCCTTGGTGGAGTCCGCGACGTCGCTGTTGCCGGCGCCGTCGCCCGACACCAGGAAGTACGCCCCGCCCGCGATGACCGCCAGCGCCACGATCACACCGCCGATGATCAGGCCGGTCTTCTTCTTCGGCTGCGGGGCCGGGGGGAACGGGGGCTGCTGGCCGTAGACCGGCTGGCCGCCGTACGGGGGAGTGGGGGGCTGCTGGCCGTACGGGCCGGGCTGCTGGGCCTGCGGGTAGCCGTAGCCCGGCTGCGGGGGCTGCTGCTGCGGCGGGACGCCCTGGGGGGCCTGCTGCGGGTACCCGTAACCGGGCTGGCCCTGCGGCGGGCCCTGGGGCGGCGGGCCGCCGTAGGGGCCCGGCTGCTGGCCGTACGGTCCGGGCTGGCCCTGGGGCGGCTGTCCGTCGTACGGGCCCGGCTGGTTGAAGCTCATCTGCGGTTTCCCCTGTTCGTCATACTTACGCGTTCCGAACATCCTGACGGAAGGCCCGCGGGGGTGGGGCACCGGGAGGCACACCGTTACTCAACAAACCGGTTTCAGTGCATGACTGTGACGGCCCTAAACTGTGTCGCGTGACCGAGAATGCAGCGCAGCAGCCAGCCAGCAACCCCGAACTGCCGACCCAGTACACGCCGGCCGAGGTAGAGGGGAAGCTGTATGAGCGCTGGGTGGAGCGCGGCTACTTCGAGGCCGACGAGCACAGCGACAAGCCGCCGTACTCCATCGTCATCCCGCCGCCCAACGTCACAGGCTCCCTGCACCTGGGGCACGCCTTCGAGCACACGCTGATCGACGCGCTGGTCCGCCGCAAGCGGATGCAGGGCTTCGAGGCGCTGTACCAGCCCGGTATGGACCACGCCGGCATCGCCACCCAGAACGTCGTCGAGCGCGAGCTCGGCAAGGAGGGCAAGTCCCGCCACGACCTGGGCCGCGAGGCCTTCGTCGAGCGGGTCTGGCAGTGGAAGAACGAGTCCGGTGGCCAGATCTCCGGCCAGATGCGCCGCCTCGGCGAGGGCGTCGACTGGTCCCGTGAGCGGTTCACCATGGACGAGGGCCTGTCCAAGGCCGTCCAGACCGTCTTCAAGCGGATGTACGACGACGGGCTGATCTACCGCGCCGAGCGCATCATCAACTGGTGCCCGCGCTGTCTCACCGCGATCTCGGACATCGAGGTCGAGTACCAGGAGGACGACGGCGAGCTCGTCTCCATGAAGTACGGCGAGGGCGACGAGACCATCGTCGTCGCCACCACCCGCGCCGAGACGATGCTCGGTGACACCGCGGTCGCCGTCCACCCCGACGACGAGCGCTACCGGCACCTGGTCGGCAGGCAGATCAAGCTGCCGCTGACCGACCGTACGATCCCGGTCGTCGCCGACCACCACGTCGACCCCGAGTTCGGCACCGGCGCCGTCAAGGTGACCCCGGCGCACGACCCGAACGACTTCGAGATCGGCAAGCGCCACGACCTGCCCTTCCTCACCGTCCTGGACGAGCGGGCCGTCATCACCGTCCCCGGCCCCTTCCAGGGCCTGGACCGGCTGGAAGCCCGCTCCGCCATCGTCGCCGCCCTGCGCGCCGAGGGCCGGATCGTCGCCGAGAAGCGTCCCTACGTCCACTCCGTCGGGCACTGCTCGCGCTGCAAGACCACCATCGAGCCGCGCCTCTCCCTCCAGTGGTGGGTCAAGGTCGAGCCGCTCGCCAAGGCGGCCGGTGACGCCGTCCGCGACGGCAAGGTCAAGATCCATCCGCAGGAGATGGAGAAGCGGTACTTCGACTGGGTCGACAACCTCCACGACTGGACGATCTCGCGCCAGCTCTGGTGGGGCCACCGCATCCCCGTCTGGTACGGCCCGAACGGCGAGGTCGTCTGCGTCGGACCGGACGACGAGGCGCCCACCGGCGAGGGCTGGACGCAGGACAGCGATGTCCTGGACACCTGGTTCTCCTCCGGCCTGTGGCCCTTCTCCACCCTCGGCTGGCCCGAACAGACCGACAGCCTCGCGAAGTTCTACCCGAACTCCGTCCTGGTCACCGGCTACGACATCCTCTTCTTCTGGGTCGCCCGGATGATGATGTTCGGCCTGTACGTCAACGACGGCGTCCCGCCGTTCGACACGATCGTGCTGCACGGCATGGTCCGCGACGAGCACGGCAAGAAGATGTCGAAGTCCTTCGGGAACGTGGTCAACCCGCTGGACTGGATGGACAAGTACGGCTCCGACGCGCTCCGTTTCACCCTGGCGCGCGGTGCCAACCCCGGTGTCGACGTCCCGATCGGCGAGGAGTGGGTCCAGGGTTCCGCCAAGTTCTCCAACAAGATCTGGAACGCCACCCGCTTCGCCCTGATGAACGGTGCCACCATCGAGGGCGAGCTGCCGGCCGTCGGCGAGATGTCGGTGACCGACCGCTGGATCCTGTCCCGGCTGGGCAGGACCGTCGCCGAAGTCGACGCGTACTACGACGACTTCCAGTTCTCCAAGCTCAGCGAGGCGCTCCGGCACTTCGCCTGGGACGAGGTCTTCGACTGGTACGTCGAGCTGTCCAAGACCACGTTCTTCGGCGGCGGCCGGCCGGCCGAGGTCTCGGGCCGGGTCCTGGGCGAGGTCCTCGACGTGATGCTGCGCCTCCTGCACCCGATCGTCCCGTTCGTCACCGAGACCCTGTGGACCGCGCTCACCGGCCGCGAGTCCGTCGTCATCGCGGACTGGCCCAAGGACAGCGGCTTCCGGGACGACGCGGCCGAGAAGGAGATCGAGCTCGTCCAGCAGGTCGTCACCGAGGTCCGCCGCTTCCGCTCCGACCAGGGCCTCCAGCCCGGCCAGAAGGTCCCGGCCGAGCTGGACCTCACCGGTACGCCGCTCGCCGCGCACGAGGCGGCCATCCGCCAGCTGCTGCGCCTCCAGCCCGCCGGTGACGGCTTCCACGCCACCGCGTCGCTGCCGGTCGCGGGCGCCACGGTCGCGCTCGACCTGTCCGGCACGATCGACATCGAGGCCGAGCGCAAGCGCCTGACGAAGGACCTGGGCGCCGCCGAGAAGGAGAAGGCGCAGGCCAACGGCAAGCTGAACAACGAGGCGTTCCTCGGCAAGGCCCCGGACAACGTGGTCGACAAGATCCGTGGCCGGCTCACCAAGGCCGAGAGCGACATCGAGCGCATCACCAGCCAGCTGGCGGCCCTGCCGCAGGCCTGACCCGGCCCGGCCGCACGGAGCCCCCGTACCCCTCGGCCGAGGGGTACGGGGGCTCCGCCGTACCCCCGCAGCCGGGCGCTGCGCGCGATGTCGGTGCTCATCCGTAGACTGGCCCTGTGAGTGAGCCCCGCCCTTCCGACCGGCACGACGCGTCCGACTCCGACGAGACCTTCGCGGAGATCGTCGACGAAGCGACCCAGCGCGACCCCGACCTGGCGGTGATCGAGGCCGGGAGCCGGACGCTGCGCGCCGCCTCCGGGCCGCCCCAGGCCGACGAGGTCCCCGCCCGCCCTTCCGATCCGGAGGTGGACAGGGCGCTGCGCGCGGTGGAGCGGGAGCTCGCCGGGCGCTGGGGGGAGACCAAGCTGGAGCCGTCCGTGGCGCGCATCGCCGCCCTGATGGACGTGCTCGGTGACCCGCAGCGCGCGTACCCCTCCATCCACATCACCGGTACCAACGGCAAGACGAGCACGGCCCGCATGATCGAGGGCCTGCTCGGCGCGTTCGACCTGCGTACCGGCCGCTACACCTCGCCGCACGTCCAGTCGATCACCGAGCGGATCAGCCTGGACGGCGCCCCGATGGACGCCGAGCGGTTCGTCGAGGCGTACCAGGACATCAAGCCGTACATCGAGATGGTCGACGCGCAGCAGCCCTACCGGCTCTCCTTCTTCGAGGTGCTCACCGGCATGGCGTACGCGGCGTTCGCCGACACGCCGGTCGATGTCGCCGTCGTCGAGGTCGGCATGGGCGGCAGCTGGGACGCGACCAACGTCATCGACTCCACGGTCGCGGTCGTCACCCCGATCTCCCTGGACCACACCGACCGGCTGGGCTCCACGCCCGGCGAGATCGCGGCGGAGAAGGCCGGGATCATCAAGCAGGGTGCGACGGTCATCCTGGCCCAGCAGCCGGTCGACGCCGCTCAGGTGATGTTGAAGAAGGCCGTCGCGGCCGACGCCACGGTGGCCCGCGAGGGCATGGAGTTCGGCGTCGTCTCCCGGGAGATCGCGGTCGGCGGGCAGCTGCTGACGCTGCGCGGTCTCGGCGGCGAGTACGACAACATCTTCCTTCCGCTGTACGGCGCCCACCAGGCGCACAACGCCGTGGTGGCGCTCTGTGCCGTCGAGGCGTTCTTCGGGATCGGTGCCGAGCAGCCCGGATCGCTCGACGCCGACATCATCCGCAAGGCCTTCGCCGCGGTGCTCTCGCCCGGCCGTCTCGAAGTCGTCCGCTCCAGCCCCACCGTCGTCCTGGACGCCGCCCACAACCCGGCCGGCGCCCGCGCCGCCGCCGAGGGGCTCTCCGAGGCGTTCGGTTTCTCCCGGCTGATCGGTGTGGTCGGTGCCAGCGGCGACAAGGACGTCCGGGGGCTCCTGGAGGCCTTCGAGCCGATCTTCGCCGAGGTCGTCATCACCCAGAACTCCAGCGGCCGCGCGATGGACGCGGACGCCCTGGCGACCGTCGCCGTCGAGGTCTTCGGCAACGAGCGGGTCCAGGTCGAACCCCGTCTCGACGACGCGCTGGAGGCGGCGATCACCCTCGCCGAGGAAGAGGACGAGTACGCGGGCGCCGGGGTGCTGGTGACCGGATCCGTGATCACGGTCGGCGAGGCCCGGCTGCTTCTGGGAAGGAGCTGACCCACGTGCGTACGCTCTGTGCGTCGACCCTGATCGGCGAGTTCTTCGTGATCGGCTTCGCCGGACTCGTCGCGATGAAGTCCGACGACCTGTCGTCAGCGACGGTGTGGACGGTCTGCGGCATCGGCATGCTGCTCTCCGTGCTGCTCTGCGGGGTGATCACCCGCCCCGGCGGCGTGCAGCTCGGCTGGGCGCTCCAGATCGCGCTGGTCGCCAGTGGCTTCGTGGTGCCGATGATGTTCATCCTCGGTCTGGTCTTCGGTGGCCTGTGGTGGGCCTCGGTGCACTACGGCCGCAAGATCGACGAGGCGAAGGCCCGCTGGGCCGAGCAGGAGGCGGCGCGGGCCCCCGCCGCGGGCTGACCCGGCGCGCGGCCGGTGCACGCCCCTTGCCCGGCGGGCAAACCCGGCCGCCGGGCCGTTACCGCGCCCCTGTAATCTCGCTTCACCGCACCCGTATGCCTGCAAGGAGCCGTACATGACTCAGCGCACTCTCGTTCTTCTCAAGCCCGACGCCGTCCGTCGCGGTCTGGTCGGCGAGATCGTCGGCCGCATCGAGCGCAAGGCCGGCTGGAAGATCACCGCGCTGGAGCTGCGTACCCTCGACCGGGCGACGCTGGAGCAGCACTACGCCGAGCACGTCGGCCGCCCGTTCTACGAGCCGCTCGTCGAGTTCATGCAGTCCGGTCCGATTGTCGCCCTGGTGGCCGAGGGCGAGCGGGTGATCGAGGGCGTCCGTGCCCTGGCCGGCCCCACCGACCCGATCGCCGCCGCGCCCGGATCGATCCGTGGCGACCTCGGTACGGTCACCCGGGAGAACCTCATCCACGCCTCGGACTCCGAGGAGTCCGCAGAGCGAGAAATGAAGCTGTTCTTTCCGGGACTTTCCTGACCTCCGCTCCGCCAAACAGCGCTCATGACCTGGGGCGACCGAAGTAATTCGGTCGCCCTTCGGCATAGGGTCACCGATCGCGGGAACGCATCTCCCCGACGTAACGTCACCATGAGTGGGACGGCCACCCGTTCTGCTCAACAAGGCGAAGGACCCTCGCGCTGTGTCGGTGTATCCGGCACTACGATGGAAGCTTCCACGCCCGCAGCGCTCATCTCGCCTACCAAATCAAGCCATCACCGCTTTCACTTGGGAAGGCCCGACGCATCCTCATGGGGAACAAGGGGAACTCAATGTCGTTCATCGGCCGTGACATGGCTATCGACCTCGGGACTGCCAACACGCTGGTGTACGTCAGGGGGCGCGGCATCGTTCTGAACGAGCCGTCCGTCGTGGCCATCAACACCAACACCGGCGGCATCCTGGCGGTCGGCGCCGAGGCCAAGAAGATGATCGGCCGTACACCGGGCAACATCGTTGCCGTACGGCCACTGAAGGACGGCGTGATCGCCGACTTCGAGATCACGGAGCGGATGCTCCGCTACTTCATCCTGAAGATCCACAAGCGCCGCTACCTGGCCCGCCCGCGGGTCGTCGTCTGTGTGCCCTCCGGTATCACCGGGGTCGAGCGACGCGCCGTCATCGAGGCGTCGACGCAGGCCGGCGCCCGCCAGGTGCACATCATCGAGGAGCCCATGGCGGCGGCCATCGGCTCCGGTCTGCCGGTCCACGAGGCCACCGGCAACATGGTCGTCGACATCGGTGGCGGCACCACCGAGGTCGCGGTCATCTCGCTCGGCGGAATCGTCACCGCCCAGTCGATCCGGGTCGCCGGTGACGAGCTGGACAACGCGATCATCCAGCACATCAAGAAGGAGTACTCGCTCCTCCTCGGTGAGCGCTCCGCCGAACAGATCAAGATCACCATCGGTTCGGCGTTCGATCTGGAGAAGGACGAGCACACCGAGGTCCGCGGCCGCGACCTCGTCTCGGGCCTGCCCAAGACCGTGGTCATCTCCGCGACCGAGGTCCGCAAGGCGATCGAGGAGCCGGTCAACGCGATCGTCGACGCGGTCAAGACGACGCTCGACAAGTGCCCGCCGGAGCTCTCCGGCGATGTCATGGACCGCGGCATCGTCCTCACCGGCGGCGGCGCGCTGCTGCGCGGACTGGACGAGCGGCTCCGTCACGAGACGGGCATGCCGATCCACATCGCCGAGAACCCGCTGGACTCCGTCGCGCTCGGATCCGGCAAGTGCGTCGAGGAGTTCGAGGCGCTCCAGCAGGTGCTGGACGCCCAGCCCCGACCCCGACGGTAGGAACTCACGCGAGCCTCCGCGCGGACGCTGCCGCTCCGCGCGGAGGATCGTTGATATACAGGCACGAACATTCCTACGAGGAAGGCACGGCCGCCGCACGTGAGGGACACACGAGAGAGCCGGCTGCTCCTGGTGCTGCTGATCGCCATCGCATTCGCACTGATCACGGTGGATATCCGCGGTGGGGAGGAGTCGCCGGTGGACGGTGCCCGGCAGGCCGCCTCCACGGTCTTCGGACCGGTTGAGAACGGGGTCGCGGCAGCCGTCGACCCGGTGGGCAACGCCATAGGGGCGGTACGCGCCTCCGGCGACCGGCACGACAAGATCGCCGCACTGGAGCAGCAGAACGCCGCGCTGAAAGCCAAGCTCGGCAGCGACGACCAGAACCGCAGCCGGGTCCGCGAGCTCGACAAGATGCTGAAGAAGTCGGCCGCCGGACAGTACGGCATCAAGGCCGCCGAGGTCATCGCCATAGGAGCGGCCCAGGGCTTCTCCTGGACGGTCACCATCGACGCGGGTTCCAAGGACGGTCTCAAGCGCGACATGACCGTCCTCAACGGCGACGGACTCGTGGGCAGGGTCACCACCGTCGGCCCGGACACCGCGACGGTGCTCCTCGCCAACGACCCCGACTTCACCGTCGGCACCCGGATGGAGTCCACCGACGAACTCGGCTTCGCCACCGGCCAGGGCTCCCGCCCGCTTGCCGTCCAGTTCCTGAACGGCAAGGCCAAGGTCAAGAAGGGCGACCGGCTCGTCACGTTCGGGTCCAGCAAGGACAAGCCGTTCGTGCCCGGAGTCCCGGTCGGCGAGGTCGTCCGTGTCGACCCGTCCGGCGGCGACCTGACCCGCACGGTCTACGTCCGTCCGTTCGTCGGCTTCACCAAGCTCGACATCGTCGGCATCGTCGTCCAGGCCCCGCGCGAGGACCCCCGCGACATGGTCCTGCCGAAGAAGCCGGCCAAGCCCGCCAAGCCGAAGCCCACCCCGACCGTCACCGTCACCATCTCGCCCAACGGCGACATCGTGGACACCGGCGGCAAGGTCGTCGGGAACATCCACGAGAGCGCGGACCCCACCGGCGGCCCGAGCCCGAACCCCAGCGGGAACGCCACACCGAACGCCGACAACGCGGTAAACGAACAGAGGTAGAGCTGATCCCCATGCGCGTCAACCGGACTCTGCTCTCCATCGCCCTGGTCGTGATCGCACTCGTCGTCCAGGTCTCCGTACTCGCCCGGCTCCAGCTGCCCGGCGCGGTGCCCGATCTGCTCCTCATGGTCGTCGTCGGACTGGCCCTCGTCTACGGCCACGTCAGCGGCGCCCTCATCGGCTTCGGCGCGGGGCTGCTCGCGGACCTGGCACCACCGGCGGACCACGCGGCCGGACGGTACGCGCTGGTCCTCTGCGTCATCGGATACCTCGCCGGACTGGCCAAGCCGGAGAACGGCCAGCTCAAGTCGGCCTTCATGCCGATGGCCGTGGTCGTCGCGGCGGCGATCGGATCGACCCTGCTGTACGCGGGTATCGGCGCGCTCGTCGGCGACACGGCCGCCCGCCACGTGGGCCTGGGCAGCCTGCTGTTCACCGCGGCCGTCTACGACCTGCTTCTCGCACCCTTCACCGTGCCCCTGATCATGGCGATGGCCAGACGCACGGTGAACGACCCGCTCACCGAGTCCTCCTCCGGCGGCAAGGACGCCACGTCGGGCTGGCTCGCGGCGGGCACCGGCCTGCGGATCGGCAACCAGCGCGGCGGACTGCGCGTCAAGGCCGCCCGGAACCGGGCAGCACGCGCCGGACGGATCAAGGGAGTCAAGCGACTGTGAGCCCGCATTTCCCGGGGGCCGCCCACCGGGCCCCCTGCCCGACCACCACCGGGGGCGCCCCGTGACCAACATCCCCGAGACGGGCCGGACCCAGCGCGTTCAGATCCGCCTCGTCGTCATCCAGGTCCTTGTCTGCTCCCTGCTGCTCACCCTCGGCGGCCGCCTCTGGTACCTCCAGATCCGCAACGGCCAGGAGTACTCCGACGAGGCGAAGAACAACCACGTCCAGCAGGTCGTCCAGCCGGCCGCCCGCGGCTCCATCCTGGACGCCCGCGGCGTACCCCTCGCCGACAACGAGACCCGGCTCGTCGTCTCCGCCAGCCGCACCGAGCTGCTGAAGATGGCCGACGACGGCAAGGGCGTGCTGACCCGGCTCGCCGACGTGCTCGGCATGAAGCCCAAGGACGTCATCGACAAGGTCCGGCTCTGCGACGCGAAGACCCCGCAGCCCTGCTGGAACGGTTCGCCCTACCAGCCGATCCCGGTCACCGACGAGGCCACCACCCAGCAGGCCCTCCAGATCCGCGAACGAGCCGAGGACTTCCCCGGCATCACCGCCGAACCCACCGCCGTACGCCGCTACGCCGCACCCGGCAAGGCCAACAGCGCCCAGGTCCTCGGCTACCTCTCGCCCGTCACCGACGACGAGATCACCAAGGCCCAGGACAGCGACTCGCCGTACCTGCGCTCCGACCAGGTCGGCCGGTCCGGCCTGGAGCGCACGTACGACAAGGCGCTGCGCGGCAAGGCGGGCGTCACCCGCTACGAGGTCGACAACCTAGGCCGGGTCATCGGCCAGGCGAAGAACGACAAGGCGGAGCCCGGCGCCAGCGTCGTCACCTCCATCGACGCCCGGGTCCAGGCCGTCGCCGAGTACGAGCTCAACCAGGCCATGAAGACGGCCCGCACCGAGTTCGACGCCAACACCGGCGAGAACTACAAGGCCGACTCCGGCGCCGTCGTCGTCATGGAGGCCAAGACCGGGCGGGTCGTCTCGATGGCCTCGCTGCCCAATTACGACCCCAACGCCTGGGTCGGCGGCATCTCCGGCAAGGACTACGCCAAGCTCACCGGCAAGAACTCCAACTTCCCGCTGCTGAACCGGGCCATCCAGGGCCAGGCCGCCCCCGGCTCCATCTTCAAGGTCATCTCCTCGACCGCCGCGGTCAACGCCGGATACCCCTTCGACGGCAACTACCCCTGCCCGAGCTCGTACTCCATCGGCGGCCAGACCTTCAAGAACTTCGAGTCCCAGGGCTACGGCGACATCTCCATCGGCCGCGCCCTCGAAGTCTCCTGCGACACCGTGTACTACGGCATCGCGCACAAGGAGTGGCAGAAGGACGGCGGCAACAACCCCAAGAAGAAGCCCAACGACTGGTTCTACAAGACCGCCCACCAGTTCGGCCTGGGCAAGGAGACCGGCATCGACCTCCCCAACGAGGTCAGCGGCCGCGTCCCCGACCGCGAGTGGAAGAAGAACTTCGCCAAGGCCAACCACGACTCCTGGTGCAAGCAGGGCAAGAAGGACGGCACGTACGTCGAGAAGATCGCCTACGAGAACTGCCTCGAAGGCGACAAGATGCGTGCCGGTGACTCCGTCAACTACTCGATCGGCCAGGGCGACACCCTCGTCACCCCGATCCAGATGGCGACCATCTACGCGGCCATCTCCAACGGCGGCACGCTCTACGACCCCACCGTCGGCAAGGCGATCGTCAGCGGCGACGGCAAGACCGTCGAGGAGATCAAGCCCAAGTCGCACGGCAAGCTGCCCTTCACCCAGAAGACGCGCGACGAGATCGACGGAGCCCTCGCGGGCGTCGCGACCCGCGGCTCGGCCGCCTGGCGTTTCGGCGGCTGGCCGCAGGACAAGATCCCGATGCACGCCAAGACGGGTACCGCCGAGGTCTACGGCAAGCAGACGACCTCATGGTTCGCCACGTACACCAAGGACTACACGGTCGTCATGACGATCTCCCAGGGCGGTACGGGCTCCGGCGCCTCCGGGCCCGCCGTGCGCAACATCTACAACGCGATCTACGGGCTCGACGCCGCGGGCAAGCAGGACCTCAAGAAGGCCCTGCTGCCGACGCCGCAGAAGTCCCTGCCGAAGATCCAGCAGGACGGCTCCATCGAGACCCCGAAGATCAAGCCGTACGACCCGGACGCGGGTAAGCCGCCGGCCGAGCAGACGCTCGCCGCGATCCTGGGGAGGCGCGACTGATGGCCGGTTTCTCCGTCCAGCGGTACGCCCCCGAGCGCTCGGCCTGGGGCCGGTTCACCGCCCGCGACTCCATGGTCCGCCGGCTCGACTGGCCGCTGCTCGGCTCGGCGGTCGCGCTCTCCCTCATCGGCGCGATGCTCGTCTACTCGGCGACCAGGGGACGGGACTCGCTCACCCACGGCGACCCGTACTACTTCCTCTTCCGGCACGCCCTCAACACCGGTATCGGCTTCGCCTTGATGGTCGGTACGATCTGGCTCGGCCACCGCACCCTGCGCGGCGCGGTGCCGATCCTGTACGGCCTGTCCGTACTCCTCGTCCTGGCGGTCCTCACCCCGCTCGGCGCCACGGTCAACGGCGCCCACGCCTGGATCATCATCGGCGGCGGCTTCTCCCTCCAGCCCTCCGAGTTCACCAAGATCACGATCATTCTCGGCATGGCGATGCTGCTCGCCGCCCGCGTCGACGCGGGCGACCAGCCGCACCCCGACCACCGGACCGTCGCCAAGGCCCTCGGCGTGGCGGCGATCCCGATGGCGGTCGTCATGGGAATGCCGGACCTCGGTTCCGTGATGGTCATGGCCGTCATCGTGCTCGGCGCACTGCTCGCCTCCGGGGCGTCGAACCGCTGGATCTTCGGAATCCTCGGCGCGGGCACCGCGGGCGCCGTCGCCATCTGGCAGCTCGGACTGCTCGACGACTACCAGATCGCCCGGTTCGCGGCCTTCGCCAACCCGGCGCTCGACCCGGCCGGCGTCGGCTACAACACCAACCAGGCGCGTATCGCGATCGGCTCCGGCGGCCTCTCCGGCACCGGCCTCTTCCAGGGCACCCAGACCACCGGCCAGTTCGTCCCCGAGCAGCAGACCGACTTCGTCTTCACCGTCGCCGGAGAGGAACTCGGCTTCCTCGGCGCCGGACTGATCCTCGTCCTGCTCGGCATCATCCTGTGGCGCGCCTGCCGCATCGCCCGGGAGACCACTGAGCTGTACGGCACGATCGTCGCCGCCGGGATCATCGCCTGGTTCGCCTTCCAGGCCTTCGAGAACATCGGAATGACGCTCGGCATCATGCCGGTCGCCGGGCTGCCACTGCCGTTCGTCTCCTACGGAGGGTCCTCGATGTTCGCCATCTGGGTGGCCATCGGACTGCTCCAGTCGATCAGGGTGCAACGGCCGATAACGGCCTGAGCCGTGCGAGGACCCTGCCCATCTGGGTACATCCCGTCTAGATTCGACTCATGGCGGACTCGAAGCGTGAGATCGAGCGGAAGTACGAAGCCACCGACGCCACCCGGCTGCCCGACCTGAGCCGGGTGGCCGGCGTCTTTGCCGTCGACCACCGGGGCGTCAGCGAACTCGACGCCGTCTACTACGACACCGAGGACCTCCGGCTCGCGGCCGGCTCCCTCACCCTGCGCCGGCGCACCGGCGGCGACGACGCCGGCTGGCACCTCAAGTTCCCGGTCGCCACCGGCATCCGCGACGAGATCAGGGCCCCGCTCTCCGACACGCTGCCGCCCGAGCTCGCCGCACTGATCCGCTCCCGGGTCCGGGACACCCCGGTCGTCCCTGTGGTCCGGCTCCGCTCCGCCAGGGACGTCCACCACCTGAACGGCCCCGACGGCGCACTGCTCGCCGAGATCAGCGTGGACCAGGTCCGGGCCGAGCGGCTGCACGGCGGCGGCGGCGACACCGCCTGGACCGAGATCGAGGCCGAACTCGCCGACGACGGCGACCCCGCGTTCCTCGACGCCGTCGAACGGCGGCTCCGCAAGGCCGGGGTACGGCCCTCCGCCGCACCGTCCAAACTGGCGCGGGCACTGGCCGAGACCGGCCCGAAGGGGAAACCGGGCGCCAACCGGCCCCGGCCGCACACCGCGGGCGACCACGTCCTGGCCTACGTACGCCACCAGGTCACCGAGATCGTCGCCCTCGACCCGGCGGTGCGCCGCGGTCTCCCCGACTCCGTGCACCGGATGCGCGTCGCCACCCGTCGGCTGCGCAGCGCCTTCAGGACGTACCGCCGGCTCCTCGACAAGGCCGTCACCGGCCCCGTAGCCGAGGAGCTGAAGTGGCTCGCGGCGGAGCTCGGCATCGACCGTGACCAGGAGGTACTCGACGAGCGGCTGCGCACCCGGCTCGACGGGCTGCCCCGCACCCTGGTCCTCGGCCCGGTCCGCGGCCGGCTGCGGACCTGGTCGGTGGCGCGCCGCAGCGGATCGCGCCGCCACACCGTCGCCGTACTCGACGGCAGCCGCTACCTGACGCTGCTGGGGACCCTGGACACGCTCCTCGCGGACCCGCCCCTGCTGGCCGCCGCCGCGGCGTCACCCGGCAAGGCGCTGCCGCGCGCCCTGCACAAGGACCACCGGCGCCTCGCGCACCGCATCGCCCACGCCCGGGAGCTGCCACCGGGCCAGGACCGCGACCTCGCCCTGCACGCGGCGCGCAAGGCGGCGAAACGCGCCCGGTACGCGGCGGAGGCCGCCCGCCCCGCGCTCGGGAAACCGGCCCGGAAGTCCGCCGGGCGGCTGAAAGCCGTACAGGGCGTCCTCGGTGACCACCAGGACAGCGTGGTGGCCCGCGAGGCCCTGCGCGCCCTCGCCGTACAGGCACATCTGGCGGGCGAACCGTCGTTCACCTGGGGACTTCTGTACGGGAAGGAGGAGGAGACGGCGGCGGCACGCGAACGGGAGCTGCCCGGCGTGTGGAAGAGGGCGTCCCGGGCGGAGATCCGGACGGCACGGGGAGGCTGAGCGTCGCGGTACGCTGGATGGTCATCCTTGCCGGCTCTCGAAAGTTCGCGATGTCTGTCGATTCGGTCTTCCCACAGCTCGAAGCTCTGCTCCCGCATGTGCAGAAGCCCATCCAGTACGTCGGCGGTGAGCTGAACTCCACCGTCAAGCCGTGGGACGAGTGCGACGTCCGCTGGGCCCTCATGTACCCGGACGCGTACGAGGTGGGGCTCCCCAACCAGGGCGTCATGATCCTCTACGAGGTGCTCAACGAGCGCCAGGGCGTCCTCGCCGAGCGCACCTACAGTGTCTGGCCGGACCTGGAGGAGCTGATGCGCGAGCACAAGGTGCCCCAGTTCACCGTGGACGGACACCGCCCGGTGAAGGCGTTCGACGTCTTCGGGCTGAGCTTCTCCACCGAGCTCGGCTACACCAACATGCTCACCGCCCTGGACCTGGCCGGCATCCCGCTGGCCGCCAAGGACCGCGGCCTCGACGACCCGATCGTGCTCGCGGGCGGCCACGCCGCGTTCAACCCCGAGCCGATCGCGGAGTTCATCGACTGCGCGGTCATCGGCGACGGCGAGCAGGCCGTGCTGGAGATCACCGAGATCGTCCGCGCCTGGAAGGCCGAGGGCCGCCCCGGCGGTCGCGAGGAGGTGCTCTTCCGGCTCGCGAAGACCGGTGGCGTCTACGTCCCCGGTTTCTACGACGTCGAGTACCTCCCGGACGGCCGCATCGGCCGGGTCGTGCCCAACAAGTCCGGTGTGCCGTGGCGGGTGTCCAAGCACACCGTGATGGACCTCGACGAGTGGCCCTACCCGAAGCAGCCTCTGGTCCCGCTCGCGGAGACCGTGCACGAGCGGATGTCCGTGGAGATCTTCCGCGGCTGCACCCGCGGCTGCCGCTTCTGCCAGGCCGGCATGATCACGCGCCCCGTGCGGGAGCGAAGCATCACCGGCATCGGCGAAATGGTGGAGAAGGGCCTCAAGGCGACCGGCTTCGAGGAGGTCGGTCTGCTCTCGCTCTCCTCCGCGGACCACTCCGAGATCGGCGACATCGCCAAGGGCCTCGCGGACCGCTACACGGACGACAAGATCGGGCTCTCGCTGCCCTCCACCCGCGTCGACGCGTTCAACGTGGACCTGGCCAACGAGCTGACCCGCAACGGCCGTCGCTCCGGTCTCACCTTCGCCCCCGAGGGCGGCTCCGAGCGGATGCGCAAGGTCATCAACAAGATGGTCTCGGAGGAGGACCTGATCCGGACCGTCTCCACCGCGTACGGCAACGGCTGGCGCCAGGTGAAGCTGTACTTCATGTGCGGTCTGCCCACCGAGACCGACGAGGACGTCCTGCAGATCGGCGACATGGCGGTCAACGTCATCGCCAAGGGCCGCGAGGTCTCCGGGCAGAACGACATCCGCTGCACCGTCTCCATCGGCGGCTTCGTGCCCAAGCCGCACACCCCGTTCCAGTGGGCCCCGCAGCTCGGCGTCGAGGAGACCGACGCCCGGCTGGCCAAGCTCCGGGACAAGATCCGCGGCGACAAGAAGTACGGCCGCTCGATCGGCTTCCGGTACCACGACGGCAAGCCCGGCATCGTCGAGGGCCTGCTCTCCCGCGGCGACCGCCGGGTCGGCTCCGTCATCCGCGCCGTCTACGAGGCCGGCGGCCGCTTCGACGGCTGGCGCGAGCACTTCAGCTACGACCTGTGGATGAAGAGCGCCGAGAAGACGCTGCCCGGCTTCGGCGTGGACATCGACTGGTACACCACCCGGGAGCGGACGTACGAGGAGGTTCTGCCCTGGGACCACCTGGACTCCGGCCTCGACAAGGACTGGCTCTGGGAGGACTGGCAGGACTCGCTCGACGAGACCGAGGTCGAGGACTGCCGCTGGACCCCGTGCTTCGACTGCGGGGTGTGCCCGCAGCTGGACCTCGACATCCAGATCGGCCCGACGGGCAAGAAGCTCCTCCCGCTGACGGTCGTGAAGTGACGGCCTGAAGTGACACCACCCCCGGCTCCGGCCGGGTGACAGCTCGACGACGATGGCCCGGCCCGGGAAACCCCCGGCCGGGCCATCGCGGCATGGACCGCGTGAACCGCGCGAAGCACCGGGCGCCCGCGCGGCACCCGGCCGGGGCGCCGGGAACCGGACAGGCGGGTTGCGCGTACCCTGGGTACTGCGCAACATGCGACGGCTGTGCCCAGCGCGGCGCCCGAACCAGAGATCTCCCTGCACGGCGAGAATTCCGTCCAGCAGGGGTGAGCCGGGACGGACACCCCGGGGCCACCCGTATTTCGAGGGCGGCGTGCCACCCGCGTCCGTCCCGCACCGAGGAGAAGAACCACTGGGCAAGCGACAGCCCGAAGGCCCGCCGCCCGCACCGGCAGTGCAGCGCATTCGTCTGCGCTACACCAAGCGCGGCCGCCTCCGGTTCACCAGTCACCGTGACTTCCAGCGTGCCTTCGAGCGGGCGCTGCGCCGCTCCGAGGTGCCCATGGCCTACTCGGCGGGCTTCACCCCGCACCCCAAGGTGTCCTACGCCAATGCCGCCCCCACCGGCACGGGCAGTGAGGCCGAGTTCCTGGAGATCGCCCTCAGCGAGGCGCGTGACCCCGACGTCCTGCGTGAGCTGCTCAACGACTCGCTGCCGGACGGTCTCGACATCACGGACGCCGTGGAGGCCCGCACCTCGGGTCTTGCCGACCGGCTGACCGCCTCCATCTGGGAGATGCGGCTGGACGGGGTCTCCGTCGAGGAGGCGGAGAAGGCCGTGGCCGCCTTCAACGGGGCCGAGACCGTCGAGGTCCAGCGCCGTACGAAGAACGGCATGCGCAGCTTCGACGCCCGGTCCGCCGTGGTGGAACTGCGGGCCCTTGATCAACAGCCTGATAGGCCCGGGGTCAAGGCCTGTGCGATACTGCGGCTGGTTGTTCGGCACGTGACACCTGCCGTACGACCTGACGACGTCCTGTCCGGTCTTCGCGTTGTGGCCGACCTGGCGCCGCCGGTCCCCGCAGCGGTGACCAGGCTGGCGCAGGGGCTCTTCGACGAGGAGTCCGGCACGGTGACCGACCCGCTCGCGCCTGACCGCGAGGCAGCCCCGGCCGCTCTACCCACGGCCATCGGGACCGCCGTCGCGACGGCGCCGGAAGGTGCAGGCACCGCGTAAGGCGGTCGTTGTAGCGCAGCCCTCGGACTCGGGAGCCACCTGGGCCGGGCCGCGCGCTGACCCATAAGACTTTCGCCAGGCCGTGCGCACACCGCGTACGGAACCGGCGAGCCAGACATTCAGCCCCCGTGCGGCGCCCGCGCCCCGGACGGCGGTACCGCGTACAACATGCGGACCGTGCCGGACCGGAATCAGGCGCGGCGCCCGGGAGCGCGACGGGAGAACCGCCCGCATGCTCGAGCCCACCGAACCCGGTACGACCGGGAACGCAGAAGACAACAACACCCCCGGGGACAAGCTGCCGCCGCGCCGCAGGCGCCGCGCGGCTTCCCGCCCGGCCGGGCCGCCCTCGGGCGGCGCGCCGGCCATACCGGCCGTTGACGCCGGAGAGTCGGACCCCAGCACGGAGAACACCACCGAGGCCGAGGCGGCCCCGCCCGTCCGTGCCCGCCGTCGCGCGGTCCGCAAGGCGACCGCTCCGGCGGGTGCCCCGCAGGCCGCCGAGGTCGTGGAGCCCGTCGCGGCCGCTGTGACCCCCGAGCCGGCCGAGGACGAGCCCGCCGAGCCCGCTGCCGAGGCGCCGCGTGCGCGTCGTCGTGCCTCCCGCAAGGCGACTGCCCCGGCGGGTGCCCCGCAGGCCGCCGAGGCCGTGGAGATCGTCGAGGAAACCGCGGCCGTGGAGAGCCCCGAGGCTGTCGCGGCCGAGCCCGCTGCCGAGGCGCCGCGTGCGCGTCGTCGTGCGTCCCGCAAGGCGACTGCCCCGGCGGGTGCGCCGCAGGCTGCCGAGGCCGTGGAGATCGTCGAGGAAACCGCGGCCGTGGAGAGCCCCGAGCCCGTAGAGGCCGAGCCCGCCGCCGAGGCGCCGCGCGGCCGTGCCCGGCGCAGGGCTTCCGCCCCGGCCGGTGCCCCGCAGGCCACCCGGACCGAGTCCGCCGAGCCCGTAGCGGCCGCCGAGCCCGCAGAGGTCACCGAAGCGGCCGAGCCCGCCGAGCCCGCAGAGGCCCCGCGCGGCCGCCGCCGTGCGGTCCGCAAGGCCACCGCTCCGGCCGGTGCCCCGCAGGCCACCGAGGAGCGCACCGAGGTCCAGACGGGCGAGAGCCTGCCCGAGACCGCCGTCGAGGAGCTGGCCGCCGAGACCGCCGAGGTCGAGGAGGCCGCCCCGCGCGGCCGTCAGCGCCGCCGGGCCACCGCCGCGGCGGGCAGGCCCGAGTTCACCGGCAAGGTCGAGGAGCCCGTACGCAGGAGCCGTGGCGCGGCGCGCCCCTCCGTCGCCGTGTTCCAGGCCCCGGTCTTCGCCGAGCCGATGTTCCAGACCCCGGAGACCGCCGCGGCCGCGGCCGCAGCCGAGGTCCCCGCCTCGCCGGACGAGGAGCCCGAGGACGAGATCGCGACGGCCGAGGAGCAGACCCCGGCCGCCGAGACGCCCGCTCCCGCCGAGGCCGCCCCGCAGGGCGGTTCGCGCCGCCGTCGCCGCCGTCGCGGTGAGGCAGCCGAGGCCGAGCCCGCCGCCGCACCCGCTCCGGCCGCCGCCCCGGTGGAGGAGCAGGCCGAGGAGGAGCACGAGCCTTCGGGCGAGCACGACGCCGAGCACGACGGCGAGGACACCGACGAGTACGGCGACCGGCCCTCCCGCCGCCGCCGTCGCGGTGGCCGTCGCCGCCGTCGCGGTGAGTCCGCCGAGGACGAGGGCGGCGAGCAGCACACCGACGACGCCTCCGACCGCTCCGGCGACGAGCACGAGCACGAGCGCGCCCACGAGTCCGAGGACGAGGGCGACGACGACAACGACAACGACGACGACTCGGGTGCCTCCGGATCGAGCAGCAGCCGCCGCCGTCGCCGGCGCCGCCGTCGCAGCGGTGACTCCTCGTCCGACGCCGAGAACGGCACGGACGACCCGGAGCGCACGGTCGTCAAGGTCCGCGAGCCCCGTAAGAAGGAAGCCGAGCGCGAGCCCGGCACCGGCTTCGACGAGGTCCAGTCCATCAAGGGCTCGACCCGTATGGAGGCCAAGAAGCAGCGCCGCCGCGAGGGCCGCGAGCAGGGCCGCCGCCGGGTCCCGATCATCACCGAGGCGGAGTTCCTGGCCCGCCGCGAGGCCGTCGAGCGCGTCATGGTCGTCCGCCAGAGCGGCGAGCGCACCCAGATCGGCGTCCTTGAGGACAACGTGCTCGTCGAGCACTACGTCAACAAGGAGCAGGCCACCAGCTACGTCGGCAACGTCTACCTGGGCAAGGTCCAGAACGTCCTGCCGTCCATGGAGGCCGCCTTCGTCGACATCGGCAAGGGCCGCAACGCCGTCCTGTACGCCGGTGAGGTCAACTTCGAGGCGCTCGGCATGGCCCACGGGCCGCGCCGTATCGAGACCGCGCTCAAGTCCGGCCAGTCCGTCCTCGTCCAGGTGACGAAGGACCCGATCGGCCACAAGGGCGCCCGCCTCACCAGCCAGGTCTCGCTGCCCGGCCGCTACCTGGTCTACGTGCCCGAGGGCTCGATGACCGGGATCAGCCGCAAGCTGCCCGACACCGAGCGCGCCCGGCTCAAGACCATCCTCAAGAAGATCGTTCCCGAGGACGCGGGCGTCATCGTCCGCACCGCCGCGGAGGGCGCGAGCGAGGACGAGCTGCGCCGCGACGTCGAGCGGCTCCAGGGACAGTGGGATGACATCCAGAAGAAGTCGAAGAGCAGCGGCAGCTCCAACGCGCCGACGCTGCTCTACGGCGAGCCGGACATGACCGTCCGGGTCGTCCGCGACATCTTCAACGAGGACTTCTCCAAGGTCATCGTCAGCGGCAACGAGGCGTGGGACACCATCCACGGTTACGTCTCGCACGTGGCGCCCGACCTGACGGACCGGCTGTCGCGGTGGACCTCCGAGGTCGACATCTTCGCGACCTACCGGATCGACGAGCAGCTCATGAAGGCGCTGGACCGCAAGGTCTACCTGCCGAGCGGCGGCTCGCTGGTGATCGACAAGACCGAGGCGATGGTCGTCGTCGACGTCAACACCGGCAAGTTCACCGGCCAGGGCGGCAACCTGGAAGAGACCGTCACCAAGAACAACCTGGAGGCGGCCGAGGAGATCGTGCGCCAGCTGCGGCTGCGCGACCTCGGCGGCATCGTCGTCGTCGACTTCATCGACATGGTGCTGGAGTCCAACCGGGACCTGGTGCTGCGCCGGCTCCTGGAGTGCCTGGGGCGTGACCGTACGAAGCACCAGGTCGCCGAGGTCACCTCGCTGGGCCTGGTCCAGATGACCCGTAAGCGGGTCGGTCAGGGTCTGCTGGAGTCCTTCTCCGAGACCTGTGTCCACTGCAACGGGCGCGGCGTGATCGTGCACATGGAGCAGCCGACCTCGGTCGGTGGCGGCGGTGGCGGCAAGCGCGCCAAGAAGCGCGGCCGCGGCGGCTCGGGCCAGGACCACGAGCAGGACCACGACCACAGCCACGAGCACGAGCACGAGCAGGGCCACGACCACGAGGCCGAGACCGAGGCCGAGGTCGCGGCGGAGGTCGCCGCCCCGCTGGCGCTGCCCGAGCCGGAGTTCGTCGCGGACGAGGAGCTGTACAGCAGCCCGGCCGAGGCCGAGGCGGCCGCCGGGCGCGGCCGTGGCCGCCGCCGGGCGACGCGCAAGGCGTCGGCGCCGGCCGGTGCCCCGAAGTCGGCGTCCGCGCCGGCTCCGGTGGCCGAGCCGGCCGCGCGGCCGGAGCCCGTCGCGGAGCCCGAGCCGGAGCCGGTCGTCGAGGCCCCGGTCGTCGAGACCCCGGCCGTCGAGGCTCCTGCCGCCGAGGCGCCCCAGGGCCGTACGCGCCGTCGTGCGACCCGCAAGGCGACCGCCCCGGCAGGCTCGCCCGCCGCGGCCGAGCCGACCCCGGCCGAGCCCGCAGCGGCCGCCGAGGAGCCGGTCTCCGATGCCGACCCGGTCGCCGCTGAGGACCCGGTGGTCGAGGCCCCGCACGTGGAGGCCCCGCACGTGGAGGCCCCGGCCGAGGAGCCGGCCGCACCGCCGCGGGCCCGGCGCCGGGCGACCCGCAAGGCCACCGCGCCCGCGGGTTCCCCGGCCGGTACCGACGAGGCGGAGACCGTCGTGGTGACGGCCCCCGCCGAGACCGCGCCCGAGTCCGCTTCCGACGCCGAGCCCGAGGCCGCACCGGCCAAGAAGGCGGTCCGCAAGACCGCCAAGAAGGCCACCGCCAAGAAGGCGGCCACCACGAAGACGGCTGCCACGAAGACCGCCGCCAAGAAGACCGCCGCGAAGAAGACGACGGCCAAGAAGGCGGCAGCGAAGAAGACGGTGGCGGCGGAGCAGCAGGCGCCGTCCACCGTCACGGCATCGGCCGACGAGGTCTGACCCGACTCGCACCGTGCGCCCGTACGCAGCCGGACCGGTTCCGTCACAGGAACCGGGTCGGCTGCGTATGGGCGTCCGTCGAACCGCACCCTTCCCCGTGGACACGGAAGTCTGAGCACATGCGCAAGATCCAGAAGGCCGTCATACCGGCCGCCGGGCTCGGTACCCGGTTCCTGCCGGCGACGAAGGCGACTCCCAAGGAGATGCTGCCGGTGGTCGACAAGCCCGCGATCCAGTACGTCGTGGAGGAGGCCGCCGCCGCGGGGCTGAGCGACGTGCTGATGATCACCGGGCGCAACAAGCGCGCCCTGGAGGACCACTTCGACCGGAACTACGAGCTGGAGTCGGCGCTGACCCGCAAGGGCGACGACGAGCGGCTGGTGCGGGTCCAGGAGTCCAGCGCCCTGGCGACCATGCACTACGTCCGCCAGGGCGACCCGCGGGGCCTCGGCCACGCGGTCCTGTGCGCGGCGCCCCATGTGGGCGACGAGCCGTTCGCGGTGCTCCTGGGCGACGACCTGATCGACCCGCGCGACCCGCTGCTGTCCCGCATGGTGGAGGTCCAGGAGCGCGAGGGCGGCAGCGTCGTCGCGCTCATGGAGGTCCCGCGCGAGCTGATCCACCAGTACGGCTGCGCCGCGGTGGAAGCCACCCCGGAGAGCGACGTCGTCCGGGTCACCGGGCTGGTCGAGAAGCCGGAGCCCGGCGAGGCGCCCAGCAGCCTCGCCGTCATCGGACGCTACGTCCTGGACCCCGCGGTCTTCGGCGTGCTGCGCGAGACGGAGCCCGGCCGGGGCGGCGAGATCCAGCTGACCGACGCGCTTCAGCAGCTGGCCGTCGACGAGAAGCTCGGCGGCCCGGTGCACGGTGTCGTCTTCCGCGGCCGCCGCTACGACACCGGTGACCGCGGCGACTACCTGCGGGCCATCGTCAGACTCGCCTGCGAGCGCGAGGACCTGGGCCCCGACTTCCGTACCTGGCTGCGCGATTACGTAGCGACCGAGCTCTGAGAGGCTGTCGCAAGCCGTACGGCACCCGGACCCACCCGAGACACACGTACCAAGGACCAAGGAGAACCCTCATGATCGGCATGATTCTGGCGGCCGGCGCCGGCCGTCGTCTGCGCCCCTACACCGACACGCTTCCCAAGGCACTGGTGCCGGTCGGCCCGGAGGGCGACGAGGAGAGCCTGACCGTCGTCGACCTGACGCTGGGCAACTTCGCCGAGGTCGGCCTGACCGAGGTCGCGATCATCGTGGGCTACCGCAAGGAGGCCCTGTACGAGCGCAAGGCGGCCCTTGAGGCGAAGTACGGCGTCACCCTCACGCTGATCGACAACGACAAGGCCGAGGAGTGGAACAACGCCTACTCCCTCTGGTGCGGCCGTGACGCCCTCAAGGACGGTGTGATCCTCGCCAACGGCGACACCGTGCACCCCGTCTCCGTCGAGAAGACGCTGCTGGCCGCCCGCGGCGACGGCAAGAAGATCATCCTCGCCCTCGACACGGTGAAGAAGCTCGCCGACGAGGAGATGAAGGTCGTCGCCGACCCCGCGAAGGGTGTTCAGCGCATCACCAAGCTGATGGACCCGGCCGAGGCCACCGGCGAGTACATCGGGGTCACCCTCATCGAGGGTGACGCGGCCGCTGAGCTGGCCGACGCGCTGAGGACCACGTTCGAGCGCGACCCCGACCTGTACTACGAGGACGGCTACCAGGAGCTCGTCAACCGCGGCTTCAAGGTCGACGTGGAGCCGATCGGCGACATCAAGTGGGTGGAGATCGACAACCACGAGGACCTGGCCAAGGGCAGGACCATCGCGTGCCAGTACTGACCCGGCTGATACCGGCGCCGGTCGTCGTCGACATCCGGGCGGGCGCCCTGGCCGACCTGGCGAGTGTCCTGGCCGACCAGCGCATCTCCGGTTCGGGGAAGCTGGCTGTCGCGATCAGCGGGGGCTCCGGCCGGGCGCTGCGGGAGCGGCTGTCGGCGAGCCTGCCCGGCGCCTCCTGGTTCGAGGTCGGCGGCGGCACGCTGAGCGACGCCGTCAAGCTGGCCGAGGACATGAAGTCCGGGCGGTACGACGCCGTGGTCGGCCTCGGTGGCGGCAAGATCATCGACTGTGCCAAGTTCGCCGCGGCGCGCGTCGGGCTGCCGCTGGTCGCCGTGGCGACGAACCTGTCCCACGACGGTCTGTGCTCACCGGTGGCCACTCTGGACAACGACGCGGGGCGCGGCTCGTACGGTGTCCCGAACCCGATCGCCGTCGTCATCGACCTCGACATCATCCGTGAGGCCCCGGTCCGCTACGTGCGGTCCGGGATCGGGGACGCGCTCTCGAACATCTCCGCGGTGGCGGACTGGGAGCTGGCCCACCGGGTCAACGGCGAGGACATCGACGGACTGGCCGCGGCCATGGCCCGGCAGGCCGGCGAGGCCGTGCTGCGCCACCCCGGGTCCCTGGACGAGGACCGTTTCCTCCAGGTGCTGGCGGAGGGGCTGGTGCTCACCGGTATCTCGATGTCGGTCGCGGGCGACAGCCGGCCCGCCTCCGGCGCCTGCCACGAGATCAACCACGCCTTCGACCTGCTCTTCCCCCAGCGCGCGGCCAGCCACGGGGAGCAGTGCGGTCTGGGCGCGGCGTTCGCGATGCATCTGCGCGGCGCCCACCAGGAGTCCGTACGGATGGCCGGGACGCTGCGGCGCCACGGTCTGCCGGTGACCGCGCGGGAGATCGGGTTCAGCGTGGACGAGTTCGTCTCGGTGGTCGAGTTCGCACCCCGGACCAGGCCGGGCCGGTACACGATCCTGGAACATCTGAACCTGTCCCCGGACGGGATCAGGGACGCCTACGCCGACTACGTCAGGGCGGTCGGGGCCTGAAACCGGGGCCCGGTTTGACCGGGGTGTCCGAGGCCCCGTAATCTTGACCGTCGGCGTTTGTTTCGCCACACCTCTGAGCAACTGACCTCCCGCTCGTACGGGAGAGGCCGCTCGTCCAATCCGGATCATCACGGGTCCCCGGACCCGTGTGAGCGGCTGGCCTCAGGGGTTTCCGCTTCGAGTGAGAGTGAGATCCGCGTGTACGCCATCGTGCGCAGCGGTGGTCGGCAGCACAAGGTTGCTGTCGGCGACATCGTTGAGGTTGACAAGATTCCCACCGCCAGTGTTGGCGACACGGTAGAGCTCTCTACCCTGCTCGTTGTCGACGGCGACGCCGTGACCAGTGACCCGTGGGTGCTTGACGGCATCAAGGTCCAGGCCGAGATTGTGGACCACCACAAGGGCGCGAAGATCGACATCCTTCGCTACAAGAACAAGACCGGCTACCGCCGTCGCCAGGGTCACCGCCAGCAGTACACGGCGATCAAGGTCACCGGTATCCCCGCGGCTGCGAAGTAAGGGACTGAGGAGACATGGCACACAAGAAGGGCGCATCGTCCACCCGGAACGGGCGCGATTCCAATTCTCAGCGGCTCGGCGTGAAGCGCTTCGGCGGTCAGGCCGTCAACGCCGGTGAGATCCTGGTCCGCCAGCGCGGCACCCACTTCCACCCGGGCACGGGCGTCGGCCGTGGCGGCGACGACACGCTGTTCGCCCTCGCCGCAGGTGCGGTCGAGTTCGGCACGCACCGTGGCCGCAAGGTCGTGAACATCGTTCCGATCGCCGGCTGATTTTCGGCGCTCGTCGAGCGGTTTGACGTGGAGGCGGACCTCACTTCCTGTAAGGGGAAGTGGGTCCGCCTTTCGCGTGTTGCTCCTACGGGGGCACGAGCGAGACATTTCTGCACGTATGTAACTGGAGGTTCCAACCATGACCACCTTCGTGGACCGCGTCGAGCTGCATGCCGCCGCGGGTAACGGAGGCCACGGCTGCGCCTCCGTTCACCGTGAGAAGTTCAAGCCGCTCGGCGGCCCGGACGGCGGCAACGGCGGCCGTGGCGGCGATGTGACCCTGATTGTCGACCAGGCCGTCACCACGCTCCTCGACTATCACCACCACCCCCACCGCAAGGCCACCAACGGCCAGCCCGGCGCGGGCGACAACCGCACCGGCAAGGAGGGCCAGGACCTGCTCCTGCCCGTGCCGGACGGCACCGTCGTGCTGGACAAGGACGGCAACGTGCTCGCCGACCTGGTCGGCCAGGGCACCATGTTCGTCGCCGGCCAGGGCGGCCGCGGCGGCCTCGGCAACGGCGCGCTGGCCTCCGCCCGGCGCAAGGCCCCCGGCTTCGCGCTGCTGGGCGAGCCCGGTGAGAGCCGGGACATCGTCCTGGAGCTGAAGACCGTCGCCGACGTCGCCCTTGTGGGCTACCCGAGCGCCGGCAAGTCCTCGCTGATCTCGGTCCTGTCGGCCGCCAAGCCGAAGATCGCCGACTACCCGTTCACGACCCTGGTCCCGAACCTGGGTGTCGTCACCGCGGGCAGCACCGTCTACACCATCGCCGACGTCCCGGGCCTGATCCCGGGCGCCAGCCAGGGCAAGGGCCTCGGCCTGGAGTTCCTGCGGCACGTGGAGCGCTGCTCGGTGCTCGTGCACGTGCTGGACACGGCGACGCTGGAGTCCGACCGCGACCCGGTCTCCGACCTCGACATGATCGAGGAGGAGCTGAAGCTGTACGGCGGTCTGGACGACCGGCCCCGCATCGTCGTCCTCAACAAGATCGACATCCCGGACGGCCTGGACCTGGCGGAGATGATCCGTCCGGACCTGGAGGCCCGCGGCTACCGCGTCTTCGAGGTCTCCGCCGTGGCCCGCACCGGGCTCAAGGAGCTCTCCTTCGCGCTGGCGGGTGTCATCGCCGAGGCGCGTGCCGCCAAGCCGGTGGAGGAGGCGACCCGTGTCGTCATCCGGCCCAAGGCCGTGGACGACGCCGGTTTCACCGTGGTGCTGGAGGAAGACGGCATCTACCGGGTGCGCGGCGAGAAGCCGGAGCGCTGGGTGCGCCAGACCGACTTCAGCAACGACGAGGCCGTCGGCTACCTCGCGGACCGGCTGAACCGGCTCGGTGTCGAGGACGCGCTGCGCAAGGCCGGTGCCCGCGCGGGCGACGGGGTGGCCATCGGGGCCGAGGACAACGCCGTCGTCTTCGACTGGGAGCCGACCGTGACCGCCGGTGCGGAGATGCTCGGCCGCCGTGGCGAGGACCACCGGCTGGAGGAGCCGCGTCCGGCCGCGCAGCGCCGTCGCGACCGCGAGGACGAGCGCGACGACGTCAGCAAGGAGTACCAGGAGTTCGACCCGTTCGCGTGACAACGGGAGACTGATCACCGGTCCCGGTTCCCCTTCGGGGGAGCCGGGACCGCGTGTTTTCCGGGGCGCCCGGTCAACGGGCGCCCGGTTCCGTCAGGGGCGGCCGGCCCGTGCGAGCGCCTCGGCGGGGGTCGGCGCGGGGGTGCGCTCGGCGAGCGGGACGACCGGGAGCAGCGTCTCCTCGCCCAGGAACACCCGGCGCACGACGCGCTCCGCGGCGCGGCCGTCGTCGAAGTCGCAGAAGCGCTCCCGGAACGCCCTGCGCAGCCCCGCCGACGCCTCGCTCCGCCACTCCTGGGAACCCAGGACCGAGACGAGCTGGTCCTGGCTGGTCGCCACGGCGCCCGGGGGCTCGGCCATCAGGTCGAAGTAGGTGCCCCGCACGACCCGGTAGGTGTTCCAGTCGTCGGCGTAGATCACGATCGGCCGGTCCAGGTTGGCGTAGTCGAACATCGCCGAGGAGTAGTCCGTGACGAGGGCGTCCGCCGCGAGGTAGAGCTGCTCGACGTTCCCGTGCGCGGAGACGTCGATGATCCGGCCGCTGGCCTGGAGATCGGCGAGCCGGCCCGTCGGCTTGTAGAAGTAGTGGCCGCGCACCAGCAGGGTGACGTCGGGACCCAGTTCATCGGCCAGCCTCGGCAGGTCGAGCCGCGGGGTGAAGGACTTCTGGTACTCGCGGTGGGTCGGCGCGTAGAGGAAGGCCGTCGAGCCGTCCGCCAGGCCGAGTTCGTGCCGGGCCCGCGAGACGTCCGCCGCGGTGGCGTTGAGCAGTACGTCGTTGCGCGGGTACCCGGTCTCCAGCGAGGTGTACCGGCAGGGGTACACCCGCTCCCACACGGTGGTGGAGAAGCGGTTGGCGGACAGGCTGTAGTCCCAGCGGTCGCACCGGCTGAGCAGCTTCTCCATGTCCATGCTGGTGGACGCGGGGTAGTCGGCCTGGTCGAGACCCATCGTCTTCAGCGGGGTGCCGTGATGGGTCTGCAGATGGATCTGGCCCTCGCGCTTGATGACGGTGTCGCCGAAGTTCACGTTGTTCGTCAGGTACTTCGCGCGGGCCATCACCGACCAGTACTCGCGGGACCCGACGAGCACGGTCTCGACGCCCTTGGGCACCCGGTCGCGGTGCTCGGACCTGACCGCCCAGACCCGGCGCATGCCCGGGGCCAGCCGGCCCAGCTCCGCCTCGATGGCCGCGGGGCTGCAGGAGTAGCCGCGGCCCCAGTACGCGGAGAACACCGCGAGGTTGTCGTCCAGCGGCATCCGCAGCTGGGACCGGTAGAACATTCCCAGGGCGGCGCGCTTGGCCCGGCCTACGCGGGCCCGGCCACCCAGCTTGGCCCGGTTGCGCACGTTGTTGACCCGGGTCACGCCGACCAGCGCGGAGTAGGAATCAAGGCTCAGCAGCGCGTACTTGTAGCCCCGGCCGCCCAGCGGCCGCTGGAAGTCCTCCGGCAGGCGGCTCCGGTAGTCCTTGGCCGCGCGGTGGAAGAACTCGGCCCGTGCGTTCTGCGGAAGCCGGCCGGGCTTTTCCAGGACGGTCAGAAAGTGGTCGACCATTTTCCTGAAGAGCGCCGGACGCCAGGAATCGAGATCCGGCCGCGAGTCCAGATAGGCGAAGACACGGTCGTACTGATCGAAGACATCGAAATGCTTGCGGCTGACCGTGCGGAGAATGTTCCCGCCCTCACGCCGCTGCCGGTACAGCACACAGGAGCGGTCCAGGACGGCGATGCGCTCCGCGGAGATCAGCGAGGAGTACGTCCACGGCGCGTCCTCGTAATAACCGGGCGGGAACCGGAAGCCGTGCCGGGTGACGAAATCGCGGCGGTAGGCCTTGTTCCACACGATCTGGAGCAGATCCAGCAACTGCGGCCGGTCGGTCAGCGCGAAGACGGCGGGACCGCTCTCGTCCAGCAGTTCCGCGCGCTTGTTGCGCAGCAGCCGCCCGTCCCAGTAGGTGCGGGTGTAGTCGTAGATCAGGACGTCGGGGTCGTCCGTCGCGTCGAGGCGGGCCGCGATGGCCGCCAGCGATCCCGGGGCCAGGGTGTCGTCGCTGTCGAGGAAGAGCAGATAGTCGCCGGTCGCCTCGTCGATACCCGCGTTGCGCGCGCGTCCCAGCCCCACGTTCTCCGTGAGGTGGAGCACACGGATGCGGGCGTCGCGTTCCGCGTACGTGTCGAGGATCGCGCCGGAGCCGTCCGGCGAGCAGTCGTCGACGCCGATGATCTCGTAGTCGGTGAAGTCCTGCTGGAGCACGGAGTCGAGACACTCCCCGATGTACCCCTGCACGTTGTACGCAGGCACGATGAGTGTCAGTCGAGGCATCGTCCACCAGTCCAGAGCTGTCCGAGGGTCTGTGCGAGGGGCGCGGTGCGCACCGCTGAACAGTGGGGCGACGTCCAGCACCCGGACAGCGTAATTGATTGCTGTCAGCCCCCTTTGCGTGGCAAGGCGCGATCCGCTGATCCGACTTTATGTGCACGTAGAGTGAAGCGGACGGGTAAGACCTCGGACAGGGAGACGCACGACATGACCTGGATGGTTACGGGTGGGGCGGGATACATCGGTGCACACGTCGTGCGCGCGATGCTCGCGGGCGGTCAGCGGGTCGTCGTGTACGACGACCTGTCGACCGGGAGCGCCGACACGGTGCCCGACGGGGTGACCCTGGTGACCGGCAGTGTGCTCGACCGTCAGGCACTCGACGCGGCGATCCGCGAGCACGGTGTGACCGGTGTGGTGCACATCGCGGGCAAGAAGCAGGTGGGCGAGTCCGTCGAGCGCCCCCTGCACTACTACCGGGAGAACGTGACGGGACTGCGGGTGCTGCTGGAGAGCATGGTCGACGCGGGTGTCGACCGGCTGGTGTTCTCCTCCTCCGCCGCCGTCTACGGCATGCCCGATGTCGTCCTCGTCACCGAGGACACCCCCTGCGTGCCGATGAGCCCGTACGGCGAGACCAAGCTCGTCGGCGAGTGGCTGATCCACGCCGCCGCCCGCGCCCACGGCCTGCGCTGCGCCTCGCTCCGCTACTTCAACGTCGCCGGTGCGGCGTCGCCCGAACTGGCCGACGCCGGGGTGTTCAACCTCATCCCGATGGTCTTCGAGCGCCTTGAGGCCGGTGAGGGCCCGCGGATCTTCGGCGACGACTACGCGACGCCGGACGGCACCTGCGTCCGCGACTACATCCACGTCGAGGACATCGCCTCCGCCCACCTCGCGGCCGCGCGCCGGCTCGACGACGCGGAGCGCGGCACGGATCTCACGCTCAACATCGGACGCGGTGAGGGCAGTTCCGTACGGGAGATGGTCGACCGGATCCTCAAGGTGACGGACAACGGGGACATCGTCCCCGAGGTGACCGCCCGCCGCGCCGGTGACCCGGCGCGTGTGGTCGCGGGCGCCGACCGGATCCGCGCGGAGCTGGGCTGGTCGGCCCGGTACGGCGTGGACGAGATGATCGACTCCGCCTGGCAGGGCTGGCGCCACCGCCACCCGTAGAGCCTGTACGGCAGAGGCCCGGCACCACTCCGCGAGGGAGTGGTGCCGGGCCTCGGCCGTGACTGGCGGGGCCGGGGGTTATCCCTCGGGCGCCGGTTCCAGCTGTTCCTCGCCCGCCGCCACGGCCTCCTCCAGGGCTCCCCGCTGTGCCGGGATCGCCGGGAGCAGCCGGTTCGACATCCGTACGCGGTGCTCGTCCGCGACCTCGCACAGCTCGAGCACCGCCTCGCTGAAGCGTGCCTGGGACGGCGGGTCCGAGGGGCCCAGGAGATGGAGCTTCAGACCGGCGCGGGCCGCGGCCAGTCCGTCGTCCACGGGGTGGCGCACCGCGTCGAGGAGCGCGGCGACCCCGGCCCCGTCCGGCGTCAGGATCGTCGCCGCGCGGACCGTCGGGAACGCGTCGCGGAACAGCTCCTCGGGCAGGTCGCTGGTGTTCGCGACGGCGTACGGCTTCTCGCCCGCCAGGTAGTCCGTGACCACGCTCGACACATCGCTGATCAGCAGGTCCGCCTCGTTGAAGCAGGAGTACAGCGCGGGCTGCGGGGCCGTGATGACCTGGTGCTCCGCCGCGGGGAGCGACGCCCAGTGGGCCGCCTCCCAGGCCGCGGTCGCCGCGGCGACGGCCTCGGCCCGGCCGGGCTCCGGTGTGCCCTGCACCAGCATGCGTTCCACGTCGTCCGCGTCGTCCCGGAACGAGGCGGCGGTCAGCGCGTCCAGCTCCGAGGTCCGGCGGGCCAGCTCGGCGGCGGCCCGCGGACCGGGGCGCGGGGCGGTGCGGCCGCGGTTGGCCTCGTGGATCAGGGCCTGGATGCGTTCGTCGGCGGCGCCGGCCAGGGGATCGACCGAGCCGGTCATCGGGTGCGGCTTGTAGAGCAGCCGGACGCCCGGGTCGGCGAGCAGCGCCCGGACGATGTTCTCGCCGGCCAGGAGGACCGAGGTGTTCCCCGGGTTGCCGTCCCAGCCCTCCCAGGTGGGGGCGTAGAGCACGGTCGTGCGCGCACCGGTGGGCGGGCCCGCGTACGGGGTGATCCCGGCGAGCTGGGGGCGGCCGATCTCCACCACGTCGCGGTCCTCGATGCCGACGTCGGCCAGCGCGTAGCGTTCGCGCGCCGCCGGTCCGGCGACCCACACCTCGTCGTACGCCTTCGCGTACGGATTGCAGCTGGAGAGCTTGTCGCTCTCGCCGTGATTGACGAAGGCGTGCTTGATCGACGGTATCCGCAGGATCTGCGAGGTCTTGCCGGAGTTCGCGGGGTGGATCAGCAGCTTCAGCGACGACTGCTCCAGGCGGAGCAGGTGGGAGACCTTCGGGATGCACACGATGGGGATGTCCGTGGCGCCGATCCGCTGCATCATGAAGCGCTCGCGCAGCACGATCACCGGGCGGCCGTCGAGTTCGGCCAGCGCGTCGAGCCACATGTTGGCCTGGTACGCGGACGAGGCGCCGCCGGAGAAGTACATGCCGACGGTCGGCCGGTAGTCGGCCAGCCAGCCGTCGAACCAGTCCAGCACCTTCTCGGGGGACGCGGGGCGGCGGCGCACCAGACACCGCACCAGCCCGGCCAGCGAGACGGCGGCGAGGGCGACCGACAGCCCGATGCCCGCCGCGGCGAACTCCGGCTCGTCGTTCGCCGCCGTCACCAGCAGGCCCGCGGTCGCGGGCAGCCCGAACAGCAGCAGGCGCGGCCCGTGCCGGCGCATCAGCAGGGCCGGGGGCGCCGGGGTGATGCCCAGGGCGGAGGCGTCGATATTGCGGGTGAGCAGCGGCAGGGTCCGTATCCCGCGCACCCGGATCGCCGCCGCGTGGCCGGCGAGGTGGAGCGCGTAGAAGAGGAGCAGGCCGAGGACGAGGGGGAGGTAGATCGTTTCCCGGTAGTTCCCGCCCAGCCGGAGCAGCCCGACGACCAGCAGGAAGTCGCACGTCAGCCGGCGGACCATGACATCGGCCCGGACCTTGGCGAGCAGGGAGACCTGGCCCGGCTGCCATCGGTGCAGGGCGGCCTCGGCCAGCAGGTTGGCCGCCGTCGCCGTGACGAGCAGTGCGAGGTGGGGAACGGCTGCCGCGGCTGCCTGGGCGGCGAAGGACGCGGCCAGTACGGCAACGGGGAGAGCCTTCGCGGCGGACCGCAGGAGCGGGGGGAGTGGTTGCACTGGGGGACTCCAAAGAGCGCGAGGCTCGCGTGCGCGGTCGGGCCGCGCCGGCGCGTCGGCGCGGCCGGGACCCGGTCCCGGACCGGCCGCCCGGTGGGCATGGGGTTCTGGGGCCCCACCATATGGAAGGCGCCTCGTCCGTTCATGAGATGAATGTGAAGATTCAGTGAGAATTACGGGCGTGGGCGCAACCAAACTCCGAGTTCGTGAATTGGCAGGATTAGTTCCCGAAAGTGCGGATTGTGCCGCACCGGCGGCCGGTTCATCGCATCGGATCAGGGCAAACCGGCGTCCCCCCTATCAGTTCGAGGTGGCCGGCGGGTGTCTCCGCGTCCCCGAACCGGGAGTGCGCGAAAAGGCGGCATGCGGTTACGGGCTGCCGCCGCTTTTCGTCCGGATGTGTCGGTAACGGGTCGAGAGGGCTGTTTCACCGCAGATGGGACAGCGAATCTCAGTAAGGTCGCCCAACAGGTCGCAGCTGCGACAGGACCGCCATCTCATCGTGGGGGCACAAAAAGTGAAGGCTCTCGTACTTTCCGGTGGGGCAGGCACCCGGCTCCGTCCCATCACCCACACCTCGGCCAAACAGCTGGTCCCGGTGGCGAACAAACCGGTGCTCTTCTACGGCCTGGAGGCCATCGCGGAAGCGGGTATCACCGAGGTCGGCATCATCGTGGGCGACACCGAGGAGGAGATCCGCGCGGCGGTCGGGGACGGCTCCCGGTTCGGCATCGACGTCACCTACATCCCGCAGTCCGAGCCGCTCGGCCTCGCGCACGCGGTCCTGATCGCCCAGCGCTTCCTGGGCGACGAGGACTTCGTCATGTACCTCGGGGACAACTTCATCATCGGCGGGATCGCCGGACTGGTCGAGGCGTTCAGGGCGGACCGGCCCGATGCCCAGATCCTGCTGACCCAGGTGCCCGACCCGACCTCGTTCGGCGTCGCGGAGCTCGACGGGGAGGGCAGGGTGGTGGCCCTGGAGGAGAAGCCCAGGGAGCCCAAGAGCGATCTGGCGCTCGTCGGTGTCTACCTCTTCACCCGGGTCATCCACGAGGCGGTCCGCTCCATCCGCCCGTCCTGGCGCGGCGAGCTGGAGATCACCCACGCCATCCAGTGGCTGATCGACCAGGAGCGCGACGTCCGCTCCACGATGATCCGCGGGTACTGGAAGGACACCGGTAACGTCACCGACATGCTGGAGGTCAACCGGACCGTTCTGGAGAGCATCGAACCGTCCACCGAGGGCGCCCACGTCGACGACGAGAGCGAGATCATCGGCCGGGTGCGGATCGAGCAGGGCGCCCGGGTCACCCGCAGCAGGATCGTCGGCCCCGCCATCATCGGCGCCCGCTCGGTGATCAGCGACGCCTATGTCGGACCGTTCACCTCGGTCGCCCAGGAGTGCCGGATCGAGGACAGCGAGATCGAGTACTCCATCGTCCTGCGGGGCGCCTCGATCGACGGCGTCCGCCGCGTGGAGGCCTCCCTCATCGGCCACGAGGTCGAGGTGACCCCAGCGCCCCGGAGCCCCTCCGCCCACCGTCTCGTCCTCGGCGACCACAGCAAGGTGCAGATCTCCTCATGACGAACCGCATCCTGGTGACCGGCGGTGCCGGATTCATCGGCTCGCACTACGTCCGTACGCTGCTGGGCCCGGACGGTCCCGGTGACGTGGCCGTCACCGTGCTCGACAAGCTCACCTACGCGGGCAACCCGGCCAACCTCGACGAGGTCCGCGACCACCCGGGCTTCTCGTTCGTGCGGGGCGACATCTGTGACGCGGAGCTGGTCGGCGGCCTGATGGCCGGACACGACCAGGTGGTGCACTTCGCCGCCGAATCGCATGTGGACCGCTCCATCGACGGCGGCGCCGCCTTCGTCCGCACCAACGTCGTGGGAACCCACACCCTCGTCCACGCCGCGCACCTGGCGGGCGTCCGGACCTTCGTGCACATCTCCACCGACGAGGTCTACGGATCGATCGACGAGGGCTCCTGGACCGAGCGCGAACCCCTCGCGCCCAACTCCCCGTACTCCGCCTCCAAGGCGTCGAGCGACCTGATCGCGCTCTCGTACCACCGCACCCACGGACTCGACGTGCGGGTGACCCGCTGCTCCAACAACTACGGGCACCACCACTTCCCCGAGAAGGTCATCCCGCTGTTCGTCACCCACCTCCTCCAGGGCCGGCCGGTCCCGCTGTACGGCGACGGCGCCCACGTCCGCGACTGGCTGCACATCGACGACCACGTCCAGGGCATCGAGCTCGTCCGCACCCGGGGACGGGCGGGCGAGGTCTACAACATCGGCGGCGGCACCGAGCTCTCCAACAAGGAACTCACCGGACTGCTGCTGGAGGCCTGCGGCGCCGACTGGGACGCCGACGTCACCTACGTCGAGGACCGCAAGGGCCACGACCGGCGCTACTCCGTGGACTGCGCCAAGATCCGCGAGGAGCTCGGTTACGCACCGCGCAAGGACTTCCGCAGAGGCCTCGCCGAGACCGTGCGGTGGTACCGCGAGAACAGCGCGTGGTGGGAGCCCCTCAAGGAGAGGGCCGCGCTGTGAGCCCGGTCTGGCTGGTCACCGGGGCGGCCGGAATGCTCGCCCAGGACCTGCTGGCGGCCCTCGCCCACCAGGACGTCACCGCCGTCGCGGCCAACCGCACGGCCCTGGACATCGCCGACCCGGCCCGCGTCCGGGAGGCCTTCGCCGCCCACCGCCCCGCGGTCGTCGTCAACTGCGCCGCCTGGACCGCCGTCGACGAAGCGGAGAGTCAGGAGGACGCGGCCCTGCGGGTCAACGGCACCGGGCCCGCCGTCCTCGCCGCCGCCTGCCGCGAGCACGGCGCCGTCCTCCTCCACGTCTCCACCGACTACGTCTTCGCCGGGGACGGCGGCCGGCCGTACGGCGAGGACGCGCCCACCGGCCCGCGCACCGCCTACGGACGCACCAAGCTGGCGGGCGAACGCGCCGTCCTGGAGACCCTCCCCGACACCGGCTACGTGGTGCGCACCGCCTGGCTGTACGGGGCGGGCGGCGGCAACTTCGTCCGGACGATGATCAGGCTGGAGGGCGTCAAGGACACCCTCGACGTGGTGGACGACCAGCGCGGCCAGCCCACCTGGACCGTCGACCTGGCGGGCCGCCTGGTCCGGCTCGGCCTGGCCGCGCTCGACGGCACCGCCCCGGCCGGCGTCTACCACGGCACCAGCGGCGGCGAGACGACCTGGTGCGGCTTCACCAGGGAGATCTTCCGGCTGCTGGGCGCCGACCCGGCACGCGTCCGCCCGGCCACCAGCGCGGCCTTCGTGCGGCCCGCCCCCCGCCCGGCGTTCAGCGTGCTCGGGCAGAGGCGCTTCGCGGCGGCCGGGATCGAACCCATCCGGGACTGGCGCACCGCCCTGGGCGAGGCGTTCCCGGCCCTGCTCGCCGTGGAACGCCCCTGATCAGCGCCCGGCCCTGCTCGCCGCGGAACGCCCTGATCAGCGCCCGGCCCTGATCAGCGCCGGTTCGCCCGCCCGCATCCCGGCGGGCGGCGGACCGGTCGTCCGCAGCCGCGCGTAGTACGCCTCGCACTCCGCGTACGAGGGAAGCAGCCCCCGCTCCTCGGCCTCGGCCAGCGAAGGGGCCGCCGCGTCCTTCCCGGACAGCAGCGGGGCGATGTCCCGCGGCCACTCGATGCCCAGCTCCGCGTCGAAGGGATCGATGCCGTGCTCACGCGTGGGCGCGTACCCCTGCGAGCAGAGGTACAGGACGCACGCGTCGTCCGTCAGCGCCATGAAGGCATGGCCGAGACCCTCGGCGAGATAGACCGCCCGGTGACCGCTGTCGTCGAGCCGGACCCCCTCCCACCGCCTGTACGTGGGCGAGCCGGCCCGGATGTCCACGATCACGTCGAGCACCGCGCCGCGCACGCACTTCACGTACTTCGCCTGGCCCGGCGGCACATCGGCGAAGTGGATCCCGCGCAGCGTGCCCAGGGCCGAAGTGGAGAAGTTGGCCTGCGCGAGCCCCAGCGGATGCCCCTGCGCCGCATCGAGATCCGAGGCCCTGAACCACTCGTGGAAGCTGCCGCGGCTGTCCGTGATGACCTCGGGCTCGTGCACCCAGGCCCCTGGAATGGAGAGCTGGCGCATGCGATCACGTCCTTCGTCCTGGAGATTCCCGGATTCCGTCGGCGGTGATGCCGATATCCGCTGCAACGAGACGCGGCGCACTCCGGACACGCAGCGGCACGGATCCGGATGAACCGGGGTCCACGGGGCGGAACGCCCACGCACCGATTCCGGCGCTCGCGTAGATTGCGGATTCCGATCATCGAGGCCGATCACGGGGGACACGCGTGTCAGGGGCAAGGCAGGGCGTCACGGACGCCCGCAGGATCGTGGTCAAGGTCGGTTCGTCCTCCCTCACCACAGCCACCGGCGGCCTCGACGCGGACCGCGTCGACGCGCTCGTCGATGTGCTCGCCAAGGTGCGCGGCGGCGGTGAGCGGGAGGTCGTCCTCGTCTCCAGCGGTGCCATCGCGGCCGGGCTCGCCCCGCTCGGACTGCACCGCAGGCCCAAGGACCTGGCCAGGCAGCAGGCCGCCGCCAGCGTCGGCCAGGGGCTGCTCGTCGCCCGCTACACCGCCTCCTTCGCCCGCTACGGCGTCCGCGTCGGCCAGGTGCTGCTCACCAGCAACGACACCAGCCGCCGCGCCAACTACCGCAACGCCTACCGCACCCTGGACCAGCTCCTGGACATGGGCGCGCTGCCGGTCGTCAACGAGAACGACACCGTCGCCACCGACGAGATCCGGTTCGGCGACAACGACCGGCTCGCCGCGCTCGTCGCCCACCTGGTCCGCGCCGATCTGCTGATCCTCCTCTCGGACGTGGACGGCCTCTACGACGGCGACCCGAGCATCCCCGGCACCACCCGCATCGCGGAGATCACCGGCCCCGCCGATCTGGCCGGGGTCAGCATCGGCAGCGCGGGCAAGGCGGGCGTCGGGACCGGCGGCATGGTCACCAAGGTCGAGGCCGCCCGGATCGCCACCGCCGCCGGCGTCCCGGTCGTGCTGACCTCGGCGAGCCACGCGGCGGACGCGCTGGCCGGCCGCGACACCGGTACGTACTTCCACCGCACCGGACGCCGCAGCGCGGACCGGCTGCTGTGGCTCGCCCACGCCTCGACGCCGCAGGGCTCGCTGACCCTGGACGACGGTGCCGTGCAGGCGGTCGTCGAGCGCCACAGCTCGCTGCTGCCGGCCGGGATCGCCGCCGTCGAGGGCGAGTTCGCCGCGGGCGACCCGGTGGAACTGCGCGATCTGCGCGGCCGGCCGGTGGCCCGCGGGCTCGTCAATTTCGACGCCAAGGAGATCCCGCAGCTCCTCGGCCGCTCCACCCGCGATCTGGCGCGCGAGCTGGGCCCCGCCTACGAGCGCGAGGTCGTACACAGGGACGATCTCGTCGTTCTCCACAGTTGACCGACCCCTGAAACGGCTGAAAGTCCAGCCTTGGGGCAGACACCTTCACGAAAACCGCCACACGCCGGGCCGCGGACTGGTCCACTTTGTAGCGGGGACACTGCGGGGTACACAGCACAGCAACACATTCAGGAGGCCGCCGGTGAGACGAGCGCGCCCGGGGGCGCCGCCCCGAGGAACGGGTGGTCGCGCCCTGACCAGCGTCGGAGCAGGTGCCGATTTCGACGGGAGGAGGTCCGCGGACCGGAGGGACGAGCGGCCGGCCGGGGCCGAACAGACGGCGGTGAGCCAGGAGCTCACCCAGTCGAAGCTGTGGCACATCACGCTCTGCGTCTCGGGCGCCGAGATTCCGCTGAAGGAGGTCAGACGCGGTCTCGAACAACTCGCGCACGACCACCCCTTCCTGCTGACCAGCCGGTACGCCAACGACCACGCGGAGATCCGCTACTGGGAAGAGGCCCGCGACCTGCACGACGCGGCGGCGGTCGCCCTGCGGCTATGGGGCGAGCACCGCTCCAGCGCCGGTCTGCCGCCGTGGGAGATCGTCGGCCTGGAGGTCATCGACCGCGAGACGTACCACCAGCGCATCGCCGAGGGATACGGGCCGCCCCCGGCCGCCCCGGTCGGTGTGCACCCGTACTGACCCGGCGGCCGGGGGCGGCCGGCGGCTGTCTCGCATCACGGGATACGTGACGGATGCCCGCAGTGTGCGCACTACTCTGCGGGCATGACCACGCTTTCGCCCTACGACAACATGTCCCCGGTCGCCCAGGCCGCCTACCGGGCACGCTCCGCGGCCGCCGACATCGCGCCGCTTCCCCGCGCGGCGAAGGACGACGCCCTGCTGGCGATCGCGGACGCGCTCGAAGTCCGGACGAGCGACATCATCGCGGCCAACGCCGAGGACGTGGCGCGCGCCCGCGAGGCCGGGACCAGCGAGTCGGTCGTCGACCGGCTCACCCTGAACCCCGAGCGGATCCGCGCCATCGCCGCCGATGTGCGGGACGTCGCGGCGCTGCCCGACCCGGTCGGTGAGGTGGTGCGCGGCTCGACGCTCCCCAACGGCATCGACCTGCGCCAGGTCCGGGTACCGCTCGGCGTCGTCGGGATCATCTACGAGGCCCGGCCCAACGTGACGGTGGACGCCGCCGCCCTCTGCCTGAAGTCGGGCAACGCGGTCCTGCTGCGCGGTTCCTCCTCCGCCCACGCCTCCAACGCCGCGCTGGTCCGGGTCCTGCGCGACGCGGTCGGCGGCTCCGGCCTGCCGGCCGACGCGGTCCAGCTGGTGCCGGGCGAGAACCGCGACTCCGTACGGGAGCTCATGCGGGCCCGCGGCCTGGTCGACGTGCTCATCCCGCGCGGCGGCGCCTCCCTGATCCGCACCGTCGTCGAGGAGTCCACCGTCCCGGTGATCGAGACCGGCACCGGCAACTGCCATGTGTACGTGGACGCGCGGACCGACCTCGACATGGCCGTCGCCATCCTGGTCAACTCCAAGGCGCAGCGTCCCAGCGTCTGCAACGCGGCCGAGACGCTCCTGGTCCACAAGGACGTCGCCGACGCCTTCCTGCCGCGGGCCCTGGACGCCCTGGCCGAGGCCGGTGTGACCGTGCACGGCGACGAACGGGTCATGGAGCACGCCGAGGGGTCCAAGGCCACCGTGGTGGCGGCGACGCCGGAGGACTGGGAGACCGAGTACCTGTCGTACGACATCGCGGCCGCCGTCGTGGAGTCGCTGGACGCGGCCGTCGCGCACATCCGGCTCTGGTCGTCCGGCCACACCGAGGCGATCGTGACCACCTCGCAGGCAGCGGCCCGCCGTTTCACCCAGTTGGTGGATTCGACGACGGTGACCGTGAACGCCTCGACGCGTTTCACCGACGGCGGCCAGTTCGGCTTCGGCGCCGAGATCGGTATCTCCACGCAGAAGCTGCACGCCAGGGGCCCGATGGGGCTGTCGGAACTGACCTCCACGAAGTACATCGTGACCGGCGACGGCCATGTGAGGTGAGTTCGGGATGCGCCGAATGTGCGGTCTCCCTGCCCAAACCGCCCCTCCGGGGCTAGGCTGAAGCCGTGCCGGACGACGTGGGGGGCAGGCCGTTCCCGAACGGCTGGGAGCCCGACGACGACCGCGGGGGCGCGGACGAGGACTTCGCCTCCGTGGTGTTCGACGAGGACTTCGTACAGGCCGCCGCCTTCCATGAGCCGACAGCTGTCGAGCGGATGTCGGCGGCCGCCGAGGCGCGCGCCGACGCAGAGGCCTTCCGTGCCCGGTCCGGCGGCGGGCCGCTGGACGACGATCCCTGCGAGGACGCCTACGGTCCGCGCGGCGGGTACGGCCGCGGGAGCGCCTACGACGACCCGCCCGGCGCGGACGACGGCGACGACTACTACGACAGCGGCCCCTACGGGCGCCACGGCGGCGCCCTGCGCCCCTACCGGGGAGCCGCCCGCTGGCACCGGCCGGTGGCCTGGCTGCTCGCCCTGGTGATGGGCATCGGGATGGTCGCGCTGGCCTTCAGCGCCGTCTACCGCAACACCTCGGGCGACCGGCAGGACCAGGTCCCGCCGCCGGCCACCACCGGAGTGGACAGCGCCCCGACGGCCTCCTCCGCGGTCCCGTCGGTCTCGGGCAGCTACCTCCGCCCGGTGGTCTCCGCGGCCCCGCGCACGCCCTGACGCGGACCCGCTCCAGCAGCCCCGTACCCCGTACTCCGGACGCACCGCACCCGGCTCTCCCTCGCCGGGGCCGTCCGGGCCCGCCCGGGGCCGTCTGTGTTTGCCCGTGTCCGCCTGTCCGCCTGCGTCTGCCTGCGCCTGCCTGTGTCTGCCGTGTGCGTGCCTATGCCAGCCGTGTGCGTCCCGGCGGAGTTCCGGGGCAGTTCTCCGCCCGCCTCCGCGTTTACGTTCGTCGTAATCGACCTACTCTCAAGGTATGACCCCTCACCTGCTCGAAGAGGGGGCTCCTCACTTGCCCGGACATGCCCCCGCATGACGGGCAGGCCCTGCCCAGGCCGTCCGGCCGCGGCGGGGGCGCACCGCACCGGCCTCCGGTCGGTGACGTGGAGTCGGGAGAATTCATGGCAGTCCACGGAGATCCACCCGAAGGCCCGGCGGAGAACAGTGGGAGCGGCGGCGAGGACGAGTACCGGTCGCTCGTCTTCGACGAGTCCTTCGTCCGGGCCGCCCGGCTTCAGGAGTTCTCCGCCCAGGAGCGCATGGGGGAGCACGCCCGTGCGGTACGGAGTCTGCCGGGCCGGACCCTGCGCAACGGCTCCCGGGCCGCGCTCGCCCTGGTCGTCCTGATAGCCCTAGCCTTCGGCACGGCCGTCTTCATGGGCTTCCGCCACCCCTACCAGGCCCCCGTCGGCAGGCGGGCCGAACCGCTGCGGATGACCTTCGTCCCCCTGGCGCCGCGAGGCGTCGTACCTCCGGGCACACCGGCCGGCCTGTTCGCGAGCAGCCCCGCCGCCCACTACCCGAAGGGCGGCGAAGGCATCAGTCCTCCGGTGGCCCGGCGGACGGACAACTTCTCGGTGAGCCAGGTGGTCGCCGCCCTGGCCACGGTCAAGAACTATCTGGTGGCCTCCTCGCTCGACCCCGACGTCCTCGGCGGGAACACGGTGCGGCCGGTGGAGTCACTGCTCGACCCGGACCAGACGGCCCAGTTCGAGAGGAGCATGAGCGAGCCGCGCGACGACGGGCAGCACGCCGCGACCGGCTGGCTCGTCCGATTCGACCCGGCTCAGGTCGCCCCCGCCCCGGAGGTCCGGGTCCGGGGCACGCTGCGGTACGCGGAGGTGGGGTCCGACGCGCTGGAGGTGGTGTCGGACCACACCTTCACCTACGCGCTCCGCCCGGCCGTCTCGGGCCCCCAACAGGCCGATGGCGCGTCGCTCTTCACCGTGCGGCGGGAGCTGCGCTTCCGGCTCGACCGGGAGGATCTGCGGCTGGGCCGGCTGGAGGTGCGGACGAGCTACGTGCAGGCCGGGCCGCAGTCCTGCACGGCCGATACCAGCGGTGCGCTGCGGCCGCTGCTCGCCGGGCGGCGAGCGGTCTCCCGGGGCCCGGCGGGCACCGACCCGTACGAGACGGACCGGCCCACCGCCGCGCTGTGCGGGACGCTGGAGGTCAGCTCCCTGCCGACCCGGGCTCCTGCGGCCCCTCAGGGTCCTCAGGGTTCCGGGACTCCTGCGAGCCGTCCGTAGCGTCGCCCTTGCCGGTGCCCGCGCCGCTGCCGCCTCCGCCGGTGAACTTGTCACGGAGCTTGCCGCCCAGATCGCCGGCGCCGCCCGCGATGTCGCCGACCAGCTTCATCAGCGGGTCCTTGCTGCCGCGCACCGAATCGGCGTAATGCGAGGCGGATTCCTTGAAGGAGTCCGTGACCGAGGTGTCCTTGTCGTCGTCACGACGCGGGTAGTGCCCGTCCATGATCCGTTGGTAGTCGCGGGTCTCCGACCACTTCTTGAGCTCGGCCGCCCGGACCGTGGTGAACGGGTGCGAACGGGGCAGCACATTGAGGATCTTGAGCACGGAATCGCGCAGGTCGCCGCCCTTCTCGTACTCGTCGGCCTGGGCGAGGAAGGCGTCCACGTTCATCTCGTGGAGGTGGTTGCCTCCGGCGATCTTCATGAGCCCGCGCATCGAGGCCCGCAGATCCTGGCCGACCAGCAGCCCGGCCCGGTCGGCGGACAGCTCCGACTTGCGGAACCACTCGCGCAGCGCCGTCACGATCGCCATGATCGCGACGTTGCCGAGCGGGATCCAGGCCACCTTCAGGGCGAGATTGGTGAGGAAGAGCAGGATCGTGCGGTACACGGCGTGACCGGAGAGGGCGTGCCCCACCTCGTGGCCGACGACCGCCCGCATCTCCTCCTCGTCGAGCAGCTCCACCAGGCCCGTCGTCACCACGATGATCGGCTCGTCGAGACCGATGCACATGGCGTTGGGCTGCGGGTCCTGGTTCACGTACATCGGCGGGACCTTCTCCAGGTCCAGGATGTAACAGGCGTCCCGCAGCATGCTGTTGAGATGGGCGAACTGGGCGTCGCTCACTCGGACGGAGTCCGACAGGAAGAGCAGTCGCAGACTGCGCTCGGGCAGCAGGCCGCTCAGCGCCTTGAAGACGGTGTCGAAACCGCTCAGTTTCCGCAGGGCGACCAGGGCCGAGCGGTCCGCCGGGTGTTCGTACGCCCGGGACGAGATTCCCGGGAAACGCCTGCGCTGCCTGCTCGGCACGTTCTCGTGACTCTCGTGGCTGCTTTCGGTCATGAATAGGCCCCCTGTTCGTACGAGACGTCGCTCGCCCCCTGATAAATCCCAGCCTAGGCGCTGGCGCTACGGTGTGCGGGGGGCTGTGGATAACTGAGGAGACGCCCGACATGCAGCACACCGTTGCTCTGTTTGCCGCCGCATCCGAAGAGCAGGGACCTGGCAACACGCTCCGCATCGTGCTGCTCGTCTCGCTCGTCGGAGCCGCACTGATGGCCTGGTTCCTGCTGCGCGGATACCGCAACGATGACAACAACGACTGAGTCGGCGTGAGCGTGCCCAGGGCTCCCGCATACGATGTCCGCGACGTCTTCCCTCCGCCTCCCGATCGATAGGTCTTGTCGAAGATGAGCATCACGAGCACCGCACACCAGCTGGTCACCGTCGCCGCCGAGGGCGCCGAGCACGGCGGCAACCACGAAAGCCTCAACCCGCTTCTCACCGGTGGCGGTGCGCTTGTCGCGCTTCTCCTCCTTCTGTGGATCACCACGCGCTTCAACCGCGACCGCTGAGGCCGAGGCGTACAGCTGTGCCAGTAGGCTCTGCACGCATGGGAGAGCAGGAAGTGCCTACCGGCCCCGGAAAGCGCCGAATCGGCGTGATGGGCGGGACGTTTGACCCGATTCACCATGGACACCTGGTAGCGGCCAGTGAAGTGGCCGCCCAGTTCCGCCTCGACGAGGTGGTCTTCGTCCCGACCGGGCAGCCGTGGCAGAAGAGCCACAAGCAGGTGTCCGCGGCCGAGGACCGGTATCTGATGACGGTCATCGCGACGGCGTCGAACCCGCAGTTCTCGGTCAGCCGGAGCGATATCGACCGCAACGGTCCCACGTACACGATCGACACCCTGCGGGACCTGCGCGCGGCCCACGGGGACGCGGACCTCTTCTTCATCACCGGCGCCGACGCGCTTTCCCAGATCCTCACCTGGCGGGACGCCGACGAGCTGTTCTCGCTGTCCCACTTCATCGGCGTGACGCGGCCGGGGCATGTGCTCACGGACGTCGGTCTGCCGGAGGGCGGTGTCTCTCTCGTGGAGGTTCCCGCGCTGGCGATCTCATCCACCGACTGCCGTGGGAGGGTCGCCGAGGGCGATCCAGTCTGGTACCTGGTGCCGGACGGTGTGGTCCGCTACATCGACAAGCGCCAGCTTTACCGCGGCGAATGAGCCACGGAGAGGGTCACCGGTGAACGACCGACAGAATCCGTACGACCCGTACTACCAGCAGCCGCAGATCGTCGGCTACGACGAGTACGGGCAGCCGGTGTACCAGCAGCCCGGACAGCAGCAGTACGACCCGTACGGACAGCAGCAACAACAGGCGCAGCAACAGCAGACGCAGCAACAGCAGACGCAGCAACAGCAGACGCAGCAACAGCAGACGCAGCAACACCCGGGGCAGCAGCCGCCCCAGACGGACCAGGGCTACGGCTACGACCCGTACGCCCAGCAGCAGCAGCAACAGCAGCAACAACAGCAGCAACAGGGCGCGCCCCCGCAGCAGTACGACCCGTACGCCGCCCAGCAGCACCAGCCCCAGCAGCACCAGGCCCCGCAGCAGGGCTACGGCTACGACGGCTACGAGGGTTACGGCTACGACACCGGGCAGCAGCCCGCCGCGGTCGACACCACTCAGCAGTGGAACGTCCCGCAGCAGGCCCCGCCGCCCGCTCCAGCTCCAGCCCCCGCGCCTGTCCCACCGCCGCGGGACCCCGGTCCGGCACCGGACGCGGAGCCGGAGGCAGCCGTCCCCGGGCAGCGCCGCGGCGACCGCGACTACGGCACCGAGCAGTTCGCCTTCATCGAGGAGCCCGACGAGGACTCCGAAGACGTCATCGACTGGCTCAAGTTCACCGAGAGCCGCAGCGAGCGCCGGGAGGAAGCGCGGCGTCGCGGCCACAACCGGATGGTCGCGCTGATCGTCGTGGTGGCCCTGGTCGTGGTCGGCGGCGTCGGATACCTGTGGTCCGCGGGCAAGCTCCCCGGTTTCTCCGCCTCGGAGAAGGAGGACACCGCGACGACCGGCCCGCAGCGGCGGGACGTCATCGTGGTCCACCTCCACAACACCAAGGGCGGCGGCACGTCCACGGCGCTGCTCGTCGACAACGTCACCACCAAGCAGGGAGCCACGGTCCTGCTCCCCAACTCCCTCGCCGTCTCCGACGAGGACGGCAACACGAGCACGCTCGGCAAGTCGGTCGAGGACGACGGCACCACCGGCACCCGGGAGTCCATCGATACGCTGCTCGGCACCGAGATCAGCGGCACCTGGCGGCTCGACACCCCGTATCTGGAGAACCTCGTCGACCTGGTCGGCAACATCGACGTCGACACCGACACCGATGTGCCCGACGCCAAGAAGGGGGCCTCGCCCCTGGTGAAGAAGGGCACGGCGCAGACGCTCAGCGGCCCGATGGCCGTCGCGTACGCCACCTACCGCGGCCCCGACGAGGCCGAGGCCAAGCAGCTGACGCGGTTCGGGCAGGTCATGCGCGGAGTGCTGCGGAAGATCTCGGACGATCCGAAGGCCGCCACCGTCACCGTGCAGACGCTGGCCCAGATCCTCGACCCCTCGCTCCCCGAGAAGGACCTCGGCGTCTCCCTGGCCAAGCTTGCCGAGCACGCCAAGATCGGTGACTACAAGACGGCGCTGCTGCCGGTCCAGGAAGACGGCAGCCTCACCGACTCGTCGGCGGACAGCGTCGTCAAGGACATCCTCGGCGGCACGGTCAAGGCCCCGGCGGCGGACGCGGCGGTGCGGGTCGCCATCAGGAACGCCACCGGCAGCGAGCGCGGCACCGAGTCCGCCCGGATCAAGCTGGTCAATGGCGGCTACGCCTTCGTCAACGGCGGGAAGACCAGTGCCGTGGCCTCCTCCGAGATCATCTACAAGGACGACGCCGGCAAGGAGAAGGCGACCCAGGTCGCCAAGACCCTCGACCTGCCGACGAGCGCGGTGAAGAAGGGCAAGCCGACCGGGAACGCGGACGTGTCCGTCGTCATAGGACAGGACTACAAGCTCGACTAGGCAGGTCAGGTCGGTGCGACCGGCCGGATCGGCCGGATCGGCTGTGGGGTGGCTGCGGGATGGTTCCGGAGCTGCCCCACAGCCGTTCCCGAGCCGCCCCGCCGGCCTTTCCGGAGCTGCCTCGCAGGCCTTTCCGGAGCCGCTGAACGATCTTCGAACAATGGCTGTGTGGGCTGTCGGCGGTCCGTGAGACCCTAGAGGTCGATCTGCCCGCCGACGAAAGCCTGCTTGTGACCGCCACGGACCGCTCCATCGAGCTCATCAACGCTGCCGCTCAGGCGGCCGCCGACCGGCTCGCGCACGACATCATTGCGTACGACGTCAGCGATGTGCTGTCGATCACGGACGCCTTCCTGCTGGCTTCGGCCCCCAACGACCGCCAGGTCAAGTCGATCGTCGACGAGATCGAGGAGCAGCTCCAGAAGGATCTCGGCGTCAAGCCGGTCCGCCGCGAGGGCGACCGCGACGCCCGCTGGATCCTCCTCGACTACGTCGACATCGTCATCCACGTCCAGCACAGCGAGGAGCGCGTCTTCTACGCGCTGGAGCGCCTGTGGAAGGACTGCCCCGAGATCGCTCTGCCCGAGGACGCCGTGAAGACCCGCGGCAAGGCCGAGGAGCACGCACAGCTCACCGGCGGCACGGAAGGTGACCAGAGCTGAACGGCAGCGCAAGCGGCAGGGGCCGCAGGATCGTCCTCTGGCGACACGGCCAGACGGCGTGGAATCTGGAGCGCCGGTTCCAGGGCTCCACGGACATCGAGCTGACCGACGCCGGAGTCGGACAGGCCCGTAGGGCTGCCCGGCTGCTCGCCTCGCTGAAACCGGACGCGATCGTCGCCTCCGATCTGCGCAGGGCCGCGGCCACGGCCGCCGAGCTCGCCGCGATCACCGGTCTCGGCATCACGCACGACCCCGGTCTGCGTGAGACCTACGCGGGCGCGTGGCAGGGCCTCACCCACGAGGAGATCGTGGGTCGGTTCGGCGATCAGTACGCGGCCTGGAAGCGCGGCGAGCCGGTGCGGCGCGGCGGTGGCGAGCTGGAGACCGAGGTCGCCGACCGGGCCGCTCCTGTCGTGCTCGCACACGCCGACAAGCTGCCCGACGAGGGCACGCTCGTCGTCGTCAGCCACGGGGGCACCATCCGGACCACCATCGGCCGGCTGCTGGGCCTGGAGTCACACCACTGGGAAGGGCTCGGCGGGCTGACCAACTGCTGCTGGTCGGTGCTGGGCGAGGGCGCGCGGGGCTGGCGTCTGCTGGAGCACAACGCGGGCACGCTGCCCGAACCGGTGCTCGGCGACGACGACTGACCCGACCCTCCGGACAGCGCCCGGACGGCGCCTTCGGGCGGCGTCGCCCTGATTTCACTTTCCGGCTGGTCACAGGCTAAAGTTCTTCTTGTTCGCAGCGCGGAAACGCAGGGAAACACAGCGGACAGCGGGGCTATAGCTCAGTTGGTAGAGCGCCTGCATGGCATGCAGGAGGTCAGGAGTTCAATTCTCCTTAGCTCCACAATCAAGATCCCGTCCCCGTCAGGGGGCGGGATCTTTTTGCCGCGCCGCGTCGGGGTGGGACCGGGCCGCTGGGTCGCGGCGGTGCCGGAGCCGGCGGCCACATCTCGCGGCCACACTTCCCGGCGGGCGCGCAGCGCGGCCATCTGCTGTTCGCTCTCCCGGTCGGCCGGCGTGTAGGCGACGATGGAGGCACTCCGGCAGCCCGTTGACGGAGAGCGACACCGACGTCATCCGTAACTCGGCGGACGCGGCCCAGCGCCGGAAGGCCTTCACCCGGGGGCCGGGCGGGGCGACGTCCCCGCTGCGCCACAGCCGGGCGAAGTACGGGCTGGCCGCCGACAGGTCCGCGACGAACGCCTCCCAGGCGGGTTCGCCCGTATGGCGTCCGTAGCCGCCCCGCAGGGTCGCCACCATGAGCGGCAGCTCCCACATGGGACTTCCCGGCCTACGTTTTGAAGGTGCCCGGCAAGGAGAGAGCCCCCAGAAAAACATCCCCGGTACTCCGCCCTAAGGGCTGTCCCGTAATCCCTGGTGGATCAGCGCGCGGCGTCAGATGCGGTGCATCGCAAGGCGGAGGGACGTCCGCATACTGGATGTATGCGGGCGTTCCGACAACGCGGCGAGGTGCCGTAGCTGACGCCGCGCGCCCGCCAGGGATTACGGGACAGCCCTTAGGGCTTGCAGATCATTAACACGTCGTCTTGATCTTGTTGTCCTCGCTGGTCTGTGCCTGGACCCGGGCCTGAAGGGCGGCG
>NZ_JBVJHB010000022.1:0-100940 GCF_055587045.1 Streptomyces sp. NPDC048671 | reverse complement strand
ATACATCCAGTATTCGGGCGTCCCTCCGCCTTGCGATGCACCGCATCTGACGCCGCGCGCTGATCCACCAGGAATTGCGGGACAGCCCTTAGGGCCTCTCGTTTGGATCATGCTGGGCTCGCGGGGGCCGGTGCCGCACCTCGCGGCGTTGTCGTCGGTCGCCAGGACTCCCTCCTCCGCCTTGCGATGCACGGCACCGGACCCCGCTCCCTGATCCAGCCTGATCCAAACGAAAGACCCTAGGTCATATGAAACAGACATCGGAGAAACGAAACGCTCGCTTGAGCGGTGGGGCGAACACCCTGGACCGGCTGCGTGCCACTTGAAGGGCGCGGCCGGCAGCGAGGAGCGGGAACTCCCCTCCCGGACGGGAGAGGGGGACCTGGTGTTCAACGCTTGTCTTCGATCCAGACGACCTTGATCAGCGACGGGTCGAACCTCTTCCCCCGTCCTGCGGGGTGGACCATCACGGCTCGGATCGATGCACGGAGCAGGGTCTTCTTCTCGGGGATCGTGTAGCTCTTCCACTCCTCCGGCAGTGAGGGGGTGACGCTCTGCCTGCGGACTTTCGTGGCGACCAGTTGGCGGCGATGCCGGTACAGCTCCTCGCGTTCGCCCTCAAGATCCTCGATCACGTCGAGTGCTGTCCCCATGCTGATGCGCTTCGCCCTGCGGCGCTCATTGACCTCTTCGATCTCCTGGAGAATCTCAGCGAGCCGGACATCGTGCTTGGTCTCGTCGATGTCCTCTTTCTTGGCAACCACGCCAAGGCTTCGGCGGACCTCCAGGAGGAAGGCGTCTTCGACCAGGTCTTCCATCGGGGGGCCGACTCGGGTGACACCACCGCATCCGCCGAGCGTGGTCAGGCAGGCGTACCGGTAGCCGTACCGCTCGTAGGAAGTGGTTCCCCGCGAGTACTGATTGGACATCAGGGGGAAGCTGCACTTTCCGCACCGGGCAATGCCGGAAAGAAGATACTTGACGGATGTGGTGTGCGCTGCCCGGACTTCCTTCCTGGCCTTCTTTCGCTCCTCAATGGTGGCGACGCAGGCTTGCCACTCTTGCGGAGAGACGACCGCTTCCCAGTCACCCATTACCGGCCTGCCGTCCTTGTAGACGACGAAGTCAGGCATCCACGGCCTCTTGCCACCACGCCGCTCGGCCTGGGGCAGGTAGGTCCTGTAGCCACAGACTCGGGGGTTGACGAGGCGGGATTCAACAGCGCTGTGCTGGAGGTTCTGTGTGCCGCTGACCTTCTTGTTGCGAGTTGGCTCGTACCCGAGGGCAATCCACTGTTTGCGGACGCCGCCGACGGTGAGGCCGTCGGGGATTGCGAGAATTGCCTTCCGAAGTTCTTCGGCCTCGCTGTCATGGAGCGTCTGACGATCTTCAGCCCAGCCGAAAGGCCGAGCGGCCCCGTGCATGTGTCCGCGCTCAGCCAAGCCCTTGTTCTTTCGGGCGACCCGACGCTTGGTGTTGTACGCCTCCATGCCTCCCATGGTGGCCTGGATGGTGAGCATTGTCCGGCCCTCTTGAGTAGACAAATCTGTGCCACCCACAACGGCCCGACCCAGGTATCCGGGGTTGAGTTGGAAGAGTCGGTTAATTCGGGCTGCATCGTATTCCTGTCGGACCAACCGGTCTGCGTGGTAGAAGAGAATTCCCCGGATCGTGCCGTTCTCCAGGTCTACCAGCATCTGTTCGAAGTCCCTGCGGACGATGCGAGGGTTGCTCGCCGGGGTGTTGTTGTCGTTGTAGCGGTGAGTGATGGTGACGTTCAGGTCGGTCGCCACGTTTTCCATGTCCTCGAACTGGTCGGCGACCTGCTCGCCGATCTCACGCCAGACGGCAGCGTTCGCCCTGAGCGCCTTGTCCTCGGACGTGCGCGCGTAGGCGCCCACGGGATGCATGCCAGACCCCTCCCCAGAAGTTGACTTGAAGGGGACGCTAATGCGCTGAGCGAGGCGCTCGGGGTACTAAATGATGAAATCACGCGTATGGGTGGTTTCTGTCAAGCGATGGCCGGGGGTGGATTGATCGAGTATGGAGCTACACTCGGCCGTGATGATCGGAGGTACCTATCAGTGGCACGGATGAACCAGGGTAATCAGCCCAAACAGCCCAGCCTTTCGCAGCTGCGCGCCTTCGCGGCCGTGGCGGAACAACTGCACTTCCGGGACGCGGCGGCAGCAATCGGGATGAGTCAGCCCGCGCTCTCCGGGGCCGTGTCGGCGCTGGAGGAGGCACTGGGTGTCCAGCTCATCGAGCGTACGACGCGCAAGGTACTGCTCTCGCCCGCCGGTGAGCGGCTCGCCGTGCGGGCCCGCGCCGTGCTGGAGGCCGTCGGTGAGCTGATGGAGGAGGCCGAGGCGGTGCGGGCACCCTTCACCGGGGTGCTCAGACTCGGCGTGATCCCGACCGTCGCCCCGTATCTGCTGCCGACCGTGCTGCGGCTGGTCCATGACCGCTACCCGGACCTCGACCTCCAGGTCCACGAGGAACAGACCTCATCGCTGCTGGAGGGACTCGCCGCGGGGCGGCTCGACCTGCTGCTGCTCGCGGTTCCGCTCGGGATGCCCGGGGTGACCGAACTCCCGCTCTTCGAGGAGGACTTCGTCCTGGTGATGGAGCGCAGCCACTGGCTCGGCGGCCGGGCCGACATCCCTCGCGAGGCGCTGCGGGAGCTGCCGCTGCTGCTCCTGGACGAGGGGCACTGCCTGCGCGACCAGGCGCTCGACATCTGCCGGGAGGCGGGCCGTACCGAGGGCGCCCCGGTCACCACGACCGCGGCCGGGCTCTCCACCCTGGTGCAGCTCGTGGCCGGCGGGCTCGGGGTGACGCTGCTGCCGCGTACCGCGGTGACGGTCGAGACCGCCCGCAACGAGGCGCTGACCACCGGGTACTTCGCGGATCCGGCGCCCGCCCGGCGGGTGGCGCTGGGGATGCGGACGGGGGCGGCCCGGCACGAGGAGTTCGAGGAGTTCGCGGGGGCGCTGCGCGGGGCGATGACGAAGCTGCCGGTACGGGTGGCGACGGCCGGCCTGACCTGAGCACAGGTCAGGCCGGCCGGTCGGTCTCACTCGCTGCGCAGCCCGTCGGAGCGCATCATGCGCCACAGCGGCGGCAGGGACAGCAGGGTGACCAGCAGGATGAGGGCCGCGCCCGCGCCCGCCATCGGCAGGAACAGCCACCAGCCGGACACCTCATTGCCGACCATCCAGCACAGGGCGGCGCCGAGGGCGAGGCCGCCCGCCACCGCCACCGCGAGCCCGATGACCACCGGGATCGCGGTCTGCCACAGCACCGACCAGCCGAGGGTGACCCGCCGGGTGCCGAAGGCGACCAGGACCGACAGCAGCCGCTTGCGCTCGCGCAGTTGCTCCAGCTGGGAGACGAGCATGGACGCGGCGATCAGCAGCAGGGTGGCGGTCGCGCCGACCTGGAGACCGGTCTGGACGCTCTCGTACTGCCGGTTGCGTTCGACCATGTTCAGCGTGACCATGCGCATGCCGGGGTCGAGCCGCGCGGCCGTGTTGCGTACGTACTCGGCGACGTCCGGGACGTCTTCGTCGATGCGGATCTGCGAGATGGTCTCGGCTCCCGGCAGGGTCCGGGCGTCGATCGCTCCGGGCGTGACCAGGATGCCCGAGCGCTCCTCGCCGTACGGATCGGTCCGGCCCGCGACGGTCCGTGAGCCGGCCGGCAGCGTCCAGTGCAGCGGTTTGCCCCGGCCGTAGGTGCTGAACTCGACCACCTTGCCCTTGCGGGCGGTCTGGTCGACCCAGCCGGCCTGCTCCTTGTCCTCGGGGTGGGAGACGAAGGTGTCGCCGTCCCGGCAGGACGTGATCCGGGCGAGCTCGCGCAGGGTCGCGCAGTCCCCGACGGTGAACGAGGTGGTGGGCTGGATCTCGTCGTCCGTGTAGGTGCCCGGCTTGGTCGCGAACGCCTCGACGGTGCCGATCACCTGGGTGACGCCCTTGGTGGCGCGGAACTCCTCGATCGAGCGCAGGGCGGCGTCACCCTGGACGATCTCGGAGGCGGCGTAGAGCTGGGCGCGGGTGGGGTCCTGACCGGTGACCTTGTTGAAGTCGTCGTTCATCGCGGCGAACAGCATCTGCAGGGCTATCGCACCGGCCACGGCGACGGTGACGCCGCTGACCGCGCGGGAGGCCGCCCCGCTGCTCAGCTGGAGCCGGCGGGTGGCCAGCTGCCAGGGGACCGGGCCGCCGCGCAGCCGCTTCACGCAGGCATCGACGAGCCAGGGCAGGAGCAGGGCCAGCCCGACCAGGACCAGTACCGCGCCCGATGCGATCGGGTACGGGTTGACGGGGCCGTACGGCTCGAACTTGCCGGTGATACCGAAGACCGCGAGCCCGGCGACCGGCAGCAGCAGCCGCCACCAGAGGCGGCGCCCCCGGCTGCCGCTGTTGCGTACGACGCCGAGCGGCTCGATGACCACCGAGCGCATGGCCGCCAGGGTGACGAGCACCGCGGTGAGCGGAACCGCGAGAGCGATCAGCACGCACAGCCGGGCGTCGGGGGCCAGGTCGGAGGGGAAGGCGCTGGCGTCCCAGACCTCGACGTGGCCGACGAACTGTCGCCCCGTCAGGAACAGGGCCAGCCCGATGAGGAGGCCGAGCACGGAGCCGAAGAGTGCCTCGCCGGCTGCGATCCGGCGGGTCATCCGGATGTCCGTACCGATCAGGCGCAGGGCGGCGAGCCGGCGGTCGCGGCGGTCGCCGCCGAAGCGCACGGCGGTGGCGATGAAGATGGCGACGGGGGCCAGCAGCACCACACAGACCATGATGACCAGCACGAGGAGCATCGGTGACATCGGGTCGGTCGGGCCGGGTTTGCCGTATCCGGCGATCCGGTGGCCGCCCGACGAGCTGGTCAGGGTGTCGCTGCCGGCGTAGAACCACAGCTCGCCGGGCGAGCGCAGTCCTGCCTCGGCGATCGTGCCGGTCACCTTGTACGGCAGCCGCTCCCTGAGCAGCTCGTTGTCGGGGGAGCCGAGGAGATCGCCGAGGGCGGGGGAGACCGCCATCTCGCCGGGGGCGGGGAGGCTGTCGATGCCCGGAGGGACGACCGGGTGGCCGCCGTCCGCGCGCATCAGGTAGCCGGTGATGGAGCGGTCGCGGTACTCGGTGCTCGCATCGATCCGCAGGACCGAGCTGTCCGACTTCTTCGCCTGCGCGTGGAGGGGGCCCGAGATCTTCGTTTCGGAGCGGGCGTGGCTCCGGGCGGACCGCTCGTCGAGCATGTGCGGCACGGATGCGGCGACGAGCAGGAGGGCCACGCCGAGGCCCACGCCGACCGCGGTGAGCAGGGTGCGGGTCCAGCCCTCGCGGCCTCCGGCGGCGGCGAACCGCATGCCGAGTCCGAGGTCGCGCAGCCAGGAGGCGGTGCGGGAGGGGGCTTCGGGAGGAGGCACCGGGCCGGCCGGGGGCCTCTTCGCGTCGAGCAGCGTCATGCGGTGTGCTCCAGGTCGTGGGCCCGGCCGTCGCGGACGGTGACATCGCGGTCGGAGTAGGCGGCGACACGGGCCTCGTGGGTCACCAGGACCACGGCGACGTTGGCGGACCTGGCGGCCTCGGTGAGCAGCTGCATGACGCGCTCGCCGTTGAGGGAGTCCAGGGCGCCGGTCGGCTCGTCCGCGAAGATCACCTTCGGGGAGGCGGCCAGTGCGCGGGCCACGGCGACGCGCTGGCCCTGGCCGCCGGACACCTCGCCGGGGCGCTTGGCGCCGACGTCGTCGACCTCCAGGCGCTCCATCCACTCCAGGGCGGTGCGCTCGGCGGCCTTGCGCCGGGTGCCGTTCAGCCGGAGCGGCAGGGCCACGTTCTCCACACAGGTCAGCTCGGGGACGAGCTGGCCGAACTGGAACACGAAGCCGAACTCGCTGCGGCGCAGGGCGCTGCGCTCGGCGTCGGACATCGCGGACAGCTCGCGGCCGGCGTAGGTGATGGTGCCGGAGTCGGGGGTGATGATTCCGGCGAGGCAGTGCAGCAGGGTGGACTTGCCGGAGCCGGAGGGGCCCATCACGGCGACGACCTCGCCGGGGTGGACGGAGAACGAGGCGCCGTCGAGCGCGGGGGTCGACCCGTAGGTCTTGTACAGGTCGTGGGCGCTGAGCAGGGAGCCGGCGGGGGTCACGGGGCCACCACCTCGGCGAGCTTGTCGAGCCGTGCGGCGGTCAGTTCCAGCCAGCGCAGGTCCGCTTCGAGGTGGAACAGGGCGTGGTCGCAGATCAGCTGGTCGGCGAGGTCGCCCCGGCGCTTGCGGTCGGTGAGGATGCGCATCAGGCGCAGGTGCTCGGAGCGCTGGGCGTCCAGCACGTCGGCGGCGCTGCGGCCGGTGAGCATGGCCAGGACGACCTTGGTGTACAGGGTCGACTGGAGGTACGGCTCCGGCTTCTCGGGCTGCGCCAGCCAGGCGGTGACATCGGTGATGCCGGCGTCGGTGATGGCGTAGCGCTTGCGCTCGGGACCGCCGCCGGTCTCCACACCGTCGACCTCGACGAGGCCGTTCTTGAGGAGCCGGGACATGGTCGAGTAGACCTGTCCGTAGTGCAGCGGGCGGTCGTGACCGAACTTCTCGTCGAACGTCCGCTTCAGGTCGTAGCCGTGGCGGGGGCCGGACTCAAGGAGCCCGAGCAGGGTGTGGCCGATAGACATGCGCCGCACTGTACACGGTGTGTATACCTGCCGTGTATACCGGCTGTTCCGTCATCGGCGGGCCCGGCCCCGCGACCGGGAGCCGGGCCCGGAGCCGCGACCGGGAGGCCGGGGCCGGAGTCGCGCGGACCCGGCCTCCCCTGGACGTCATTGCGGCCCGGAAGCCTTCGACGGCCGCCCCCGGCGCGGGATCGGAGCGGCTCCGCCCGGCAGTCGCCCCGCCTCCGCGAGCGCCCGCCGCAGCAGGAACTCGATCTGCGCGTTCGCGCTGCGCAGTTCGTCCGACGCCCAGCGCGCCAGCGCATCGTGTACCGCGGGGTCCAGTCGCAGCAGCATCTGCTTGCGCTGCCGCGACGGTGGCGGCCGGCGCCGAGGCGCCTCCTCGGTCACTGGTGGAGCGTGCCCGTGTTGAGGACCGGCTGCACCGCGCGGTCACCGCACAGGACCACCATCAGATTGCTCACCATGGCCGCCTTCCGCTCCGGGTCGAGCTCGACGATGTCCTGCTCGGCGATCCGGGCGAGCGCCATCTCGACCATGCCGACTGCGCCCTCCACGATCTGCTGCCGCGCCGCGACCACGGCGCCGGCCTGCTGGCGCTGGAGCATCGCGGAGGCGATCTCGGGGGCGTACGCGAGATGGCTGAAGCGCGACTCGATGATCCGCACGCCCGCGGCCTGCACCCGCGCCGTCAGCTCCACGGCCAGCTTCTCGGTGATCTCCTCGGCGTTGCCCCGCAGCGAGAGGCCGCCCTCGTCATGGGCGTCGTACGGGTACTCGATCGCGATGTGCCGGACGGCCGCCTCGGTCTGGGTGGCGACGAACTCCAGGAAGTCGTCGACCTCGAAGAGGGCCTGTGCGGTGTCCTCGACCTTCCAGACGACGATCGCGGCCAGCTCGATCGGGTTGCCGTAGGCGTCGTTGACCTTGAGGACCGCGGTCTCGTGGTTGCGGACCCGGGTGGAGATCTTGCGGCTGGAGGTCAGCGGGTTGATCCAGCGCAGACCGTCGGAGCGGATCGTGCCCACGTACCGGCCGAAGAGCTGGATGACCCGGGCCTCGCCCGGTGCGACCATCTTCACACCGCCCATGCAGAAGAACGAGGCGATGGCGAGCAGTACCCCGAGGATGCAGACCGGGATGCCGACGCTGTTGTTCCCGTCCGACCCGACGACGCCGCCGACGATGGCGAGACCGACGCCGACGATCACCCCGATCACCGTCAGCAGCAGCCCGAGGCCACCCGCGATGCTGTGTGCCGTCGTCTCGCGGACCTGCGGGTCCGGCATCTGCGGCGCGTCCGGCGTGAGGTCGGCCGACGGTGCGCCGGGAGTGGTCGGAACGTGTGGATCGGTCATGGAATCCCCCGTGTGTACGGGCTAGCCGGGCGCTAGCAATGTGATTACACATTAACCGATGTGGCAACCTTGCGTCCCTCTCGTGAGTCGGTTCCCTTGAAGGCGGGTGCTGATTGTCACGTCCGGAAAAGGGTGGATCGTTGGCTTTCTGTCCTTGCCAACGGTGTTAGCTGACAGGTCCGAGCTGATCCGGTCGAGCAGAGAAACGGGAGCAACACAGCAATGGGTCGAGCGGATGCGCGACGAGCCCAGCGGCACGGGTCGCGGCGGGCCGTGAAGAGCGGCGGCATACGCAGACTCTTCACCTGGCGGAAACTACTGGGCACGGCCCTGGGGCTCTGCCTGCTGGGCATGGGCGCGTTCGCCGTGCTCTACATGGTCGTGCAGGTGCCGGAGGGCAACGCGCAGGCCAAGCTCCAGGCCAACGTCTACAAGTACTCCGACGGCACGCTGCTGGCCCGGACCGGCGAGGTCAACCGGGAGATCGTGAGCCTCGCCGAGGTGCCCAAGGACGTTCAGCGGACCTTCGTGGCCGCCGAGAACAAGTCCTTCTACGACGACCACGGCGTCGACTTCAAAGGCACCGCCCGCGGCCTGATCAACACCGTTTCCGGCAAGGGCAAGCAGGGTGGCTCGACCATCACCCAGCAGTACGTCAAGAACTACTACCTCGACGCGGACCAGACGGTCACCCGCAAGCTCAAAGAGCTGGTCATCTCGCTGAAGGTCGACCGCAACAGGAGCAAGTCCGAGATCCTCGCCGGGTACATCAACACCAGCTACTACGGCCGCGGCGCCTACGGGATCCAGGCCGCGGCACAGGCGTACTACGGCAAGGACGCCAAGGAGCTGAACGTCAACGAGGGCGCCTACCTCGCCGCGCTGCTCCAGGCGCCGAGCCAGTACGACTGGGCCGTCGCCACCGACAACGGGAAGGCGCTCGTCAAGGAGCGCTGGAACTACGTGCTGGACAACATGGTCGACGAGCACTGGCTGGACTCCACCGCGCGCCAGGGGATGAAGTTCGAGGTCCCGCAGGCCCCCAAGCCGTCGGAAGGGCTCTCCGGCCAGAAGGGCTACATCGTCAACGCGGCGCGCGAGGCGGTGCGGAAGCAGGAGAACATCACCGACGCGCAGTTCGACGCGGGCGGCTGGACGATCACCGTCAACATCGACAAGAAGAAGCAGCAGGAGCTGGAGAAGTCGGTCAAGGCCAAGCTGACCGACAAGCTGGACACCAAGGGGCGCAAGCTCGACCAGGACGTCCAGGCCGGAGCGGTCTCGGTGGAACCGAAGACCGGCAAGGTGCTCGCCCTGTACGGCGGGCGCGGTCTGACCGAGCACTGGACGTCGAACGCCACCCGGCGCGACTACCAGCCCGCCTCCACCTTCAAGCCGGTCATCCTCGCGGCCGCGCTCGACCAGGAGTCGCAGACCCAGGACGACCAGCGGATCACCGCCAACACCCGCTACGACGGCACCAGCAAGCGCCCGGTCAAGGGCAGCGACGTCGCCTTCGCGCCGGAGAACGAGGACGACCAGGACTACGGCCAGGTCACCGTCCAGACCGCGATGAACAAGTCCATCAACTCCGTCTTCGCGCAGATGGGCGTGGACGTCGGCATGGACCGCGTGATGCAGACCGCGGGCGAGCTCGGCATGGATGTGGAGGGGCTGGACGCGGTGCCGGCGCAGACGCTCGGTTCCATGGGCGCGAGCCCGATGGAGATGGCCGGGATCTACGCGACCCTCGACAACCACGGCAAGAAGGTCACCCCGCAGATCCTGAAGTCCGCCCAGAAGCAGGGATCCTCGCCGATCAAGGTGCCCGACGCGATCGGCGACCAGGTGATCACACGCCAGGCCGCGGACTCCGTGACCTCCGTGCTGACCGGTGTGGTCGACGACGGCACGGCCCACCAGGCGGTGCGCGGCGCCGAGGGACTGGCCGACCAGCAGATCGCGGGCAAGACCGGCACCTCGGACGACAACAAGTCGGCCTGGTTCACCGGCTACACCCCCAACCTCGTCACCTCGGTGGGCCTCTTCGGCGAGGCCGCCTTCGACCGCACCAATGACGACGGCAAGAAGGTGCACAAGCTCGACCAGGTGCCCCTGAAGGGCGCCGGAGGCGGGGGCAGGGTCAACGGCGGTGGCTTCCCCGCCGACATCTGGGCGAGCTTCACCGCGCAGGCGATGGGTGGCGACCCGGGCAAGTTCGACCTGGACACCGACATGGGCGCGGCGGTCACCCCGCCACCGGACACCGGCTCGCCGAGCCCGCCGGCCTCGCCCTCCGACGAGGGCTCGCCCTCGAACAAGCCGTCCAGCCCGCCCGCGTCGTCCGATCCGCCGAAGGAGTCCGGGTCTCCGTCGACTCCGCCGCCGTCCCCCCCGGCGGATGACCCGACGTCCGGTCCGCCCACCGATCCGTCGACCGACCCCGGTCCCTCCGACTCGGCCGAAGTCCCGGTGCCCCCGGGGGACAACCGGCCGAACGGCGAGAACAGCGTGACGCGCTGACCACCGGAACGGGCGGTGTACGAGGAGTTCTCCTCGTACACCGCCCGTTCCGGCGTTCCGGTGGCCGGGGTCAGCCGCCGTTGACCTTCTTCGCGACCCGGTCGCCGAGGGTCTTGTCCACGTTGCGCCAGTACTGCACCGCCCGGTCCAGGACCGGGCGGCTCACACCGTCCAGGAGATGGCCGGAAATGTTCGACACCAGCCGATCGCGCGCCGCGTCGTCGAGGACGTTGCGCACCATGGTGCCCGCCTGGCCCCAGTCGTCGTCGTCCCGGCGCAGCGTGTACGCCTCGTGCACCATCTCGCCCGCCGTCGCCCAGCCGGCCGGCTCGCCGTAGCGGTCGGTGTCCGCCGCCGGACCGCCGTACGAGTTCGGCGCGTAGACCGCGCCCGTGCGCGACGGCTCGTACCGCATCGCGCCGTCCTTCGAGTACGAGTTGCGCGAGAAGCGCGGCCGGTTCGGCGGGAGCTGCGCGTAGTTCGCGCCGATCCGGTACCGGTGGGTGTCCGGGTACGAGAAGAGCCGGCCCAGCAGCATCTTGTCGGGCGACGGACCGATGCCGGGCACCAGGTTCGACGGCTCGAAGGACGCCTGCTCGATGTGGACGAAGAAGTCCTCGGGGTTCTCGTTCAGCGTCATCCGGCCGACCTCGGTCAGCGGGTAGTCGCCGTGCGGCCAGACCTTGGTCAGGTCGAACGGGTTGAACCGGTAGTCCGGGGCGTCGTCGAACGGCATGATCTGGACCGAGAGCGTCCAGCTCGGGTGGTCGCCGCGCTTGATCGACTCGAACAGGTCCCGGCGGTGCACGTCACCGTCGGTCCCGGCCATCGCGTCGGCGTCGTCCTGGGTGTAGTAGTCGATGCCCTGGTCGGTCTTGAAGTGGTACTTGACCCAGAACCGCTCGCCGCCCGCGTTCACCCACATGTAGGTGTGTGAGCTGAAGCCGTCCATGTTGCGGTACGTCTTCGGGATGCCCCGGTCGCCCATCAGCCACGTCACCTGGTGCGCGGTCTCGGGGGAGAGGGTCCAGAAGTCCCACTGCATGTCGTGGTCGCGTACCGCGTTGTCGGGGCGGCGCTTCTGCGAGCGGATGAAGTCCTGGAACTTCATCGGGTCCCGTACGAAGAAGACCGGCGTGTTGTTGCCGACCATGTCGTAGTTGCCGTGCTCGGTGTAGAACTTCAGCGCGAAACCGCGGGGGTCGCGCCAGGTGTCGGGGGAGCCCTGTTCGCCGGCGACCGTGGAGAAGCGGGCGAGCATGGCGGTCTGCTTGCCCGGCTGGAAGAGGTCGGCCTTGGTGAACTGGCTGACGTCGTTGGTCACCTGGAAGATGCCGTACGCGCCGGACCCCTTGGCGTGGACCACGCGCTCGGGGACCCGTTCACGGTTGAACTGGGCCATCTTCTCGATGAGGTAGTGATCCTGGAGCAGGATCGGGCCGTCCGTCCCGACGGTGAGCGAGTGTTCGTCGCTCTCCACCGGGATTCCGGCGTTGTTGGTGGTGTATGGGGCGTTCTTGGTCCTGGGTTCCTCGGCCACGAGCGTCCTCCCGTCGGTGGGGTATCGGTCAGATCGCGTACACGACTGAAGTCAAACCCGCCGACAGGAGGTCGGCAACATTTGGATACCGTCCGTGACGGTCCCCTTGTGGGGCCCGGCTACTGCCCCCGGGTCGGCATCTCGAACCAGACGACCTTGCCCGTCGACAGGCGCGTCGCGCCCCACCGCCGGGCCAGCCGGTTCACCAGGAACAGACCGCGGCCGCCCTCGTCCATGTCCCGGGCGCGGCGCTGGCGGGGCAGCTGCGGGGAGTCGTCGCCGACCTCGCAGCGCAGGATGTCGGTCCGCAGCAGCCGCAGCGTCACCGGCCGCTCGGCGTACCGCACGGCATTGGTCACCACCTCGCTGACCAGCAGTTCCACCGAGTCCGACATGTCGTCCAGCCCCCAGCGGCTGAGGGCGCGGCGGGCCAGCCTGCGGGCCCGGCCCGGGGCGGAGTCCTCCGGTTCCAGGAACCAGTACGCGACATCGCTCGGTGCGATCCCGTCGAAGCGGGCGGCGAGCAGCGCGATGTCGTCGTCCCGGTCGCCGGGGCCCAGCATGTCCAGCACGTCGTCGCAGAGGGCCTCCAGCGGCGGCGAGTGGTCGGGCCCGGTCAGCCGGGCGGTGGTGGCGAGCCGCTCGCGCAGCATCTCGATGCCCGTCCAGACGTCCCGCAGCCGCGACTCCACCAGGCCGTCGGTGTAGAGGAGCAGGGTGGCGCCCGCGGGCGCGTCCAGCTCGACGGCCTCGAAGTCCACTCCGCCGACGCCGATCGGGGCGCCGGGCGGTACCCGCAGCACCTCGGCGCGGCCGCCGAGGTGGAGCAGCACGGGCGGCGGGTGGCCGGCGTTGGCGATGGTGATGCGGTGCGCGACCGGGTCGTACACCGCGTACAGGCAGGTCGCCATGCGGTCGCTGCCGAGCCGCTGCGCCTGCTCGTCCAGGTGGTGCAGCACCTCCTGCGGCGGCAGGTCGAGCCCGGCCAGGGTCTGAGCGGTGGTGCGGAGCTGGCCCATGATCGCGGCGGAGGTCATGGAGTGGCCCATGACGTCGCCCACGACCAGGGCGACCCGGCTGCCGGGCAGCGGGATCGCGTCGTACCAGTCGCCGCCGACCCGGGCCGTCTCGGCGGCCGGGAGGTAGCGGGAGGCGAGCCGGACCCCGGTGGGCTGCGGCAGCGAGTCGGGCAGCATGGTGCGCTGGAGCTCGTCGGCGATGTAGGCCTCGCGCCCGTACAGCACGGCCTTGTCGATGCCGAGCGCGGTGTGCGTCGCGAGCTGGGCCGCGACCAGCAGGTCGTTGGCCTCGAACGGCGGGCGTTCGGTCCCGCGCAGGAAGACGGCGGCGCCGATCACCCGGCGCCGGCCGCGCAGCGGGGCCAGGATCGCCCGGTGCCCGGACGGCACCGTACGGCCGGCGCCGAGCAGCTCGGGCAGGGCGGCACGGGCCGCGGCGGAGTCACCGAAGACCGGCCGCACCCCGCGCAGCACCTCGGCCAGCGCACCGCCGGGGCGGACCTCGCACAGTTCGGCGGCGGGCGTCAGATCGGTCTGCGGGTCGATGGCGGCCGGCCGGAGCCGCTCGCTCTCCGACATCCCCTCGGTGATCTCGTCGCTCAGCCGCAGCCGGTCGGAGCGGCGCAGCCGCAGCACGAACGGGTTGACGGGACGTTCGTCGCCGACCGGCAGCGGGTCGCGGAGGTAGACCAGTATGGCGTCGGAGAACGTCGGCACGCTGGCCCGGCACAGGCCCAGGACGATCTCGTCCAGATCTATGCCACGGGCGATCCGGCGGGTCGCGGCACCCACGAAGCGCAGCCGGTCGCCCTCGCGGCGGGCCGCCGCCTGTGGGTCGGGGCCCGCGGCGGGGCCCGGCCCGGCAGCGGCCGGACCGGGGCCCTTGGCCGGGGTCGGGATCGCCTTGCCGGCAGCGGCGGGCGCCGACGCGGCGTCCCGCTGCCGCGGCCGGGTGCGTTCCTGCGACCGGGCGGCGAGAGGCTGCCGGCCTTCGTGGGAGGTGGGGTGCTCCGTCACGCTTGGGGTTCCGTCCGTCCGGGCCGGTTGTATGAGGCAATCACCTTGTGGGGCGCTACTGTGCCCCGGCATGAGCGGCAATAACAACGGCTGACATCGCCTGCCCCGGAACACCGGGCCGAAACCGGTCGTCCGTGAACGGGAGTGATGACAACGTTTTCTGCGGTGGGGCGACGGACAGTGAGCACGTCTCCACCCCCTCGTAGTGGCTCATGCGATTCTGGCAACTCGTGCGACTCATACGACTGATGCGGGTCATGAAGCGTGCAACCAGTGCAATGACTTGATGATTTATGGTCAGCTCGTGTGCGGCGCCCGCCGGTTGGGGCGGATCGGCCGTCCTCGGGACGATCCTACGTTTGTCCCCCTTGGGTGCATCAAGGGTCTCACGACGGCATGGCCGAGGGGGTGCGGTACCAGTCATCCGGAAGCCGGTCCCAGTCGTCCGGAAGCGCGGGTACCCGCCAGTGCGGATCGGGCCGCCAGTCCTCCCAGCCGTCCCGGAACGGCGCCCCCCAGTCGCGGATCACCCCGACCGCCGCGCGGCCCGCCTCCCGCACCCGCCGCGCGGTCGCGGGGGTCATCAGGCCGACCCGCTGGGCCTGCGCGAACTCGTCCTCGTCGCGCCAGAGCCAGCTGCGGTCCGGGTAGACGGAGATGTCCAGGAAGTGGTCCTCGGAGTCGATGCCGCCGGCCCAGCGGGTACGCGGCTCCTCCAGGTTCACGTACCAGCTGCGGAACTCCCAGCCGAGCTCCCAGAACAGCCAGACCGACCACGGCTCGCCCGGCCGGGCCAGCTTCAGCACCCCGTTGCCCAGCCAGGGCGAGCGGGCGGTGGTGCGCGGCGAGGTGTACCGGGTGGCGAGCGGCTCGGCGTGCACGTCGGTGCCGTTCGCCAGCACCGGCTTCACGCACTCGGTGCCGGGCGCCACCCAGACGGCGAGCAGCTCCTCGGTGTCCTGGGCGACGGTCACGGGACGGCAGATGTGCACCGGGTTCGGCGTCCGGCCGGGCGCGGGACCGTGCCGCAGCGGTCCGTTGCCGCGGTAGCGCCACAGGATCTGATCACCCGGCGCCCAGCGCTCGGTCTCTCCGGTACCTGTCATGGAGGGATCTTACGGCCTGGTGCACGGTAACCAGCGGGTTCCCGACGCCCTGCCGCTCCGCCTCCCGCGCGGCGACGCGCATCACGGGCGGGTCATCCGCAGCACGTCCAGCGCCTCGTCGAGCTGCTCCACGGTGAGGTCCCCGCGCTCGACATAACCCGAGGCCAGCACCACTTCGCGGATCGTCAGGCGCTCGGCGAGGGACTTCTTGACGACCTTCGACGCCTCCTCGTACCCGATGTACTTGTTCAGCGGGGTGACGACGGACGGCGAGGACTCCGCATACTCCCTGGCCCGCTCCACGTTCGCGGTGATCCCGTCGACCGTGCGGTCCGCGAGCAGCCGCGAGACGTTGGCGAGCAGCCGCACCGACTCCAGCAGGTTCTTCGCCATGACCGGGAGCATCACGTTCAGCTCGAAGTTGCCCGCCGCTCCCGCCGCGGCGACCGTCGCGTCGTTCCCCGTCACCTGGGCGGCGACCATCAGCACGGCCTCGGGAATGACCGGATTCACCTTCCCCGGCATGATCGACGAGCCCGGCTGGAGGTCGGGGAGGTTGATCTCGGCCAGTCCGGTGCGCGGTCCCGAGGCCATCCAGCGCAGATCGTTGGAGATCTTGGTGAGCGAGACCGCGACGGTACGGAGCTGGCCGGACGTCTCCACGAGACCGTCCCGCGCCCCCTGCGCCTCGAAGTGGTCCCGGGCCTCGGTGAGCGGCAGCCCGGTGACGCGGGCGACCTCGGCGATCACGGCGGCCGAGAAGCCGGGCGGGGTGTTGATGCCGGTGCCGACGGCCGTGCCGCCCAGCGGCAGCTCGGCGAGGCGGGGGAGCGAGGCGTACAGCCGCTCGATGCCGTAGCGGATCTGCGCGGCGTACCCGCCGAACTCCTGGCCCAGGGTCACCGGGGTGGCGTCCATCAGGTGGGTGCGACCCGACTTCACGACCGCCGCGAACTCGACGGACTTGCGCTCCAGGGCGGCCGCGAGGTGGTCCAGGGCGGGGATCAGCTCGCCGGTCACCGCGCCCGTCGCGGCGACGTGGATGGAGGACGGGAAGACGTCGTTGGAGGACTGCGAGGCGTTGACGTGGTCGTTGGGGTGGACCTCGCGGCCGAGGCGCTCGGTGGCGAGGGTGGCCACCACCTCGTTGGTGTTCATGTTCGAGGAGGTGCCGGAGCCGGTCTGGAAGACGTCGATCGGGAAGTGCGCGTCCCAGTGCCCCTCCGCGACCTCGGCCGCGGCGTCCTGGATGGCCCGCGCGATCTCCGGGTCGAGCACCTTCAGCTCGGCGTTCACCTTGGCGGCGGCGGCCTTGATGCGGGCCAGGGCCGCGATGTGGGCCCGCTCCAGGCGCTGTCCGGAGATCGGGAAGTTCTCCACGGCCCGCTGCGTCTGGGCCCGCCACCTGGCGTCCGCGGGGACCCTCACCTCACCCATCGAATCGTGCTCGATGCGGTACTCCCCACCTGCTGTGACGTCGTCCGCGGTCTTCTGTGCGTCGTTCATGCGCGTTCAACCTCCTGAAAAAGATGAGCACTTGTCTTGTTCTAAGTATTCCCAAGTTGCCTACCGACCAGTAAATACCGTGGGTAACAACAATCTCGGGAGGCGCAATGAGGCGCACAAGGTTCAGACTCCGATGTACCGTCGCAGCCGTCGCCGCCACGGCGGCGGCACTGGGCGGGATGACCGCGGCCGCCGGAACGGCGGGTGCGGCACAGTCCGGTACCACCACTACCTCATCCACCGCGCTGTCGCCGGAACTGGAGGCCATCCGCGCGAGCGAGGCCACCCGGCTGTACGGCGACCCGGCCGAGCGCCCGCTCGCGGACCGCAAGACCGGGCTGATCTCGCTCGGCGACAGCGAGATCTCGGGCGAGGGCGTCGGCACGTACGAGGACGGCACCAACGGCCCCGACAACTGGTGCCACCGCTCGCCCGACTCCGCCATCCACCGCACCGGAATCCCGGCCGACGTCACGTACAACGTTTCCTGCTCCGGCGCGTACACCGGAAACATCGTCATCGGCGGTTCGAAGCAGTACGCCGACGAGCTGGTGCAGAGCGACAACCTCGCCATCAAGGCGCGCAACACCCACATCAAGATGATCGTGCTGGTGGCGGGTGCCAATGACGACCTCCAGTTCGGCCCGGTCATGACGGACTGCGTCGAGCGCTGGATCCTCCTCCAGGGCACGTGCGAGCCCAAGTACGACGGCGGCTGGCAGGCCCGCGTCGACGCGCTCGTCCCCAAGGTCGAGAAGACCGTGGGCGACCTGCGGACCGTCATGTCGGACGCGGGATACGCCAACGGCGACTACAAGCTCGTCGTCATGGGCTACCCGAGCCCGATCGGCCCGGACTTCAAGGACAACCCGAACTTCCCCGGCAAGCTTCCCGGCGGCTGCGCCGGATACGACTCCGACGCCGCCTGGGGCCGCAACACCGCCGTTCCCGCCTTCGAACGCGGGATGCGCGAGGCCGCCGCCGACACCGGAGCCGTCTACCTCGACAACTCCCGGCTCTTCCACGGCCACGAGGTGTGCAGCGAGTCCACCTGGGCCCGCGGCCTCTACATCGACCTGTCGCACTTCCCGCCGGACTCCAACTCCGTCCGGCAGTCCTTCCACCCGAACGCCGCGGGCCACGGCGCCTTCGCCTCCTGCCTGACCCAGATCTACAACTCGGGCCTGCGCGAGGCGAGCTGCGCCGACCCGGCGAGCACCGGAACGCCCGTGCTCCAGGCCGCCGCCTGGGACGACGTCTTCAAGCCGTTGCGCAACGAGGCCACCAGCAGCTGTCTGGACGCCCCGGCCTCGGTCACCCGCAACAACACCGGAGTCACCGGCTGGGACTGCCACGGCGGCCGCAACCAGGGCTGGTGGTACGACTCCGGCACGAAGAGCGTCCGTACGGAACTGAGCCACGACCGCTGCCTGGACGTACCGGGCGCCGACTACAAGGCGGGCGCCGCTCTCATCCTCTACAACTGCTCGGGCGCGGCCAACCAGCAGTTCGCCCGGCAGTCGGGCACCCTGAGCCCGGCCGCCTCCACAGGGCTGTGCGCGACCCTGGCGGGCGCCCATGACCCGCTGAGGCTCCAGCCCTGCGACGGGAGCGCGAACCAGCGCTTCGCGTAGCGGGCAGCTCCTCAGGTACGGGGAGGGGCGGTACGCGGCCCCTCCCCGCACCCCCGGGTCAGCCGGACGTCACGAACGCGCCCAGGATCGCCGCCAGGTGACCCGGGTCGTCCGCCCCGCACAGCTCGCGCGCCGAGTGCATCGACAGCCCCGGTACTCCCACGTCCACGGTTGGGACACCCAGCCGGGCCGCGGTGAGCGGGCCGATCGAGGTACCGCACGGCATCGCGTTGTTGGAGACGAACGGCTGCCACGGGGCGCCGGCCCGCTCGCAGGCCGACGCGAACACCGCGATACCGGTCGAGTCGGTGGCGTAGCGCTGGTTGACGTTGACCTTGACCGTCGGGCCGCTGTTGGGCAGCGGGCGGTGGTCGGGGTCGTGGCGCTCCGCGTAGTTGGGGTGCACCGCGTGCGCCATGTCGGCCGATACGCAGAAGGCGCCGGCCAGCGCCCGCGACCAGTCCTCCGGGCTTCCGCCGCGCGCCGTGACCGAGCGGCTCAGGACGCGCTCCAGCAGCGGGCTCTGCGCCCCCGTGTCGGAGCCGCTGCCGACCTCCTCGTGGTCGAAGGCCGCCAGGACCGGGATGTACGCGGGCGCCTCGGCCGCCGTCGTCGCACCGGCCATCGCCGTGACGCCGGCGTGCACCGACACCAGGTTGTCCAGCCGGGAGGAGACGACGAACTCCCGCTCCGCGCCCAGGTATCCGGGCGGCTGGATGTCGTGGAGCATCAGGTCCCAGCCCAGCACCTCGTCCGGGTCGGCCTCAGCTGCCGCCGCGACCCGGCGCAGCAGCGCCCCCTCCTCGGCGGCGCCGAGCGACCACACCGGGGCGATGTGGCGCTGCCGGTCCAGGGCCAGGCCGTCGTTGACGGACCGGTCCAGGTGGATGGCCAGCTGGGGCACCCGCAGCAGCGGTTCGTCGATCTGCACGAGCCGGGAGTCGGTCGTGCCGCCGGGGCCCCGGAGGGCGAGGCGGCCGGAGATGCCCAGATCGCGGTCGAGCCAGGTGTTGAGCGGGACCCCGCCGTAGATCTCCACCGCGATCTGCCGCCAGCCCGCGGAGCCGGTGTCGGGGGTGGGCTTGATCCGCAGGTTCGGCGAGTCGGTGTGGGTGCCGATGATCCGGAAGGGCGTGTGGGCGGGGGTGCCCTCGGGGGCGTACCAGGCGATCAGCGCGCCGCCGCGGACGACGAAGCTGCCGCCCGTGGTGCCCGTCCAGTCGTCCGTACCCCGCAGTTCACGGAAGCCGGCCTTCTCCAGCCGTTGGGCGGCGCTCGCGACGGCGTGGTAGGGGGAGGGGCTGGCCCTGATGAAGGAGAGAAGATCATCGACGTGGCTGCGGTGGTTGACCGGCGTCATGCGGTCTCCGCCTTTCCGGTGTGGGACGGTGAAGGTCGTTCGGCCGTGCGGGTTCGGATGCTTCGGACTGGCGAGCGGTTCGGACTGGCTGGCAGACGGTCGTCTGCCGGGCGCGGCGGCCGCGAGCAGGGGGCATCGGTTACGGGCGGGGCGGGACGGTGGGGCCGGGGTCGCGCGGCCGCATCCGTACCGGGCAGTCGGGCGGGGCGGGTTCTCCCGCGACGCGGACAACTCACCGCATCGGCCCGGCCCCCCGCAAGCCCGGCCGGCGGCCCGCTGCGCGAATGCGGCGGTGCGACGCCGGTGCCCGCAGCCGGTGAGGACCGCCCGGCGGCCCCGTCGCGGGGCCCGGCCGGTCCCGGAACGGCGACCGGCGTGCGGATCGCCGCCCGAACCCGTGCGGGTACCCGGGCGCGGGAGCTCTCGCGGCGGCGCCGCACCGCCCTCCGCGGGATTGGCTGAATTCAGTCGTACGTGGACCGTCCCGGCACCGGACCCGGTCACGGGGACGACGGGACCGGCGGAGCCTTGCGCAGGCCCCAGACCCGGATCAGGAACACCGTGCCGACCACGAGAGCGGCGCCGTGGGACCAGCCGACGACCGTCAGCGGGGTGTAGTGGTCGAGCGCGGCCGCGACCAGGATCATCCCGGCGCCGAACCCGAGGTTCTCCACCGTGGCGGAGAGCCCGAAGGCGTGCGCGCGCAGCCCGGCCGGCAGGGTCTGCAGATGCGAGGTGTACGAGACCTCCGTGAGCCCGTCGGCCGCACCGGCGACCAGGGCGATCACGGCCGTGGCCACCAGCGGGAACCCCGCGAAGGCCAGGATGAACGCCCCGGACATGAGACAGGTGCCCCAGCCGAAGCCCAGCGCCCCGACGGACTGGCCGGTGCGGCGCGCGTACCGCTGGACCAGCTGCTGCACCACGATGTTGCCGAGCGCCCACAGGCACCAGAAGGCGCTGACGAACACGGCGGGGCGCGAGGCGTCGAGCCCGCTGGAGTAGACCGGCAGCGCGGCGTTGTGCGAGGACGAGCCCAGCGCGTCGACGCCCCGCAGCGCCACCATCAGAGCCAGACCGGGTGCGGTGGCCAGGGCGGCGAGCGCGGCGGGCCGGCGCCGACGGGCGGGCGCGGCGTCAGGCTTCTCCCGGCCACCGCTCCCGTTCCCGTTCCCGTTCGCGTTCGCGTTCTCGTCCTTGCCGTCGCCTCTGCCGCCGCCCGGGATGGGGAGCAGGGCCACCGTCACCGCGCAGACCGCGAAGGTGGCCGTGTCCACCACGAACGCGGCGGTGTACCCGACGAGCGAGACGACGACGCCCGCCGATGCGAAACCGGCCACCATGGCGAGCGAACGACCGGTGATCGAGAGGGAGTTGGCCCAGGAACGCCGGTCCTCGCCGACCATCTCGGGAATCGAGCTGCGCAGGGACACCATGAACAGGGTCCCGCAGGAGCCGACCACCACCGACACGGAGACCAGCGCGGCCGTCCGCAGCCCGTCCGGCGCGAGGACCAGCAGCAGCATCACCGAGGCCTGCGCGATATTCGTCCAGAGCATCACGCTCTTCGCCGGGAAACGGGCGAGCAGACCACCGGCCGTCAGCCCGGCGGCAAATCCGGACGCCAGCCGCACCGCCATGAACAGCCCCATGGCGAGAGCCCGACCCGTCGTCTCATAGACGAACAGATTGAGCGCCACCATATTCAGGAAGGTGCCGTACGAAGAGATGGCGTAGCCGGCCACGAGGAATCGATAACGCCGAACTCCGTACCGCGAGTCGGCCGATTCGGCGGCCGGCAGGCTGAGGGTGTGGTCGGGGCCGGGCGTCACCCGTTCATAGTCGCCGAACCGCCGAACTCACCGCCCGTCATCCCGTATGTACAAAGGTAATCTGCATACTTGTGAAGGACGCTCATTCCAGCCCACCGGCATGCGATTGCCGCGAATCGTCGGCGGACAGCACCGCACGGGCCGGCTCCGTCCCGGAACAGCCGTGCGAGCGCGCGCTCGTGACCTATCGGCGCGCACTGGTGGCGGGGTGCCTTCCCGAGGACGAGGTGGCCGGATGTCTGCGTGACCTGCACCTGATGGTGGCCGACCGCCGGTCACCCGGATTCATGATCCCCGTACCGCCGGAGACGGCGTCCCACGCCGCGCTCGCCCCGCTCCAGGCGGCCGTCCTCGACCGGCGCCGCACGCTGCGCGCCACCCGCGCCGCGCTCTCCGTCTTCGAGGCCCTGTACGCGGATGTGCACCGGAGCGAACGGCCCGCGCTCACCCGGCTGTCCGGGGAGGCCGTCATCAGCAAGGCGCTGGACGCCGCGGTGGGCGGCTGCCGGGAGCAGGTCCGCACCGCACACCCCGGCGGCGGCCGTCCGGCGCACGTGCTCCAGGAAGCGCTGATCCGGGACCTGGGCAGCCTGCGGCGGGGGATCCGGCAGCGGACGATCTACCAGCACACCGTCCGCTCGGACCGTACGACCCTCGCCTACATCGAGCAGGTGACCGCCGCGGGAGCGGAGATCAGGACGCTCGCCGAGGTGGCCGACCGGGTGATCGTGTTCGACCGGGATCTGGCGTTCGTCCCGTTCTCCGACGAGCCGCACCACGCGCTGCGCGTCCAGCACCCGTCACTGGTGCGGTTCCTGGCCCGCGGCTTCGACGAGGCCTGGGCCCGCTCGGTGCCGGTCCGCCCGGAACGGGCGCCACTGCGCACCCCCGTCATCACGTCCGATCTGCAGCGCGCCATCCTGCGCGCGGTGGTCAACGGCGAGACGGACGCCGCGATAGCCCGGCGGATCGGGATGAGCCGCCGCAGCGTCGCCGAGCACATGCGGAAGGTCTCCGAGCAGCTCGGCAGCACCAGCCGGGCCCAACTCGGCTATCTGGTCGCGACATCGGGCCTGCTCGACGGCTGAGGGGCCGCTCGGCCGGTGCCTGACGTGAGAGGCCCCTCGTGTGTACGTGAGTACGTGCGTACGTGCGTGTGTACGTGAGAACGTCAGCCGAGGCCGGGGCCGCGTACCGGGATGCTGGTGAACGTCGGGGCCGGGGCGGGCTCGGTGAAGAAGTCGTTGCCCTTGTCGTCGACGACGACGAACGCCGGGAAGTCCTCGACCTCGATCCGCCAGACCGCCTCCATGCCGAGCTCCTCGTACTCGACGACCTCGACCTTCTTGATGCAGTCCTGTGCCAGCCGCGCCGCCGGGCCGCCGATGGACCCCAGGTAGAACCCGCCGTGCGTGTCGCACGCGTCGGTGACCTGCTTGGACCGGTTGCCCTTGGCCAGCATCACCTTGGAGCCGCCCGCCGCCTGGAACTGCGCGACGTAGCTGTCCATCCGGCCGGCGGTCGTCGGGCCGAAGGAACCGGAGGCGTAGCCCTCGGGCGTCTTCGCCGGGCCCGCGTAGTACACCGGGTGGTCCTTGAGGTACTGCGGCATCTCCTCGCCCGCGTCCAGCCGCTCCTTGATCTTGGCGTGCGCGATGTCGCGCGCCACGACCAGCGGGCCGGTCAGCGAGAGCCGGGTCTTGACCGGGTACTTGGTCAGCTCGGCGAGGATGTCGTCCATCGGGCGGCTGAGGTCGATCCGCACGACGTCCCCCGCCTCGTCGAGGTGCTCGTCGGTGGTGTCAGGGAGGAAGCGCGCCGGGTCCTTCTCCAACTGCTCCAGGAAGACGCCCTCGGCGGTGATCTTCGCGGTGGCCTGGCGGTCGGCCGAGCAGGACACGGCGATCGCGACGGGCAGCGAGGCGCCGTGGCGGGGCAGGCGGACCACGCGCACGTCGTGGCAGAAGTACTTGCCGCCGAACTGCGCCCCGATGCCGATCTTCTGCGTCAGCTCGAAGACCTTCTCCTCCAGCTCCTTGTCACGGAAACCGTGACCCGTGGGGGAGCCCTCGGCGGGCAGCTCGTCCAGGTAGTGCGCGGAGGCGTACTTCGCGGTCTTCATCGCGAACTCGGCCGACGTACCGCCGACGACGATCGCCAGGTGGTACGGCGGGCAGGCGGCCGTGCCCAGGGAACGGATCTTCTCCTCGAGGAACTTCATCATGGAGGCCTCGTTGAGGACCGCCTTGGTCTCCTGGAAGAGGAACGACTTGTTGGCCGAGCCGCCGCCCTTCGCCATGAAGAGGAACTTGTACGCGCCGCCGTCGGTCGCGTACAGCTCGATCTGGGCCGGGAGGTTGGAGCCGGTGTTCTTCTCGTCCCACATGTTCAGGGGCGCCATCTGCGAGTAGCGCAGATTGAGCTTGGTGTACGCGTCGAAGATGCCGTGCGACAGCGCCTCCTCGTCACCGCCCTCGGTGAGCACGTTCTGCCCGCGCTTGCCCATGACGATGGCGGTGCCGGTGTCCTGGCACATCGGCAGGACACCCGCGGCGGCGATGTTCGCGTTCTTCAGCAGGTCGAGCGCGACGAACTTGTCGTTGGACGACGCCTCGGGGTCGTCCACGATCCGCCGCAGCTGCGCCAGGTGCGCGGGCCGCAGGTAGTGCGAGATGTCGTGCATGGCCTCGGCGGCCAGGGTGCGCAGCGCCGCCGGATCGACCTTGAGGAACGTACGGCCGCCGGCCTCGAAGGTGGAAACACCCTCGGAGGTGACCAGACGATACGGCGTGGTGTCCTCTCCCAGGGGGAGCAGATCGGAGTACGCAAACTCTGGCATTACGGCCATTCCTCACTCGGTGACGGCGGCTGACCTCCCTTGGGCAGCGCACCCACCAGGGTAGAACCCCGCCGGGGTGGCGGGTCTGTGAGGTAGGGCTCACTCGGACGGGATCCCGGAAGTCGCCCTGGGAGTCGCCCCGGACGCCGCCTCCGGCCGCCCCGTTCCACGCCTCGCCCCGTTCCGCCGCTCGCCTCGCCGTCACCGCTCAGGCCCTAGTCGCGATCTATCGCGTTTGGGTAAGCTGGGTCGGTGGACCTCGAAAAGCACCCCCAGCAGCCCACCGCACGGGCGGAACCCGACGTCATCCGTGCCTCCGACGCCGACCGTGACCGGATCGCGGACATCCTGCGGGAAGCCATGGCCGAGGGTCGGCTGACCGCCGAGGAGCACGGCGAGCGGGTGGATGCGGTCTACCGCGCCAAGACCGTCGGTGAACTGGAGCCGCTGGTACGGGACCTGCCCGCGCCGGGCGGGGGTGCCAGGCCCTCCAGCGCGCCGTACGCCTACGGCCCTGAGGCGGCGGCGGGTCCGGCCGACAACCTGGTCGCGGTCTTCAGCAGCTCCACCCGCAGGGGCCGCTGGCGGGTCGGCGGCCGGACGAACGCGTTCTCGTTGTTCGGCAGTGTGGAGATCGATCTGACCGAGGCGCTTTTCGGACAGCGTCTCACCGTGATCAACGCGACCTCCATCTTCGGAAGTGTAGAGATCCGGGTTCCCGAGAACATCTCGCTGCGCGGCAGCGGAACGGGCATCTTCGGTAATTTCGAAGTCGTCACTCTGGAATCCGGGGATCCAGAGGCGCCAGTGGTCGTTGTCAACGGTTATTCGGTCTTCGGCAGCGTCGAGGCAAAGCCCAAGCGCGGCAAGTTCATTGCGGATCTCCAGGACCGCCTGCGCAAACACCTCGGTCACTGACGGAGAGCCGGGCGCGGAAGGAACTGATTCCAGCCGAAATCACGCTCGACAGCAATTTCGCGGACCGGACCTGAGTGCCACTCAGTGCATAGGCGCGCGCACAGCGGGTAGGGAGTGCTGCATCGTCTTCTCGCCCGCGAAGCCGTCGTCAGGAGTGGACCGTGCTGCACATGCCGCATCAGCCCCTGCAGGTCGCCGCCGTGCCTTCCCAGCGGACCCCCGCTCGGGAGGACCAGGCCGGCCCCTGGCATTCGGAGGCGGTGTGCCGCCGGGACGAAGCCGGGCTGTTCTTCGCCCCGTCGAAGGAGCCGACCGCTGCCCGGCTCTCGCGCGAGGAGTCCGCGAAGCGGGTCTGCGCGCGCTGTCCGGTCATGGTCGAGTGCCGGGAGCATGCCCTGGTGCAACCCGAGCCGTACGGGGTGTGGGGCGGCCTCACGGCTGCCGAACGCCGCGTGGCACTCGCCCGCCGCCGGCGGCGCGAGGCCGAGCTCAAGGCCTCAGGCGCGGCCGGCCGCATCGCCGCGGCCGGCTGACGGACACACCGCTGCATTGCCGGACCGCCGGACCGCGTCCGTCTGCGCGAAAAGGCGCCCCCACCGCACATGGGGGCGCCCCTTCACATGAACGTGCCTACGTCACTTCCCGCGGTCGAAGTCGATCGCACTGTAGGCACGCAGCTTTGACAGCCGGTGGGTCGAGTCGATCTTCCGGATGGTGCCGGACTTGGACCGCATCACGATCGACTCGGTGGTCGCCGTCTCCGCGCGGTACCGCACACCGCGCATCAGCTCGCCGTCCGTGATGCCGGTCGCCACGAAGAACACGTTGTCGCCGCTGACCAGGTCGTCCGTGGACAGCACCCGGTCCAGGTCGTGCCCGGCGTCCAGCGCGCGCTGACGCTCGGCCGCGTCCTTCGGCCAGAGCTTGCCCTGGATGACACCGCCGAGGCACTTTATGGCGCAGGCCGAGATGATGCCCTCCGGGGTGCCGCCGATCCCCATGAGCAGGTCGACGCCGGTGCCGTCGCGAGCGGCCATGATCGAGCCCGCGACATCTCCGTCGGAGATGAACTTGATCCGCGCGCCGGTCTCCCGGATCTCCTTGACGATGCCCTCGTGGCGCGGGCGGTCCAGGATGACGACGGTGACGTCCTCGGGGGTGGAGTTCTTGGCCTTCGCGACCCGGCGGATGTTCACCGAGACGGGGGCGTTGATGTCCACGAAGTCGGCGGCCTCGGGGCCGGTGACCAGCTTGTCCATGTAGAAGACCGCGGACGGGTCGAACATCGCGCCCCGGTCGGCGGCGGCCAGCACGGCGATCGCGTTCGGCATGCCCTTGGCGTTCAGGGTCGTGCCGTCGATCGGGTCGACGGCGATGTCGACCTCGGGGCCGGTGCCGTCACCGACCCGCTCGCCGTTGAACAGCATGGGGGCCTCGTCCTTCTCGCCCTCACCGATGACGACGATGCCGTTCATCGACACGGTGGAGACGAGGGTCCGCATGGCCTTCACGGCGGCGCCGTCGGCGCCGATCTTGTCCCCGCGGCCGACCCAGCGCCCGGCGGCCATGGCGGCGGCCTCGGTGACCCGGACGAGCTCCAGGGCGAGGTTGCGGTCCGGGGCCTCCGGGGAGACCTCCAGTTGGGACGGCAGATGATGCTCGGACATCGGAGCGCACCTTTCTGTACGACGACGACCGGATGAGGGTGATGTGACTCTATCGTCAGGTCGATAAAATGAGCAGACCGGCCCACTTATGAGCGGACGCCCCCGATTCGTTCCCGTGGGGGCTGATGCGACGATGGACCCGTGGCAAGCAAGCGAGGCAAGCAGACAGTGCGGGACATGTTCCTGTCGTTGGTGGTGATCGTCGCCGTGGCGGGCGTCGTCTACATCTTCATCCCGCACGACGACAAGGCCGATCCGGTCAAGGCGGTCGACTACCGGGTCGAGCTCCTGACCGCGCGACGGGCGGCTCCGTATCCGGTGGCCGCGCCCAGCGGTCTGGCGCAGGAGTGGAAGCCGACCTCCGTCACTTACCGGCGTGCGGACGGCAACAGCTGGCACCTGGGCTTCCTCGACCCGGACGGCAAGTACGTCGCGGTGGAGCAGTCCACGTCCCCCGTGGAGAAGTACGTCACCGAGGTCAGCCAGGACGCGAAGAAGACCGGGCGCACGCAGCAGGTCGCCGGTGAGACCTGGCAGCACTGGGAGGGCCCGAAGTACGACGCCCTCGTGCGCGAGGACAAGGGCGCGACCACGGTCGTCACGGGTTCCGCGTCGACGGAGCGGCTGGCGGAGATGGCGGCGGCGCTCAAGACCTCCTGACGGGCTGACGGGCTGACGGGCTCGTCCGGCCGGGGGCAGGGAGCGCGCGCAGGCACGGGAAAGGCCCTGGAGCAGGTGCTCCAGGGCCTTTCCCGTGTGTCGCGGTGCGTGTCTCGGCGTGGGCCTCGGCCGGGCGGACTCCGGCGAGGTCTCCGGCCGGTGCGCGCTCAGACGGTCTTGACGGCCTCGTCGTAGGCCAGGCGCGGCAGACGCGGGAACCAGGCGTCCTCGCCCGGCTTGCCGATGTTGACGACCATCAGCAGGCTGTGGTCGCCGTCCAGGAACTCCTTCTCGATGCCCGCGGCGTCGAAGCCGGTCATCGGGCCCGCGGCCAGGCCGGCGGCGCGGATGCCGATGATGAAGTAGGCGGCCTGCAGCGCGGCGTTCAGCGAGGCGGTCGACTCACGGACCGGGCGCTCGGAGAAGAACGCGTCCTTGGCCTGCGGGAAGTGCGGCAGCAGCGCCGGGAGCTCCTCGTGGAACTCGTTGTCGGCGGCCAGGATCGCGACCAGCGGCGCGGTCGAGGTCTTGGCCTGGTTGCCCTCGGCCATGTGCGTGACGAGGCGCGCGCGGGCGTCGTCCGAGCGGACCAGGACGACGCGCAGCGGCGACTGGTTGAACGCGGTCGGACCGTACTTGACCAGGTCGTAGATCGCCTGGACCTGCTCCTCGGTCACCGGCTCGTCGGTGAAGGTGTTGGCGGTGCGGGCCTCACGGAAGAGGAGGTCCTGGGCGGCGGGGTCAAGAACGAGGGACATCTTGCGTATTACCTTCCGGATGTACACGGGGGATCGAACAACGTCGATCACCGTACGGGAGAGGTAGGTTAACTTTCAACTAAAACTGGAGCGGAGTGATCCACTCCACAGTGAGCGCGACCTGCTCCGGGATCGGTCACGTGCCGACCTGCTCCGGGATCGGTCACGTGCCGACCCGGTGGCCGGCCAGTGCGCCGAACCGCTCGGTCCGCCCGGCCGGGCTCGGCACGCGGACTCAGCCCGCGTCGGCCGCCGTGTCCTCGGCGCCGTCGTCCCCGGGGGCGGCCGGTCCCGCCAGCGCGGCGTCCAGCCGGGCGCGCGCGCCCTCCAGCCAGTGCCGGCACACCTTCGCCAGCTCCTCGCCCCGCTCCCACAGCGCGAGGGACTCCTCCAGGCTCGTCCCACCGGCCTCCAGCCGGCGCACCACCTCGATCAGCTCGTCGCGCGCCTGCTCGTATCCGAGCGTGCCCGTGGCCGCAGCCGTCGTCCCGTCGTCCGTCATGTGATCCACCTTATTGCGAGAGCATGTCCGTCGATATCGCCGAAGTTCTGTCAGTCGCCGGTCGCCGGTCGCTGGTCGCCGGCCCGCGTCACCCGGCCCGCGTCACCCGGTCACCGTCACCCGGTCACCGGCCGTAGGCCGCCGTCACCCGCCGCCGTCACCCGCCGCCGTCACTCGGCCACCCGCACCACGAACTCGCCGCCCGAGACGCGGGCCCGCAGCGCGTCCCCGGCCGCTCCCGCGTCGGCGGGGTCGCGCACCACGTGCCCGTCCGCCCGCTGGAGCACCGCGTAGCCGCGCTCCAGCGTCGCCGCGGGCGACAGCGCGACCACCCGGGCCCTGGTGTGGGCGAGCTCCGAGTCCGCGCGGTCCAGGAGATGCCCCAGCACCCGCCGGCCGCGCCCGATCAGCGCGTCGACCTCCGCCGCGCGCTCGTCCACCATCCGCTGCGGATGCTCCATCGAGGGCCGGCCCAGCGCGTGCGCCAGGCCCCGTTCCTCCCGGTCGAGCAGCCCCCGTACGGTCCGCAGCGCCCGGTCCCGCAACTGCTGGACCCGGTCCAGCTCCTCGCCCACATCGGGCACGATCCTCTTCGCCGCGTCCGTCGGCGTGGAGGCCCGTACGTCCGCGACCAGGTCGAGGAGCGGGGAGTCCGGCTCGTGCCCGATCGCGGAGACCACCGGCGTACGGCACGCCGCGACCGTACGGATCAGCTGCTCGTCCGAGAACGGCAGCAGATCCTCCACGCTGCCCCCGCCGCGCGCCACGACGATCACGTCGACCTCCGGGAGCCCGTCCAGCTCCTTCACCGCCTGGACCACCTGGTTCACCGCGTGCACCCCCTGCACCGCGGTGTTGCGGACCTCGAAGCGGACCGCGGGCCACCGCCGCCGCGCGTTCTCCAGGACATCGCGTTCGGCCGCCGACGCCCGGCCGCAGACGAGCCCGATCAGCTGCGGCAGGAAGGGCAGCGGCTTCTTGCGGTCGAGGGCGAAGAGGCCCTCCCCGGCCAGCGACTTCTTCAGTAGCTCCAGCCGGACCAGCAGTTCACCGATGCCGACCGGCCGTATCTCCGTGGCGCGCAGCGAGAGCTGCCCCCGTGGGGCGTACCACTCGGGTTTGGCGAGGACGACGACCCGCGCCCCCTCCGTGACCACGTCCGCGATCCGGTCGAAGACCTGCCGGAAGCACGTCACGCTCACCGAGATGTCGTGCGAGGGGTCGCGCAGTGTCAGGAACACCACTCCGGCCCCCGGGCGCCGCGACAGCTGGGTGATCTGCCCCTCGACCCAGACGGCGCCGAGCCGGTCGATCCAGCCGCCGATGAGCCGTGACACGTCACCGACGGGCAGCGGAGCTTCCGCGGATGTTTGGAGAGCCATACGGGCGAGCGTATCCGCCACGACCGACAAGGAGGCGGCTCCGCACGGGAACGGCCGGGCCTCCTCCGCGACCCCGTGGAGAGGCCCCGCCCCTCCGTAACCTCACGCCGCCCGGTGCCTCTGCTGCACGGCCAGCACCACCAGCCCCACCACGAGCCAGCACGCCCCCACCACCTGTGCGCTCGACGTCGCCTCCACGATCACCGCGATCAGCACGCCGGCGCCCACCACCGGGATCAGGACGTGCCGCCACCAGCTCGGCGGCCCCTCCATCCGGCGCACCACGAACCAGCCGACCACCGAGGCGTGCAGCAGCACGAACGCGGTCAGCGCGCCCACGTCCACGACCGACACCAGATGGTCCAGGCCGTCGTCGCGCCGGGCCGCCCAGACCGCTGCCACCAGCGTCACGACCGCCGCGATCAGGATCGCGATCCGTGGCACCCCCGAGCGCGGATCGACCTTGGACAGCAGCGCGGGCAGCCGCCGCTCCCGGGCCATGGCGAACAGCAGCCGGCCCGCGGCCGCCTGCCCGGCCAGCGCCGCGAAGGCCGCTCCGATCGCCTTGCTGGCCGCCACCAGGTCGTGCAGCCAGGACCCGACCGCGGAGTCCACCGTGTCGTAGAAGGCCGAGCCCTGAGCGGCCGGATCGGCGGCCAGCTCCGCCGACGTCATCGGCTCCAGCAGGGCCGCCAGGTAGGCCTGCGCCACGAACAGGAACCCCGCCAGCACCAGGCAGAACAGCAGCGCCCGCGCCACCTTCGCCGAGCCGCCCGTCACCTCCTCCGCGAACGTGGCGATGGCGTCGAAGCCCAGGTAGGACAGCACGGCCACGGACACCGCGCCCAGCACCGCCGCCGCGGAGAAGCCCGCGTCGCCGTTGAGCGGGGTCAGCCAGCCGCGCTGCGCCCCGTCCTGCACGAGCACCACCACAGCGGACACCAGGAACACCAGCAGCACCACGATCTCCATGGCGAGCACCGCGAAGCCGACCCGGGCCGCCGCCCGTACGCCCCAGAGGTTCAGCAGCGTCGTGAGGACCACCGCCAGCGCGGTCCACACCCACCGCGACACCTCGGGCACCAGCGAGTTCATCGCGATCCCCGAGAAGAGATAGGCGACCGCCGGGATCAGCAGATAGTCCAGCATCGCCATCCAGCCGGCGATGAACCCCGGCCCCTCCCCGAGCCCTTTGCGCGCGTACGCGAAGACCGAACCCGCCAGGGGGGCGACCCGCACCATCTGGGCGTAACTGAAGGCGGTGAACGCCATCACCACGGTCGCCACGATGTAGACCAGCGCCACCGCTCCGTGCGATTTCGCGTCGAGCGTGCCGAAGACGCCGACCGGGGCCATCGGGGCGATGAACAGCAGCCCGTAGACCACCAGGTCCCGGAAGCCCAGCGTCCGCCGCAGTCCCGCCCGGCCGGCCGTGCTGCCGGACCCCGGGCCGCTGCCGGAAACCGTACCGCTGCCAAGATCGCCACCGGGATCGCCGCCGCTGTCACTGCCGGCCATGAGTCCTCCGTTGTTCGCGTGGTGATCAGTCTCCCGACCCTGCCGGCCCCGCGCCTGTTCGGTACGGCCTTACGATGGGACGCATGACTGCTACGACACCCCGACGCGTCCTGCTCGCCGCTCCCCGTGGCTACTGCGCGGGCGTGGACCGTGCCGTGATCGCCGTGGAGAAGGCTCTGGAGCAGTACGGCTCACCGGTCTACGTGCGCCACGAGATCGTTCACAACAAATACGTCGTACAGACGCTGGAGAAGAAGGGCGCGATCTTCGTCGAGGAGACCGCGGAGGTTCCCGAGGGATCGATCGTGATGTTCTCCGCTCACGGTGTCGCGCCGGCCGTGCACGACGAGGCGGCCGAACGGAAGCTCGCCACGATCGACGCGACCTGCCCCCTGGTCACCAAGGTCCACAAGGAAGCGGTCCGCTTCGCGCAGGACGACTTCGACATCCTCCTGATCGGCCACGAGGGCCACGAGGAGGTCATCGGCACCTCCGGCGAGGCCCCCGAGCACATCACGCTGGTCGACGGCCCCGAGGACGTCGCGAACGTCGAGGTGCGCGACCCGTCCCGGGTCGTCTGGCTCTCCCAGACCACGCTCTCGGTCGACGAGACGATGGAGACCGTCGGCGCGCTCAAGGAGAAGTTCCCGCTCCTGGTCTCGCCGCCCAGCGACGACATCTGCTATGCCACGCAGAACCGTCAGATCGCGGTGAAGCAGATGGGCTCGGACGCCGATCTGGTGATCGTCGTCGGCTCCAAGAACTCCTCCAACTCGGTCCGCCTGGTCGAGGTCGCCCTCGGCGCGGGTGCGAACGACGCCCATCTGGTCGACTTCGCCGACGAGATCGAGGAGTCCTGGCTGGACGGCGTCTCCACGGTCGGTGTCACCTCCGGCGCGTCCGTTCCCGAGGTGCTGGTCGACGGTGTCCTGGCCTGGCTGTCCGAGCGGGGTTTCGAGGACGTGGAGATCGTGAAGGCGGCCGAGGAGTCCATCATCTTCTCGCTGCCCAAGGAGCTCCGCCGGGACCTGCGCGCGGAGGCGGCGGCACTGTCCGCCGAATGACGGCACCGGGTCCGCGCTCGGAACCCCGTTCTGGTTTCCGCTCCGGGAAGTGAGCCGGGCCGCTTGCCCGTACCGTGGATCGCATGGAGATCTTCGGCGTGGACATCGGCGGATCCGGGATCAAGGGTGCCCCCGTGGACCTGGACCGCGGGGACCTGGCGCAGGAGCGCCACAAGGTACTCACACCGCATCCGGCCACACCCGAGGACGTGGCCGGGTGCGTGGCCGAGGTGGTCGGGCATTTCGACTGGTCGGGCCCCGTGGGCATCACGTTCCCGGGCGTGGTCACCAGCGGCTGCACCCGTTCCGCGGCCAATGTCGACAAGGGCTGGGTCGACCTGGAAGCCCGTACGCTGCTCAGCGACAAGCTGGGCCTGCCGGTCACCCTGCTGAACGACGCGGACGCGGCCGGCATCGCGGAGATGTCCTTCGGCGCGGGGCGCGGCCGCAAGGGCACGGTCATCGTGCTGACACTCGGTACGGGCATCGGCAGCGCGCTCTTCATCGACGGCAAGCTCGTCCCCAACACCGAACTCGGCCATCTGGAGCTGAACGGTCACGACGCGGAGAAGCACGCGTCGACCAAGGCCAAGGAGGACGAGGACCTGAGCTGGCACCACTGGGCGCACCGGGTGCAGAAGTACCTGGTCCACGTGGAGATGCTGTTCTCGCCCGAGCTGTTCATCATCGGCGGCGGTGTCAGCCGCAAGGCCGACAAGTTCCTGCCGCTGATCGAGCACGTACGGTCCGAGATGGTGCCCGCGGAGCTGCAGAACAACGCGGGCATCGTGGGCGCGGCCATGGCGGCAGCGAGCAACTGACCGCATACCCCTTTGACCGCAGACCCCCTTGATCGCAGCCCTCTTTGACGGCAGGCCCCTTCGGCCGCAGGCCCCTTCGGCCGCAGGCCCCTTTGGCCGTTCCCGGCGACCGGGGCCGGTCTCCGGCCGGTCAGCGCTGCCGACGTCGGGGCGCTTGTCCGGCGGGCCGGGGTGCCTGTCCCGCGGGCCGGGGGGACTGCGGCTGCCCGGCCGCCGCCCGTGAGGTCTGTGCGGCCAGCAGCATCCGCCGCTGCCGCGCCCGCATCAGCCGGACCTTCCGTACGGTCGCGATGAGCCCGGCGACGAGCGTGCCGCCGTACAGCCAGCCGGCGTGGAGGGCGAGCGCGGTGACGACGGCCATCGTCTGCCCGCCGAAGCCGCCCGTGCCGCCCGAGATCGGGACGATGCCGACGGCGAACGCGATCGGCACACTGATCGGCGCGGTCACCAGGTCCGCGGGCCGCACCCAGAACGCGGTCAGCGCGCTGACCGGCAGGAACAGCACACCGAACACGACGGCCGAGGCATCGAACAGCAGCCAGTCCGCACAGGCCAGCACGAACATGGCGGCGGCCGCGAAGAGCCCGGCGCCGATACCGGTCAGCCGGGGATTCGGCAGTCGCCGCAGGGCGAGCACGGCAGGCGCCACCGGCCGGGCCCGGCCTGCGGGCGTGCTCATCACCCGATAGACGGCGGCGCCTTCGCCGACTGTTCCCTTGGCTCCCTTGGTCCCCAGCGGGGACAGCGGGGCCTGCTGAGTCTGGCTGCGCTGCGGGGGACGTGTCCTGTGCTGCTCCACCGGGACAACGTAGGTCGCCGAACGGCAGGAATCAGGTGCGGGACACGCGCTTTGGCCGACCTTGGCGATGAGTTCGATGCCACACGGCCCAACGGGAACCGGATCGGCACCCGGCGGGACCCGTGGTTACGCGCTCGCCCCCGCCCGTAAACTGGAGAATCGGCCCACCGGGGCCGGACCTCATTGCGAGCCCGCCCACCCCTCAGGAAGTCGCCAACGTGTCGCTCACGATCGGAATCGTCGGCCTGCCGAATGTCGGCAAGTCGACCCTGTTCAACGCCCTGACCAAGAACGACGTGCTGGCGGCCAACTACCCGTTCGCCACGATCGAGCCGAACGTCGGCGTCGTAGGCGTCCCCGACGCACGCCTGAACACGCTCGCGAAGATCTTCAGCTCCCAGAAGCTGCTCCCGGCGACGGTCGACTTCGTCGACATCGCGGGCATCGTGCGCGGCGCGAGCGAGGGCGAGGGGCTGGGCAACAAGTTCCTCGCGAACATCCGTGAGTCGGACGCGATCTGCCAGGTCATCCGCGCCTTCAAGGACGAGAACGTCGTCCACGTGGACGGCAAGGTCTCGCCCAAGGACGACATCGAGACGATCAACACCGAGCTGATCCTCGCCGACCTCCAGTCCGTCGAGAAGGCCGTCCCGCGCCTCACGAAGGAGGCCCGCCTCCAGAAGGAGAAGGTCGCGGTCCTGGCCGCCGTCGAGGAGGCCCAGAAGATCCTCGAAGCGGGCGACACCCTCTTCCACGCGGGCATCACGGCCGGCACCGAGAAGGGCCGCCTCCTCCACGAGCTGCACCTGCTCACCACCAAGCCCTTCCTCTACGTCTTCAACGTCGACGAGGACGAGCTGGTCGACGAGGACTTCAAGAACGAGCAGCGCGCCCTGGTGGCCCCCGCCGAGGCGATCTTCCTCAACGCCAAGATCGAGTCCGAGCTGATCGAGCTCGACGACGACGAGGCCCTGGAACTCCTCCAGTCCATGGGCCAGGAAGAGCCCGGCCTCGCCACCCTCGGCCGCGTCGGCTTCGCCACCCTGGGCCTTCAGACCTACCTCACGGCAGGCCCGAAGGAAGCCCGCGCCTGGACGATCAAGAAGGGCGCCACAGCCCCCGAGGCGGCCGGTGTGATCCACACCGACTTCCAGAAGGGCTTCATCAAGGCGGAGATCATCTCCTTCGACGACCTGGTCGAAACGGGCTCGGTCGCCGAGGCCCGCGCCAAGGGCAAGGCCCGCATGGAGGGCAAGGACTACGTCATGCAGGACGGGGACGTGGTGGAGTTCCGCTTCAACGTCTGAACTCCACCACGTCGCTGACGTGGCTGACGCCCGGCTCAGGGGGCTCGGTGAGCCGGGCGGCAAGCGACACATGATCAGTGATGTCGTCGATGTCGTCAGACCAGGAGTCAAGGCCCATCACCTTCGGCGGCCGACTCTCCGCAGCACGACAGTAACCCTCAACAACCCGAGTTGCACCGCTCGTTGAAAGACCCGGGCGGGCGTACGCTGCGGGGCATGACCTCGATGCGATGCGGCCGTACGAGCCAGCCCCCCTCGCACGGCCGACGAGAAGATCCCGGACGGGGCGTGGCCGAAGGCTGACATGGCCAGATCGGCATTCGGGCCCGCCGCGGCACTACGGCGGCCACGCCGGGTGTTCGCCGGAGGTGTCAGGCCGCACCGCTGTGGGGCCGGCCCTGCTGAGCGTCCTCGACGTGGCGTCCGAGGAAGAGGGCCGCGGGCCGTGTACTCGGTCTCCCGCTCGGTGGGATGGAGCAGTAGACGCGGCCGGTGCGGTGGCCGGGCTCCCGGTACACGCAGCGGGCCAGGCCGAAGGGGCGATGCGCGTGACTACGGTGCCGCTGGAGGAGAAGCTGCGGAAGATCGGCCGCAAGCTCTACCGGAAGGCAGCGGGAAGGAGCGCGGATTGAGCTGGCCGAGGATCATCTCGCTGCGGAGCCTGGTCATGACGGACCAGCAGACTCCTGCGCGATGACGGGGAGATGGAGGCTCACGACATGAGCGACGAGCATCCGACCGGTCATGAGCCGGGCATCAGCGGTGGGCGTGTGCCCGTGCACCCGCAGCCCAAGGACCGCCTGCGTTCCGAGGCCCGGATGTTCGGGACCATGTGGATCGTGGTCGCCGGGCTGGTCGCCTGGCTGGCCTTCGGGTTCGTCCGGGAGCCGGCGGCCTCGTGGCCGGAGCGGTGGATCGTCTGCTGCCTCGCCTGCTGCTTCGCCGCACCGATGATCGGGACGAGGGGCTACCGCAAGACGCTCCCCGCGCTCGACCGGACTCCACGGCAGGCCACCGTCACCGGGCACGTCCACTTCGACGTGGATCCCGATTCCGACAGCGACACGCCCGCCTACGACCTCCTCGAAGTCCGTGTCGACATCGACGGCGTCCAGGTCGACACGACGATCGCCGACATCGTCGCCGCGGAAAGCCTTGCGCGCTTCGCGGTCGGCTCGGTCTGGGACGTGTACGCGTTCGAGGACCCGGCCGAGCTGAACAACGACCACGGGACCCGGGTCATCCTCGCCGAAGCCCACGAGGACGTCATCCGTTCCGGATACGACCTCGGCACCTACGTGCTGCATCAGGAACCGGGACCGGGATCGGACCTGCTGCTGCGCCGGTTCGCCAACGATCGCCGCGCGCGGAAGGCGGCGGCGTCATGACCGGTGGGCAGACCGAGGAGTGGACGAGTCGAGCGAAGACCTGCGAGACCCGGACACGGATCCGCCGGTGGTCGCAGTGGGAGGACGTCCCCAGCGGATCCTGTTGATCGGTGCCGTGGAGTTCGTTGCGGCGGTCCCTGTCGGCATCGGGCTCGCCATCCGGTTCTGGATCGCCGGCACCGACCGGTCCGAGGTCTTCGCCTGGCTGTACGGATCGAGCGTGGGAGTGCTGCTCATCGGGGCTGTCCTCGACACATGCACCAGCTCCCGGCTCGCGGAGGCCCGGTTCGCCGACGGGCAGTGCACCATCGGCGTAATCGAGGAGGTGGTCGAGCTGCCCTGGATCGACGCGGACGGGAACCCGAATCCCGTTTGACCACCGTGAGGGGTACACATGATGACGCGCCGGATGTCGCCGAGGGCCCGTCATGTCACGGTCGGGAGTAGCGTCCCGCGTGCGTGCTTGCACGCAGCACGCGGGACAGACTGAGTGCCGCTGTGCGGACTGCGGGAGCCAGTTGTGCGGGCCGGAACCGGTCTCGGGGTACGGCGACTGACAGGGCGGCCACGGCTGTCGGTCCGTCGAAGACGGGCGAGGCGATGCAGCTGATGCCGGGGGCCGCCTCCTGTTCTTCGTAGGCGAGGCCGGATACCTGGATCTGCTCGATGGCGGTGCGTAGTCGTGCCGGGTCGGTGATCGAGTGCGGGGTCAGCCGAGGCAGCGGCTCCGCCAGGATCTCTTCGGCCAGGTCCGTGCCGGAGAAGGCCAGCAGGGCTTTGCCGACGCCCGTGCACGTCAGCGGGAGCCGGCCGCCGATCCGGGAGGGAAGCGTCACCGCCTGGTGGCCGTGGATCCGTTCGACGTACACCACGTCGTGGCCCTCCCGGATTCCGAGGTGCACGGTCTCGTGGGTGGCTTCGAAGAGGTCTTGCAGGAAGGGGAGCGCCGTCTCACGCAGGTCGTGTCGGCGGGGCACCAGCGAACCGAGTTCGAAGAGCTTGCCCCCGAGCCGGTAGGTGTCGCCTTCGCGTTCCAGGAGCCCCAGACGCACCAGGTCGGCGCAGAGCCGGAACGCGGTCGCCTTGGGGAGACCCGTCTTCGTGGAGATTTCCGTCAGGCGGAACGCCCCGCCGTCGGGTCGGTAACAATCGAGGATGGAGTTCGCCTTGTCGAGCATGTTGCCCAGTGCACTGTTCCGTGTCATGGAACAGATCTTGCCTGTTTCCGGTCGCCGCTTCTATATCTGTTCTGTATCGGCGCGAAGCCCGTCGCCGCCTTGCACCGCACCAGTCGCTCCGTTCCGGAGGTAACCCGCATGTCTGTCCCGCACCGTCCTGCCGTGATGTCCCGGAGGCCGGCATGAGTCCTTACGAGTACGCAGGTGCCGTGACCGAGGCGGCGGCCGTCCTGGCCGAGGCCGCCCGCACGGGAACGCCTTGTCCGCCGGTCCGCTCGCTGCTGCCCGAGCAGGACGTCGAGGCCGCGTACGCCGTGCAGCGCCTGTACGTCGAGCGGGCGGTCGCCGAAGGCCGGCGGCTGGTGGGCCGGAAGATCGGCCTGACCTCGCCCGCCGTGCAGCGGCAGCTCGGTGTTGGCCAGCCGGACTTCGGGGCCCTGTTCGCCGACATGGCGGTGCCGCAGGGGCAACCGATCGCACCGGGCCGTCTCATGCAGCCGAAGGTCGAGGTGGAGGTCGCGCTGGTTCTCGGCGCGGACCTGCCGCACTCGGACCCGACGGTCGCGGACCTGCTGCGGGCCACGGCCTTCGCCCTGCCCGCGCTGGAGATCGTCGACAGCCGGATCGCCGGCTGGGACATCACCATCGTCGACACCGTCGCGGACAACGCCTCCTGCGGCCTGTTCGTCCTCGGCGGCACCCCCGTACCGCTCGACCGGGTCGACCTGCGCGCCGTGGCGATGACGCTCACCAAGAACGGCGAGACCGTCTCCGAGGGCACCGGTGCCGACTGCCTGGGCAGCCCGCTTACCGCCGCCCTCTGGCTCGCTTCGACTCTGGCCGGCCTGGGGGATCCGCTGAAGGCCGGCGACATCGTCCTGACCGGCGCTCTGGGCCCCATGGCCGTCGCCACCGAGGGCGACGAGTTCACCGCCCGCGTCGAAGGGCTCGGCACGGTCAGTGCCGCGTTCGCACCCTCCACGGCACAAGGAGCAGGAGCATGATCAACAAGGTCGCCGTCATCGGATCGGGCAACATCGGCACAGACTTGATGATCAAGGTGCTGCGACTCTCCGAGTCCTTGGAAATCGCCGCCATGGTGGGCATCGACCCCGACTCCGACGGCCTGGCCAGGGCCCGCCGCCTGAAGGTCGCCACCACGCACAAGGGTGTCGACGGGCTGGTGGAACTGGACGAGTTCGCGGAGGTGTCGATCGTCTTCGACGCCACCTCGGCCGGCGCCCACCGGCGCCACGACGAGGTGCTGCGCGGTCTCGGACGCACCGTCGTCGACCTCACCCCCGCCGCCCTGGGCCCCTACGTGGTGCCGTCGGTCAACGGCGACGCCCACCTGGACGCGCCCAACGTCAACATGGTCACCTGTGGCGGCCAGGCCACCATCCCGATCGTGGCCGCCGTCGCCTCCGTGACCCCTGTCCACTACGGCGAGATCGTCGCCTCCATCTCCTCCCGCTCGGCGGGTCCCGGCACCCGCGCGAACATCGACGAGTTCACCGAGACCACCTCCGCGGCCATCGAGAAGGTCGGCGGCGCCGCCCGCGGGAAGGCGATCATCGTCCTCAACCCCGCCGAACCGCCGCTGATCATGCGGGACACCGTGCACTGCCTGGTCGGCGACTGCGACGACGCCGCGGTGACCGCCTCGGTGGAGGAGATGGTCGCCCGCGTGCAGGCCTACGTCCCCGGCTACCGCCTCAAGCAGAAAGTCCAGTTCGACCGCGTGGACGCCGACGACCCGCTGCGCTCCCTGCTGCCTGCGGCCTCCCGTGCCGGCGACGCCGCGAAGGTGTCCGTCTTCCTGGAGGTGGAGGGCGCCGCCCACTACCTGCCCGCCTACGCCGGCAACCTCGACATCATGACCTCGGCCGCCCTGCGCACCGCCGAGCGCATGGCTGCCCGCTCCGCCACGGAGGTGCTGTCCCGATGACTTCGCTCTACGTCCAGGACGTGACCCTGCGAGACGGCATGCACGCTGTCCGCCACCGCTACACCGTCGACCAGGCCCGCACCATCGCCGGCGCCCTCGATGCCGCCGGGGTGGCCGCGATCGAGATCGCCCACGGCGACGGCCTGTCGGGCTCCAGCATCACCTACGGCGTCGGCGCCCACACCGACTGGGAGTGGATCGAGGCCGTCTGCGGCGCCGTGACCCAGGCGGTTCCCACCACCTTGCTGCTGCCCGGTATCGGTACCCTGCACGACCTGCGCCAGGCCCACAGCCTCGGTATCCGCTCGGTCCGGGTGGCAACCCACTGCACCGAGGCCGACATCTCCGCCCAGCACATCGCCGCCGCCCGCGACCTGGGCATGGACGTGGCCGGCTTTCTCATGATGTCCCACATGGCCGAGCCCGCCCGCCTGGCCGAGCAGGCCAAGCTCATGGAGTCCTACGGCGCGCGGTGCGTGTACGTCACCGACTCCGGAGGGCGCCTGACCATGGACGGCGTCCGCGACCGTGTCCGGGCCTACCGCGACGTCCTGGACCCGTCGACCGGCATCGGCATCCACGCTCACCACAACCTCGGCCTCGGTGTCGCGAACTCGGTCGTCGCCGTGGAGAACGGCGTCACCCGCGTCGACGCGTCCCTCGCCGGACAGGGCGCCGGAGCGGGCAACTGCCCGCTGGAGGCGTTCGTCGCCGTCGCCGACCTGATGGGCTGGCGGCACGGCTGCGACCTCTTCCCCCTGATGGACGCCGCCGACGACGTCGTACGCCCGCTCCAGGACCGTGAGGTGCGGGTCGACCGCGAGACGCTCACCCTCGGCTACGCCGGCGTCTACTCCAGCTTCCTGCGCCACGCGGAGGCCGCGTCTCGCCGTTACGGTGTCGACACGCGGGCCATCCTGGTGGAGGTGGGGCGGCGCGGCATGGTCGGCGGCCAGGAGGACATGATCACTGACATCGCGCTGGACATGGCGGTCCGCACCGCCGTCTGAGCCGGAGCGCCCGAAGGGGCCTGTGCGGAGCGGGGATGCGGCAACGCCCCTGGCCAGGGACCGGCGCCGGGGGCGTTGCGCGGGCTTCCGCCGCCTTCGGTGCGGTCGGTCGCGGAGGAAGTGTTCCGGGGTGGGTCGCACGAGGACGCGCAGCCCGGCCGGCAGGCCGAACTGGTCCCGGGGCGGTTCAGTCAGCTTGCCTCTGCCGATGCCTGCTTCGTTGTCCCGGGCGAGCATCCCGGGGACGGCTCGCCGGCTGTCGGTCGGCAGCCGCCCCGGCACCGGACAGACCCTACGCCCGTCCCATCAGGCGCAGCCGCTCCTGGATGGCGTCCGCCGCGTTCGTCACCTGCTGCTCCAACAGGCGCCGTCCGTTGGCGGCATCGGCCGCCGCGGGGTCGCCGAAGTAGCCGAGTGGGGTCTTTACGCGGGCATGTCCGTACCCCTTGCGCCAGACGGCGAGATCCTCGGGGCCGTACTCGGTGCTCTTGAGTCCGGCCCGCACGTCGTTCCTGACGAGGGAGGGCTGGGCGACCAGCATCTGCGACGTCTCCCAGTCGCCGGCGTGCACGTCGATGTGGGCGGGCGTCGCCGACGTGTCCGACTGCGCCAGTGCCGCGCCGGTGGGGGACACATGCGGATCGTCGGGATCGAGTCCGAGCCGCTCGGCGAGCCCGCGGTCGATGACGAAGCTGATGTCCAGGCCGGTCAGTTGGCTGCCCAGCCTGATGCCCTCGTGGACGGTCCGGTTGTTCAGCGCGTCGCCGTGGCCGCTGAAGCAGAAGACGTGGCGGAAGCCGTCCTTGCCGATCCCGGTCAGCACGTCGGCCATCAGGGCCTTCATCACCTCGGGGCGCACATTGTAGGAGGCGGGGAAGGACCCGGAGACGACGTTAACTCCCCAGTAGTACGGGGGCATGATGAGGGCCGGCACCCCGCGTCGGGCCAGTTCCCGGCGCACACCGCGAAGTTGGGCCGACGGGAGGTACACGTCGGTGCCGGCCGGCAGATGCGGACCGTGCTGTTCGATCACGCCGAAGGCCCACAGCAGGACCGCGCCGTCGTCCGCGGCCCGTTCCACCTCCTGCCAGGTCATCTCCGCGATGGTGTCGCGGAAGACGTCGCTGTCGACGTCCTCGTGAGGCCCGTCCTCGCGCGGCCTGTCCTCGTGAGTTCCGTCCGTGTACGAACTGTCGGCACCGTGCATGGGTGTCCTCCGCTCTCGGGCCGGGCGACCGCCCGGCAGTCCGTGCCCTGTGGCTTGATCGTGCGGGTGCGGCGTCTGTTCGCTGCGAGGAGTGTCAGTAACGCGGGGCGTCATGGTCAAGCCCCTTCGTATGTGATCGGCGCCGCTGCGCCGTTGCCCTCGACCTGCGGCCGAGTCCGGTGAATGCCTTGCTCAGGTGGGGTGTGTGAGGGGTGAGGCCGCGTCGGGTCGGGCCGGTGAAGGGGTCCTGCGGCACGCGGGGACGGTGCGAGCGGATCACGCGGGAAGTACGCATCTCTCGAGTGAAGACCACCAACCGACTATATTCAACCTATTGATTCCAGTGGTTCTGATGTGCATACTTCAAGCCATCGGAACACGGTCACTTCGACCGAGATGACCCGGTTGCCGATGTTCGAATCACGTGGACGCGATGTGACGGCCGGATAACCCGGCCCGGCCTCCGGCCCGCTCAATGACCCCGCGTACTGCCCTTCGTAGCGACTCCGCGTACCGATATCCCGCCTGGATTTCCCGCCTGGATTTCCCGGCGCCGTACGCCTCACGCAGACGAGGAACCCGACTCACCCAGACGCCGCCGCCGCACGCAGACCACAAACCCGCTCAAGGGAGAAGAACGCCAATGACTGACTGGACCATCGACCGGGCCGTCGAGGAACTCCTCCGGCGCGAGCGGGAACGGCAGGACGGCGGGAGGATCACCGACCAGTGGCCCGAGCTCGATCTGGCCACCGCCTACCGGGTCCAGGACGCGCTGATCGACCGCAAGCGCCGGGCCGGGGAGAGCATCGTCGGCGTGAAGCTCGGGCTCACCTCGCAGGCCAAGCAGCAGCGCATGGGCATCGATTCGCCGCTGACCGGATGGCTCACGGACGCCATGACGCTCGCGACGGGGGAGGCGGTGCCCGTGGCCGAGATGATCCACCCACGCGTCGAACCCGAGATCGTGTTCGTCATGGGCCGGCGCCTCGAGGGCCCCGGGGTGACCTGGGAGCAGGCGCTGGCCGCCGTGGAGAGCGTGCACGCCGGGTTCGAGATCATCGACAGCCGCTACCGGGACTTCAGCTTCGCCCTGCCCGACGTCGTGGCGGACAACGCCTCGTCGTCACGGTTCGCGGTGAGCGCCGAAGGCTTCGCGCCCGACGGGCTCGACCTGGTCGGCGAGGCGTGCACGGTCTCCGTGGACGGTGAGCTGATCCACTCGGCCACCGGGGCGGCCGTGCAGGGGCATCCCGCCCAGGCGCTGGCGCTCGCCGCCAACAGCCTGGCCCGGCGGGGGATCGCGGTCGAAGCGGGCTGGACGGTGCTGACCGGTGGGCTCACGGACGCGGTGTTCGTGGAGCCGGGACGCACGGTCTCGGTGGAGTTCGCCCACCTCGGCAGCCTGACGGTGACCTCCGGCCACCCGTAGTCCAAGGCGCGGTCCACGCCCGCCGCGGGGCGCACCGGGCTTCCCCGGCCGCGACGGCTTCCCGCTTTCGCGGACGCGCACCGCGAACCGAGTTCCTCCGCGTCACCCCGCACGTGTCGCGGGCCCGGCCTTCCGGCCGCCCCCGGCTGTCATCGGCCCTGGCCGTGGCGGATTGATCTTTCCCGAATCTCTGGAGCATGGAGCGTCGTATGTCCTTCATCGCGAGAAAACACCGGCTCATGATCGCCTCGTCGTGCGTCGTCCTGGGGCTGACAGCGGTCACCGCGTGCGGTGGCAGCCAGGAGGGAGCAGCAGCCTCTTCCGAGTCCGGCATCACCGAGATCAAACTCGGCACGATGCCCGTCATCGATGTAGCACCCGTGCGGCTCGGCATCGAGAAGGGCTTCTTCTCCAAGCGAGACCTGAAGATCACCATGCAGGACGCACAGGGTGGCGCCGTCATCGTTCCGGCGGTGGTGAGCGGCAGCTACCAGTTCGGCTACTCGAACATCGTCAGTCTGCTGGTGGCCCGTGCGGAGAAGCTGCCGGTGAAGATGGTCTCCGTCGGTGCCCGCGCCTCCGACGACGTGTCGGAAGACGGCTCGGGTCAGTTGCTGACCAGTGACCCAGAGGTGAAGAAGGCCGGCGACCTGAAGGGCAAGAAGGTCGCGGTCAACACACTCAAGGGACTCAGCGAAGTCGCCGTCCGCACCGGCCTGGAGAAGTACGGCGTCAAGGCCGGCGACGTCGAGCTGGTCGAGGTGCCGATTCCCAACATGCAGACGGCGATCGAGAAGGGGCAGGTGTCCGCAGCGCTGATCGGGGAGCCGTTCACCACGACGGCCAAGGCCGACGGCGCTCGCGCACTGCCGGTCAGCTACGCCAGCCTCGGGAAGCTGTCCCCGTTCGCCGGCTGGTTCACCTCCGAGCAGTACGCGGCCGCCAATCCCAAGGTCGTGTCCCGCTTCAAGGCCGCGCTCCAGGAGTCGCTGACCTACGCGGAGGACCACCCCGACGAGGCGAGGGCCGTCCTGAAGACCTACCTGAAGCTGAAGCCGGGTGTCAGCGAGAAGGTGACGCTGCCCGGATGGGACCCGGCGACGGACGCGGCGGAGATGAAGTCGCTGGCGCAGTACACCGTCGACGCGGGGCTCATCAAGAACGCCGACGCGCTGGACAGCCTCCTGGCGAAGTGAGGAAAGCGCGGCCCCGTGAACTCGGCGTGCACCTGGGCCACTTGATGCCTGCAAGGAGGGAGACGACGTGAAACTACAGCCGCACAGCGGTGACGGACCGGCGACGCCGTCCGCATCTGCTGCGGACGAACGGACCGCGGACGGTCCGGCGTCCGTGACGAAGAGCCGGACCTCCGACGTCCGTCCGGCACCGGACCCCGGCGGCCGGCCGCGGCGCCGGCCCGTACCCGACCCGGTCCTCGGGGTGGCCGGAGTGCTGATCTTCGCCGGTGTGGTGGAGGCGCTGCCCCGGCTCGGCCTGGTGAGTGACCGCCACCTGCCGCCGGTCAGCGACATGGCCCGTGCCCTGGCGGGGGAAGCGGGGGGCTCCGCCTTCTGGACGGCGCTGACGGACACCTTGCAGGGCTGGGGGATCGGACTGGCCATCGCCGTCGTGGCGGGGACGGCCCTCGGGCTGCTGCTCGGCAGCGTGGAGGTGCTGCGTAAGGCCACGGCCTCGACCATCGAGTTCCTGCGGCCGATCCCTTCGGTGGCACTCGTACCGCTGGCGGTCCTTGTCTACGGCACCGGGCTGCGCTCCACCCTGCTCCTTGTCGTGTATGCCTCGTTCTGGCCCGTGCTCCTCCAAGTGCTCAGCGGTGTACGGGACATCGACCCGGTGGCCCGGGACACCGCGGCCTCCTACCGGCTGTCGCCACTGGCGCGCCTGCGCTACCTGCTGTGGCCCACCACGCTGCCGTACTTCATGACCGGCTTGCGCCTTGCGGCCTCGGTGGCCCTGATCCTGGCCGTCAGCGCCGAACTGATCATCGGCGGTTCCGGGCTCGGCAGCCTGATCGCCTCGGCCCAGGCCGCCGACGCCGTACCGGAGACCTACGCGCTGGTCGCGGTGACCGGGCTGCTCGGACTCTGCGTCAACATCGTCTTCCGGGTACTGGAGCGGACCTTGCTGTCCTGGCACACCTCGGTACGGAAGGAGGGCACGGCGTGAGCGTCCTCGGCGTATGGACCCGCAAGGCGGCCTACCTGCTCGCACTGCCGGCGGTGCTGGTGGCTTCATGGGCGGTGCTCGGCGGCCGGACCACCAGCTTCTACTACCCCTCGCTCGGCACGATCCTGTCCGCGTTCGCCGACACCTGGGGGTGGGAACGCGTCACCGGTGATGTGCTGCCGAGCCTGGCCCGCCTTGCCGCCGGTTACGCGGGCGCCGTCTGCGTGGGCGTGGTTCTCGGCACGCTCCTGGGCTCCCTGCCCCGGCTGCGGGCCCTGACCGAGCCGATCCTCGAGTTCTTCCGGGCCATCCCGCCCACGGTGCTGATCCCGATCCTGATGCTCTTCAGCGGTGTCGGCGACGGAATGAAGATCCTCGTCATCATCTCGGGCGCCGTCTGGCCGGTCCTGCTCAACACGGTGGAAGGCGTACGGGCCGTCGACAATGTGCTGTCGGACAGCGCGCGGTGCTACGGCATCACCGGCTTCGCCCGGCTGCGGCACCTGGTCCTGCCCGCGGCGAGTCCGCAGATCGTCGCGGGCATGCGGCAGGCCCTGTCCATCTCGATCATCCTGATGGTGATCAGCGAGATGTTCGCCAGCTCGAACGGACTCGGCTTCACCATCGTCCAGTTCCAGCGCAGCTTCGCGGTCCCCGCCATGTGGAGCGGGATCATCCTGCTCGGCCTGCTCGGGTTCGCCCTCTCACTGCTCTTCGACCGCTTCGACTCCCGAGTTCTCGGTTGGTACCACGGCCTGCGGCGTTCCCAAAGGGGAGAGAAATGACCATGACGCATGTTGACTCCGCCCTGTCCACGGGCGCGGGCCCAGCCCGTCTCGACGTGCGGGGGGTGCAGAAGATCTACCAGGGTTCCGGCCGGAGCGTCGAGGCGGTACGCGACCTCACCTTCAGTCTCGCCGGGGGAGAGCTGGTCTGCATAGTCGGCCCCTCCGGGGCGGGCAAGACCACGCTCCTGAAATGTGTAGCCGGCCTGCTTGCCCCCACCTCCGGCGAGGTGCGGCTCGGCGACGAGCGGGTGGTGGAGCCGCCGCCGGGCATGGCCGTGGTCTTCCAGGAGTACGGCCGCAGCCTGTTTCCGTGGATGACGGTCCAGGGCAACATCGACCTGCCGCTGAAGCAGAAGAAGCTGTCCAAGGGGCGCCGCGCCGAACTGGTGGCCCAGGCGCTGGAGGCGGTCGGCCTGACCGATGTGGCCGACGCCCACCCCTGGCAGCTGTCGGGTGGCATGCAGCAGCGCGTCGCCATCGCTCGGGCCGTCGCCTACGAGCCGGCCGTGATGCTCATGGACGAGCCGTTCGCCGCCGTGGACGCGCAGACCCGGGCCGAACTGGAGGACCTCACACGGTCGTTGTGGCAGCGCCTGGGGATGACGCTGCTGTTCGTCACCCACGACATCGACGAAGCGGTGTACCTGGGGCAGCGCGTCCTGGTGCTGTCCGCGTCACCCACGGTGGTCATGGAGGACATCACGGTCGACCTGCCCGCCGAGCGGGACCAGATAACCACCCGCTCCGCGCCCCGCTTCGGGGAACTGCGGGCCCACGTCCACGAGCAGGTGCAGCGGGCGAAGACGTACCACACCGCGTCGGGCGACGGCTCCGCCGCCGGCAAGGCCGACCGAGGCTGAAGCAGCTGAAGGAAACCGGCGTAACCAACTACGGCGGTATCTGAATCCCGGAGGAATGATGGCAGAGATATCTTTGGCCATGGCCGCCAGTCACGCTCCTGGCCTGGCCGGCTGGTTCGACAAGGCCCCCGAGGCGGACCAGGCAACGGTCCGCAAGGCTTACGACGCGATCCACGACGCCGTGGTCGAGTCGCGCACGGACGTACTCCTCGTCATCGGCAACGACCACGTGGCCAACGCCCGGCTCAACGACTACGCCGACTTCACCTTCGGCCAGGCCCCCCGGCACACCGGCCCCGACGACTGGTTCAAGCCGTGGCTGCGCATGGCCGACTACGACCTGCCGGGCTCACCCGAGAGCGCCGCGATTCTCCACGAGGCCGTACGCGACACCGGACTGAACGTCAGGGGTGTCGAGCACAACCTCCGCTTCGACGACAACCTGTCGGTCCCGGTCCACATGGCGCGCCTGGAGTCCGCCGGGGTGGCGATCGTGCCGGTGCTGCAGAACTGCACCGTCCCCCCGGTCCCGGACGAACGCGCCTGCTACAGCTTCGGCCAGACGCTCGGCGACGCCATCAGGACCCAACTGCCCGACGGACTGCGGGTCGGCCTGCTGGGGTCCGGCGGACTCAGCCACGAACCGGGCGGGCCGCGCTACCTGGAGATCGACGAGAAGTTCGACCGCTGGTTCCTCGACCTTCTGGAGGCCGGCGACCACGAGCAGGTTCTGTCGCAGGCCACCTTCGAGCGCATGGAGGAAGTCGGCTCCGGAGGCACCGCCGAACTCCTGTCCTGGATGGTCGTCATGGGAGCCGTCGGACCACGGCCGTGTACGTCGCTGGGATACGCCGCGGTCGATCAGTGGCGTTGCGGCGTCGGCGCGGTGCAGTGGCACCTGTGACCCTCGCGGTGGCCGACCGGCCACCACCTCGACGACCGGCTCCCTCCCCGACGACCGGATGACGGAAGGACCAGTGACATGGCGCTCGACCGATTCAATCCGCTGCTGCGGACCAACGACCTGGTGCAGGACCTGAAATGGGACACCGAGCTGCGCAAGCGGTTCGAGTCCGACGAGCAGCGAGTGCTGGCCGACTACCCGCTCACCGACGAGGAGCGCACGGCCATCAGCACCCGCGACTACCGTGCGCTGCACGAGCTGGGCCTGCACCCTTACCTGCTCTCCCAGCTCGCCCGCCTCGTGCACGGCAACGGTGAGAAGGCCGGGACCTCCGACGCCGCGACCGCACTCATCCGCTCACTGCTCGGCGACGAGTTCGAGACGTACATGGCGGAGCGCGATGAGTGAACAGCTGATGGGCGCTCGGGCCGCGAGAGACCGGCCCGTGATCGACATCCACACGCACGCCCTGCCGATGCCTCTGCTGCGGCAGCTGGAACGCCACGGCCTCGCGGACCTGTCGGGCATGGCCGACCACGTACTCCGGCTCGACCCCGACCTGTGCGGCCTGGCCCCCGGCGCCGCCATCCCGTTCCCGCCCGAGCAGTACGACCTGGAGCTGCGCCTGGCGTCACTGGAGAGCATGGGTGTGACCCACCAGGCGGTCGCGGCACCGCCGTTCGTCTTCGCCTCCGAGTCACCGGACGCCTCGCTCGTCATGGACGTCACCCGCCGGGCGAACGACGCCCTCGCGGAGTTCGTCGCGGCGTCGTCCGGCCGCCTGGTGGGCCTGGCCACGGTCCCCGTCGGACTGCCCGACGCGGCCGAGGAGCTGGCCCGATGCATGGACGAACTGGGCTTCGCGGGCGCGACCGTGGGCAGCTACGGGGCGGGCCGGGAGCTGGACGACCCGGTCAACGAGGACCTGTGGTCGGCGCTCGCCGAGCGCAGGTGCTTCACCCTCCTGCACCCGAGCCGGGTGTCCTCGCGCGACCGGCTGGCCGACTACCACCTGGTGCAGCTCCTGGGATACCCGATGGAGACCGCACTGGCCGTATCGCGGCTGATCTTCGGCGGCGTCCTGGACCGGCACGACCTGGTGCTCTGCCTGACGCACGGCGGCGGCTGCGTGCCGGGCGTCGCACCCCGCCTCGACCTCGGCTGGCACCGCAAACCGGTGGCCCGGGTCACCGAGCGGGTGCCGACGGAGTACCTGCGGCGCCTGTTCTACGACACGGCGGTGTTCGACACCAAGACGCTGGCGAGGCTGGTGGAGGACATGACCGCGCAGCACATTCTCCTCGGCACGGACGCGCCGTTCGACCTGAGGGACCGGCAGCCCGTGGCGACGGTTCGTGCGCTGGGACTGGAGGCGTCGCAGGAGGACGCGGTCCTCGGCGGCAACGCCGCGGCACTGCTGCGCGGCCTCTCCCCCGGGTTTGCCGGGGCTACGGTGGGCGGGGCAGGCCCACCGGTTCCCGACCTCCGAGCGCGGAGCCGGCGCTCGGACGTCGGGGGCGGTCTCGCTACGCTCGCGATCGAATCCACCGCAGTCGAAGGGCATGGACCATGAACGCAGATGGCGACGTCATCGAGCTCCTCCGGACCTCGTCCCGGGCCGAAACGGTGGCCAAGGCCATCGAGGAGCGGATTTCGGCACAGAGCCTGCCCAGTGGCCACCGCCTCGGTACGAAGGACACCCTGCGGCAGGAGTTCAACGTGGCGGCGGCCACCTTCACCGAAGCGGTGCGGCTGCTCAGCTCACGGGGCACCATCTCCGTCCGTCCCGGTGCCAAGGGCGGCATCTTCGTCAGCTCGCCGCCGGCCCTGGTCCGCCTCGGCCGCAAGATGCTCGAACTGAGCGGGGATTCGGTACCCGTCTCCGACGCCCTCGCCATGCGGCATGCCCTCGAACCGCTGGTCACCCTTGAGGCCATGCGGCACCGGAGTCCCGCGGACCTCGAAGAACTGCACGCCCTGGTGCGGCAGATGACGGAGGCCGGCTCGGACATGGCGGCCTATCTGGCCATCAACTGGTCGCTGCACAAACGCATCGCGGCCATCACCCCGAACGAGATCCTGCGCCACACCTACGTATCCCTCCTGGACTTCGTCGAGAGCCGGCTGCGCCGGGTGACCCCCGCGGCCGAGTCCACATCGACCCTGGAGGGAGCGCAGGTGCACCAGCGCCTGGTGGACGCCATCGGTGGGGGAGACCGGGCCGTTCTCGACGAGGTGCTGGCGGTCCACGCGGCGCTGACGGCCGACCCGTGAGGAGAGTGGAATGAGTACAGAACGCACCACAGTCCCGGACAGCCGGGACGGCACCACCACGAGGACGGCCCTGGTCGTGGTGGACATGCAGAACGACTTCTGCGACCCCTCGGGCGTCTTCGCTCGGGCCGGCCTGCGCGTCGACGCACTCGACACCCTCACCGCGCACATCAACACACTGATCGCCGCGGCCCGCGCGGCCGGACAGCCGGTGATCTGGGTCCGGATGGAGTGGGCGGACGACACGGCGGTGGGGCTGCTCGCGCAGCGCAGCCCCTTCCTGCGCACCGAGGGCCTGCGCGAAGGGACTTGGGGCGCCGCCGTCGTGCCCGGCCTGGATCAGCTGCCCGACGACACCGTCGTGGTCAAGGCCCGCTTCAGCGCCTTCCACCGCACCGAGCTGGCCGACGTACTGGAGCGGCTCGGCGTCGGCACCGTGGTCGTGGCCGGCGTGCGCACCGACTTCTGCATCGAGTCGACCGTCCGGGACGCCTTCTTCCGCGACCTGCACGCGATCGTGCCCGAGGAGGCCGTCGCCGGCTACTTCGAGGAACTGCACCACAACAGCCTGCGGCTGATGGGCACGGTCTTCGCCGAGGTCGTTCCCCTGGAGGCGGCTGCCGGGGCGTTCGCCCCCGCCGCGGTGGAGGCCGGACAGCCATGCCCCTGATCGAGGTGACGCTCGTGGAGGGCAGGTCGGCGCGACAACTGCGCGCCCTCATCACCTCGGTGACAGACGCGGTGGAGACCTCCGTCGGCGCGCCGAGAGACAGCATCCGCGTCATCGTCCGCGAAGTGCCGCCCACGCACTGGGCGGCGGGAGACGTGACCATCGAAGAGAGAAGAGGGCAATGATGAAGGACCTCATTCCGCACATCATTGACGGCAAGGAGCAGGAGTCCCGCGACGGGGCGCGGTTCGACACGGTCGACCCGTGGACCCGGCAGCCGTGGTCCGAGGTGGCCCTCGGCGGAGCGGAGGAAGCCGGCGAGGCCGTCGGCGCCGCACGCGACGCCTTCGACAAGGGGCCGTGGCCGCGGATGGGCTTCGCCGAACGGGGCGCGGTCCTGCACCGGCTCGCGGACCTGATCGACGTGCACCGCGACGAACTCGCCATGGCCGACACCACCGACATGGGCAAGCCCATCGCGGACAGCACGGCCAAGGACGTCCCGCGGTCCGCGATGAACTTCCGCTTCTTCGCCGACCACGCCCGGATGTCGGCCGGCGAGGCCCTGCCGATGGACAGCGGCCACCACACCTACACCCGCTTCGAACCGGCCGGCGTCGTCACCGCCATCGCGCCGTGGAACTTCCCTCTCATGCTGGAGACTTGGAAGATCGCGCCCGCCCTGGCCTGGGGCAACACGGTCGTCCTGAAGCCGGCCGAGGACACCCCCGCTTCCGCGACCATCCTGGCGCGCCTCGCCCTGGAGGCCGGAATGCCTCCCGGCGTGCTCAACGTCGTCCACGGTTACGGGCCCGACTCGGCCGGGGAGGCACTGACCCAGGACCCCCGGGTGGACCGCATCACCTTCACCGGGGAGTCCGGCACGGGACGGATCATCGGCCGCGCCGCAGCCGGGAACCTCACCCCGGTCAGCCTCGAACTGGGCGGCAAGGGCGCCAACCTGGTGTTCGCCGACGCCGACCTCGACCTGGCCGTCGACTGGTCGGTGAAGGCCATCTTCAGCAACGCCGGGCAGGTGTGCCTGGCGGGCAGCCGGCTGTTCGTCCAGCGCGAGGTCTACGACGAGTTCCTCCGGCGGTTCTGCGCCGCCGCCGAGGAACTGGTGATCGGTGACCCCAAGTCCCCGTTGACCCAGCTCGGTCCGCTGGCGTCGAAGACCCACTACGACAAGGTGCGTTCGTACATCGACACGGTGGAGGCGGACGGCGGGACCGTGGCCCTCGGCGGTCTCGGTGACGGCTGGACGGTACGGCCGACCGTCGTGACCGGAGCACCCGCCTCGGCGCGTGTCGTCCAGGAGGAGATCTTCGGCCCGGTCGTGGTGGTCACACCGTTCGACACGGAGGAGGAAGCGGTGGCGGCCGCCAACGGCACCCCGTTCGGCCTCAACGCCATGGTCTTCACAGAGAACCTGTCCCGCGCCCACCGCGTCTCCGCGGCCCTGCGCGCGGGCACGGTGTGGACCAACTGCTTCTTCGTCCGGGACCTGCGCGCCCCCTTCGGCGGATTCGGCGACTCGGGCATCGGACGTGAAGGCGGCACCTTCAGCCGGGAGTTCTTCACCGAGCCGAAGGCCGTGACGATGGCCATCACTCCGGGCTGAGCCACGAGGGTCCTTGTCCGCAGCGGCGCGGGGACAGGGCGGTGGGAGGACGCCGGTACGCGGCGTCCGGGCCGTACCGGAGAGGGCCGGCACGACAGCCCGCTCGCGATCCAGCGACCCGCACGTTGACGGTCGCGGCCACCGCCGGCCCCCCGCCCGGACCGGCCCGCACGTTGACGGTCGCGGTCATGGCCGCCTCCCCCGCCCGGACCGGCCCGGCTACAACGCGTCGCCGAAGGCCTCGGCCAGCTCGCGCCATTCGGCCCTCGGCAGGCCGGCGCCGCCCTCGTCCGCGGTGAGTACCTGGAGGGCGACGTGGTCGGCGCCGGCGTCGAGGTACTGCTGGGTGCGGGCCTTCACCTGCCCGGCGTCGCCCAGGGCGAAGAGGGAGTCCAGCAGGCGGACGCTGCCGCCGCCCTCGAAGTCGCTCTCCGCGAACCCCAGGCGCAGCAGGTTGTCGGTGTAGTTGGGCAGCTGGAGATACCGCCCCAGCATGGTCCGCGCAGTGGTGCGGGCCCGGTCGGGGTCGGTGTCGAGCACGACGGACAGCTCCGGGGCGAGCAGCGCGTCGGGGCCGAGTGCCTCGCGCGCCTCCGCCGTGTGCTCGGCGGTGACGAGGTAGGGGTGCGCGCCCAGCGCCCTGTCGGTGGCCAGCTTCAGCATTCTCGGGCCGAGCGCCGCCAGAACCCGATGCCCGGAGTCCACGGGCGGGGTGGCGGTGTCCAGCGCGTCGAGGTAGGCGACCATCGCGCTGTACGGCTTCGCGTACTGCGGCACCATCGGGCCGTGGCTGACGCCCAGGCCGAGGACGAACCGCCCGCGCGCCTGCGCGTCGATCGCCGCGATCCGCGCCGCCACGTCCTGCGCCGTGTGGTCCCAGATGCTCAGGATGCCGGTGGCCACGGTGGCCTTGCGGGTGGCGGCGACGACCGCCGCGGCGTCGTCGGGCGAGGGGCTGCCGCCGATCCAGAGCGTGCCGTACCCCAGATCTTCGAGCTCGGCGACGGCTTCCGCGATCGCTCGCCTCCCCGCGTCGTCCGCCCGCGACCCGTGCAGGGCGCTGCTCCAGATTCCGACCCGTCCGAATGCCTCACGTGTCTCAGAAGTCATGCAGTGGCCAACAGCGACCCGCGCCCGCTATTCCCGGCCGGGCCGGGATTCACCCGAGTGCACGCGGTACGGCGCAGGACCAGGCACACCACCCGTCTGTTCGTCCCACCGCCCACCGCCCACCGTCCACCGTCCACCGTCCACCGTCCACCGTCCACCGTCCACCGTCCACCGTCCACCGCCCCACCGCCCGGCGAGTGCGGGTTCAGCCCCCCTGCGGGGGTTCCACCCGCGCCAGCCACGCGGTCAGGAGCGGCTCCAGCGCCGCCGCCTCGTCCCCGGTCAGGGTGTCCAGGAGGCGGCGTTCGTTGCGCATGTGCTCCGTGAACGCCTGGTCGATCAGCTCCCGGCCCGCGTCGGTGAGGGCGACCACCCGGCCCCGCCCGTCCCCGGCCGCGCGGCGGCGGGTGACCAGGCCGGCGCGCTCCAGACGGTCGATGCGCTTGGTCACCGCGCCGGTGGTGACCATGGTGTGCGTCGCCAGCTCCCCGGGGGCCCGCTCGAACGGGGCCCCGGCCCGCCGCAGAGCGGCCAGCACGTCGAACTCGCCCTCGCTCAGGCCGAATCGCCGGTACACCACGCAGAGCTCCTCCGTGAGCAGCCCGCCGAGCCGGTGCAGCCGTCCGATCACGCCCTGCGGGCTCACATCGAGGTCCGGGCGTTCACGGTGCCACTCCGCCTGGATGCGCGCGACATGGTCCAGGGGCTGAGGGGCGGGGGAGGCGGGGGAGGAATCCTGCATGGCTTCACTATAGCTTCCGTGGAAGGCATAATAGTTTCCATGGAAGCTACATTGCGATGGGTACTGATCACGGCGATCGCACCGGTGGCCTGGGGCACCAACTACTACGTCACCCACGCCTACCTGCCCGCCGAGACCCCGCTGTACGGTGCCGCGATCAGGGCCCTCCCCGCCGGACTGCTGCTCCTGGCCGTCCGGCGGGAACTGCCCCGCGGCTCCTGGTGGTGGAAGGCCGCGGTCCTCGGTGTCCTCAACATGGGCGGGTTCTTCGCCCTCGTCTACGTCGCCGCGCAACTGCTCCCCACCAGCACCGCCTCGACGATCATGGCGGCCTCGCCGGTGGCCATGATGCTGATCGCCTGGGCGCTGGTCGCGGAACGGCCGGGCCTGCTGCCCCTGCTGGGCGCCGCCGCGGGCATCGCCGGGGTGTGCCTCATGCTGCTGACCGGTTCGGTCTCCGTCGACGCCCGCGGAGTGCTGGCCTCGGTCGCCGCCATGCTGATGTCGTCCCTCGGCTACATCCTCGTCAAGCGCTGGGGCGCCGGTGCCGACGTGCTCGCCTCGACCTCCTGGCAGCTGATCGCCGGTGGCCTCCTGCTGCTGCCCCTCGCCGCCGTGGTGGAGGGCGCGCCGCCCGCGCTCGACGGGCCGGCCGTCCTCGGGTTCGGTTACGTCGCCGTGGTGGCGACCGCGGTCGCGTTCGCCGCCTGGTTCACGGGCCTGCGCCATCTGCCCGCCGCGACCGTCGGCCTGGTCGGACTGCTCAACCCGGTGACCGGGGTGCTGCTCGGCACCCTGATCGCCGGGGAGTCGCTCACCCTCAGGCAGGTGTGCGGGCTCGTCCTGGTGCTGGGCGGAATCCTCCTCGGCCGGCCGACAGCCCGCCGGTCGGCCGATCCTCCTAGGCCGACAGCCCGCCGGTCGGCCGAGGAATGCCCCACCGGGGCCGGGCGACCCGCCGGGCCCACCGGGGCACCCGGAGCGCCCGGATCGTCTACGGCTGGGTAACCCTCAGCTCCCGTACACCTGTGGGCTCGTCCGCATCCGCCGACCGGACCGTCACCCGCACCTCGCGGGCCACCGCCCCCGCCCGGTACGGCTCCCAGTGTTCCCCGTCGGCCGAGCTCTCCAGCCGGTGTGCGGCGGGGCGTACGTCCGTCCACTCCGGCACGATCGCCGTCACCGCCGCCGTCCGCCCCAGATCCACGGTCAGCGTGCCCGTCGCCCCGTCCGGGGACCAGGCCGTCGCCGTACTGCCGTCCACCGCCGCCGCCGCGTACAGGCCGGGGGTCTCCGAGGTCGCCGTCGCCGGGCGGCAACGGGACGCGTCGGTGGTCGGGGTGAGGTCGGGGCGCCGGGTCGGCAGGGTGAGCGCGGTGGACAGGAGACGCGGGCCGGCGGGCGTGTCAAGGGTGAACGGCGCACCCGAGGTCAGCCGGACCTCCGTCGTCCGGGGGCCGATCGCGATGTCGTACGTACGCCCCTGGTAGCGCAGGCCCGTCAGGGTGACCCCCTCGCGCAGTTGCGGCGGCAGCATCGGGTCCAGCCGTACTCCGTCCTCCCGCAGCCGCAACCCCGTCAGCCCGTGCGTGAACACCTGGAGGAAGCCGCCCTTTCCGGTGAGGAAGTCCTCGGCGGGGAACCCGGACAGGGGATCCTGCGCACCCGACTTCGCGCCCCGCGCCTCGCTGAAGAGGGCGTACGGACCGCGCGTGAACGGGCGCACGGCACGCTGGAGATAGGTGTACGTGGCGCAGCCGGGCTCCCCGGTCGCGGCCGCGTCGATCGCGTGGACCGAATCCGTCATCGCCGGGCCGTCCGGATCGGTGTGGGCCGCGTAGTAGTCGAGCGTCGCGGCCGCCGCACCCGGCTCCATCGGCCACTCCAGCGGGTAGATGAGCAGCACGGTGTCGGCCTGCTTGATCGTCGAGCCGTCGTAGCCCGCGTACTGGAGGTAGAGCTTGCGTTCCGGGTCGTACGGGATGCGCAGACCGTCCGCGACCTCGTTCCACTCGGCCGGAGCGGGGTGGCCGAGGAGCTGCGCCGCGCGGGTGGCGTTGCGCAGGGCGGTCGCGGCGACGGCGTTGGTGAACACCCCGTCGGTGACGCCGTTGCTGTACTCGTCCGGGCCTGCCACCTCCTTCACGGAGTAGCTGCCGTCGTCGTTCGCGGTGGCGCGCGAGGCCCAGAAGTCCGCGATGCCCTCCAGGAGTTGCCAGCCATTTCCGGCCAGCCAGTCGCGGTCGCCGGTGGCCAGGTAGTACTGCCAGACGGCCAGGGAGACATCGCCCTGGAGGTGGTTCTGCGTGACGCAGTGCGGCGGGTTCCAGCTCTGGCACTCGGACCAGAGGTTGCCCTTGCTCGCGCTCGTCCAGGGGTAGAACAGCCCCTTGAATCCCAGCTTCTCGGCGTTGGTACGGGCCTGGTCACGGGTGCGGTAGCGGTACTCGACCACCGAACGGGCCAGCTCGGGACGGGTGGCCAGCAGCCCGGGGTACATCCAGGTCTCGGCGTCCCAGAACACCATGCCCGCGTAGTTGTCACTGGTCAGTCCGGCCGGGGCGATGCTGTCGCGGGAACCGGTGCGGGTGGACGCGAGGAGCCCGTACTGCGCGGAGCGCAGCCACTTCTGGAGGTCAGGGCTGCCCGGTACCAGGACGTCCGCGGACCAGTCCCGGCGCCAGACGGCGGCGTTCTCGGCCAGGACGGCGGACCAGCCGAGCCGCGCCGCGCGCCGGGACGCCTCGCGCGCGGTGGTGCGCGGGGCGCGCGAGGTGAGCGTGGTGTCGACCCCGACGTACTTCTCGAACGTATACGTGCGCCCGGCGCTCACCTGGGACGGATTCGCGTTCTCGGCGGCCGGGGCCGTGGTGCCGGGGGCCGAGGTTGTGATGTCGGAGACCGGGGTTGTGATGCCGGCGGCCGGGGTTGTGGTGTCGGAGGTTCGGCTCGTGACGCCGGAGTCCCGGCGCATCGTCTGCACGATCGCGCCGGCCGTTCCGGTGCCCCGCGTGCGGAACGTCCCGTCGTCGTCGAGTGCGATCCGGCGTGCGCCGCGCGGGTCGAGGCGGCCGGTGACCGTCGCAGTGCCGCTCCAGTGCGGGGTCATCCGCAGTCGTACGGCGCCGGCGTGCACGGAGGCGCGGTCGGTCAGCACCTCGTACGTCAGGTCGGTCGCGCGGCCGTCGGCGGTCGTCCAGCGCAACGACGTACGCACCAGTCCGCAGCGCAGGAACACCGTCTGGCGGTACCGGGAGATCCGGCCCGCCGGGGTGGCGGAGCCGTACGTCTCGTCGCCCACCCGCACGTCGAGGTTGGTCCAGCTCGGCAGCGCGGCGGCCACCTCGCGGCCGGCCGCCAGATCCGGGTCGCGGCCGAAGAGCCCGGAGACGAAGGCCCCGTCGTAGCGCGGCGTGTACAGCGGCCAGCCGGTCTTCTCGCCCGGCTCCGCGTATCCGGCGCCAGCGGCGGGCACGCGGTGGCCCAGGTATCCGTTACCGACGTAGGGGGCGTAGCCCTCGGCCTCGCCGAGCGTGGTGGACGTCGGGGCCCAGGCGGGGTCGGTGTCGCGGCCGCAGGCCACGTCGGGACCAGGATCGGCGGCGGCAGCGGGGGCGGACGCGGCCTGGTGCGAGGCGTAGGCGACGGGCGGCAACGGCGCGATCAGAGCGCATGCGACCAGTGACGTGAGGAGAGAGATGCGCGAGAGGCTCACGGTACGAACGTAGGGAAACGGGCACGGCGCGGCGGCGCACGGCGCGCGGGTGAACGGCTGATGAGGCAGCCGGCCGAACGAGGATCCGGCCGAAAGCGGTATGCCCAAGAACGTGGGAGCGGCCCGGCTCAGGCCGCGAGACCCGTCTTGAGGCCCGCGCCGCACAGCGGTACGACGACGCTGCGGTCCGTCCAGCCACCGACCGCGGCCCAGCAGGCGACGCCTGTCGTCTCCACGTAGAAGCCGCGGGCGGCCAGATCCAGCTGTGCGCCGCGGATCTGATCCTCGGTCACGGTCAGGAAGGTGCCGCCCGACTCACGCACCGCCGCCAGGATTGCCTGGGCCCGCGGCGGACGCGGGATGGCGATGCCCTCGGCGAGGGTGGGGGAGAGGGGGCCGGGCGGGGTGTCGGGGAGCACGTCCGCCCCGGCACGGAAGGCGGCGGCCAGCGGGGAAACGGCCTCGGCCTGCACGGCGATCAGGGCCGGACCGGTGTCGATCAGGCCCTGGGCACGGAGCTCCGCGATGGCCAGCGCCGCGCCGAGGAGCAGGGTGCCGTTGCCGACCGGTACGGCGAGCGCGTCGGGGAGCCTGCCGCCGAGGTCCTCCCACAGCTCGTACACGTAGGTCTTCGTGCCGTGCAGGAAGTACGGGTTGAAGACGTGCGAGGCGTAGAAGGTGCCGGGTGCGTCGGCGGCGGCTCGGGCGGCCAGGGCGGTCGACTCGCGGTCTCCGGGGACGATTTCCAGCCAGGATCCATGGGCCCGGATCTGCTCGGTCTTCTTCGGGGACGTGCCCTCGGGGACGTACACCGTGCAGGGCAGCCCGGCACGGGCGCAGTAGGCGGCGACTGCGGTGCCCGCGTTGCCGCTGCTGTCCGCCACTACCCGCTCGGGCGAGAGTCGACGGGCCAGTTCGGCGACCATCACCGCGCCGCGGTCCTTGAAGGAGAGCGTCGGCATGAGGAAGTCGAGTTTGGCCGAGACCGCACCCGTGAGCGGTACGAGTGGGGTGCGGCCCTCGCCCAGCGTGGTTGTGGGAGACGAGAGCGGCAGCACCTCCTCGTAGCGCCAGAGAGAGTTGACCCGGCCGGACAGGGCCTCGGGACGGAGGCGGCCCGTGATCTCGAAGTCGAGGTCCCAGGGGCCGTGACAGACCGGACAGCACCAGGCCGGCGAAGCGACGTCAGCACGGGTTCCGTCCTGAGGGCAGCGGTATGCGGGGGCCATGGCAGCCAGCATGCCAGGAGGAGGGCGGGGAGCCCTTGCCGCCCGGAGAGCCCTCGGTCGGCGGCGGCCATCAGCTCGCCGTCGAGGCGATGGCCGCAAGCGCACTGGCGGCTCGTGCCGGGTAATGCGCACGTCCACGGCGAATCATCACTTCGAGTGAATCTCTGGCCTGCGCTTGCGGTCCGGAACCGACGGTTGCGACGCTGTTGCAGTCTGTCAACCTCTTGGGGAGTGGCCTGTGACTTTCGGTGAGCAGCCCGCCTATCTGCGCGTTGCGGGCGATCTGAGAGAGAAGATCGTCAATGGTTCACTGCCGCCGCATACGCGACTGCCGTCGCAGGCGCGTATCCGCGAGGAGTACGGGGTCTCGGACACCGTCGCGCTGGAGGCGCGCAAGGTGTTGATGGCCGAGGGCCTGGTCGAGGGCCGCTCCGGCTCCGGTACGTATGTGCGCGAGCGCCCGGTACCGCGCCGGATCGCCCGCTCCGGCTTCCGTTCGGAGACCGGTGCCAGCCCGTTCCGGCAGGAGCAGACGGCGGAGGGGGCGCGGGGGACCTGGGAGTCCCGGAGTGAACAGGAGGGGGCGAGTCCGGAGATCGCCGAACGGCTCGGGATCGAGCCGGGCGACCGTGTCATGCGGACGCGCTACGTGTTCCGGGAGGCGGGCGAGCCGATGATGCTCTCGACCTCCTGGGAGACCCTCGCGGTCACGGGGCGCACGCCGGTGATGCTGCCGGAGGAGGGCCCGTTGGGCGGCTGCGGGGTGGTCGAGCGGATGGCCGCGATCGATGTGGTCGTGGACAACGTGGCCGAACAGGTCGGCGCACGCCCGGGGCTGGCGGAGGAGCTCCTGGCGCTCGGCGGGGTGCCGGGCCATGTCGTGATGGTGATCGAGCGCACCTACTACGCATCGGGGCGGCCGGTCGAGACCGCCGATGTGGTGGTGCCCGCCGATCGCTACCGGATCGCCTACCACCTCCCTGTCAGGTGACCGGCCACGGAAGGCCTCGTTCACCCCGGTCCACTCCGGTCCACCCAGGTGGCGCCCGTCCGGCGCGTGTGACGACAAGTTGACGCCCGCCCGGGTCCCGTAACGGCTGGGCAATCGTCACCCGTGATGGCTTGTCATGTCCTGCTCCTAACTTCCCGTGCCGGACCTTCCTGAGGCGCCGGTGGCCGCTGCTGCGCGCGAGGCCGGGGGCGGGGGCGGTGGAGGCGCGGTCCCCGAGTGCGGCCCGCCTGGTTCGGTCCGAACCGCCCAGGGGGCGCATCCAGTTGGATGCGCCCCCTGGGGTTGGTCCACACCTGGCCGGATCCGTATCTCTTTGTGCAATTCCGTATTCGTTCAGTGAAGGTCAGGCGTACGCTCGGGCATATGCGTACTGCGGTTTCCTGGGGATCCTTAGAAACATGCACGCCGTTCAGGGGAGGGGCGCAATGCTCGGGAGGGACACGATGAGCGACAGCGGTGCCGTGCTCCCTTGGCTGGTGATACGGCAGGACGACAACGGCAGTCGCTACCGCGTGGGCAGGTACGCCACGCAGGACGAGGCGCAGCGGACCGCCGACAAGCTCGATGAACGCGGACACAAGCAGCTCTACTGGGTCGAGCGCGTCGGGCAGACCGCGCGGCCTTAGTCCGCCGGTCCAGCAGCCCGCCGTATCTCCGGTGTCGGCGCCGGCACCGCACCCTCCGGTCCGGTGTCGGGGCTCCCGGTCCGGCCGGAGCCGGGCATTACGCTCCGGGGCATGAGTGATCGTGTGGTGGTGGCCGGGGCCGTCTACGACCGGGGGCGGCTGCTCGCCGCGCGCCGTAGCGCCCCGCCCGAGCTGGCCGGCCGTTGGGAACTGCCCGGTGGCAAGGTGGAGCCGGGGGAGAGCGGCGAGCAGGCGCTCGTGCGCGAACTCCGCGAGGAGCTCGGCATTGAGACGGAGCCGCTGGAGCGCATCCCCGGTGAGTGGCCGCTTAAGCCCGGCTATGTGCTCCGGGTGTGGACGGCCCGTCTGGTGTCCGGCGTGCCCGCGCCGCTTCAGGACCACGACGAGCTGCGCTGGCTCGGCCCCGGCGAGAGTGACACCGTCGACTGGCTGGAACAGGACCGGCCCGCGGTCGCCGAAGCCGTACGGCGACTGCCTGGCGGCGCACACCACTGAGCGGGGTGCTTGCCGTGCGGCGCGCACCGATGGGCCCGTGCGCCCTTTCTTGGCGCGCACACCCGTTCGTGCGCATGGCCTTACACCCGTACGCCCCACGTGTCGGCGCCGAGCGGTATCCCGTGCTGAATATCGGGTATGTCCTGTTTAACCCCCGTAAACAGGACGTTCCCCGTTGCTGGTCTTGGGAAGTGATCGGCGTGATCGATACCGAAGGCGACTGCGCCGAGTGGAGCTTTCCGGCTGTTCCCGGTGCCGTGCGCACGGCCCGGCACGCCGTCCACGAGGCGCTGCGCGGCTGGGGGCTCGACGCGGTGGTCGGGGATGTGGCTGTACTCCTGGTCAGCGAGCTGGTGACCAACTCCATGCGCTATGCCTCGGGGCCCATCGATGTGCGACTGGTGCTCCCTCATCCCAACGGTGACGGCCCCACCGCTCACCCCGGCCTGTTGGTGGAAGTCTCCGATCCGCTTCCGGATCCGCCCACCGAACGTACGGCGGGACCCGATGACGAAGGCGGCAGAGGACTGCAGCTCGTGGCCTGCTCCGCCCGACGTTGGGGGATCAGGCATGGAAAGAGTGGCAAGACGGTGTGGTTCGAGCTGGCCCTGCCTGGTTAGGAGTGGGGTGGGACGGACAGCGATCACCAGAGGTCATGCAGAACCTGGCTGAAAGGGACTGAGACCGTGATGTGATCGTGAACGCCGTGTCGGTGAGGGCCGTAGTGCTGAATACTGCGGGCAGGACCGGTCCGGTGTGTGAGCTGGAGGGGACGGTCGCGTGAGCGAAATACCTGGGACAGCGGGCGACGTCGTGTGGCAGAGCAGTCCGCCTGGCTCGATCTACGACTACATCAGGGTCGCCTCCTTCTCGATCGGCCCCGACGGTCTGATCGAGCAGTGGAGCCGCCGGGCCGCCGGTCTCTTTGGCGTTGCCGCTCACCAGGCGGTGGGTAAGGACCCGGTCGAGGCCTTCATGCCCGGCGAACTGCGCCGGGACGGTCATCGCCGCATCGGCGAGGTGCTCGACGGCAAGGAGTGGACGGGTCTCGTCCCCTTCCGGGTGCCGGGCGAGGACGGACTGCACGGGCTCGCCGAGATCTATGTGATGCCGAGTGAGACGGCGACGGGCGAACGGGCCGCGGTCTGCATCGTCGTGGACGTCCGCGCGCTCCGCGGCATCGAGACCGACCTCGCGGCCTCGCAGGCGATTTTCGGCCAATCTCCCTTCGGTTTCGTGCTGTTCGGCACCGACTTCACCGTCCTGCGGGCCAACGATCGCTTCGCCACCGTCTTCGGCGGCCGGGCCGACGACCACCGCGGCCGCACCGTCCACGACTATCTCGCCGGTGCGGAGGCCGACCGGCTGGCCGCCACACTCAGCCGTGTCCTGGCGACCGGCGAGTCCGTCACCGACCTCCAGCTCGTCGGCACCGCCCCGGGCGACACGGAGCGCCGCCACTGGTCGATGAACCTCTACCGGGTGTACAGCGGAACGGGTCGCCCCATCGGCATCGCCGGACTGGCCACCGACGTCACCCGGGGCCATATCGCCGCCCGTGAGGCGGCCAGCGCCAGGCGCAACCTCGCGCTGCTCAACGAGGCGAGTGCGCGCATCGGCAACTCCCTCGACCTGGAGACCACCGCACGCGAACTCCTCGACGTCGCCGTACCTGGCTTCTGCGACCTCGCGTCCGTCGACCTCTACCAGGCGCTCCTCACCGGCGAGGAGGCGCCGCCGGGCAGCTGGAGCTCGCTCCGCCAGGAAGCGGTCGGCGGCTCCGCCGAACTGCGCCGCGTCGCCTTCGCCAGCGCCGTGTCGGACGCCATGCCCGATACCGCCCCAGGCCTCGCCGGCGACGCCCCGCGAGCCGGGACGGCCGCCGGACCGCCCGTACTCGGCGCGGTGCACCGCTACCCGTTCAACTCGCCCTGTGCCGTAGCCCTGCGCACCGGCCATGTCGAGGACGTGCCCGGCGACGACCGCGGATTCGTCCAGTCCACCTTCGCCGTGCCGATGGTCGCCCACGACACCGTGGTCGGCCTCGTGCAGTTCTCCCGTACGAAGGGCAGCGAGCCCTTCGGCGAACGGGACCGGGCCCTGGCCACCGAACTCGCCGCCCGCGCCGCCGTCTGTATAGATAACGCCCGCCTCTACCGGCGCGAGCACGAGCGCGCCCTGATACTCCAGCGCAGCCTGCTCCCTCCTGGCGACCCCGAGGCCGCCGGCCTCGACATCGCCTGCCGCTATCTGCCGGGCAACACGGCGACCGAGGTGGGCGGCGACTGGTTCGACGTCATCGAACTCCCCGGGCACCGCACCGCCCTCGTCGTCGGCGATGTGATGGGACGCGGACTGCGCGCCGCGGTGGCCATGGGGGAACTGCGCACCGCCGTGAGGACCCTGGCCCTCCTCGACCTGGAACCCGCCGAGGTCCTCTCCGCGCTCGACGAGGTCGCCCGGGGCCTCGGCACCCCCGGTGGCAGCACCTCCTCCGGCGGGATCGGCGGCGCCCAGTGGCCCTCGCGGGCCGCCCACAAGTCCCGCGAGGCGGACCTCTCCGAGGTCTATCTGGCGACCTGCATCTACGCCGTCTACGACCCGGTCACCCGGCGGTGCACCTTCGCCAATGCCGGTCATCTTCCCCCTGTCGTGGTCGAGCCGGGTGAACCGGCGCTGCTGCTCGACGTCCCGCCCGGGATGCCGCTCGGTGTCGGCGGCGAACCCTTCGAGGAAGTCGAGGTCGAACTCAAGGAGGGCGCCCTCCTCGCCCTCTACACCGATGGCCTCGTCGAGTCCCGCGATCATCCGCTGGACGAGGGGCTGGAAGCGCTGCGCGGCGCACTCGTCGAACCCGCGCGGCCTCTTGAGGACGTCTGCGACCGGGTGCTGAGCACCCTCGACACCCGCCACGGCGAGGACGACATCGCCCTGCTGATGGCCCGCATCCAGGGACTGCCGACCGAAGCCGTCGGCGACTGGCGGCTGCCCCCCGAACCCCGCTCGGTCGGCCGCGCCCGCGAGCTCGCCCGCGGCCAGTTGCTCGCCTGGGACCTCGACGACCTGGTGGACACCACCGAACTGCTCGTCAGCGAGCTGGTCACCAACGCCCTGCGGTACGGCGAGGGCGAGATCCGGCTCAGGCTGCTGCGCGACCGCACCCTCGTGTGCGAGGTATGGGACGCGGGCCTCGTCCAGCCGCGACGACGGCGGGCACGCGACACGGACGAGGGCGGTCGCGGTCTGCAACTGGTCGGGCTGCTGAGCGCGGCCTGGGGATCGAGGCGGACGCCGCGAGGCAAGACGGTCTGGTTCGAACTGCCGCTGCCCGATGGCCGGCCGGCCGCGGAGCGTACGGTCGAGGAGCTTCTGAGCATGTTCTGAACAGGGCCGCGACAGCCCCGACCGGACTCATGAGGCCGTCTTCAGCGCCGCGAGACGCGCCTCGACCTCGGCGCTGGCCCCCAGCGTGTCCAACTGCTCGAACTGGGCGTCCAGGGACGACGCGGCAAGCTCCTGCTTACCCACCGCCTTCGCCTCCTCACGCCGCACCTTGTCCTCGAACCGGCTGATCTCACTGGTCGGGTCGAGGACGTTGATGTTCTTGACGGAATCCATCATCTGGTTCTGCGCCTGGGCGGACTTGGCCCGTGCGACCAGCTCGTCCCGCTTGGACTTCAGCTCCGCCAGCTTGGCCTTCATCTGGTCCAGGCCGGACTTGAGCTTGTCCACCACCTCCGTCTGCGAGGCGATGGTGGGCTCCGCGGTCCTCGCCTCCTTCTCCGACTGAAGCTGTCTGCCGAGCGCGACCTTGGCCAGGTTGTCGAACTTGTCGGCGTCGGCCGCCGACCCGGCCGCACGCAGCTCGTCCGCCTTGCGGCTGGCGGCGAGGGCCTTCTCACCCCACTCCTTGGCGGCCCCGACATCCTCCCGGTGGTCCTGCTCCATCAGCCGCAGATTGCCGATCGTGGCGGCCACGGCCTGTTCGGCCTCCGAGATGTTGGACGTGTAGTCGCGGATCAGCTGGTCCAGCATCTTCTGCGGATCCTCGGCCTGGTCGAGCAGCGCGTTGATGTTGGCCTTCGCCAGCTGGGTGACGCGTCCGAGAATGGTCTGCTTGGTCATGGCACCTCTCCTGTGTGTCCAGTGCTGCGTATTCGTCCTGGTGCTACGAGTGATCCGCGTGATCCGCACGCTGCCGCCGCCCGTGGGCGGTGGTCAGAACCGGCCGCCGCCGCCCCGCCGCCCACGAGTGCCCCCGCCGCCGAAGCTGCCCGGCCCGCCGCCCCCGCCGAACCCCCCTCCGCCGAGGCCGCCTCCCCCTCCGAATCTGCCCCCGAACCCGCCTCCTCGGCCGCCCCCGCCCAGGAGCCCGCCGAGGATGATCCCGCCGAGGACCGCACCACCCATGCCTCCGCCCCCGCTGCCCCCTCCTTGTACACCGCCCGGACCATTTCGGTTCCCGTACGCCCGCACGTCCTGTTCCGCCATGCTCTGTGCCTGCCTGGCCAGTGAGTCCGCCTGGTGCGCCTCGGCCAGTGCCCCCTGCGCGTCATCCGCCCCGGCCAGCTCGCGGGCCCGCTCCAGCCTTCGCTGTGCCTCCGCCAGGCGGGTCCGGGCCTGGCTGCCGACCGCTCCCCGGTTGGTGCTGATGTAGTCGGCGGCGCCGCCGATCGCCGATCGCGCGGTGAGCATCGCCTGGTCGAGGAGCGAGCGGGCCCGCCGGTTGCCCTGCTCCTGCTCGCGCGCACCGGCCAACGCCTCGTCCAGAGCGGCGTCCGCCTCCTCCACCCGGCGCAGCGCGTCGATCGGGTCGTACGGACCGGCCCGCAGCTCGCCCCGCACGTCGCGGACCACGGACCGCGCACGGGCGATCCGGCCCCGGAGGTTCGCTGTGGACACCCCCTCGGCGGTGCCTTCCAGCAGCCCGCCCGCGTCGGCCAGGTCCGTCTCCGTCTCGGTGAGCGCGGCCGGCAGCTTGCCCGCCGCCTCCTCGACTTCCCGTGCGCGCCGGTCGACGGCGTCCGCGAGGGTGGACGCCTGGCCGACCGCGCCCTCGGCGGCCCGTACGTATACGGCGGCGGCGGCGCTGTCACCGCCGTCCACCGCCTGCCGGGCCTGATTGAGCGAGGACGTCGTGAAGAGGAGCCGGTCCTTGGCCTGTTCGATATCGCCGGCGACGGGGGCCGAGACCGACTCCGCGTAGCGGCTGCGCATGGAGGTCAGGGTCGCATCGGCCGCGGAGACCCGGCCCGCGAGCGAACGGAACGCGGTCTCGGCCGCGGCGAGTGCCTGCGGGGCGTTGCGTTCGAGCGCACGGAGCCGGTCGAAGTCCTCGGAGACCGCGTCCAGGCGCGTGTTGGCCTCCTCGCAGCGGCTGATGATCTCGTCCAGCATCTGCCGGCGGGTGGCGTCGTCCTCGGGAAAGGCGTCGTCGAGCTGCTGGCGCAACCGGAACGCGGCCGTCAGCTCGCTCCTGGCATAGGTGACGGCCTCGGTGAACGGTGCCGCGGCCTCCTCTCCGAACTGGGCCGTGGCGAATCCGAGTTCTTCGTCGCTGGTGCGGACCGCATCGTCCGTGTCGACCAGCGTCTCCTTGGCCCGCGCGTCGAGCTCCGGCAGCGGAGTGGGCGGTTCCGGTGACGCGCTCCGGTCGGCGCCTCCCGGTCCCCAGCCGGTCGCACCGGGCGTCGTACGGGTCGCGGTGCGCCGCTTGCGCCGGGTGTACGCGTAGACGGCGACCGCCCCGGCTCCGACGACGACCACGATCGGCAGGACCAGGTCCCCGACGGACGTCCCGCCGGAATCCCCCGTCCCCGGGTCGTCGGCGCCCGGGGTGATCGTCGGGGTGGGCACGGCCGCGCCGGTCAGGACGGCGGAGTACCCGTCGGCCGCCCCGATCGCGGCCCCCGCCCAGTCGTTCTCCTTGAGCGCCGGCTCGATGGCGGTGCTCGCCACATCGTGGAGCTGGGCGTCGGTGAAGCGGGAGTCCTGGTCGACCGAGTACGCGTACTGCCGGTCGTGGGTGGCGACGGCGAGCAGGATGTCGTCGCGTCCGAGCCCGTTGCGGTTGGCCGTCTCGTCGGCCCAGTTCTGCGCGGACCGCCCGGAGAAGTCACGGACGTACGCCACGAAAAGCTGGACACGGCGTTTGTCGTACAGCTGGTCGAGTGCGGAGGCGACCTGGTCCTTGCGGTTTCCCAGCGCGCCGGCCTTGTCGGTGATCTGCCCGTTCCGGGACAGCGTGACGGGGTCGTCGGCGCGCGCGGTCAGCACGGCGGGAAGGGCCAGCCAGCACACCGCCATCAGGACGGCGAGCAGGGCCCGGCCCGGTATGAGGATCCGGGTTCGGCTCACGGGCGAGATCACGTTTGCGAGGTTATGTCCACGTTCAGTGACCCGCGACCCGGAGAGGTGGCCCTTGGTGGGCCACCGTCCCCGGCCGCTTCGGACGGTCCCGCGTGGGGCTCAGATGCTGAAGCGCTCCTTGACGAGCAGCGGCCGTACCCGGGAACGGAACCCGCCGGTCCGGAACGGCTGCTGCAGGAGCCCCGGCCGGATCGCCTGGGCCAGGGCGGCGGCGATCATCCCCTGGTCGAGGGCGAGCTGGTAGTCGCTGACCCGTCCGGTGGAGACGTTGACGGAGTCCCGGAACCCGTAGCCGTCGTCATAGGCACCGAAATCCCGGTCCAGCGCCCGCAGATTCGCCACCGCCTCGGCCGGCGCGTACGGCAGGGCGAGGAACGAGGCGTGCGGGGTGACCACACCGTTGGTGAACGCCGACGCGGGCGGCAGCGGAGCGCCGTCCGTGGTGTACGTGCGGTCCGTGTTGGAGGCGTAGCCGTCGAGCTCCATCCCGAGCGCGTCGACCCCGTACTCCTGATACCCGCCCTCGGGAATGTTGGCGGGGGAGAAACCCCAGTACCCGTACTCCGCCTCTGCCATGCCGTGCTCGATCTGGCCGCGTACGTACCGCTGGTGAGTACGGCCCCACGACTTCGGCGACCACTCCGGCTCCGGCACGAACAGCGGAACCATCAGCGCCTCGAACATTGACCCGCCCCAGGTGGGCACGAGCTTGCGGCCGCGGTGCGTGTAATGGCCCTGCCAGACGCGGATGCCGTCCATCGCGACGTAACCGCCCTGCGGCTGCTGCTCCTGCTCATTCCCGGGAAGCATGGTGCGCAGCAGGTGCCAGTAGTGGTCGGCGGGCAGGGATCCGTCCGCGATACCCAGATAGCTGGCCATCCGGGGCTCGGTGTTGAGCGCGCCGTAGTGGTGGCCCGTGGGTTCCTCGGTGTCGGTCCAGAAGCCGCCGCGCAGCTGGCCGGGTCCGGCGACGGGGTCGGCCGGGTCGAAGGGCGTGTAGTAGTAGGACCAGTCGGCGCCCGCCAGGATGCGGTCGATGCGGGGACGCAGCGCGGGAGCCGCGTCCGCGGCGATGTGCAGACCGGTGATCAGCCAGGCGTTGTCGACGGAGGAGAGGAACGGACGGACCGGCTCGCCGGTACCGGGCCACTCGGTCAGCACCGAACCGTCGTGCGCGTCGTACCAGTTGAGCCAGAAGCCGTGATGGCGCTCCAGCTTCTCCACGGAGCGGACCGTGCGCTCCAGCCTGCGCCGCATCGTGGCGTCGCTGATCACTCCGAGCCCGCCGGCGGCGACGGTCGACCACAGGCCGCAGCCGATATTGGTGGGCGAGGTCTGGCGCGACTGGACGGGGCCGCCCGGACCGCTCAGGTCCATCTTGTCGACGGCGAGACCCAGATCGGTCGTCATCGCCTCGATCGAGTGATACGTATCGCGGAACCAGCGCAGCAGCAGCGGTGTATCAAAGGCATGAACAAGATGAGCGGTGTCCGCGGAAGGCGCGGATCGACTGGCGGGAACGGCGTTCGCCGAGGGCGCGGATACGGCCCCGAGGGACAGGGCGGCAGCCCCGGTCCCGGTGGCGGTGAGAAACGTGCGACGGTCCATGAAGGTCCAGCTCCCGTTGGCAGAAGGGGGATGGGTGCGTTTCGTGGCGTGCTCGATGCGGCGGAGGAGAGCCGCCCGGGGTGGTGCTGCGCCTGCGCGGCGCCGTTTTCGGGTGTGGCTGCCGGTGCGGCCCGAGCTGTGGGGCTCGGGCCGCACCGGGTGGATCGGCGCGAGGTCCGGCGGCCGTCAGGTACCGCCGGCCCCCGCACGGTCGGGAACCGTCAGGGGCTCCCGGTCAGAGGGCCGACGTCAGTCGGCGATACGCGGCAGCGCGCGGGTGCGGCCCATCTCGCCCAGCCAGGTGGCGGACGGCTTCGGCAGCCGCTCGAAGGTCTCAGGGTTCCAGCCGATGAGGCCGAAGGTCGGCGCGTAGGAGCCCCACTCGTAGTTGTCCAGGGCGCTCCACGCGAGGTAGCCCTCGACGCGCAGGCCGTCCTGGATGGCGGAGGCGACCTCGTTCAGGGCGCCGGTGTAGTAGTCGATCCGGCGGCTGTCCTGGTCGGTCGCGATGCCGTTCTCGGTCACGATCAGCGGCACGTCGCGGCCGACGACCTCGGCGGTGTGGCGCAGCGCGTGGCCGACGGCGGAGGGGTAGTACTCCCACTGCGTGAGGGTGCGCTCCACGTCGTCGGCGGTGGGGATGGGTCCGTCCGTGCCGATCCTGGTCCGGGTGTAGGACTGCACCCCGATCCAGTCGTCGCCGCGGGCGGCCTCGATGAAGATGTCCTCACGGGGGTGGCGGTAGGCCGCGGTGACCTCCTCGGCGCCGGGGAGGGCCTGGTAGACCTGGTTGGCGATGGTCCAGCCGACCTGGATGTCGGGGTTGATCGCCTTGACCTCCTTGACGGCCGCGTGGTGGGCGGCGATCACGGCCTGGCTGGTCTCGTCGTCGGGGGTCGGCAGACCGGCGGGCGGGAAGCCGATGTCGCCGCGCTTGGCCTGGCCCGCCATCACGGCGATCATGTTCGGCTCGTTGATGGTGCAGACGTGGCTGACGCCTTCGCTGATCACCGGCGCGCAGGCCGCGACGTAGCGGGCGAACAGCTCGGTCGCGCCCTCGGCGGTGAAGCCGCCACGTGCCTCGAACCACTGCGGCACGGTGAAGTGGTGCAGGGTGATCATGGGGCGCAGCCCGCGCTCGATGGCGCCCTCGACCATGCGGCGGTAGTGGGCGAGCTCGGCCCGGGAGAACTGCCCCTCGGCGGGCTCGATACGGGCCCACTCGATGGAGAACCGGTAGTCGGTGAAGCCCAGTCCGGCCAGCACGTCCATGTCCTCGTGCCAGCGGTGGTAGCTGTCGCAGGCATCCAGGCTGGGCTCCTGGATGTGGGTGCCCGCGGTGTGCTCCTTGACCCACCAGTCGCTGTTGGTGTTGTTGCCCTCGATCTGGTGGGCGGCCGTGGAGGCACCCCACAGGAAGCCTTCGGGGAACGGGACCTGGGTGTGAGTCATCGCAAACTGTCCTTCTGGTGCGGGAGGGGTGTGGCCGGCGGGATGTGGGGCGCGCGGCCTCGTACGTATCGATGGGGCGGCCGGGGGCGGGGCAGGGCCGCCCCCGGGGGCGGACTACTTCATGCCGGCGGTGGCGATGCCCTGCGTGAAGTGCCGCTGGAGCGCGATGAACACGACCAGGACCGGCAGCACGATCAGGAAGGAGCCGGCCATCAGCATGCCGTTGGATCCACCCGCCTTGTTCGGGTCGGTGGCGAAGGTGGCCAGGGCGACCGGAAGGGTGTACTTGTCGGGGTCGTTGGTCGCGATGAGCGGCCAGACGAAGTTGTTCCAGGAACCGAGGAACGTGAAGATCGACAGCGTCGCCAGGGCGGGCTTCACCAGCGGCATCACGATGCGCCAGAAGATGTACCACTCGCCGGCGCCGTCCATCCGGGCCGCTTCCAGCAGCTCGTCCGGGATCGACTGCATGAACTGGCGCATCAGGAAGACGCCGAACGCCCCGGCTGCGAAGGGCAGGACCAGCCCGGCGTACGAGTCGATCAGCTGGAGCTTGCTCATCAGGACGAAGAGCGGCAGCAGCATCAGGTTGCCGGGCACCATGAGGGCGCCGAGAACCAGACCGAAGATCTTGTTGCGGCCCGCGAACCTCAGCTTGGCGAGGGCGTACCCGAGCATCGAGCAGAACACCAGGTTCGACACGGTGACCAGCACCGCCACGATCACCGAGTTCATGAAGTACAGCGGCAGATCGAGCTTGTCGAGCAGGTCCCGGAAGTTGTCCAGGGTCCATTCGGTCGGGATCCAGACCGGCGGGCTCGCGGTCAGTTCGGTCGTCGTCTTGAACGAGGAGAGGGCCATCCACAGGAACGGCGCCGACATGATCAGCAGGCCGAGCGAGAGCAGGACGTAGACGAAGATCCGCTTCAGGGACCTCGGCTCCTTGACCTTGACCTTGCCCTTCTGCCAGTCGTTCCCGGGCTTCTTCGACGGCGCCGTCGAGACGGCGCCCGGTGCATTGGTGGCGCTCATTTCGTGTTGTCCTTCAGCAGTCGGAGCTGCAGCACCGTGATGCCCATGATCACTACGAAGAGGACATACGCCATGGCGCTCGCATAGCCCATGTGGAAGAAGTTGAAGCCCTCGCGGTACATGTTCAGCGAGACGGTGAGCGTCGAGTCCGAGGGCCCGCCCTGCGTCATCACGAAGGGCTCCTCGAAGACATTGAGGTAGCCGATCGTGGTGATCACGGTGGCGTAGAGCATCGTCGGCCGCAGAAGCGGGACGGTGATGCCCTTGAACTCCTGCCAGAGGCCGGCGCCGTCCAGCCGGGCCGCCTCCCGCACCTCGGTGGGAATGGCCTGCAGACCTGCGATGAAGAGCACCATGACCGTGCCGACATTGCGCCAGACCGCCATCGCGATCATCGACGGCATGGCGAGCGTCTCGGAGCCGAGGAAGTCCGGAGCGGTGAGGCCCACCTCGGAGAAGAGACCCGCGACGAGACCGTCGCTCGGGTCCAGCACGAAGCGCCAGACGACGGCGACCGCGACGATGGTGGTGACGACCGGGGCGTAGAAGCCGACGCGGAAGAAGGTCCGGGCCCGGTCGATGCCGTTGTTCAGCAGTACGGCGACGACCAGTCCGAGGAGGATCGTCAGCGGCACGCCGACGACCACGAAGTACGCCGTGTTGAACAGCGACTTGAGGAACTTCTCGTCGCTGAACAGCTTGGTGTAGTTCTCGAACCCGATGAAGTTCGCGTCCAGGGGGTGCGTCACGTTGCGCAGACCGAAGTCCGTGAAGCTCATCACCAGGGTGGCGATGATCGGGACGGCCATGAAGACGAGGAAGAGAACGAGGAAGGGAGTGGAGAACAGCCAGCCGGCCATGTTCTGCATACCCAGCGAGGGCTTCCTGCGCATGCGCGAACCCTTGGGCCCGGCGGCCGGGGACTGCGCGGTCCCCGGCCCGGCCTGCACCTTGGCCGACTCTGCGGCCTTTCCGGTCGTGGTGCTCATGGCTCCTACTTCACGAGGCCTTCGATCTGGGACTGCGCCGTCTTCAGCGCGTCCTCGGCGGAAGCCTTGCCCTGGGTCACCTTCGCGATGGCCTGGTCGACCTTGTCGGTGACCTCGGTCCAGTTGGGCAGCGACGGGGAGGACTTGGCCGTGTCCATCTGCTTCTTGAAGATCTGCAGATCGGCGTCGTCGGCGAGGTCACCGGAGGTCCAGGCGGCGGTGTTGGCCGGCAGGTCCTTGGTGCGCTCGTACCAGTCGGCCTGGCCCTTGGTGTCCGTCAGGTACTTGATGAACTGGGTGGCGGCGGCCTTGTGCTCGCTGTCCTTGGAGATCACCAGGGAGGAGCCGCCGGCCATGGAGACGGAGGACTTGTCGGCGGGGACGTTGGCCACCGCCCACTTGCCCTTGAGCTGCGGCTGGCCCTCGTTCAGCAGGGTGACGTGCCAGGGGCCGCCGAAGAACATCGGGACGCGGCCGTTGCCGAAGTCCTTCACCACGTCGTAGCCGGGCTGCACGGACTTGTTGGAGAGCCCCTTGGAGAAGTACGAGCCGTACTCCTTGAGCGCCTTGACGGCCTCAGGGCTGTCGATGACGGCTTCGCCCTTGTCGTTGACGATCTCGCCGCCGGCCGAGTACAGGAAGGAGTAGAAGTTCTGCACCGTGTCCAGGCCGCTGGGCTGGATGGACAGGCCCCACTTGGTGCCCGCCTTCTTCTGGTAGGCGGTGGCGAGGTCCTGCATCTCCTTCCAGTTGGTCGGAGCCTTGGTGATGCCGGCCTGCTTGGCCAGGTCGGTGCGGTAGTAGAGGACGCGGGTGTCGACGTACCACGGCACGCCGTACGCCTGGCCGTCCACCTCGCCCTGCTCCCAGCCGGACGGGAAGAAGTCCTTCTCCTGGAAGGTCTTGGTGTCGACCGGCTCCAGAACGCCGAGCTCGGAGAACTCGCCCATGTAGCTGCCGCCCATCTGCGCCACGTCCGGCATGCTGCCGGCGGCGGCCGCGGAGACCAGCTTCTGATGGGCGACGTCCCAGCCGACCGGGGTCACCTTGACGGTGATGTTCGGATTGGCCTTCTCGTAGACCTTGGCCACATCCGCGAGCTTCTCGCCCTCGGCCCCCATGGCCCAGACGGTGAGCGTCTGCTTCTTGTCCGCGGCGACGTCGTCGCCACCGGAGCTGCCGCACGCGGTGAGACCGAGAGCGAGCACGACTGCGATACCGATGCCGGTGGAGGCGGTTCTGGCGGTGCGGGGCATGGAGGGCTCCTCCTTGAGCAATCCGGATGTATGCGCTGCCTGTAAGCGCATACATCACTGTGCGACAGGGATTCGGGAATCCGCAAGAGGGGTTTAGGTCACACTCGTGCAACGTATTGGACATCTGAATGTTCAACTTGGAACGGTAAGTGTGCTGTTTGCGGAAAAGGGAGCGATGTGACCGATTTCGCATGTTTGACGCAGACGGTCATCGGCGACCACCGGCGGCCACCGGCGGCCACCGGCGGCCTGGAGGGCGGAGAAGGGCAGGGATATTGTCGTGACCATGCCTTCATTCGTGCATGATTTCCCTTTTGACCCGTCTTACGGGTGCGCTCTCGACGTCCTGTCGGCCATCCCCGCACCCCCCGCGCCGGACGGTTTCGCCGACTTCTGGCGAGCCCGGTACGAGACCGCTCGCCAGGTCGCCACGGAGCCGGAGATCGGGCCGCTGGAGGACGAGCGCGACGGCGTCCGCATCCACGGAGTGACATTCACCTCGGTGGGCGGGGAGCGCCTGGGCGGCTGGCTCGCGCTGCCCGCGGACGGGCCGGCCCGCCATGGGTTCGTCATCGGCCACGGCTACGGAGGCCGGCAGGAGCCGGGATCCGCTGTGCCGCTGCCACTGCCCGGGGCGGCCGCGATCCTGCCCTGTGTGCGGGGGATGGGGGCGCGCGGCCTGGTGACGGGCGTCCCGGACGTCGCTGACGCCCATGTGCTGCACGGCATCGAGTCACGCGAGACGTATGTGATCGGTGACTGCGTGGCGGACCTGTGGTGTGCGGCGTCGGCACTGCACGAGCTGGTCCCCGAGCTGGCGGGGGCGGGTCCGCTCGGCTACCTGGGGGAGAGCTTCGGCGGGGGCCTCGGCGCGCTGGCCCTGCCGTGGGACGACCGCTTCGGGGCCGCGCAGCTGACGGTGCCCACATTCGGGAACCACCCACTGCGGCTCACGCTGCCGTGCGTGGGGAGCGGGGAGTCGGTGCGCGGGTACGGCCGGGAGCACCCCGGGGTCACCGAGGTGCTGAGGTACTTCGACGCCGCGACGGCCGCGGGGTTCCTGGAGCTGCCGACGCTGGTGGCCGCGGCGCTGTTCGACCCGTCCGTGCCGCCGCCGGGGCAGTTCGCGGTGTACAACGCGCTCGCGGGGGAGCGGGAGTTGCTGGTGCTGAGCGCGGGGCACTTCGAGCATGCGGGGTCGGTCGCCGAGACGGCCGGGCTGGTCGCGGAGCGGCGGCGGTTCTTCGGGGAGCGGCTGGGCTCCGTAGGCCCGGCCTCCTGAGCGGCCGTACGTCCCCCGTACGTCCCCCGTACCGTCCCTCGTCCGTCCCCCCGTACGTCCGGCCCCGTCCGGCCCTGTCCGGCGGCCCCGTCCAGCCCCGACCTGGGCAGCCCCGGGCACTCCCGGGCACTCCCGGCGGCGTACGCGTCAGCCGCAGCCGCAGCTCCTGCGGCGGATCAGGGAGACCGGGAGGGTGAGTGAAACCGGTTCGCGGCCCGTGTTGTTCAGCCGCTGCACCAGCAACTCGACCGCCTGCTCTCCCAGTTGACGTATCGGCTGGCGCACCGTCGTCAGCGGCGGCTGGACGATCCGGCTGAGCGGGATGCCGTCGAAGCCGGTCACCGCCATGTCCTCGGGCACCCGCACGCCGCGCCTCGCCAGCGCGCGCAGGGCGCCCACCGCCATCTGGTCGTTGGCGAAGAGCATCGCCTCCGGCCGCTGTCCGCCCCCGTCCAGGAGGCGTTCGGCGGCTCCCGCACCCTCGGACTGCGTCATCATCACGGTCCGCACGGCCGGCGCGTCCGGCACCGGGATCCCGGCGTCCAGGCATGCCTCCCGGAAGCCGTGGAACCGCGCCTCGGCGTCCGGCGAGTCGGTGTCGCCGCCGATGAAGGCGAGCCGGCGCAGTCCGTGGTCCTCGATCAGGTGGCGGGTCAGTTCGCGTTCGCCGTCGACGTTGGCGACGACGATGTGGTCGAGGTGGTCGATCTCGCGAGGTCCGGCGAGCATCACGACCGGCAGCCGGCGCGATATCACCTCAAGGTCCTCGGTCGGCACCGTCTGCGCCAGTACGGCGAAGCCGTCGACCCGGCCCGCGACCTTCGCGACCAGGCTCTCCGGCCCGCCCTCCAGTGATGCCGCGATCAGCAGGGCGTACCCGTGCCGCCGTGCCGCCCGCTCCATGCCGCGGATGATCTGGTCGGAGTAGAGCATCACCGCGTCGTCGGCGTCACTGTCCGCCTCGGCGTCGGCCTCGGCGTCCGGGTCGGCGTAGTCGGGGAAGCACAGTCCGAGCACTCCGGTGGTGCGGCTGGCCAGCCCCCGGGCGTTTCCGCTCGGTACGTAACCGAGCTCGCGCGCCGCCTCCAGAACTCGCTCGCGGGTCTGGGCGCGCACCGAATCAGGGGTGCGGTAGACCCGCGAAACCGTGGCAATGGAGACGCCCGATCTCTCGGCGACGTCGTACACCGTTGGGGCACTCACTCGACCGACCGTCCGCTTCTTCTTCCGTACCGACACGCACCGACAGTTACCGCCACGTGGCGAAACGTGGCGACAGACACCTTATGAAAGCGCATTCACCCTAGATCGCGGGTCGGATGCGAGCAAGGTCGCGTCGGAATCGACAGGCTACCTTGCAAGATGTCCTGTGCATCTTTACGGTGAGGCGCATGACGCAACCGCCCGGTGCCACGCCCGCCGACCCCACGGCCGAACAGGTCGCGAACGACCTCGCGGCCGTCGTCGGCAGGCTGCTGCGGCGGCTGCGTTCCTCGTCCTCGGAGAGTCTGCTCACCCCGACCCAGCGCTCGGTGCTGGCCCGGCTGGAGGACGGGGGTCCGGCCACCACGGCCGCGCTGGCCCGCGCCGAGTTCGTACGCCCGCAGTCCATGCGGCTGACCCTGGGCGCACTGGAGGAGCAGGGGACCGTCGAGCGGGCGCCCGATCCGGACGACGGACGCAAGTCGGTCATGTCGATCACCGACACCGGTCGCACGACGCTCGCGGAGGTCCGGGCCGCCAAGCGCAACTGGCTCGCCGAGGCCATCGCCGCCGAACTCGACGGGGCCGAGCGCCGCACCGTCGCCGAGGCGACCGCCCTCCTGGACCGCCTGGTCGGTTCATGACCGGCCGCGACGCGGCCCCCGAAGCGACACCCCAGGCGCCACGGACACCGGCACCGGCACCGGCACGGCACCGGCATCGGCACCCCGCGTTCCGTCCTGGCCGGGCTCTCCTTCTTACCGTCACCGACCGCGCCCTGTGCGGCCGTACCTGAAAACCGTCCCGCACCACTCAGCGAGGAGCACCACCATGAGCGCCACCACCCTCGACCCGAAGACCGCACTGGTCGTCGTCGACCTGCAGAAGGGCATCACCGGTCTGCCCACCGTCCACCCCAGCGCCGATGTCATCGCGCACGCCGCGACCCTCGCCGACGCGTTCCGGGCCAAGGGCCTCCCGGTCGTCCTGGTCCGCGTCACCGGCGGCGCCCCCGGCCGCACCGAGGGCCCCGCCCGTTCCGGGCAGCCCGCCGCCGACTGGGCCGACATCGTCCCCGAGCTCGGCCCGCACGAGGGCGACATCGTCGTCACCAAGCTGACGTGGGGCGCCTTCTACGGCACCGACCTCGACCTCCAGCTGCGCCGCCGCGGCGTCACCCAGGTCGTGGTGGCCGGCATCGCGACCAGCATCGGTGTCGAGTCCACCGCCCGCTCGGCGTACGAGCACGGCTACCACGTCACGGTCGCCACGGACGCGGTGACCGACATGAGCGCCGAGGCCCACGAGAACAGCGTCGAGCGGATCTTTCCGCGCCTCGGCGAGACCGGCACCACCGCCGCGATCATCAAGCTGCTGGGCTGACCGCCCGCGCGGCGGGGCCCCTCAGGACGACGGGTCCCGCCGCCGGATCTTGTTCCCCAGCCACACCAGCGGGTCGTACTTGCGGTCCACGGCCCGCTCCTTCAGCGGGATCAGCGCGTTGTCGGTGATCTTGATGTGCTCGGGGCACACCTCCGTACAGCACTTCGTGATGTTGCAGTAGCCGAGTCCGTGCTCCTCCTGGGCCGTCGCCTTCCGGTCGAGCCCGGACTCGGCGGCGGCGTCCAGCGGGTGCATGTCCAGCTCCGCGACCCGCATCAGGAAGCGCGGTCCGGCGAAGGCCGCCTTGTTCTCCTCGTGGTCCCGCACCACATGGCAGGTGTCCTGGCACAGGAAGCACTCGATGCACTTGCGGAACTCCTGTGAGCGGTCCACATCGACCTGCTGCATCCGGTACTCGCCCGCCTTCACCCCCTCCGGGGGCACGAAGGCGGGCACTTCCCGTGCCTTGGCGTAGTTGAACGACACATCGGTCACCAGATCCCGCACCACGGGGAAGGCCCGCAGCGGGGTGACCGTGACCGTCTCCTCGCGGGTGAACACCGACATGCGGGTCATGCACAGCAGCCGCGGCCGTCCGTTGATCTCCGCGCTGCACGAACCGCACTTGCCGGCCTTGCAGTTCCACCGCACCGCCAGATCGCCCGCCTGGGTGGCCTGGATGCGGTGGATGATGTCGAGGACGACCTCGCCGTCGTTGACCTCGACCGCGTAGTCCTCCAGACCGCCGCCGTCGGTGTCCCCGCGCCACACCCTGAACCGTGCGTTGTAGCTGCTCACTCGTACAGCTCCTCTTCGGCGAGGTACTTGACCAGCTCCTCCTTCTCGAAGAGGGAGAGCAGGTCCGGACGGATGGGTTCGGTGGCCTTGCGCACGAGGTCGATCCGGCCCTCCAGCGGTGCGGCGGAGACGTCGGCCGGCCGGCACAGCAGGTTGACCGGGCGCCAGGAGCGCTCCATCGCCGGGCAGTCCTCGCGGGTGTGGCCGCCGCGGCTCTCGGTGCGCTCCAGCGCCGCCCGTGCGACGCACTCGCTGACCAGCAGCATGTTCCGCAGGTCGAGGGAGAGGTGCCAGCCGGGGTTGAACTGCCGGTGCCCCTCGACCCCGGCCCGCCGGGCCCGCTCCCGCAGCCCCGCCAGTCTCTCCAGGGCCTGCTCCATCTCGGGGGCGCGGCGGATGATGCCGACCAGGTCGTTCATCGTCTGCTGGAGTTCCTGGTGCAGGGTGTACGGATTCTCCGTCGGCGCACCCTCGGCGAGCTCCTCCGCGCTGAACGGACGCAGCGCCTCCGCGGCCGCCGCGTCGATCTGTGCCTGGTCCACCACCGGCAGGACCTCGGCGGACGCCGCGTACCCGGCGGCGTGCAGTCCGGCCCTCCGGCCGAAGACCAGCAGGTCGGAGAGGGAGTTCCCGCCGAGCCGGTTGGAGCCGTGCATGCCGCCGGCGACCTCGCCCGCCGCGTACAGACCGGGCACATCGAGGGCGGCGGCGGTGTCGGAGTCGACGGCTATGCCGCCCATCACGTAGTGACAGGTCGGGCCGACCTCCATCGCCTCGGCCGTGATGTCGACATCCGCCAGCTCCTTGAACTGGTGGTACATCGACGGCAGCCGGCGCCGGATCCGTTCCGCGGACATCCGGGTCGACACATCCAGGAACACCCCGCCGTGCGGCGATCCGCGGCCCGCTTTCACCTCGGAGTTGATGGCGCGCGCGACCTCGTCGCGCGGCAGCAGTTCGGGTGGGCGGCGGTTGTTGTCCGGGTCCTCGTACCAGCGGTCGCCCTCCTCCTCCGACTGCGCGTACTTCTCCTTGAACACATCGGGGACGTAGTCGAACATGAAGCGCTCGCCCTCGGAGTTCCGCAGCACCCCGCCGTCGCCGCGCACCGACTCGGTGACGAGGATGCCCTTGACCGAGGGCGGCCAGACCATGCCGGTCGGGTGGAACTGCACGAACTCCATGTTCAGCAGGGGCGCGCCCGCCAGCAGGGCCAGCGCGTGGCCGTCGCCGGTGTACTCCCAGGAGTTCGACGTCACCTTGAAGGACTTGCCGATGCCGCCGGTGGCGAGGACGACCGCGGGTGCCTCCAGCACGAAGAACCTGCCGGTCTCGCGCTCGTAGCAGAAGGTTCCGGAGACGCGGTCCCCGTCCTTCATGACGCGCGTCACCGTGCACTCCTGGAAGACCTTCAACCGTGCCTCGTAGTCACCGAATTCGCGGTAGTCCTCCTGCTGGAGCGAGACGATCTTCTGCTGGAGGGTGCGGATCAGTTCGAGGCCGGTACGGTCCCCGACGTGCGCCAGGCGCGGATACTCGTGGCCGCCGAAGTTGCGCTGGGAGATCTTCCCCTCGGGGGTGCGGTCGAAGAGGGCGCCCCAGGTCTCCAGCTCCCAGACCCGGTCGGGCGCCTCCTTGGCGTGCAGCTCCGCCATCCGCCACTGGTTGAGGAACTTCCCGCCGCGCATGGTGTCGCGGAAGTGCACCTGCCAGTTGTCCCCGGAGTTCACATTGCCCATGGAGGCGGCGATTCCGCCCTCCGCCATGACCGTGTGCGCCTTGCCGAAGAGCGATTTGCAGATGACGGCGGTACGGGCCCCGCGCTCCCGGGCCTCGATCGCGGCGCGCAGCCCGGCACCTCCGGCGCCGACCACGACGACGTCCCACTGCTGCCGTTCGAGCTCAGTCATTCAGAAAAACCTCGGATCGTCGAAGGCGCCGGAGGCGACCAGGTACACGTAGAAGTCGCACGCGGCCACGCTGATCAGCGAGGCCCAGGCGAGCAGCATGTGACGGGTGTTGAGCCGCCCCACCCAGCCCCACAGGCGGTAGCGCACGGGGTGCTTCGAGAAGTGCCGCAGCCGGCCGCCGATGATGTGCCGGCAGGAGTGGCAGGACAGGGTGTACGCCCAGATCAGGACGATGTTGACAACGAAGATCAGTGAGCCGAGACCCATGTGGCCCCAGGCGTAGTGCTCGTCGCGGAAGGAGAGCACGGTGTCGTACGTGAGGATCCCGGCGACCGGCACCGCGGCGTAGAAGAAGTACCGGTGGATGTTCTGCATGATCAGCGGGAAACGGGTCTCGCCGCTGTACGCCGTGTGCGGCTCGGCGACCGCGCAGGCGGGGGGCGAGGCCCAGAAGCCCCGGTAGTAGGCCTTGCGGTAGTAGTAGCAGGTCAGCCGGAAGCCGAGCGGGAAGATCAGGATCAGCAGGGCGGGGGAGAGGCCCCACCAGCTGCCGAACAGGTCCCAGTTCGGGCCGTGCCGCATGGGGGCGCAGCTGTCCGCCAGGCAGGGTGAGTAGAACGGCGAGACATAGGGGGCGGCGTAGTAGTCGGCGTTCGAGAACGCCCGCCAGGTCGAGTAGATGATGAAGGCGAGGAGCCCGCCCGCCGTCACGGCGGGCGCCAGCCACCAGCGGTCGGTCCGCAGATGGCGGGCGGCGATGGCGGCCCGCGAGGGGTGATGCACACCCGCCGTCCGGGTCGCCGCTCCGCCCGGCGGGGGCGGCTTCGTGCCCGGATCGCCGGCGGGATCACTGCCGGGATCCGTGTCTGTTTCCGTACCGGTGGCCAAGGAACTCTCCTAGGGGGCATTCGTCAGACACCCCCTCTAGGGGGCGTGCCTGCCGCGGACGCCCAGACCCTCGTCGTCCGAGTCCGTCCACAGAGTGGTGTCGTACGGCACTTCGGTGATCGTGATGACGCCGTCGACAGGGTCGGCGTGGCCCTCCGGGGCGAGCGGGTCCGGCGCGGGGTCCGCTTCGCGCAACTGCGCGAGGCTCCGCTCCAGCCGCCCGACGGTGCGGACCAGGTCATCCAGACAGTGCTGAACTGCCGTCAACTCGTCCTGTAGTGACATGACTTGATCTCACTTCCGCAGTCGCGGGTGGCCATGCTCATGCGGATGCGAGTGTCGCGCGTCACATCCCGTTTGGGAAGGGAGCGGGCCGCCCCGTCTTGCGGCCCCGGCGGAAGGTCCTCGGGGCCGGCCTTCCGGACCGGGCCCGGTGGGTCGAGTTACGGCCGTTGTCGACGGTGCGGATTCCGGCCATGGGCGGTGGCTCGTGGGGGTGCCGGGACTCCGCCGCACGGGTGAGGTTCGGGGGTCGTTGCGCCGTGTCTGCGGCACCCCTCGCGCGTGGCCGCTTTCAGTGGATGGGCGGAACCAGTGTGATCAACTGCAAATGCCACCAAACACGCATAATCCGGTCCATTCGGCTACGGGTGGTCCGGGCCGTCTCCGGAGGTATCAGCCATGTCCCACGTCGGCGTCCCGCGCGGGGCAGCCCGAAAGCGCCGCTCGCTCGCGCTCTTCACCACGGGTGTACTCACGCTCCCCGTACTGGCCGGCTGCAGTTCGGGCGAGAAGGAGGCCACCACCGCCGTCGTCCCGCAGGACGTCGCACCCGCGGCCCGCACCCAGGTCGCGGACGGCGGCACGGTCAACTGGGCGATCGACGCGATGCCCGCCACCCTCAACGCCTTCCAGGCGGACGCCGACAGCGCCACCACCCGCATCGCCGGCGCCCTCCTGCCGACGCTCTTCCCGCTGGACGCCAAGGGCCGGCCGCAGCTGAACCCGGACTACCTGGAATCCGCGAAGGTGGTCGGAAACGAGCCCAGGCAGGTCGTGCTCTACCGGCTCAACCAGCAGGCGGTGTGGAGCGACGGCCGGGAGATCGGGGCACCGGACTTCGTCGCCCAGTGGCGGGCGCTGAGCGGCAAGGACTCCGCGTTCTGGACAGCCCGCAACGCCGGGTACGAGCGCATCGAGAAGATCGAGCGCGGCGCCGACGACCTGGAGGTCAAGGTCACCTTCGCCAAGCCGTACGCGGACTGGCGCTCCCTCTTCTCCCCGCTGTACCCGAAGCAGGTGACGGGCTCCCCGGACGCGTTCAACGACGGAGCGCGGTCCACGCTCAAGGCGACCGCCGGACCGTTCCGGCTGCGCGGTGTGGACAAGGAGACGGGCTCCGTCACGCTGACCCGGAACCCGCGCTGGTGGGGCAGTCCGGCCAAGCTCGACTCGCTGGTCTTCAAGGCGGTCAGGCCGCAGGACCGCACCGAGGCGCTGACCGAGGGAAAGATCGACGTCGCGGACATCGACGCGGCGGCGGCCCACCGCATCGTCCAGGCCGCCCGGGACGCCGGCAACAGCGGGGCGCCGCCCGCCCACGGCCCCGGCTCCGAGATGACCCCGGCCGCGGCCCTGCGGTCCTGGGCACTGGCGCACGGCTCCGACGAGGACGCGGCCGCGGAGGCGCAGTCCGACCGGGACGAGAGGGCCCGTGCCGCCAAGGCGTACGCCACCGAGCAGAACGATCTGCGCGGCTACGTGGTCCGCAAGTCCCTGGAGCCCGCGTACACCCAGCTCGCCCTGAACGGTGAGACCGGCCCGCTCGCCGACGACCGGGTACGCCGGGCCGTGGCCCGCGCCCTGGACCGCCAGGCGCTCGTCGACACCGTACTCAAGCCGCTCGGCCTGCCCGCGAACCCGCTCGGCAGCCACCTGGCCCTGGCCGGACAGCCCGGTTACAAGGACAGCAGCGACGCACTCGGCAGCCAGGACACCAAGGAGGCCCAGGCGCTGCTGGCCGACGCGGGCTGGACGCGGGAGGGGGCCCTCAAGAAGACGGACGGCACCAAGGCGGGCAGCGAGGGCGAGAAGCAGACGGACAAGGAGAAGGAGAAGAAGGAGGGGGACAAGAAGGCCGAAGAGAAGACGGCCGAGGAGAAGAAGAAGGCCGAGGACAAGGAGAAGGCCGAGGAGAAGAAGGCCGAGGAGAAGAAGGACGACGGCAAGACCGACAACGCCGCCCGTCGCGAGCCCTCCAAGGACGACGGCCTCTACATCGTCGGCGACGACAGCAAGCCCGGCGAGGCCGAGGGCGCCTTCACCCGCGCCATCGCCCCGGCCCCCGCCGCCGCCGTGCAGAGCGCCGCGCTGCTGCGCCAGGCCGGACACCTGGGCGAGACGGGCACCTCGGAGGACGCCCCGGCCAGGATCACCGCCCAGGACCGGCAGCCCGGTGGCGCCGCCGGCGCCTACGCACCGGCCGGCACCGCGGCGCCCGCCCAGGCCCCCGACTCCGCCCGCGGTCCCCTCGGCAAGGACGGCACGCCGCTGTCCCTGCGGTTCGTCCTGCCCTCGGGGCCCGGCTCCGAGTCGCTGCGCAGCGTCGGGGACAAGATCGCGGCGATGCTCGACACGATCGGGATCCGTACCGAGATCACCAAGGTCTCCGACGAGAGCTACTTCCGGGACCACGTCGCGTCCGGTGACTACGACCTGGCGCTCTACTCCTGGCCCGCGACCGCCTATCCGGCCACCGACGACCGCCCGATCTTCGCCAAGCCGGTGCCCGCGACCGACGGCTCGCTGCTCGTCGAGCAGAACTACACCCGCGTCGGCACGGACCACATCGACCAGCTCTTCGACCAGGCCGCCGGGGAGCTCGACGAGGGCTCGGCCAGGGACCTGATGAAGAAGGCGGACGCCAGGATCTGGGCCGCCGCTGGATCGATTCCCCTCTATCAGCGCCCGCAGCTCGTCGCGACCGACAAGAAGCTGGTGAACGTGGGTGCCTTCGGCTTCGGGGTGCCCCACTACCAGGACATCGGGTTCAAGAAGCCGCAGGCGGCCGGCGCCCCCGCCAACCCCAGGAAGTAGCAGGTCAGCGCAGCACCGAAAGCTCAGAACCAGCTCAATTCCCTTGCCCGCCGGCCCGCCGGCGGGCAAGGCTGTGTGCACCCGCTGACCCGGGTAGCCGCTCCGCCGCCCGGTCCCGGGGCCCCAACCCCGGCGATCGCGGCGCACCGGCATCGCTCCGGGCTCCCCCTCGGAGCCGCGGGCTTCGGAGCCCCACCTCCGAGGTCGCGCGCGCCCCGCGTCCGCGCGGACTCTCCCGCACACCGTGTCCGCGCTCGACCGGCGCCCGGGGGTGGCCCGGGACCGACTGAGCCGGGGGCCGCGTGGAGCTCGGCGGGGAGGTTTCGGCGGCCGCGAGCGGGGCCGCGCGCCCGTCCTTGTGGCCGGTAAGGCTTGCCCGGGAAGCCGCAGGGGCGCCCGGCCCGTACCATGGGACTAGCCGTGGCGCGTCCGCCCGGCGGGCGTACGAGGACTCAAGACCGACTAAGACGCCTGAATCCCCGATCCGAGAGAAGCGCAAGCCACCCATGCCCACGCGCCACGATATCCGTAACGTAGCCATCGTCGCCCACGTCGACCACGGCAAGACCACGCTGGTCGACGCCATGCTCAGGCAGGCAGGCGCCTTCGCCGCGCACGCCGCCGAGAACCTCGACGAACGCATGATGGACTCGAACGACCTGGAGCGTGAAAAGGGCATCACGATCCTGGCCAAGAACACGGCCGTCAAGTACCACCCCAAGGATGGCGGCGACGTCATCACCATCAACATCATCGACACCCCCGGCCACGCCGACTTCGGTGGTGAGGTCGAGCGCGGCCTGTCGATGGTGGACGCGGTCGTCCTCCTGGTCGACGCGTCCGAGGGCCCGCTCCCGCAGACCCGCTTCGTGCTCCGCAAGGCGCTGACGGCCAAGCTGCCGGTCATCCTCTGCATCAACAAGACGGACCGCCCGGACTCCCGGATCGCCGAGGTCATCGACGAGACGTACGACCTCTTCCTGGACCTGGACGCCGACGAGGACCAGATCGAGTTCCCGATCGTCTACGCCTGCGCCCGTGACGGCGTCGCCTCGCTGACCAAGCCGGAGGACGGCCAGGTCCCGCCGGACAGCGACAGCCTGGAGCCGTTCTTCAGCACGATCCTCTCCGCCGTCCCGGCCCCGGAGTACGACGAGGAGGCCCCCCTCCAGGCCCACGTCACCAACCTGGACGCCGACAACTTCCTCGGCCGTATCGCGCTCTGCCGTGTCGAGCAGGGTGAGCTGCGCAAGGGCCAGACCGTCGCGTGGATCAAGCGTGACGGCTCGATGTCCAACGTCCGCATCACCGAACTGATGATGACGGAGGCGCTCACCCGCAAGCCCGCCGAGAAGGCCGGTCCGGGCGACATCTGCGCGATCGCCGGTATCCCGGACATCATGATCGGCGAGACCCTGGCCGACCCCGAGAACCCGATCGCGCTGCCGCTGATCACGGTCGACGAGCCCGCCATCTCGATGACCATCGGTGCGAACACCTCGCCGCTGGTCGGCAAGGGCGGCAAAGGCCACAAGGTCACCGCCCGTCAGATCAAGGACCGTCTGGACCGCGAGCTGGTCGGTAACGTCTCGCTCCGCGTCCTGGACACCGAGCGCCCCGACGCCTGGGAGGTCCAGGGCCGCGGTGAGCTCGCCCTGGCCATCCTCATCGAGACCATGCGCCGCGAGGGCTTCGAGCTCACGGTCGGCAAGCCGCAGGTGGTCACCAAGCAGGTCGAGGGCAAGACGTACGAGCCCATCGAGCGCATGACCATCGACTCGCCCGAGGAGCACCTCGGTGCGATCACGCAGCTCATGGCGAGCCGCAAGGGCCGCATGGAGACGATGACGAACCACGGTTCGGGCTGGGTCCGCATGGAGTGGATCGTCCCGTCCCGCGGCCTCATCGGCTTCCGTACGGAGTTCCTGACCCAGACCCGTGGCACGGGCATCGCGCACTCCCTCTTCGAGGGCCACGAGCCGTGGTTCGGCGAGCTGCGCACCCGTCACAACGGCTCGCTGGTGGCGGACCGCGCCGGCGTCGTGACGCCGTTCGCGATGGTCAACCTCCAGGAGCGCGGTGTCATCTTCACGGAGGCCACCACGGAGGTCTACGAGGGCATGATCATCGGTGAGAACTCGCGCGCCGACGACATGGACGTGAACATCACCAAGGAGAAGAAGCTCACCAACATGCGTGCGGCTTCCGCGGACACCACGGAGAACGTGGTGCCCGCCCGCAAGCTGTCGCTGGAGCAGTCGCTGGAGTTCTGCCGCGACGACGAGTGCATCGAGGTGACCCCGGACACCGTGCGTATCCGCAAGGTCGTCCTGGACCAGAAGGAGCGCGGCCGCTCCGCGTCGCGCGCCAAGCGCTGATCCTCTTGCAGGTGAAGGGGCCCGGCACCGCTCATCACGCGGTGCCGGGCCCCTTCGTCGCGTCCGCTGTGTCCGCCGTGTCCGAAGCGCCTGTCGTGCCCGCTGCGCCCTCGTCCGGGCGGAGGTTTCCGGCCCGGACCGGCGCCCCGGTCCGGAGGGCCTGAACAAGCCATGCGCGCCCGCGTATTGGCTTAGGGTTGAGCGGCCCGTAACCGGCAGACCGGAGTCCGCTTCCGGCGACCGGCCGGCCGCGCCGCCGCTCCGTGATTCGCCGGGTGCCGGGGAGGCCTACGGGGTCCGGCAGGTCAACCCGATTTTGGGGACCAAGCGTCCGGATATCGGGCGTCGCTCTCCGGAACATGTGTTAACAGTCCGTTTCGGGTGTGTCTGTCTGGGGTCATTTTGTCCGTATTTTGATCTACGGGGTTAGGGGATGTTGTCAAACCGAGACCCTTTAAGTGTGGTTTACAGCCCAGTCGTACTTAATAGTTGGCTCCATTGAGCTCGGGTCAATGGGTCACGCACTGTGGGGAGTGCCGACTCACGAGCACACTCAGGGCACTGAAACGATCACCGTCAGGGGTGTCGGTGTATCAATCCAGTGCCCTTCTTTTAGTCAAAAGTGGACTCATGAGGAGGAACCCATGCGTGGTGCCAAGAGCGCCAAGTGGGTCGCGGGAGCGGCCATCATCGCCCTGGCTGCGACCGCTTGTGGCGGCGGTAACGACGACGCCGACAAGGGCAAGGGCGGCGACAAGGGCGCCGTCAACGCCGACGGCATCTTCTCCGTCGAGGTCGGTGAGCCGCAGAACCCGCTGCAGCCGGCCAACACGATGGAGTCGAACGGCAGCATCGTCACCGACTCGATCTTCTCGCAGCTGGTCGACTACGACCCGTCCGGCAAGCTTGAGATGATCAACGCCGAGTCTGTCGACACCAAGGACAGCAAGCTCTGGACGGTCAAGCTCAAGAAGGACTGGAAGTTCCACGACGGGACCCCGGTCACGGCCGAGTCCTACATCAAGGCCTGGAACTGGGCCGCGAACATCAAGAACAACCAGACCAACGCGTCCTGGTTCGGCGACATCAAGGGCTACGGCGACGTTCACCCCGAGGACGCCAAGGCCAAGCCGAAGTCGGACGCCATGTCCGGTCTGAAGAAGGTGGACGACTACACGTTCACCATCGAGCTGAACTCGGCGCTGCCGTACTTCTCCTACAAGCTCGGCTACACCGTCTTCTCCCCGCTTCCCGAGTCCTTCTACGCGGACCCGAAGGCCGCCGGCGAGAAGCCGGTCGGCAACGGCGCGTACAAGTTCGTCAGCTGGGACCACAAGAAGCAGATCAAGGTCGTCCGCAACGACGACTACAAGGGTGCCGACAAGGCGAAGAACGGTGGTGTGATCTTCAAGAACTACACCACCCTCGAAACCGCCTACGAGGACCTGAAGTCGGGCAACGTCGACGTTCTGCGTCAGATCGGCCCGAAGGACCTCCCGGTCTACCGGGCGGACCTCGGTGACCGCGCGGTGGACAAGGCGTACTCCGCCATCCAGACGATCGCCGTCGCGTTCTACACCGACCAGTTCAAGAACATCGACCCGAAGGTCCTTCAGGGCCTGTCGATGGGCATCGACCGCGACACCATCACCAAGACCGTGCTCCAGGGCACGCGCGAGCCGGCCACGGGCTGGGTCGCCAAGGGTGTTCTCGGCTTCCAGAAGGACGCCGCGGGCGACGTCACCAAGTACGACCCGGCGAAGGCCAAGAAGCTCATCAAGGACGGCGGCGGCGTCCCGGGCAACAAGATCTCGATCCAGTTCAACGCCGACGGCGGCCACAAGGAATGGGTCGAGGCGGTCTGCAACAGCATCAAGCAGTCGACCGGTGTCAACTGCACCACCGACTCGAAGGCCGACTTCCAGGCCGACACGAACGCGCGTGACGCCAAGCAGGTCAAGTCCCTGTACCGCTCCGGCTGGGTGCTCGACTACCCGGTGAACGCGAACTTCATCTCGGACCTGTTCCGTACCGGCGCGGCCGGTAACCAGGGTGGCTTCTCGGACAAGGGCCTCGACGCGGAGATCAAGACGGCCGACTCCGCCGCTTCCCTCGACGACTCCGTCGCGGCCTACCAGAAGATCGAGAAGGAGCTGGTGAACTTCATGCCCTCCATCCCGCTCTGGTACTACAAGGTCAACGCCGGCTACTCGGAGAAGGTCCAGAACGTCGATTACGCGCAGGACGGCGACCCGATCCTGACCAAGATCGAAGTCAAGAAGTAAACATCCCGACGTAGTCCGCGCGCAGCCGCGGGACCGGTACTGAAAGACGGTCCGCGCCTGTCCGCACGCCGTGGCCGGGGGGCCCTTCCACACATCCGACGCACCCTCAGGGGGAAGTCCGGTGCGGGGGAGGGCCCGTCGGCTGCTGCTTGCCTATTACATGGAGGCATGATGGGGCGCTATGTCGCACGACGACTGCTCCAGATGATCCCGGTCTTCCTCGGGACAACCCTGCTGATCTTCCTGATGGTCTACACGCTGCCCGGCGACCCCGTGCGCGCGCTCTTCGGGGACAAGGGGGCAGATCCGGCCACTCTGGCGAGACTTCGCCATGAGAAGGGGCTCGATCTACCGATCCTTCAGCAGTACTGGAATTACATGACAGGCATCGTCCTGCACGGTGACTTCGGTGAGCAGATAGCCAGCGGACGTCCCGTCACGGACGTCCTCGGCGATGCGTTCCCCGTCACCCTCCGGCTGGCCGGTATGGCGTTCGTCATCGAGATCGTCATCGGTATCAGTCTCGGTACCCTCGCCGGCCTGCGCGCCGGCCGGCTCACCGACAATGTCGTCCTGGTCTTCACCCTGCTGATCATCTCGATCCCGGTGTTCGTCCTCGGCTTCATCATCAAGGCCGTGTTCGCCTTCCAGCTCGACTGGATCTCACCGAACGTGTCCAACGAGGCGAGATGGAGCGAACTACTGGCGCCCGCCATCGTGCTGGGCTCCTTGTCACTCGCCTACGTCGCGCGGCTCACGCGTACGACGATGGCTGAGAACCTTCGCTCGGACTACATGCGCACGGCCATCGCCAAGGGCCTTCCCAAGCGGCGCATCGTGGGTGTGCACCTGATGCGCAACTCGCTGATCCCCGTCATCACCTTCCTCGGCACCGACCTCGGTGCCCTGATGGGCGGCGCGGTCGTCACCGAGGGCCTGTTCAACGTGAAGGGCATCGGCGGCACGATCTACGAGTCGATCGTGAAGCGCGAAGGCACGACGCTCGTCGGCCTCGTCACCATCCTGGTGCTCGTCTACCTCCTCATGAGCCTCATCGTCGACCTGCTGTACGCGGTCCTGGACCCGAGGATCCGTTATGCCTGACGTGACCAAGACCGCACCCGCACCCGAGGACGCCAAGGCGCCCATCGCGGACCCGTCGGCGGTCGTCAAGGCCGAGAAGGCCCGCAGCCTCTGGGGCGACGCCTGGCGGGACCTGCGCAGCAACTGGTACTTCATCATCTCGTCGGTGCTGATCGTCATCCTGCTCGTGATGGTGGCCTTCCCGGGCCTGTTCACCAGCGCCTCGCCGACCCACGTCGACCTGGCGAAGCACTACCTGGGCAAGCCGGAGCTGGGCAAGATCGGCTCCGAGGGCTGGCTCGGCTACGACGGCCAGGGCCACAGTGTCTTCGCGCGTGTCATCTACGGCACCCGTGCCTCGGTGACCGTCGGTGTCTGTGTGACGCTCCTGGTGACGCTGTTCGGCGGACTGATCGGCATGCTCGCCGGCTACTTCGGCGGCTGGGTCGACGCCCTGCTCTCCGGGTTCTTCACCAACGTCTTCCTCGGCATCCCCTTCCTGCTGGGTGCCATGGTCGTGCTCCAGGCGTTCTCCGACCGGACGGTCTGGGTGGTCATCTTCGCCCTGGCGTTCCTCGGCTGGACCCAGATCGCGCGTGTCATGCGCGGTGCGGTGATCGTGATCAAACAGTCGGACTACGTGCAGGCCGCCAGAGCGCTGGGCGCGGGTACCAACCGGATCCTCTTCCGGCACATCCTGCCCAACGCCATGGCCCCGGTGATCGTGGTCGCCACCATCTCCCTCGGTGTCTACATCTCCGCCGAGGCGACCCTGTCCTACCTCGGTCTGGGTCTCGCCGACCCGACGATCTCGTGGGGCATGGACATCTCCGGTGGCGCCGCCCAGATCCGCGTCGCGCCGCACATCCTGCTGTACCCGTCGATCATGCTCAGCATCACCGTTCTGGCGTTCATCATGCTCGGCGAAGCCGTCCGTAACGCCCTCGATCCCAAGTCGCGATAAGGAGGGCGAACGTGACCACCATCGACAAGACAGCCGAAGTCCCGTCCCCGCGCAGCGGCGCCGACCACGTCGGCCCGCTGCTGGAAGTCCGTGACCTGCACGTGGAGTTCCACACCCGCGACGGTGTGGCCAAGGCGGTCAACGGAGTCAACTACACCGTGAACGCCGGGGAGACCCTCGCCGTCCTCGGCGAGTCCGGCTCCGGCAAGTCCGTGACGGCCCAGGCCGTCATGGGCATCCTCGACATGCCGCCGGGCAGGATCCCGCACGGTGAGATCCTCTTCCGCGGCCAGGACATGCTGAAGATGTCCAACGAGGAGCGCCGGAAGATCCGCGGCCAGAAGATCGCGATGATCTTCCAGGACGCGCTCTCCTCGCTGAACCCGGTCCTCACCGTCGGCTACCAGCTCGGCGAGATGTTCCAGGTTCACCAGGGCCTGTCCAAGAAGGAAGCCAGGGCCAAGGCCATCGGGCTGATGGACCAGGTCAAGATCCCGGCCGCCGCGGCCCGGGTCTCGGACTACCCGCACCAGTTCTCCGGCGGTATGCGCCAGCGCATCATGATCGCGATGGCGCTGGCCCTGGAGCCGGACCTGATCATCGCGGACGAGCCGACCACGGCGCTCGACGTGACGGTGCAGGCCCAGGTGATGGACCTGCTCGCGGAGCTCCAGCGCGAGTACAACATGGGTCTGATCCTGATCACCCACGACCTCGGCGTCGTCGCCGACGTCGCGGACAAGATCGCCGTGATGTACGCGGGCCGGATCGTCGAGACCGCCCCGGTCCACGAGATCTACAAGCGTCCGGCGCACCCCTACACCAAGGGGCTGCTGGAATCGATCCCGCGCCTGGACCAGAAGGGCCAGGAGCTCTTCGCGATCAAGGGCCTGCCGCCCAACCTGCTCCACGTGCCGTCGGGCTGCGCCTTCAACCCGCGCTGCACGAGGGCGCAGGACATCTGCCGTACGGACATCCCGGCGCTGACCGCGGTGACCGAGCAGGACGGCGCCGAGCTGGTCGGACGCGGCAGCGCCTGCCACTTCTGGAAGGAGACGATCCATGGCTGACCTCGAAAAGGAGCCCGTGGACGCCACCCCGAACGTCTCCGAGGTGGAGACGGTCGACGCGGGCACCGAGGCGGAGGCCGTAGCCGCCATCGACGCACCCGTGTCGCAGGGGGAGCCGATCCTCCAGGTCCGCAACCTGGTCAAGCACTTCCCGCTGACCCAGGGCATCCTGTTCAAGAAGCAGGTCGGGGCGGTCAAGGCCGTCGACGGCATCTCGTTCGATCTCTACGCGGGCGAGACCCTCGGCATCGTGGGCGAGTCCGGCTGTGGCAAGTCCACCGTCGCCAAGCTCCTGATGACGCTGGAGCAGGCCACCGCGGGCGAGGTCTTCTTCAAGGGCCAGGACATCACCAAGCTGTCCGGCCGCGCCCTGAAGGCCGTGCGCCGGAACATCCAGATGGTGTTCCAGGACCCGTACACCTCCCTCAACCCGCGGATGACGGTGGGTGACATCATCGGGGAGCCGTACGAGATCCACCCCGAGGTGGCCCCGAAGGGGGACCGCCGGCGCAAGGTCCAGGAGCTCCTGGACGTCGTCGGCCTCAACCCGGAGTACATCAACCGGTACCCGCACCAGTTCTCCGGCGGACAGCGCCAGCGCATCGGCATCGCCCGCGGCCTCGCGCTCAACCCCGAGATCATCATCTGCGACGAGCCGGTCTCCGCGCTCGACGTGTCGGTGCAGGCTCAGGTCATCAACCTGATGGCGAAGCTCCAGGACGAGTTCAACCTCTCCTACCTCTTCATCGCGCACGACCTGTCGATCGTCCGGCACATCTCCGACCGGGTCGGCGTCATGTACCTCGGCAAGATGGCCGAGATCGGTACGGACACGCAGATCTACGACCACCCGACGCACCCCTACACCCAGGCGCTGCTGTCGGCGGTCCCCGTCCCGGACCCGGAGGCCCGTGAGGGCCGCGAGCGGATCATCCTCTCCGGGGACGTCCCGTCGCCGGCCAACCCGCCGTCGGGCTGCCGCTTCCGCACCCGCTGCTGGAAGGCCGAGGCCAAGTGCGCCGAGGAGATGCCGCTGCTGGCCATCCCCGAGCGCTTCAAGACCTCGACGACGCCGGCCGCGCACGAGTCGGCCTGCCACTTCGCGGAGGAGAAGGACGTGGTCGGCGCGGCTTCGTAGCGTGGTCGCGCCGGTCAGACTGTGAACCGTTGATGCATGCGCTCGGTCGGGGTTTCCCGGCCGAGCGTTTTGCATGGGCCGGGCCGGGCCGGGCCGGCCCGGCACCGCCCTGATGACGAACGCCCGCCCGTGACCGGCCTGTTGTCACGCATGCGGAAGCAGCGTGTTCGATCGGATGACCTCGATGGCCGTGTTCAGGCAGTCGGACAGATCGGCCTGCAGCGCGGAGGGCATGCTCCCGACCCCAAGCCCGCAGGCCCGCACGGTGTCGGCACACCGCTGCAGTTGACGTGTGCTCGCGAGTTCCCTGAAGCGGTGGTGGGCCTGGCACTCCCGCGCGACGTTCCCGTCGACAGCGGTGGCAGCCCAGCGGTCGAGATCATCGAGGACGAGGCGTGCGACGGGATATGCCGTTCCGCAGATGTCCAGAACGGTTAGCCCGATACGGGCGTGAAAGACGGCCTTTCCCGGGGTTACCTCGGTGTGCTGCATGTTCTCGGCCATGAGCACGACCGGATGGTCGGCGGGGAGGTGGCCGGTTCCCGAGCACAGAGCCGACAGGCAGGACGTCACGTCCTGTTCCCAGGGTTCACCGGGGTGCGTTGATTCGACCAGGGCGCGGGCGGCGGAGTCAGCGCCCGAGGCGAGGCTCGCCAGGACGGCAATCTGACGGCCGTCGAGCATCCGGTCGTTCATGCCGCGGTGGGACTCGACGAGAGCGCGGGCTTCGCTCCAGCGCCCGCTGTTCGTGAAGATCCGGGAGCCGTCGGCCAGGATGGTCTTCCTCAGCCAGGCCAGTACTTCCTCACGGTCGAGGGGTGAAGCCACCAGCGAATCCGGAACCGTAATGCCTGCGATGAGGGCGGGCCTGCCATTTTCGACCGCCTCGTAGAGGGAGGTGATCTGGAGAAGCCCTTCATCCGGAGCACCCCCGCGGACGCGGAGGCGGGCCAGATTGACGACCGGAGTGAGCGCACTTATGGCTGATGTGGCGGGCAGCGGACAGGCATTCAGATAGGCCATGGCCTGTCGCCGGCATACTGAATCAGAGAGGTTGGGCAGGCCGACGTCAGAAAATATGAGAGCGATCTGATTGCAGACGATCGATGCTATGCGTTGATTTGATGTCCGCGCGGCGTTCCCGGTCGCGGCGACTATTCTGCGGACCCGCTCCGGAAGGGGTGGGCATACAGGGCGGAAGCGATCCACGAGTGGAAAACGACGGGATATTCTCTTAAATTCTTCCACGGGAATTCCTGACAACGTCGAGGGTTGGGTCTCAGCCGGCGACAGGGCGTGACGGGAAGAATATTTCGCGTGCCGTTGCAACCTCTGCGAGGATCTCGGATATGTCCGGGAAGTTCACATCGTGTTCGATGATCACATTCCGTGGATCGCACAGACCGGCTACGTGGGCGGACAGGTCCCATATCTCTTGCGCAATCAGTTCCGAATGGGTGTCCAGGAGCTTCCCCTCGGGATTCATCCAGGAGCCTGCCAGATGGATGTGCACCACCCTGTCCATGGGGATCAGCTTCACGTATTCGGTCGGTGAGAATCCGTAGTTGCGTGCGTTGACGAACAGGTTTGTCACGTCAAGGAGAATGAAGCAGCCTGTTGCGGCGACCAATTCTGACATGAAAGCGGCCCCGGACAGATGATCAGGAGACGGGCTGACGGAGTACGTCACGTTCTCAAGGGCCAGGGGGACGCCGATCTCTTCTTGGACCTGGTGCACGTTCCTGATGCAGGAGGAAAGGCTGGACTGGCTGAGAAATGGTGGGCAGAGATGGCCCGAATCCATTCCCGGCACATGCGTCATGGCCAGGTGTTCGCTGTGGTACGAGGCTCCACACCGTGACACCGCGTTGCGTATGAACCTCAGATAGTCCGAGTCGATGGCCCCCGCGCCGGCGACCGACATCGATACGCCGTGCGTCACCAAGTGATGCCGGTCCGCAAGAGCGTCGAGCGCATCCAGGGTGTCCGCATGCCGCCATTGATCGACCATGACTTCCAGCACGTCGATGTCCGAGCGGTGTTCCTCCAGCGAGAGCGCGAACTCGCGGCGGTATCCGATACCGACACCGTGGTGCGGGACAGCTGTTACGGGGGGGGGCGAGGTCATTCCGTTTCCCTTCTCTGCGGAGCGACATCCACGAGTGTCCAGAGAGCGCAGGCGCGACACGCGTCGCATCCTTCCGGTGACGCCCCCAGAGGGAAATCGATGGTTTCTGACACGTCTTCGAACATCAGCTCTCAGTCCAGGAAGCAGAACGGCCGCTCACTGAGCGGTCTCCGGGCCCGGATGCCAGGCCACCACGTCGAGACCGACGAGGTTGTCCATCAGCTCCGAGAGGGTTGCCCTCGGCAGGGAGCCCGAGGACGTGAGCTCCCGGCACATCTCCCCGCCCGTGTCCGGTTCCCCGAGGTGCTTCAGGACCTTGAGAGCGGGGGGAGCGAGCTTGAGCACTCTCGGTCGGCTCCTCCCCTCCGGAGCGGGGGCGACGAGCAGGTGTGTCCTCGCGCCGGGAGCCTGTTCGAGGTCGTACTTCCGGGATATCAGAGGAAGCGGGTCCACGGCGAAGGATCCCAGGAGGGTTGTCTTCGGCCGCCAGTACAAATTGCTTTCGGAGAAGTGATGTGCGCCCCCCGCGGTGTACTGCCGGGAATCCCTCGACCACGTCATCTCAAGGAACATGAGTTCCAACTGGGCGACTGCTGAGATTCCCTCTGGGAAATGATGGAACGGCGTCGAAAGTATGTCGGTCGCGGCTGCAGGTGTCCAGTGATCTATGTGTCGGTTTTTGTTGATTCTGCATTCGTGCTGGTCAGGCATGAGATTTTCGTGGGTTCCGGGGAAATGGGAGGTGATATTCCGGTGGGGCGGGGTGTCATGATATTGGGTATACTGCGGACATGCTGGCTATATGTAGTGGATCTTTCTTCGCGCATGGTGCGTGACTATCGAGGAATTTCGCATTAATCGTCCGGACACTGTGGTCCATCAGAGAAGAGTGGCAGTGATGGCGAGGGGGGCCAGTCAACGTGCGAGCCAAAAGAGGTGACGAACAACCGTGGTCCCAGCCGTATCGGTGGCCGCATACGGGGCCGCCTGAACTGGGCACGCGGAAGCGCCCGGAACCAATGGGTTCCGGGCGCTTCTTCCTATCCCTCGAACCGGGCTCGCAGGTGGCTCGGGTCAATGGGCCGACGTGCTCGGATTCTCGGGGCCGAGGTGTCAGGACCCGGCCCTGGGGCCTTCGGTGGCCCTGTCGGGCTTCGGTCCGGATGAGGCGTCACGGGCCTTCGGGACGGCCGGCACGGCCTGGGGGTCCTCGGGGTAGTGGCAGGCGGTCAGGTGCCCGTCCCGGCTGCCCTCGACCCGAACCAGCGGCGGCGCCTCGCTCGCGCACCTGTCCGTCGCCTTCCAGCAGCGGGTGCGGAAGCGGCAGCCCGAGGGAGGGTCGACGGGGGACGGCACATCGCCGGTCAGCCGGATGCGCTCGCGGGCCGGGACGTCGTCGGCGGTGACCTCGGGGACGGCGGAGAGCAGCGCCTTGGTGTACGGGTGGCGCGCGTTGCCGTAGAGGTCGTCGCGGTCGGCGATCTCCACGATCCGCCCCAGGTACATGACGGCGACGCGCTGCGAGAAGTGGCGCACGATCGCCAGGTCGTGGGCGATGAAGAGGAACGCGATGCCCAGTTCCCGCTGCAGCTTCTGCAGCAGGTTCACCACCTGGGCCTGGATCGACACGTCCAGCGCCGAGACGGGCTCGTCGGCCACGATGAGCTTCGGCTCCAGGGCCAGCGCGCGGGCCACCCCGATGCGCTGGCGCTGACCGCCGGAGAACTCGTGCGGGAAGCGGTTGAAGTGCTCCGGGTTGAGCCCGACGGTCTCCAGGAGCTCGCGCACCCGTGTCTCGAACCCGCCGGGCGGCTTGATTCCGTTGATTTCCATCGGGGCTGAGATGATCTTGCCGACCGTCTGGCGCGGGTTCAGCGACGCGTACGGGTCCTGGAAGATCATCTGGATCTCGGAGCGGATCGGCGCCAGCTGTTTGCGCGAGGCATGGCTGATGTCTTGCCCGCGGTAGGAGATCCGGCCGCCGGTCGGCTCCAGCAGCCGGGTGATCAGCCGCCCCGTCGTCGACTTGCCGCAGCCGGACTCACCGACCAGGCCCAGGCTCTCGCCCTCGGAGACGGTGAAGTCCAGGCCGTCCACGGCCTGGACCGCGCCGATCGTCCGCCGGATCGGGAAGCCGCCCTTGATCGGGAAGTGCTTGGTCAGCCCGGAAACGTCAAGGAGGGGATTGGTGCTGCTCATAGTAGGGAAGTCCCGTCTCTTGTACGTCAGTTGGGCCGGGTACCGGCGAAGTCGGCGAAGAACTCGATGCGCTGCTCCGCAGTCAGGTGGCAAGCGGACCCGCGCCCGCCCGACAGGCTCAGCAGCGGCAGCTCGGTCGCACACCGGGTGCCGCCGACCTGCTCGGTGAAGGTGCACCGGGGGTGGAAGCAGCAGCCCGTCGGCGGGTTGAGGAGGCTCGGCGGGGTACCGGGGATCGGCGACAGCGGTACGTCCACCGGCCCCTCCAGGGTCGGCATGGACCCCAGCAGGCCCCAGGTGTAGGGGTGCTGCGGCGAGCGCAGCACCTCCTTCTTGGTGCCGCGCTCCACACACCGGCCGCCGTACATCACCAGCACGTCGTCCGCGATGTCGGCGATCACGCCGAGGTCGTGGGTGATGAAGATGATCGAGGTGCCGGTCTCCTGCTGGAGGTCCTTGAGCAGGTCCATGATCTGGGCCTGCACCGTGACGTCCAGCGCCGTCGTCGGCTCGTCCGCCACCAGCAGCGCGGGGTTGCAGACCAGCGCCATGGCGATCATCGCGCGCTGGCGCATACCGCCGGAGAACTGGTGCGGGTAGTCGTCGACCCGCAGATCGGGCTGCGGGATGCCCACCTTGGTGAGCATCTCCACGGCCCGCGCCCGTGCCTCGCGCTTGGAGGCCCCGGTGTGCTTGCGGTACGTCTCACCGATCTGCTTGCCGATGGTGTGGTACGGCGAGAGCGAGGCCAGCGCGTCCTGGAAGATCATGGACATCTTGTTGCCGCGCAGCCGCTCCAGCTCCCGCTCCGAGGCGGTGAGGAGGTCCTGCCCGTCGAGCAGGATCTCGCCGTCGATCGTGGTGTGGTCGGGGTGGTGCAACCCGAGGATGGTCAGGTTGGTGACGGACTTGCCGGAGCCGGACTCGCCGACGATGCCGAGCGTCTTGCCCCGCTCGACGTCGAAGGACAGCCCGTCGACGGCCTTGACCATGCCGTCTTCGGTGGAGAAGTGCACGCGCAGATCGCGTACGGAGAGGAAGGGGGTGCTCACTGGATCTCTCCCTAGGCGAGGCGGACGCGTGGATCGATGAGGGCGTACACGGCATCGACGATGATGTTGAGGACGACGATGGCTCCGGCCGCCACCAGCACGACGCCGAGCAGCAGGGGCAGGTCGTTGTCTTTCACGGCCTTGATGGAGAGGGCCCCGATGCCGTGCAGTCCGAAGATCTGCTCGGTGATGATCGCGCCGCCGAAGAGGACGCCGAGGTCGAGGCCGAAGATGGTGACGATCGGGCCCATGGCCCCGCGCCAGGCGAATCTGAAGAACACCGTGCGCCGCGAGAGCCCCTTGGCGCGTGCGGTGCGGACGTAGTCCTCGTTCAGCGTCTCGACGAGCTGGGAGCGGGCCATGCGGGTGTAGTTGGCGGTGAAGATGAGCGCCAGCACCAGCCAGGGCAGCAGCAGCCCGTTGAACCAGCCGGCCGGGTCCTCGGTGAAGGGGACGTCCTTGGGACGGCTCATGATGTGCCACTGGTCGGCGAGGTAGTACATGGCGACCACGCCGACGATGTAGATCTGCATGGAGGAGCCGATCAAGGAGGCCGAGGAGGCCACCTTGTCCAGCATCTTCCCCTGCTTGACCGCGGCCAGCATGCCGGTGCCCACACCGAAGACGACGAAGACGACCGCACTGCCGATGGAGAGCGACAGCGTCGTCGGGAAGCGGTCCAGGATCGTGCCGAGGACCGGCTCACGGTTGTGGAAGGAGTAGCCCAGACACGGTGCGGGACAGTGCCCGAAGGAGGCGTAGTCCCGGCCGACGAACACGGCCTGGATCCAGTGCCAGTACTGCACGGGCATCGGGTCGGAGATGCCGAGGTTGCGTTTGACCAGCGCCAGTGTCTCCGGTGTGCACACCTTGCCGCAGGCCACACGAGCTGGGTCGCGGGGCGCGACGTAGAACAGGACGAAGGTGATGGCACTGATGATCAGCAGGATGACCAGTGCGCCGATTGCCCGGCGGATGAGGAAACGGAACATGGCGATGGATTTCCCTGGCAGACGCCGACGAGGGGGAGGGGGGCGGGGGGGGGGGCCGCCCGGGGGCCCCCCCCCCCCGGGGGGGGGGGGGGGGCGGGCCCAAAACGGTGTTTTAAATGGCCCGGGGGGAATGGGGGGGGAGAAAGGCCCCCCCCCCC
>NZ_JBVJHB010000021.1:4929-118226 GCF_055587045.1 Streptomyces sp. NPDC048671 | reverse complement strand
CCCGCGGAGCGGGTACCACATCGCTGCGCGATGTGCAAGCGAACTGCCCCGCGGAGCGGGGCAGTTGCGCAACCCGCTCCGCGGGTTGCCAACCCCAGGGCTGCGCCCTGGGGTTGAGGGGCGGTTCGCTGCGCTCACCGCGCCCCGGCAAGCCGGGGCCAACTCCCTCCGCTTCGCTTCGGGAGTTGAGGGGGCCGGCCCGCGTTGCGGGCCGGTGGGCCCCGCTATGCAGGGCCTAGTCAGGCTGAGTGTCAGCTGCGGATAATTGGGACTAGGCGTAGAGAAGTTGACGGGTGCTTCGCACCCGTCTGAGGGCGTGTCCGCTGCGCTCCCCCACCCTGGGGCCCTTCCGGCTGCGCCTCCAGGGCCTGAAGCCCGCTATGCGGGCTTGGCTGGCTACGAGGAAGGGGGCGCTCGTTCGTGTCGGGCTTCAGTGTAGTGGGTGCATCCAGTTTGATGCACATGTACTGTTGGCAGAAACACGGGACACCTCACCATCTGGAAAACTCCCTCACGTTCGAGAGGAACGACCGCTGATGACCAGTCACGGCGAATCTACCGGAAAGGCTCAGGTGCTGAGCAGCGATTCCGTGCGGAAGGTAACGCAGTACCAGACGGTGGGCAGCAACGTCCGGTTGAAACTGTTCGCGCTCCTGGCCGCCCAGGGCCTGCCCGCGAGCGAGGCGGACGACCTGGTGGCCGCACTGGAGGCCAGTGCGGCCACCGGGGCGCAGAGCGAAGTGGTCGAGCTGGACGGAACGGCGCCGGCCTCTCGGGGTGGGCTGTTCGCGGACGGCTGGGACAAGGGCGTGACGGCCGTGAGTGAGGCCCTGGTGGGCATCGCGGACCGGGGCTGGTCACGGCGCGGCGGCCGGTCGGCCGGGGCTGCTGAACTGGCCGTACAGGAATTGTGTGCAGGGGTGGCCAGCACCCGGATTCGAACCGGGGTTTCCGCATCGGGGCGAACCCGAGTGCGGTGTCCTGGGCCGCTAGACGACGCGTGGCCGGACGCAGCGTATCCGCTCTCCGGCTGGGGTGTCCCTTCTTTTGCAGGCGGTGCTGCGTTCATGCACCCGCACGCCACGGAGCGGCGCCGACTGCTGGAGGCCCTGGGCGAGGCCGGCGGCCTGTGCGCGGCTCGGACGGTGGAGATGTCCAGCGGTGACGTCATCCTCTGCACGCGCGAGGCCGGGCACTACGACCCGGATGACCTACCGGGGTGGAAGCGCGGGAAGTCGGACGGGACACCCGGCGGCTGGCATCTCGCGAGCGGGGCGATCTGGAGCGGCGCCGGTGCCGCCTGCTATCCGCACACGACTGCCTGAAATTCCGCGAGAAAACTGAAAGGGGAGGTAAGCGAATGTCTTTGATTCCGCTCAAGGAACACCAGGTAGATCAGAAGTTGAATTTCCGGAAGTGGGTGGGATTCCCTGCAAGATCTTTTGTGCCGCCGGAGGGGGCGCGTGCCACGGGCGTGTCGGCGACCGGGTCCGGGAAGACGATCACGGCCGCCGCGAGCGCGCTGGAGTGCTTCCCGGACGGCCGGGTTCTGGTGATGGTGCCCACGCTCGACCTGATCGTGCAGAGTGCCCAGTCCTGGCGGCGGGTCGGTCACCGCGCGCGGATGGTCGCGGTCTGCTCGGTGGACAAGGACGAGGTCTTGGAGCAACTCGGGGTGCGCACGACCACCAACCCGATCCAGCTCGCCCTGTGGGCCGGGACCGGGCCGGTGGTCGTGTTCGCCACGTACGCATCTCTCGTGGACCGCGAGGACTCCACCGACGTCACTGGTCGCCGGACTGTCCCTGGGCCGTTGGAGTCGGCTCTGGCGGGCGGGGAGCGGCTGTACGGGCAGCGGATGGCTCCGTTCGACCTGGCTATTCTGGACGAGGGGCACATGACCGCGGGGGACATGGGCCGGCCGTGGGCGGCGATCCACGACCAGTCCCGGATTCCGGTCGATTTCCGGCTCTACCTGACCGCGACTCCGCGGATTCTCGCCGCGCCCCGGCCGCAGCGGGGCCGGGACGGACGGGAGGTGGTGATCGCGTCGATGGAGGACGACTCCAGCACCTACGGAACCCGGATCTTCGATCTTGGGCTGGCGGAGGCGGTGGAACGATCGATCCTCGCGGGGTTCGAGATCGACGTGCTGGAGATCCGCGACCCGGACCCGATCCTGGGCCTGTCGGAGGACGCGCTGCGTGGCCGGCGCATGGCCCTGCTCCAGGCAGCGCTGCTGGAGCACACAGCGCAGCAGAATCTGCACACCACCATGGTGTTCCACCAGCGGGTCGAGGAAGCCGCCGCGTTCGCCGAGCAGATGCCACGCACCGCCGGTGAGCTGTATACCGCCAGTGCCTCCGCGGCGGCACTGGCCGGTGCGCAGGAGCTGCCGGCGTCGTCGATCGCCGCCGAGCTGTACGAGCTAGAGGAAGGCCGTCACGTGCCCCCGGACCGGGTGTGGGCAGACTGGCTGTGCGGCGACCATCCCATCGCGCACCGGCGTGAGGTGATCCACCGGTTCGCCAACGGCATCAACGCGCAGAACCGGCGGGTGCACCGGGCGTTCCTCTCCTCCGTGCGGGCACTCGGGGTCGGGGTCGACATCACCGGACTACGCGGAGTCGAAGCCGTGTGCATCGTCGGCTCGCGCAGCTCCCAGGTCGACGTCGTCCAGAACATCGGACGCGCCCTGCGCCCCAACCCGGACGGCACGACCAAGACCGCGCGGATCATCATCCCCGTCTTCCTCCAGCCCGGGGAGGACCCGAAGGACATGGTCGCCTCGGCCAGCTACCAACCCCTCGTCGACATCCTCCAAGCCCTGCGCTCGCACTCAGAACGCATGGTCGACCAGCTCGCTTCCCACGCCCTGACCCGCGGCACCGGACGGCGGCGCATCCACGTCCGCCCCTCCCCCTCGGCCGGGGCCGGCGAGGAGAACGGGGACATGCCCGCAGAGGCCGGCGAGGAGCAGCAGGAGGTCGACCGGGTCACCTCGGTCGTGGTCAACTTCGCCTCCCCCCGCGACGCCGCCGACATCGCCGCCCTGACCCGCTGCCGCGTCATCCGGCCCGAATCCCTCGTCTGGCTGGAGGGCTACCAGGCCCTGATCCGCTGGCACACCGAGAACGAGATCACGGGCCTGTACGCCGTGCCGTACGACACCGAGACCACCGTCGGCGCGACGAAGGACTATCCCCTGGGCCGGTGGGTCCACCAGCAGCGCAAGGCGCTGCGCGCAGGTGAACTCGACCACCACCGCAAAGAGCTCCTCGACGACGCCGGGATGGTGTGGGAACCAGGCGACGAAGCATGGGAGAACAAACTCGCCGCGCTCCGCTCCTACCGACGGGCCAACGGGCACCTCGCGCCCCGCCAGGACGCCGTCTGGGGCGAGAGCGAAGCCGAGGGCCTAGTACCCATCGGGCAACACATGGCCAACCTCCGACGCAAAGGAGGGCTCGGCAAGGACCCGCAGCGAGCGGCGGAACGCGCGCAGCAGCTGGCCGCGATCGACCCGGACTGGGACTGCCCCTGGCCACTCGACTGGCAACGCCACCACCGCCACCTCGCCGACCTCACCGAGGACGAGCCCGGTGGGGTGCTGCCCGACATCCAGCCCGGCGTGCTGATGGACGGCGACGACATCGGGCGATGGTTGGAGCGGCAGAAGAACCCGAGCACCTGGAAGCTCCTGTCCACCGAACAGCAGGAACGGCTGGCGAAGCTGGGCGTACAGCCCACTGAAGCACCCTCCCCCGCCCCGACGGCAGCGCCCGCGGTGAAGGGGCAGGGCAAAGCGCAGCAGGCATTCCAACGCGGCCTCGCGGCCCTCACGCAGTGGGTCGAGCGGGAAGGCGCAGGCCGGCCGGTACCCCGCAGCCACGCTGAGGAGATCTCGGTCGACGGCGAGACGGAGCCAGTGATCGTGAAGCTGGGCGTATGGGTTTCCAACACCCGCGCGAGGCGGGACAAGCTCGACCAGGAGCAGCGCGACGCGCTCGCGGCGCTGGGCATCGACTGGATCTAACGGTCGTCGGCAAGGTTCGGTGATGATCCGAGACTGGGTCAGGGGCGCGGGGGCGGGATGGTGAGGTACGGGGCGAGTTGGGCTTCGAGGTCGGCGATGCGTTTGTCCATGAAGCGGTTGTTCTGGCGGGCGCTGGTCAGTCGTTCTTGCAGCTGCTGGTTGTCCTGGGTGAGCTGTCGTACGTGCTGCTTCAGTGTGGTGTTCTCCGTGACGATGCGCTGAAGTGAGCCTTCGGGGAGGTCGTGTTCGAGGTCGCGGATCTTGCCGAGGAGCTCTGCGATGCGGGTGCGCTGGGTGCGGATTTCGCGCTGGGCTTGGGCGAGTGCGTCTTCGGCGTTGAGTGCGCGTTCCTTCCAGGCGGGCTGTGCGCGGCTGCCGTTGTTGGAGACTCCGGGGTGGGGTCTGCTTGCTCGATTGGCCCGCTCGATCAGGGCTCTGGCCTGCTGGTTTTGATAGAGGAAGGTGCGTGAGACGCGGGCGGTACGGGCAAGGGCTGCGACGGTGACAGGCGTGTGGTCGCGTGTCATGGCTGCCAGGGCAGTCTGCAGGCGTTGAAGCATCTCTTGGGTGGCTTGGCGGCGGGCTCGTACGGCTGCGTCTGTGCGGGGAGTGCTCATGGCTGCCCTGTGGCGTCGTCGGGGTCCTGCAGTGCTGCGAGGTCGCGGGCGCGGAAGGCGGTGCTCCAGGTGCGGTGGAAGTAGTCCTGGGGGCGCCGCAGGTCGATGGCCAGGGCTTCGTCGAGGATGCCGAGGGCGGCCAGGGCCTGCTCGAGTCCTTTGATGGCCTTGGCGGTGGGTTCGAAGACGGTGTGGAGGTAGTCGGCGGTGGCGTCGTCGGGGGCGTTCTCGGCGATGGAGCGCCACTGTTCGGCTTTGCGTCGCCAGTAGAGGAGGTCTGCGCCGGAGAGGACGAAGTTGTCGCAGTTCTCGCAGTCGAGTTTCCAGGGGCAGGCTCCGCCGTTGACGACGGGTTGGTAGGTGCAGAATCCTCCGTCGGCGGGGGTGCTGCGGCGGGAGAGGTCCAGTGCCAGGGCGAGAGCTGTCTCGCGCTCCATGGGGGTGGTGTCGCCGGAGAGGAGTTCGCCGGGGTTGAGGGCGCCGGGCCCGGCTACCCAGATGGTGTTCAGGACGTCTTCGAGGTCGCTGTTGGTGATCTTCACGTAGTGCTCGGCCATGCGTTCGGAGAGCTGGCCGAGGTAGCGGCGGATGTGGGTGAGTGTGGCGCCGGCGCGCAGCAGGTTGGTGGCCAGGGTGTGGCGGGCCTGGTGGGCGACGTACGCGCCGCCGAGGTCGAGGTCGGAGATCCAGGTCCTGAAGCGCTCGTTGAAGTGTCCGTAGGAGATCGGCTGGCGGCCGTTGGGGTTGCGGATGCGGGACGGGAAGAGGGCCAGGCCGGGGCGTTCAGCGGCTGCTGGGGTGTGGCCGTAGCGCTTTTCGAAGATCTGGAGTGTCTTGGTGCGCCGTGCATCGAGGCGCTGGTACACGGGCTCGGGGATGCGGATGCCCTCGTTGTAGTTGCCGACTTTGGTCTGGTCGTGCCACAGCATGGCCAGGCCGCGGTAGCGGCCGATGCAGTCCAGGCGCAGTCCGACGACCTCGCTGCAGCGGCGCCCGGTGGCGACGATGGTCTCCCAGATGTCCCGCAGGCCCCGGTCGTTGAGGTCGAGTTCCTCCAGGCGGCGTAGGTTGGTCTCGTCCATCAGCGCGCGGGCGACGTCGTCGCTGAAGGGGTTGCGGGAGCGCTGTTTGATGCCGGTGCCGCCGAAGGGGATGGCGGTCAGGAAGCCGGTGTCGATGCCGAGGCGTTCGGCGTGGCCGGCGGTGATGGCGCTGTAGAGCAGCTTGCGGGCTTGGTTGAACACGAACTGGCAGCTCAGATCGGTGACGGTGGGGGATCGTCCGTCGACCAGGAGCATGCCCAGAGATGGCAGGCCGTGGCGGGCGCGGTGGCGCTGGTCGGCGACGAACCGCTCGGCGTGCTCACGGCGCAGCACGGTGGGGTCGTGGCCGGCGTCAGGGGCGTCGGTTTCGAGGAAGACGCCCAGTTCGACGGCGGCGCGGCGCATCTGGTCGAAGGGGCCTCTGGTGCGGGGGCACTGCGGGGAACGGAGCAACTCGGCGAGATAGTCCCAGAGCAGGTCGCGCAGCCACCGCTGGGAGACGGTGGTGATGTCGAAGTTGCTCTGGGCGTTCTTGAAGCGTCGTCCGAAGTGATCGGTCTCCAGGAAGCCGGCGTCCTTGGTGTCCGAGGGGCTGTAGTAGACGCAGCGCAGACCGTTGATGACTTCCCAGATGATCTTGCGGACTTCGGAGTCCATCTGTTTACGGGACAGGTCTTTGTAGCCCTCGTCGTGCAGGTCCATCAGGGACGTGATGCCGCCTCGTCGGCAATGCCTGACGAGATTCCTGATGCCGTTGGTGCTCCACTCGGAGTGCTGCGCGGACTGGGCATGGGTGTGCAGGCCCCACTGGATCTCGGCCCGCAACAGCGGGGACAGGCCATGAAGGTTGACCAGCCCTGGCTGCGTAACCGGCTCCGCAGTGGCGCACCAGGCTCGGAATGCCTTCTCGTCGCCGTATGTCACCGGGAGCGGCTGGCCGTCCTTGAGGGGGCCGCGTGAGTTTTGCGACCGGGCCTCTCCCGGACGGTTGTCGATCTTGTACCGGTTCAGGTGCTGCAGGCACAGCCCCAGTGAGGTACAGGCCAAAAACGGGCAACGGGCCGTGCACAGGCCGTAGCCGGGAAGCGGGTGCTGTGTACGGGCCCAGGATTCGAACCGGGTGCGGTCCATGCCGGCGGCCTCGCCGTACTGCCACCTGGTCTGGTGCTGCAGGCACAGCCGGGTGGTGGGACTGATCGCCGGGCGGTCGGGACAGATCAGGCACCGGCCGTAGTCCACTCCCCGCGCGGCGGGCAGAGCGGTGGCCGCGTCCATGAAGGCGCGCTTGGTCTGCCCCGTCCGCTCGGCCTGCTCCCACTCCAGGTTGTGCGTGTTGCACAGGTTGTGGCTGACCCGGCGGATGCGCAGGCAGCCGTCAACGGCGCACTGCCAGGCGAAGACCGGGTGCTGAGGCGGGATGAAGATCAACGTGTCGCGGAAGAGCGGATCGAATGAAGGGGCCTCTATGAGGGCCGTGAGCAGTTCGAGCCGGTCGCGGCCGACGCGGGTGGTGTCGGTGCGGCCGGGCAACAGCGTCAGAGGGATCACGGCCGTGTCCCCCACACCTGCTCCAGAGCCGCGGTGAACACCGGGTCGTGGACGTCTACGTGGCCGTAGACCTGCTCGACGGTCGCGGCCGAGGCCCAGCCGCCAGCATCCCGCGCGATCACCGCATTGCCCTGTGCGGCGTCCAGCACCGCGGTGGCGAAGCTGTGCCGGAAAGCGTGCGGGACCACCCGGCCGATCTCCACACGGGCCGCGGCCCGGCGCAGCATGCCGCGGGCCGCGGCCGTGGTCCACGGCTGGCCTCGGGAGGGGCCGTGCAGGCTGACCAGGAGCATGCCGTGAGCGGTCTGGGCGGGGTACTGGGTGGTGATGTACTCGAAGTAGGTGTGAACCATCGCCGGACTCACCCGGCGCACCGTCCCACCGCACACAGTGCCGTCCTGCGACGTCCAGGGGGACTTGGTCTTCACCCGGGCCCGGTTGGCGTTGTCCTCACGGTGGCAGATGTGCACGTGCGGCCCCCGGCACTGACCGCACGCGGCCTGCTCGCGCAGGTGCAGGTCGACCAGACGCAGCCCGCACAGCTCACCGATGCGGAAACCGCCGTCGGCCAGCCACGTGACCACCATCCGGTCCCGCGCGCACGAGACCGCCCCCAGCAGCAGATCCCGGGCACCTTCCGGCAGCATCTTCGGGTGCCGTCGCATCCGCTCCGCCGGAGCCAGAGGATTCGCGGGCATGCTGTGCAGGACGTGCCCGAGCATCGCCCGCCGACGGTCCGCCCGCGTCGGCAAACGGGTCACGCGCAGTGCCTCCGCCAGTGCCGGGTTCACGCCGTGGGTGCCCAGGCGGAGGTAGAAGCCCTTGAGGCAGGCCGCGGCGGTCTTCAGTGCGCTGTGCCCGTAGGGGCGTTTCCCTTCGCGCCACGGCATACCGAACGGCCCCGGGTAGTCCGCTCCCAAGGCCGCCATGTAGTGCCGCAGGTCCTCCAGCGACACCGCGCCTGTGTCCAGGCCCGCGAACCGCAGCCACCGCAGATGATCCACCAGCACATATGCGTACGTGCGGTCCGTACCCGCCCGGCAGGAACGCAGGAACCCGTCTGCCTCCGCCACAAGCGTGCAGTCCGTGTCCACGACCGTGTAGGACACCCGACCGTCCCCGCGGACGATCTCCTGCACCCGTAAGTCGCCCACCACCAATCGGCCATCCACCATGTGCCGCCCCTCCGAACCTGGAACCGCCCCGGTGGCAGCACTCCCGCCCCGCGAGTCCACACCCCTCCCCCGCCCCGGCGGACCACTCCACACGAACGTCCCACACACCCAGGTGACAGTTGGTAAAGTCCGTCACCCTCACACGCCAGAACGTTCCCTTGGGTCGCGGTGGGCGGCGATGACGGCGGGCAGGGACGCGTAGGTCGCCACCACCGCCGTCGGCCCGCCGCTCACCTGGGCCGCGATGGCGGCCGGGTCGCTGGTCATGGTGAGTTCCGGGGGCGACACGCCACTATCTTTCTGGGATAGGGAGCACACGCCGATCAGCAGGCCGCGATACCCGGCTTCGCGCCACTTGCGAGCGGTCTGCACCACCAGCACCTTGGTCGGCACCAGCACCAGCGTCGCTCCTTGGGGGCGAGTTCGGCGGATACGCGCTGGGCAGTGAGGATCTTGCCGCTGGCGGAGACCACCGTCATCCGCCGCAGGCTCTCCCCACGGCCGCCCGGATCGCGGCCAGGGCCTCTTGCTGGTGGGGGCGTAACCGCATCGCGCTCCTTCACACGGGTGGCCGTGTTGTGCGGCGGCTGGCATGCCGCAGGACACGGTCGGACCGGCGGGAACAGGCTATATCCCTCGGGCCGCGCCGGGTTACTGGTTCATCTGCGGTCCTGGGCGAGGAGCCTTCAGTTTCCTGGGTGTGTGAGTACGATCCGAGCGGCGGCCGCCTTCTCCGCGTCAGGAGCGATCTTGTACAGCTTCATGAGTTGACTTGCGGCCGCCACGTGACCGAATCGGGCGACCAGGGCGGCGTAGAACTGGGCGAGCGCCTCCTCCAGCGGTAGCCCAGCGTCGTCGCGGACCGCGATGCCGCAGCGGAGCCCGGTCAGGATGAACGGGAGCGAGGAAGTGTTGACCCACGGTTGGGTCAGGACCTGCCAGACCAGAGCTTTGAGGTTCTGGTTCGCCGCCCCGGGCACCGAGGCTCGGGCCAGACCGGTGGAGGCCGCAGCCAGCCACAGGTTGATGTCGTGCGGGCGCTGCTCACTGATGCGGGAGATGCAATCCAGCACGAACGATGCCGCGGACTGCGGCTGCGTCCATGCCAGCGGGCGGGACAGGGCGTTCGCGACGGCTTTGGCCTGCCAGCCGTCGGCAAGGGCCGCGGCCTCATACAGGTCGGTGGAGAAGTCGATGTCAACGTAGTGATTGCGCAAGAGGTCAGCCTTGATGAGCAGAGCCTCGTGGGCACTGAACTGGCCGGCAGCGGTCGTGGCGTCCAGGAGGTCGAGGGTTCCGAAGGCGGGGATGTGCTCAGCACGGGCGATCGCGCGCAGGACCCGGTCGTCGCTCCACAGGACCAGCCCGTGCTCCTTGGCGTAGTCGGGCGCGGTAAGCCACTCCTTACCGCGCGTGCCAGGGAGCGGAAAGCGGCGCAGTTCCGGACGTGGAACACGGGCGACCGATCTGAGGACGTCCACGACACGGACTGACGTGGAGCGCAGCCGCTCCAGGTTCGCCACTTCGTCGCTGCGGACCTCTGCCCGCTGTCCTGCCTCGTCCCAGCCCAGCGTCAGCTCCGTCTGCAGCGCGAGGGACTCCTTCGCGTAAAGGGCGTCTTGGAACAGCTGGTCGGTAGTAACCACTTCCTCCAAGCTGCCGATCAGCCGCTCGGCATGGCCCGGATCCAGCAGTGCCAAGGTGTGGGCAGCGGTTGGATCGATGACCGTGCGCACGGAGCGGGCTGCGGCCACCGCTTCGGCTCCCACGCCGGCGGCCAGGGCATTGCCCGCATAGACGAAACCGGCCCCCCGGCGCAGGCTCAGCTCCGTGTAGCCCCGACCGGTTACCCACGTCAGGGTGCCCAAGGGGAGGTCGCCAGCAGCGACTTTGCTCTGGACTCCCTTGACGTTCTCGTGCGCCTGACGCAATTCGTCAGCAACGTTGACGAGCGGATCATCGTCTGGGCCTAGTGTCACGGCGCGGAACTGGGAGCTGTCGGGAAACCGTTCCAGGTACTCGGCGGTGGCTTCGTTGAGCTGGTCGGCGTCGTTTTCGGACCACCGCTCGGGGGTGCCGGCGGCGCTCAGGTGCAGGGTAGCGATGAACGCGCCGAGGAGTTCCTCGTCATCGGGCCAGCGCTGCATCAGGGCCAGAGCCTGGCCGGCGAAGTTGGCTTCGCTGGAGTGCCTCGCCCCCAACTTCACCCACAGCAGGGCCTCGTGTCCGGTGCGGGGTTCGATGGGCGTGCCTTGGTAGGCCAGGACATTCCAAGCATCCTCGAACAGGCTGCGGGCTACGTGGCAGCGGACCAGCGCCCAACGGGCGTTGTGGTCGTGCGGATCGAGGGCAAGCATGTTCCGCGCCGCGTCGGTGGCCCGGTCGGTGTTGCCTTCCGCTAGCTCCGCCTCGACCAGCAACGCATACATCTCACCCTGTGCAGCCCAGTCCGGACCGGCTAGCGTCAGGGCCTCCCGCGCGCACACTTTCGTCTGCGCGAGCATGTCGGCATGCCGGTAGGCGTCTGCCGCCATGGCCATCAGGAAGGCGTCACGCCAATGCTCCGCACCCGAGCGCAGCGTACGTGCCCGAAGCTCTCGTTCCCCGCTGATCTGGTACCTCTGTGCCAGTGCTAGCACGATGATCCGACTCTTGGTGACGTTGGCGCGCAGCACGGAGAGGTCGCCGGCTGAGCTTGCGGTCAGTGCTCGGGCGATAAGTCTGATCTCGGCGACAATCTCAGGATGGGAGCCTTCGAGGCGGTCCAGGTCGGCCGGTTGCGTCCCGCATTCCGCCATTCCCATTGCGGCCTGGAGTTGTTCCTGCTCGGTGGTGGCCGCGTCCCACACGGCCTGCCAGGCGGCTTGAATCTGCGAGGGCTCGATCTGGCCGTCGGTTTCCCGCTCCAAGATCACGGCGGTGATCTGCGCACGGGCGTAGGCGCTCTCGACCTGGCTCTGGAGGCGTCGAGCCTCATCCACCCGGCCGGTAAGCGCGGCGAGCACTGCGCGGTGCTCGATCAGTCGGGGGTCGCGCGCCTCGCGGGCGAGTGCCTGGCCCTCGGACTGTTCCTGTGCCAGGCCCCAGGCTGTGGCGGCATCTCCGCAGGTCTGGGCTGCCTGCACCGCCACCACTGCGGGTGCCACGCTGTCGCCGAACCATGTCCGGCGGCCGTCGCGGGCTTTGATCGCCAGCGCGAGGGCTTCGCGCGCATCCGCGAGCCGGTGCTCGCTCCGGCCGCGGACAGCACGGTTAAGGAGGATGAGAGCGGACAGATGCTGGATGCCGGACATGATGCCGTCCGGGTCTGCGGCACGCAGCCGGGCCAGGGCGGCGGCGTCCTGGCCCGTGCTGGTGAGGGCGTGGGCTTCCAGGCCGGCTTTGAATGCCCGGGCAGTCCGGGTTTCCGGCTCCCAGGATGCGAGATGGCCCAGAGCCTTCTTCCAGTCGTTGTCGAACAGTGCCAGCATTCCGAGCAGGAGAGGTGAGCTGGGATTGTTGTTCGTGACGAGAAAATCGCGCGCGTCCTGGTCCGTTCCGGCCGCGCTGAGCTGCTGGGCTGCCCGCGCGACCCGCAGATCCCGCGGGAAGCCGCCATCATCGATGCAGCGCTGGAAGAACGTGACCGAAGCCCGGTGGGCCTCGTAGTCCGAGGCGAGTTCGGCCAGCCAGGCGAACGCCTGCGGGGGCGCCTTCTCCATCCAACTCGGAAACCGGTGGGCCCACTGCCTCAAGAGCGCCTTGCGCTCCGTCGGGCAGCTCTGCAAAAGCCCGACTGCCTGCTCCACGGCCGGCCACGCTCCCGTCAGGGCCTGTGCCTCTTCCTGTGCCCGCAGGCTCAAGGTCCGCAGCCCCGTCTGGAAGTCCGTCCGTGCATCTAGACGGCGGAGGATTTCGTGGCTGCTGCCGGCAATTTGCTCAAGCACCGCTACGAGTTCGTCGCGCAGGGCGGTGCACATGCCCAGCAGGTCTTCCTCGCTGAGATCCCGCAGGCCCGCCAATGCGTCCTGACCTTCAGCCTCACGATCGTGTTTCCATCCCTCCAGCAACTCGACCGGGTAGGTGGCGTTGTTGGGGCCGTCGACCGTCTTGTGGTGAGGAGTACACAGCAGCATCAGGTTGCCGAAGCTGTTGCGCTGCTTGACCGTCCAGGACGGATCGAACCGCGGACCACCGCTCTCGAAGGCGCGGATGTGGGCGATCTCCAGGTTGAGCATCGGCTCAGCACCGACCATCCGGATGACTGGCTCGCCACAACCGGGCCAATAGCACGCGCCGCGGGCCAACGTCATCAGCCCGGCGATCGTCGCGTTGGTGTAACTACGACGCGGTTGCGAAGTCACGGCGCCCCCACTCATGTCAAGACGGCCAATCTATCGGCCAGCACTGACAGCACACCTGCACACAGGGCGACAGGCCATGAGGGCGGCCAGCGCGGCAGGTCCCGGTCCGGGCGCTCAGGTTGGAGTTGACCGCGGACGTACCGACGGGCGCGATGGTGATCCTGGCCGCTTCGACCAAGGTGTCGACTACGGGCAGGGCGTTGCAGTGCCTGGTGCGGTAGCACGCGACCGGCGGCGCCGGTCGCGCGGAATCCCGGTAGCCGCTCAGCTGGCCCCGCTCCACCCGCGTGGCGTGACCGGCTGCGCCTCGAACACTCGGCGAGCGGGGCACAACTACAACCCCGAAGGACGAATACCCCCCGCAAGGCCCTCGGGCGGCAGCCCCTCACGGCCACTCCGCATCCGCGGACGCACCTCCCGAGCGAAGCGTCTTCGACGACATCGACGACGACTGAGGACCGCTCGACCGTCGCCAACACCACACACATGTTCATCGCGAAGAACACCAGGCCAACCTCGCCCCGCACATCTCAACGATCGGTAAAACGGACGAGGCACACGGAACCGCCGGTGATCTTGGTCGGCCGTGGGCGGCGATCCACGACAACCAGCGGATCCCGGCAGACTTCCGGCTCTACCTCACCGCGACCCCGCGCATCCTCGCCGCCGCCCGGCCCCAGAAGGGCGCGGACGGCCAGGAGGCGGAGATCGCGACCATGTCGGACGACCCGGAGGGCACCTACGGCGCGTGGCTCGCAGAGCTCGGTCTGAGCGAGGCCATCGAGCGCGAGATCCTCGCAGGATTCGAGATCGACGTCCTGGAGATCCGCGACCCCTCGCCGGTCCTCGGGGAGTCGGAGGAGGCGCAGCGGGGCCGGCGCCTGGCCCTGTTGCAGACCGCCCTGTTGGAGCACGCGGCGGCGTACAACCTGCGTACGGTCATGACGTTCCACCAGAAGGTCGAGGAAGCCGCAGCGTTCGCTGACAAGCTTCCCGAGACGGCGGCCGCGCTGTACATGAACGACGCGTCCGACGCCGACCTGGCGGCTGCGGACCGGCTGCCGAAGTCGTCGATCGACGCGGAGTTCTACGAGCTGGAGGCCGGCCGCCACGTCCCGCCGGACCGGGTGTGGTCGGCGTGGCTGTGCGGCGACCACCTCGTCTCCGAGCGGCGCGAGGCTCTGCGCCAGTTCGCCAACGGCATCGACGCGGCCGGACGCCGGGTCCACCGTGCCTTCCTCGCCAGCGTTCGCGTGCTCGGAGAGGGCGTAGACATCACGGGTGAGCGGGGAGTCGAGGCGATCTGCTTCGCGGACACCCGCGGCTCCCAGGTGGAGATCGTGCAGAACATCGGCCGGGCGCTCCGGCTCAACAAGGATGGCAGCACCAAGGTGGCCAGGATCATCGTGCCGGTGTTCCTGGAGCCGAATGAGGACCCGACCGACATGGTCGCCAGTGCCTCGTTCCGCCCCCTTGTCGCCATCCTCCAGGGGCTCCGCAGTCATGATGATCGACTTGTCGAGCAGCTCGCCTCCCGTGCGCTCACGAGCGGCAAGCGCAAGATCCACGTCCGGCGGGACGATAACGGGCAGATCGTCGGGGCCGGCGGGGAGGGTGACGGCGAGGACCAGGAGGACCACGACACCCAGGCCGCCGCCGAAGCGGCCCTGCTCCACTTCTCCAGCCCCCGCGACGCAGCGACGATCGCAGCGTTCCTCCGTACTCGGGTCTACCGGCCGGAGTCCCTGGTGTGGCTGGAAGGACTCCAGGCCCTGATCCGCTGGCGGAAGGAGAACGAGATCACCGGCGTGCACGCCGTTGCCTACGACGTCGAGGTCGAAGTGGGGGTCACGAAGGACTTCCCGCTGGGCCGCTGGGTCCACCAGCAGCGGAAAGCGCTGCGGGCGGGTGAGCTGGAGGAGCGGCGCAAGACCCTGCTGGACGCCGCGGAAGCCGGGATGGTCTGGGAGCCCGGCGAGGAGGCGTGGGAGAAGAAGCTCGCCGCGCTCCGCTCCTACCGGCGGGCCACCGGGCACCTCGCACCCCGTCAGGACGCCGTCTGGGGTGAGGGCGAGGCGATGGTGCCCGTCGGGCAGCACATGGCCAACCTCCGCCGGAAGGGCGGTCTCGGGAAGGACCCGAAGCGGGCGGAGCAGCGCGCACAGCAGCTGGCCGCGGTCGACCCGGACTGGGACTGCCCGTGGCCGCTGGACTGGCAGCGGCACTACCGCGTCCTCGCCGACCTCGTCGACGCCGACGGCGCCCTGCCGCCCATCGAACCCGGAGTGCTGTTCGAGGGCGACGACCTGGGCAAGTGGCTGGAGCGCCAGAAGAATCCTGGCACCTGGGCACAGCTGTCGACTAAGCAGCAGGAGCGGTTGTCGAAGCTGGGCGTGCAGCCCGCTGACGCTTCGGCCCCCGCCCCGGCAGCCGCTCGTACGACGAAGAGCCCAAGCAAGGCGCAGGCGGCGTTCCAACGGGCTCTGATGGCCCTCACGCAGTGGGTAGAACGGGAAGGCGTGGACCGGCCCGTGCCCCGGGGTGCAGTCGTTGAGGTCGCCATCGACGGCGAGATCGAGCCGGTGATCGTCAAACTGGGCGTATGGATTTCGAACACAAAATCGAGGAGGGATCGGCTGGACGCCGAACAGCTCGCCGCATTCGCGACGCTGGGCATGCAGTGGGCAGAGTCAGTGACGATCCCCCAGGCCGCCCCGGTTCAGCCCGCCGCCGTACAGCCCGCACCCTCGAAGCACCTGGCGCAGCGTGATCACCACGACGAGTGCGACAAGGCCTCCTACGAGGGCGGTACGTGCACCTGCGACCTCATCGAGCAGTACGGGCCGCCCTCCGAACGCGACGACTACTGATTACGCCCGCCCCTGCCGTGCCCCGGACATTGTCAGATGTCCGGGGCACGGCAGGTGGATGGTCGTGCTACGCGACTGCCGTGGCGAATTCCACCGCCGGGATGCCGCAGCCTTCGGGGAGCTCGGCGAGCGGGTGGCGGGGAAGGCCAGAGACGATCCACAGCCGCATGATGTCGTGGGAGACCAGCTGGCCGGAGCCCGTTCCGTCCTCGTTGAGGATGCCGATCTTCAGCAGCATCCGTTGCCCGCACTCCCCCAGCGTCCAGAGGTCTAGGAAGCACGGGCGCCGGCACGTACGGAGGTTGCGGCGCTGGTTCTTCCACCGGAAACTCACGATGCCGTTGGCGAAGGCGGTCAGCGAGAGGGCACCGGAGGCGTAGGCGGAGCGGCCGTCCCAGATCCACACCATGTGGCCGTGGTCCAGTTCGCGTCCCATGATCTTCGTCGGGGACATGCTCGCGTGCTGGATCTCCACCACGCATCCGTCGGCCGCGATCACATCGGCGATGTGGTCTCCGCGCCGCTGTTCACGTTGGGTCGCCGGCACCATGGACTTCCAGTAGTCGTGCCACTGGGTCGAGGAGTAGGAAACGCCGTTCATACCGCTCCTGCCAGAGCCACCAGGTCGGCATCGCTCATGCCGAGTTCCGCGGCGCCGATACCCAGGGCAGCCAGCGCGTCCAGTCCGATCTCGGGGTTCTCCTTGATGCGCTCCTGCGCCCGCCGCAGGGCGCGGAGCTGAGTTTCCAGCTCCGCGTACTGGCCGTCGAGGAGCTTGCGGAACGCCCGACTGTCCTTCTCCTGCTCGCGCAGGTGCTTCTGGTTGCCCTTGATAGCGAGGAGCTGCTTGGTCACCTCCACGATGCGGGCGTGGACCAGGTCGGCGGGCAGGAACGAGCGCTGGCCGGGGATGGTGATCCCCATGTCGGTCCCAGTGCCGCACCCGCCGGGAGCGGGCCCGGAGGATGCTCCGCCGTTGCCGAGACCGGGGATCGGCGGTGTCGTGCCGCCGGGTGCCTTCGTCCCGCCCTCCTTCCCCGGTCCTGCGGGCGGCGGCGTTTCGGTGCCGCTGTGCGCGAATCGAAGCATCAGGTCGTTGTCCAGCGCACCAAGGACGGGGCCGAGGACGACCTTGAAGTACTCAATCGCCGGCAGCTCGCCCGCCTGGACCCCTTCGATCATGAGGTCCATGAACTCGCCGGTCCGCCGGTTCTTGTCACCGTGCTGGGCGAACAGCGGGCCGTAGTTGTCCGTGATCCACTGCCGGGTCGCAGCGGACAGGGAGGTGTAGCGCGAGGCGGTCACCGCACACCCGCCTGTCCGCAGCTGCGGGCCGAGTGCAGCCGCTGCGCCCAGTGCACAACGCCCTCGCACGCCTTCTCCAGCTCGTTGAGCATGGCCTCGTCGGCGATGTTGATGATCTGCTCGGGGTGCATCTCGACCAGGCCGTAGAGCAAGTTCACCTGGCGCCGGAACTGCAGGACCAGCCGGTCGTCGGTCGCCTCAGGGACGGAAGTACTCTCCCTGCTGCCTGTCGCCTGGGTGATCTGGGCGAGGCTGTCGCGGATCTTGAGCTCCGCCATCGGATCGGCCGCGAACGCCTCTACGAGGAACGCCGGGTCCATCACGCTCGCCATCACCGCCGACCTGACATCGGGGCGGTCGAGCTGTTCCACGATCTTCTCGGCGGTCATCGCGGAGGCCGAGTTCGGAATCGGCCGCGCGCCGATCGCTGCGCGGAACTCCTGCGCCGTCACCCGGCGGCGGCCGGGCTCCTGCAGCATCTGCAGCAGGATCTCCCAGCGGTCCTGGCGCCGGCGCTCATGGTCCGCCTTCGCCAGAGCGTTCTCAGCCTCCCGGGTCCCCTGCGGGAGGGAAAACCGCGCAGCCTCGCGAACGACTGAGTAGGACACCGTGACGGCGGACTCGGCCAGGACCTGCCTGAGCGCACGGTCACAGCCTGCGGACACGCACCGGTATTCACGGGCCATGTCGGCAGTGATGCCGATGTCTGCGGCGAACGCCCTGATCAACTCGTGGGCGTCGTTGGAGGGCTTGTCGTTGTCCATCGGCGCGACTTCCAGCAGGAGATCTCCGATCTCCAGGCGCGTCCGTTGCCTCTCGCCCGTCAAGAGGTCATCACGAGCTACGTGCTTCCGGCCGAGTTCCACCTGCTCAGGGGAGTACGCCGTATCTGCTTCACGAGCACTGGGCTCGATCCAATCGGTCATGGCTCGGAACGTAGAGCGAGGCTCTGACAATTCCGGGGGCCGCACCACACGAATGGCCTACCCGATCCCCCGTGGTACTGAAGAAAGTGCACCGAACGGGTTGCGGGGCCGGTGTCGAGTGGACGCTGCTATGGATCGAGAACACCGCCACCCAACTGGGGTTCACCCAGGTCAGAACGAAACACGGTCTCCGTTTCGCCAAGGCTCAACTACGCGGCCTTGGCCGTTTCACTCCCGTGTCCAAGGCGGTTGACCTCGCGGCAGCCTGCCGGAGATCCAGCTCCTGCGGCTTTGTGCTGTCGGTGTCAGTCACCCCAGCCCGTGAGGTGGTGACGGTAATCGCCAAGCCGCGCCAGCACGATGTCCCCATCGGACGTCAGGACGTGGGGCTGGTGTGCACCCATGTCGGCCAGCAGGTCGGATGCGAGGGCGCAGGCGGCGACGACGGCCTCTCGTTTGTCGTTGATGATGGCTGCGAGGTTCGCTGTGGTCTGCGCAGGAGTTGGCGGGAGCGGCGCAGGGGGACCGTCGTGGAAGGCGTCCTCCGATACCCGCAAGTGCACCGGCGCGTCGCTGTCGTCGAAGCGGTGGAGTGCAGTCGAGATCATGAGGTCGCCTGCCGCTCCGGACTCCGCCGCCCAGGCCGCCGATACCTGCACCAGGGCTACGAGGTCGAGCTCCAAGCCGCGGTAGTACATAATCCTGGGGCCTTCGGGGTCGTGCTGACTGCTTCGGATGTTGATCGGCCGTGCCGCGAAGAAGCTGCCGTCCTGGTGGAGCTGGCCGGTGGGGACGCCTTCAAATCGGACTTGCCGTCGGCCGACCAGTACGGGGCGGTGCGGTCGCGCGTTGGTGGTGATCGCTTTTTGGGCGAGCGCGGCGAACCGGTCGAACGCTGCTTCCCGTTCGGTTTGGGTGATCAGGGGGTAGGCGCCTCGGACAGCTGGTACCGCGGCCAGAGTGAGCCAGCCCGGATAGTCGTTCGCCCGGGGGCGGCGCCCGTGCTCTGTGCTGCTCAGGTAGGCCGACAGGTAGCCCAGCCCGGAGGTGCCAACCTGTTGCAGGCGGTCGACGTCGTCGGAGGCGGCCTGGAAGCGGTCGCGGTAGCGCTGGGCGATCTCGGATTCGGCGAGCGTTCGCGTGGTGGTGCCGTGTCGGACGTGCACTCGGAAGTTGTAGTCGTTGCCCGGGGCCGCGACAGCGTGCGGAGTCTGCGTGCTCGGGGGCACGGTGAGGAGCCAGTAGACCTTGCCGACCGCGATGCTCGACTTCACGGAACGCACGCCTACGTGGGGCACGACAGGCTGGACCCAGTTCGCGAGAACCGAGCGGATCCACTCCTCACCCCGCCCCGGGGACGGCTCGGAAGGGGCGAGGGCGTGCGCATGGTCCTGCTTACCGTCGTCGACACCGATGACGACCATGCCGCCGGCGGTGTTGGCCATGGCGCACACATCCTTGGCAAGTTCCTTCTTGCCCGCGTCGGTGCCCTGGTAGAAGTCCTTCTTCCAGTCCAGATCGACGCCTTCGGGTATCTGGCTGTCGACCGCCCGCTGGAGATCGTCCTCGGTGAGGTCGTCGGGGTGTCGTCCCAGGGTGGCAATGAGCCGGGCGGGCAGAGCCATCGGTACTCCAGTGCGTATCCACCATCGTGCTGACGGTTGCCAGCCTGATCACGCTAAGCGGGTCGGCCAGCTGCCACTATGCATTTTCCCGAAGTGCATCAGAGAGCCGCCCATGAGATCGCCCTTGCGGTCTCCCCCGAGAGCCGGGGCGGATGGGCGGATTGCGCCGAACGTTGAATCGATTGAGTGGGCAGGCCACGACCGTCTTCGTCCGTACTCGCCCCCCAGATCTGAAGTCACGCTCATGCCGCCTCAGGACCGGATGTCGTCCCGTGTCGTCGTTTCCTGGAAGAAAGCGCGCAGAGGCTCGTCAATGGCCTGTTCACAGCTGCCGCAGTCGGCAGCGGCGTCGAGACGTGGTGCGAGGTCCTGGCTGTCGTGGGGGGTGAGGATGAGCCAGCGCAGAACAACTTGCCGCACGATCAGCCTCAGCTCACGTAGCTCAGTCTGCCTTTCACTCTCCTCCTGCTCTTTGAGTAGGTCTCCGTGTACATACAGGGATCGCGCGTTGTACGCGTCCCGTACTGCCTTCCTGACGAGCTCGCGCAGGGCTGAGGGGAACAGAGCGGCCGTGCGAGTCTGCATCTTCTTGCTGATGCCGTCGTGCTTATCGTTTGGGCTGGCTATCAGGGCTTCCAGAGCGATGACGTAGTCCAGGTGCAGCTCGTCTATTTCTTGCTCCCACACTTCGTTGTCGCTGGTGGTGCGCTGGTAGGCCTGCAGCAGGTGTCGGGCGGCCCGTTCAAGCCGTCGGGCACGTTTCCTGGGCAGCTTGCGGCCACTGGTTGCGCCGGCCATCACGGCATCGATCCTCGCTGTTACTGCGGAGCAGAAGGCCTGCATCCGCGGCAGATCAGCCGGGGCGAGGTAGAAGCTCCCCGTCTTGCGGTCTTCGAATTCGACTTTCCCGTAGCGGCTCGCAACGGTGTCAATGGTGGTCGGTACGTCGTTTCGGTTCAGTTCGAAGTACCGGCCACGCTCGACTCTGAACACGGCATCGATGTGCAACAGGTCCTCGCTCCACAGGATGAGGGGGAGCAGAGCTCTCCAGTGGCGGGCTTCCGGCCGAGGACCAGCGCTCTCGAACCAGTGGGTTCCTCTGCGATCCGGCGTACGCTCAGGGTTCGGAGCATGGACGAAGGGCGCGCCGCTTAGAAGACCGAGGTCGAGCCCGCCCGGCTGCAAGCCGTGGAGCGCGGGCATGGGGCCCAGCTGCTTCAGTTCGTCGGTGGTGAAGGTCTGCAGGGTGTAATGGCCCAGCGGAACTCGTGCGCCTTCAGGAAGATCGCCGGTCAGCAGCAGCCAGTCCTCGACACCCGTTGCCGACGCCGTACAGAAGGCAACGAAACTATCCACGACCTCTTCCACCGGTACCGCCGCCCCTTGAGCGATCAGACGGGTCGCGTCGCCCAGCCCGGATGCACCCAGAACTACGGGCCATCTGGGCAGCCAGTCACCGGTGAGCTTTCCGTACAGGTCACGGTGCTCCGATATCGGCGCTGTCATGACCACCGCGTTGCTCAGGTCATCCCACTCCGGCCGCTCTGCAAGCGCTGCGTCGGTGACATCCTGGGGGATGGAGGGGAGATGACGTGCCTGCTCAAGCCAGACGAGGGCGGCTTGACGTAGCTGGGAGGTGTCTTCCATGCGGCACGAAACTAGCGCACCCCCACCGCCGGCCACGCTCCTGGCCACATCGCAGCACGCCGACCAGCTCGCCGCACTCGGACGCTGAGCGTGGACGATGCGGGCAGGTGAGGCCGCAGCCGTACGGCATTAGCTTGATCCGCCAGTATGCGGGGACACTGACGTCGCCCTGGGGATGTCACGGTTCCGAACTCTGACGGTAGGCCGGGTGCCGCTGACAGAGCGAGGGGACTCAGGTGCCGAGCTGACAGGAGCGCCACCCGCGCCCGGTGCGGCTGATCAGTCCCAGGTCTTCCAGGCGACCGAGTTGGTAGGCGACCGAGCTACTGCTGGTGAGGCCGACCCGTTCTCCGATCTGGCGGATCGAGGGCCCCTCGCCGTGATCCGCAATCCAGTTTCTGATCACCCGCAGAATCTGGACCTGCCGATCGGTCGGGGCGTCGGCTCTCATGCCGCCCTCGCTGCGCGACGGTCACCGCGGGCCTGACGGCGCAGCTCGGTCCGGTCTGCCGGCCTGCCGGGCGGTTGGGTGTTCCAGAAGGGGTGCCACCAGATGCGGGCGGACAGGAGGAGCAGTCGGCGGCGCAGTGCGGTGTTGCCGTGCTGGCGGAGTGTGGCGAGGGCGTCGTACGTGGTGTTGAGGTCGCGCTGGGCCTGGATCAGGTCGGCGGGGAAGGTGGGGGCATCCATTCCCGTATTAGATCGTGTGTTCGATTTTCTTGTCACGTCTGGACACGCGTGTCCGTGCTCGCTGCCCGATCATCCGCACGACCCTACCGGCGACACCGAACATGGCGGGGCCTGCAACGCACGGCCCTGCACCGGATCCACCCACCTCCATCCAGGGCATCGGCGCAGGTCAGGGGTGAAACGCGCAGGAGCGTTTCACTCGCGTTTCACCGGTGGCGTTTCACTGCCACAGGCTGGTGTTGCACCTGTATGGGCTGCGCAGCGGGCAGGGACTCTTCGAGGTGAAGGCGCACCGATTCCCGTCCTGGTGGACCCCGTGTCACACCAGACTGGTCGCATGACACAGGGACCGAGGGTGTACGGCAGCGAGCGTGATGACCCGGAGCACGGGCCACAGCCCGGCCGCGACTACCGCGAGCTGACCGGTGGGCCGCTGGACGGACAGCTGATCGAGGTGACCGGCTGGACTGAAGAGGAGATCACCACCGGCGCGCACTTGATCACCCCTCATAGCGCATACGGACCGGGCGGGCGGGCCTCCTACGGGCCTGCCTTCAGCCGTCCTGGTGGTCCGTGGGTATGGGAGGGTGACACGCCCTGATCGGCTGAGGGCGCAGTAGACGGACCGGTTGCGGTCTCCAGGCGGTCCAGGCGTGCGTAGAGGGCGCGAACAAGCCGTGCACGGCTCTGGGTGCAGCGGACGGTGCCCTCGATCGTCGTGGACAGCTGGTCTTCTGCCTCGCGCAGGACGACGTCGGCGAGTGCCTTCGGCCCGCTGTCCTTGGGCAGCTGGTCGGCGCGGCGGCGGACGTCGGCGGCGACTGCGCGTGCGTGGCCGGTGAGCTGGAGGGCGATCTGCTCCAGGTCGCGGGTGGTGAGCGTGTCCTGGCCGGTCCATGCGAGGACGGCCGTGACGAGGCACTCGTACGGTTCGCGGTCGAGCGGGAGCTCGGCTTCGATGAGGCCGTCGGGGTCGTACAGGACCGTGTGGGTGCTGGTGTGCATGGTGGGGCCTTGCTGCTGGGGCGTCTTTGCGCGGGTGGCCGGCGGTCACCGCTGGGGGGCCTCGCCGACTCCGTTGTCCTGGTCCTCGCTGTGCTGGCCGAGGAACCGGGCGAAGCCGCGGTCGGCGCGGGCCAGCAGGGCCGGGGAGGGGATTCCGTAGGCGGGCGGCTGGAGGCTGCGGCCCTCCGGGGCCGGGGCGGTGGAGTCGGTGTGTACGCGCATGAGCCCCGCCTCTCCGGCTGGTGGTCCGTCGGTGCCGTCGACGCTACGCACCTACGGTCCGCGCGTTCAACGAAGTTGCGGAGTATTGCGGAGGTTCACTCCAGGGCGTCGATCGCGGCCCGGATGAGCGTGCGGGCGGCGTCGCCGTAGACGGCCATCTCCGCGAGGCCGGCAAACGCCTTGGCGTAGTCGGCGAGCTCGCGTGGCTGCGTCACCTTGATCTCCGCTGTCAGCGTTTCCACCACGGCCATGGTGTCGTCGTGGACGTAGAACGCTTCCAGGGGCCAGACGGTGCGCTGCGCGGTGAACGGGATGATTCCGAGCGAGACGGAGGCGAGCGGCATCACGGCCAAGAGGTGGCGCAGCTGTCCGCGCATTGCCTCGGGGTCGGCGGTGCGGAAGCGCAGGACGGATTCCTCGAGGAGGACGACGTAGCGGTGGCCGCCTTCGTAGAGGAAGCGGGAGCGGGCGATGCGGGCGGCGACCGCTTCGGCGACGTCGTTGGGGGTGCCCTGGAAGCGGGTGATCTGCTCCATGAGGGCGGTGGCGAAGCCGGGCGTCTGGAAGAAGCCCGGCGGGACGTTGGAGACGTAGACCCGGCAGACGCGGGTCCGCTCGTGCAGGGTGTTCCAGTCCTGCTGGACCTTGCGCATGCCGCCCTGGTGCAGGCGGCGCCACTCCAGGTACATGGAGTCGACGGCGCGGGCGGTGGCGACGAGGTCGTCGGCCTGGCCGTCGGCGCCGCACGCCGCACACCATGTACGGATGTCGGTGTCCGAGGGCGCGGCGTCGCCCTTCTGGATGCGGGTGGTCTTCGCGGGATGCCAGCCGCACCGGGCGGAGAGTTCCTTCCCGGTGAGGCCGGCGTCCTTGCGTAGGTGCTGCAGGCGTACCGCGAGTGCTACGCGGGCTCCTTGGGCGCTGGACGAGGGAGAGGCGGGCATCGGCAGATCGAGTCCTAGACGGTGTACTTCTCGTGCGGGATGCCGCGCTCCCACACGGTCTCGAACGCCGTGGCGCACAACACGGTCGCGGCTGAGTCCCTGGTGCGTTCCTTGCCGTCCGATGTCCAGTCGCCGGTGCCGGTGAAGTGGTGGAACTGCACGAGCGTCCCGTCCAGGAGCCAGAAGTCGTTGCCGGGCAGCGGGATGTCGGACGTACGACGGCGGGGCAGCCAGCGCACGTCCTCTCCGGCCTGGAGGTTGAGCGGGGTGATGGCGTGCTCGTAGCGGATGTAGTCGGTGACCGGCTCGGACACGATCCGCGCGCGGCGCATCACCACGCCGCGGGTGACCGCGTCCTTGACGAGCGGCATCCACTGCGGCCAGAACGAGCGGGCCGGATCGAGGTTCGGGACACCGGTGCGCAGGAAGGTCTCGAAGTCGTCCGTCTCGTCGCCGACGGCGTAGACGTCGCGCATCTCCAGGTGGACCGCCGTGTGATGGGTGTCGGCGAGCAGCTCAGCGAACGTCGCGGTGTTCAGCTGCTGCGCGTTCAGCGGCATCGCACGCCTCCTTGAGAATCTGCACCATGCGGAACGGGATCCGGATCACCCGCTCGTGTGCGGGGATTCCGGTCTTGTGGCCAGCTACCCACTCGGTGGAGCCGACCAGGGACTTGAGGAGGGCGTCGGCTTCCTCGCCCTGGACGATCAGGTCCGCGCTCTCCTTTTCCACCCACACCGTCGGCGAGCCCTCTCCGCCGGTATTGGGGTCGATCCCGACAAACCGTAACGTCATCGTGTACTCCCGTGTCGAGTGTTGCGCACAGTTGCGCGCAACGACCGTCCCGCTGCGCCCCTGGCCAAGTCAAGGCTTCGACGCGAGGGCTGCGGGAGACCCGTTCCGTTTCGCTTCGGAGATCTGTGCCAGGACCGCTAACCGGCTAACGCCGCGAGGCTGCGTACACGAACACGGCCACTACGACGGCCACTCCCCCGGTGGCCACGGTCAACGGGTTGGCGAGGCTTGGATGCTCGTGTGTCACGTAGACCAGGATGAAGAAGATAACCGCGAGTAGTAGGCCCAGGATGAGCCCGCTCTCCCTCGGCTCTTGTGGAGATCCGCTCACCGAAGAGCCTCAACGATCCGCCTGTCGAGGACTTCAGCAAGCTCACGCAATGTTTCCTCGCTGCGGAGCTGCTCGAAGATCTGCTGGGCATCGGCCTCGCCCTGGGCACGCATCCTTTCCAGAGCCGACTCCACTTCAGCGAGGGAGCCGCTGCGGTTCTCGCCGTACAACTCACCGATCCGTGCGTAAGAGGTCATCAGGAACGCGCCCATACCAGCCGCCGGATCGGAAATAGCGAGTTTCCCGCTCTTCAGGAGCATCTCCTCGAACGGCGCCAGAGCGCTCTCAACGAGCGCGCGAGTGAGTGAGGACGGGGTGTAGTACGCGGCCTTCGTCGGCTGCGGTGCTGCCGAGCGGACGGTGACGGGTGTTCCGGGCTGAACATCAACGATCACGCTGCCGTCCGCTTCGACGGTCAGCACAGCGTCCCCGACGCGGGCCCGTAGAGCAGGAGCTTCTCCGGTGGGAACGGTCTCGACGTCGGCGTAGAGCTCCCGCAATTGCTTAAGTGCCAGCGTCTTTACGGGGTTGCGCTCCCCTCGTGCCCAGGTCACAGGCGATGGCTGGCCGACCAGATGGGCAAATTCCTCGGAGGGCTGACCGCGGAACCGGACTCGCTGACGGCCAGCCACCAAGTCGTCCTTCACGTATGACCAGTGCCTCCCGTCCGGGGCGCCTGTCACGGTGTCGTAGGCGCCGATCACCTTGCCGAACGCGGTTCCCACAACAACGGCGACACGGGTCGGGTCAAAGTTCGTGAACTTCAATCCGTCCCCGCGCCCGGCAAGCCATGCGCCGAGCACTCCGTGGGCGAGCTCCTCCGGCTCGGCGCCCCGCACGTGCTTGGAGTTGGTGAACAAGGCAAGGTCTCGCTTCACGGCTGCCCCAGCTTTTCGTTGTCAGTGTCACGCCAACGCTAGCGCAGTTATCGCCTATAGATCAGGGAATTACAAAGCGATATACGGAACAGTGTCCTGACAGGCCGACGCACCGCCGAACGGATGTGGGTTATGGCTCCGGGCCCTTGCGCTGGCACGCCGGCAAAGGCCGCGCGGGCTCTTCCCGGTGAAGTCGCGCCGATTCCGCCCCGGTGGGCGCAGCGTCGCTTCAGACTGGCCAGATGTCACAGTTGCCGAGGGTGTGCGGCAGCGAGCGTGATGACCCAGCACCGGGGCCGCAGCCCGGGCTCGACTACCGCGAGTTGACCAGTGGGCCGCTGGACGGGCAGCTGATCGAGGTGACCGACTGGACGGAAGAGGAGATCACCATCGGCGCGTACCTGATCACCCCTCACAGCACATACGGACCGGGCGGCCGGACCTCATACGCGCCTACCTTCAGCCGTCCTGACGGCCCGTGGGTGTGGGAGGGCGACGCGCCCTGACCCCCTAGCCGCCTGCGGTGCCCCAGCCCGGACCGCGTCCTACCCGTCCGTCAGCGTCTCGGGCCGACGGATCTCGCACGTCACGATGTACGACTCCCCCCAACGCAACCACGCCTCCACCCGCCCTCAGAAGCATCGGGTGTAGCGCATGACGAGGGCGCGGGCCTCCGGTTCGGTGAACCCGAGGGCGGTGGCGACCATGCCCCAGGACTTCTCGTCGGTCTCGACCTCGTAGGCGGCGGCCCTGGCGGTATCGGCGCTGATGCCCTCAAGGGTGCCGATGACCTTCAGCGCCGCGAGCGGAGCGTCCGCGGCCAGGGTGTCCAGACGGGTGCGTAGCTGGGTGAGGAGGGCGGTGATGTCGTCGGGAACGGGGATGGTGCGGGCTTCGATGTCGTCGATGTGCTGGTCCCAGTCGGCTTCCGGGCCGGTGGTGTCGTACAGGTCAGGGCCTCCGGCTTCGGTGACCTGCTGCCAGTCCAGGGGGTGCAGATCCGTACCGCGCCAGCCGCACGAGCACGACCCGCGCAGCGCGGTCGCGAGCGGGGCGCGCCGGGTCCCGTCGTAGACCCACCAATCGCTGATCTTGTGGATCTCCGCACCGCTGCCGGTGTCGACGTACACCGGCTTTGGCTCTGCGCCGCCAGCCAGCACCGCTCCCAGGCGCCCCTCATGCGACGCGCCGAACTCCTCGGTCTCCCACATATCCCCTACCCCACTGCCCGATCGTCGGTCCCACTGCTCCGACCCTGCCCGACCCCGGGCGCCGACGAACCCTGAATACCCGAACCGGTGAACCCCAGCCCGGCGGGAAACACAGAACCATCCCCGAGCTTCCGCCGGCCCCGCCCTTCGACCGCTTCGTCGCTCCGGGCCGCCAGGCGCGCCTCGGGCTCGATGCGCTCGGCCGCCAGCAGACGCGGCTGCTCCCTCCCCGGCTGAGCTGTTGCAGGGGTGACCGGTCCGGTGCCGAGACGGCGACGCATCGTGCTCATGAGCACATAGTCCATGATCGCCTCGGGCTCGGCTCCCCGACCCCGGAACTCCTTTTCGAGTCCGGTGCCGTCATGAGCCGGCAGCGTCGTCAGGGGGATCCGGCTCCACCTCGTCTGGGCTGAACGCACAGAACAGGGCGGCCAGGTCCGCGTCCGCGAACGGCCCGGCCCGTTCCTCGATCATCGCGAGGACCTGGGCGCGGGCGATCTTCACCGGTGAGGTCAGGGTGCCCCGGTCACCACGAGCGACCCGTCGCTGATCCGCCGGATCCCGCTGATCCTCAGCGGCGGTGAGGAGTAGAGCAGCGCGCCGCCCCGGTAGAGGTCGTACTGGTAGCTCTTGGCGTACTCCAGGGTCCGGCGCTGCTCGGGGTCAGCATCGGGCAGGGTGAGTTCCACGAAGCCGCGGCCCTCGCGCAGGATCCCCTGGCAGGTGATGGCCCCGGTGATCGTCGTCGTGGTGGTGGTGGTGTCGGTCGTGAGGTGCAGGGTGTCGCCGTGGATCGGCCGTGTCCCGGGGAAGGTCATGCGGGCACCACCGCTTGTGCGAGGCGGACTTCGGCGATCGGCTCCCACCTGATGTGGGCGCCGTCGTGCCACTGCTCCACCAGGTGCAGCCGGTCCACGGCCACCGTCGCGGACAGCGGCTCCTCGATGGCGGCCAGCGCGGCGCGCAGGGTGACGGCGTCGACGTCCTGGGCGCCGTCGGAGGTGTAGGCGAGGGACAGGTGGGGGTAGCGGCTCGGGGCCGGGGTGAAGGCGGCTCCGGTGCGGGCCATCGCCTGGATGAGCATCTCCACGACCGCGGTGAACGGAGTCCCCGGCCACCCACTGATCTCCACCGCTATCGCACCGATGGCGGGCCGGTCGAACGTCAGGGTGAAGGGCTCCACGGTCCGCGCGCGGTCTTCGACGTCCTTCACGAGCGCGTCCAGGTCGACGTCGTCGCGGTGCAGCCCGACCGCGTGCAGGAGCGTGCAGTGGATTCCCTCCAACGGCACACTCCGCAATCCCGGGGCCGGCGGAGCGAAGCCGTCGTACGGGGCAGCAAGAGCAGCGGCCTCCTCCTGCGTCGGCAGGATGTGCCAGTGCAGGTCCCGGCGGCCCACCGGCCAGACGCGCCCCACCCGCTCGAAAAAGCATCCCCCTGTCCGGGCGGCCTTCGCCCCCGCCGCAGAGCCTGCCACGCCCCGGCCGTCGGCGCGGTCGCTTCTCTGCCGGGCTTCATCGCCTCTCAGGACAAGCGCGGCGCGGGCCAGGCCGGCTCCCAGCGCCAGGACGCCCACCGGTCGGCGTCCGCGAACGGGCCGGTGCGCTCCTCGAGCATCGCGAGGACCTGGGCACGGGCGAGGTCCACCGCCTGGTGCTCGGTGTCGGTCACGATGCCCAGCCGCCGAACATGGGCGTACTCGTCCTCATCCTTCCACCGCCAGCTGCTGAGGTCGGGATCGATGACGAGGTCGACGGTCAGATCGAGCGTGTCGAACCCGGTCTCGGTACGGCGGGTGGGGTGCTCAAAGTTGACGTACCAGTTCCTCAGCCCGCCCGCGGTGAAGAACGCGTTGACGCTGAACCACGCCGCCGGCGGCTTCCACAGCAGCAGCTCCGTCTCCTGCCACACCCCGGGCTCGAGCTCCCACTCCCCCGCCGCCATCGCCTCGAACGCCTCGATGCGCACCGTACGGTCGTCCTCGTCGCGGGCCTTGGCGTACAGGGCCGGCCACCGCGCTTGAGCGCCGGGCGCACACGCGCACACCAGCACCTCGCCGGAGTCGTCGACCACCCGAAGCGCCTGCTCGCTCCACACCCGGCCGCTGCGGTGCACATCGCTCCGCACGACCGTCTCCCCCGTCGTGAAGGTCTTCACCAGTGCCTCCCTCGCGAGCCCGGCCGGGATATCCGGCCACGCGGCCACCACCTCAGCGCGCCAGGGCCGGGATGGGCAAGCCCCGTTCGGGGCGGCTTGCCCAGGGGACCTCGCTCAGGCGTCCTCGGCCACCGGCTCCCACAGGGAGCGGGCGCGCCCGCTCCCGTCGCAGTGGAAGCACGAGCCGCCTCCGGGCCTGCTGCGGGCCCAGATTGTGTCGGCGGCGTCCCGGAAGAGCTGGGTGAGCCCGATGGTGTGCTGCGTGTGGATCGGGAGCTCCTGCCGTCTGCTGAGCGTGACCTCCAGCGCGACGCCGGGGCCGGTGAAGTGGGCGCGGGGGAGGTCGGCGGTCATCGCGCGGAGCGTGTCGTTCACCTGCTCCATCGTCTGCGCGCCGGTCAGCTGCACCCGGGCGGCGAGAATGGAGTCGGCGGCCGCGGTGAAGGTCAGCAGCCCGGCCGGACGGGCGAGCGGCCCGACGCGGCCCACCGGGTCGGGGTGGGTGTGCTGGAGCTGGGCCAGGGCGTGCCACAGGTCGCCCGGCAGATCCTGGGGCGGGTTCTCTTCTCTGCTGCGTCTCATGAGACCTGTCTACGGTCTGGCACCGGCGTACAGCCGGGCCCGGGTTGGTCCCTCCCATACGGCGGCGCCGCGACTTCGCGGGCCGTCCCGCCGGGCGGACGCTCACGCCCGGCGGTGGCTTGCCCGGGTCAGTTCCCGCCGACGGGGCGGGCTTCCAGCGCCGTGCGCAGGCGCCTGGCGATGGGCTGGTACTGCCGGACGAAGTCGGGGTCCTTCAGCTGGTCGGGCTCGGGCAGCTGCCTGTGGGAGGCAGGCCGGCGTCCGGCGAACGACCAGCCCAGGGGGCGCAGTCCGGCACGGTCCATGTCCTGGTCGATGCCCGCCAGGTAGGCCGCGTCGACAGGCTCCCCGTTCGACTGCCAGATCACCCCGTCCAAGACGATGGGCAGGTGTGGGAATCCGAAGAGGAAACCCAGACAGCGCTCGCGCAGCACCGCCGCGCTCTGCTCGGGGCTCAGCGGCACACCCTTCTCTTCGCCCCCAGGACCGGGGAGCGCGGTCCTGCAGTCGACGTCCGGGAAGATGTCGATCTCCCCGAGCACGACGTGCGCCGTCGCGTGCTCACGGTCGGGGTAGGACCAGTGCTTCGGCACGAGAACGATCGCGTCATAGGCGTCGAGGGCGTCGGCCACCGCCGCCGTGAGCGGGCTGCGGTCGGGGCGCGGGACGCCGCGGTTGTCTTCCTGGACGGCGCGGCGGGCTTCCCACATACAGGTGTGGCGGGTCAGCAGGCCGGGGCCGTCCGGCGAGGACCACAGCGTGCTGGTCACCGGCTCCGGCGGGATAGCCGGACCGATCTCCTTTTTACGGCGGCCGCGGCTGCGGCCCGCCCCGCTCATGGTCCAGCGCCAGTAGTCCTCGGCTTCCTCGAGGAGCAGAACCCGCTGTCCGCTGTGTGCCCAGGCCGCCGCGATCCCGCCAGCCAGGTGGTAGAGGTTCCCCGAGCGCTCCGCCAGGAACCGCAGGACGTGCGGTGCGCGCGGTGCATCGCCGGTTGTCGCGCTGCGCAGGGCCTCGGTGTACTTGGCTCCGCTCCGGCTCGCCCGGCGGGCCAACTGCGCGGCCGTGGACTGGTTCTTCGGCATGACGTACTCCTCTGCCGGGCCGGGCCACGCCCCCGACTCCGGCTCGTACGACTGCCGTGGACACGACGGAACGCAAGAACGGGAAGGAGCGGGCCCCGCAGGACCTTGACCCCCTCCTCCGGCGGCGTGGCTCCGGAAGCGGGCGGTGATCGGCAGTACGCACTAGCCGGGCAGGACGCTACCCGGCGCAGCCGCACCGACCGAGGCCACAAGCCGCCGGTTCCCTCGAATGGGCGAGGTCCCCGGCGGCCGCGCGCGTGCCGGGCAAGCGAGCAGGCTGCGCAATCACCGGCCGACGGGCTCGCGGTAGCGGTCGCGGCGCCGGGACGGATTGTCGACGCCGATCTCGTACCAGGGCTCGCCGCGCTTCAGCCGGGGCAGGGTGTTCACCCACACCGCCACAGTGATGCCCTTCACCGCGGCGGTGAGCGCCTGGCGGCGGTTGTCGAGCAGGTGCTCCGCCTTCCCCGCCAGGACGACATACAGCAGCGGGAACTGCTCGGAGCGGGTGTAGCGGTGGCGCTGCCAGAAGGGGTACGTGCTCCCGTTGGTGCCGCGGGCTCCCTCCCAGACGCGGTGCCCGGCGTAGCGCTCGTAGTCCCAGACCTCCTTGGCGAGGCGGGAGCGGGACATGGTGCCGTTGTCGAGCTCGAAGAGGCGCACCTCGCTGGTCTGGGTCGGCACGGCGAGGACGGCGTCGGTGTTGAAGCTCAGGCCGGTCTCCTTGATGGCGTGGTTCACCTCCACCTGCCAGTCGGTCAGGTACTCACGGTCTCCGGCCAGGACCGTGTCGGTGTAGGCGAGGATCATCTCGGTGACCGCGACAGCGTGAGGACCGAACCCGGCGCGTACGGCCTTCGCTCCGGTGCCGGCCCTCGGACGCGGCGGCAGCTCATTGCCTTCAGCCAGAGCCTTCTGCCCTGCCACCGTCAGGTTCCAGATCTGCTCTTTGCCCACCTTGCCGTTCGTCTCCGCCAGCCCGAGCTCCGCCAACTTCTTCATCGCCCTGCGCACGTACGACCGGCCATCCGCCTTCTCCCCCGTGATCACCTCCGCTATCTGCCGCACCGTCGCCACCCGCACGCACCCCAGCAACCGCAGCGCATCAGCCCGCACCTTCCTGGCTGTGGGAGTGGACTTCTTCTCCTTCGCTGGTGTCTCAGATGAAGAGAGAGAGGTGTCAGCAGGCCGGGCGGCCCCCTGACGGGCGGTGTGAGCTGCGGTGATGGGCACGACGTTCGAATCGTTCACGGCACTGGACGCGGCACCGGATTCCCGGCCGCCCGACGGGCGCTCAGCACCCCTTGTCCAGGCCGGGCGCGGCTTCGGGTCGGGTTGTGCGGGCGGGGTGAGAGCGGGCATCGGATCCTCGGTTCTCCGGCCGGCGGCCGGTTCGGTGAGCTGGACCAGCTCGCGCGCCGCTGCGCACGAGCTGGTGGCCACCGTGGGGAAGACCCCCTTGTCCGCCGTCTGATCGCCCCGCCCCACCGGCGTCTCCTATGCCCCAAAAACGCCTTGCGCGACCGATCCGTCCGTGACTGACACCACATCTGCGCCCTGGGATTGCCGGTCCTGGTGGGGAGGGAGACCTTTCCCTCCCGAGCGCGGACTCTGTCCACAGGGCCGCAATTGCAGGCTCCTCTTGAAGCCACTGCGATCAGCGCGGCGGCCCGCCAATGAGGAGTTGTCATGCCGCAGAGCCCCGCCAATGCATTGTCCGAACCGCTGACCGAGGAAGCAGTGGCAAGCGCCTTCCGCTACCTCCGGGCGATCCAGACCGGAGACGCCCGGACGGTCGGCGAGCTCGTCGTCGCCGAACCGCGGATGGCGGCCTTCCTCACCGGCATCGCCGAAGGGATCGTCGAGGTAGGCACCTCGCTGCCCGGCCCGGACGACGACGCACCGACATGGGACTCCTTCAGCCTGGAGGCTCTCGGCAAGGTCTTCCTGCGCGCCCTGCGCACCTGGCAGCAGGCCGGACCGGACGCCGCCCCGGGCATCGCCCAGACGGTCATCAACTTCGTCAAGGTGATCCTCTGCGAAGAGCACGACGACATCGCCCACGCCCTGCACCTCTACGAGTCGTGCGCGAGGGGCCACCTGCTCCAGGACGCGCGGGCCGCATCGGCCGCGGCCTGCCCGGTGAACACCACCGCCCCGTAGCGCCCACCAGGTGAGCCGCGCTCATCGCCGCGCACATCCCCTCGCCGCCCCGCCAGTTGTCACGTCCTGCGGCCCTCCGACCAGCGCGAGGGCCCGTACATGAGGAGCCCCCTATGCCCGAGACCACCATGCCGCTCGCCCCGATGACCCCGCACGCGGTGATGAGCGCCTTCAACTACCTCCGGGCGATCGAGGCCGACGACATAGAGGCCGCTGCCGAGTTCGCCGGCGCCGAGCCGCAGATGGCCGCGCTGCTCGTACAGGTCACGGAACGCGTCGTCATCCCGGTCACCACCCTGTCGCACCAGGAACAGGAGGACGTGCCGTGCGACGACTCGTTCGCGCTGTTCGAGCTGGGGCTCTGCTTCCTGGCCACCCTGCGGTCCTGGCACGAGCAGGCCGGCGCCGACGCGGCCCCGGGCATCGCCCTCGCCCTCATCCGCTTCGCCACGCAGATCCTCACCGAGAACCACGAGAACGTCGCCGACATCCTGCACCAGCTCAATGCCGTCGCCCTGGGCCAGGCGATGGAAGCGCACCCGGTGCACCGCACCACTGCGTAGAGCGCACCACCCGATGCCGGTGGCGCGCATCGTGCGCGCGCCACCGGTGGGAGGTGCGGTCCATGGTGCGCACCGTGGACCGCGCCGCGCGCACCGGGTGCGCGCACCTCCCCAGAGGTGCGGTGCTCCGTACGCACCGTGCATCGCGTCGCGCGCATCCGGTGCGCGCACCTCCTGGAAGGTGCGGTGCGGTGCGCGCGCCGCGCGTATCGAGTGCGCGCACCACATCACCGTTCGCCGTCTCGCAGGCGAGGCGGACTCCCATATCACACACCCCCTTGTCCGCGATCTGATCGGCGGCCGGGACTGGCTCTGACAAGGGGAAACGTCCCGGTAGCGAATGTGGTCAAGGAGGAACATGCGGCCTCCCAGAGCTGGACAAGGGGTCTGCGGCCGGCCGAGTCCGACCTGGACAAGGGGTAGGCGACCCGCCGCCCGGAGCTGGACAAGGATTAGGCGAACAGCCGGTGCGCTCGATCCGGGAGGGCTCTCCGCTTCGCGTGCGGTGCGGAACATCGGATGCCGGACATCGGGGTGCGCGCGTGAGTGCCGGACATCGTGGTGCGCACGGTGCGGTGCGAAACATCGAGTGCCGGGCATCGTCATCGGAGGTGCGCACCGGGTGCGGTGCGGAACATCGTGGTGCGCACGGGAGTGGAGTCCACCCGGTGCGGTCCACCCGGTGGAGGCCACTCTCCACTCGGTGGAGTCCCCCGATGCTCTGCATCGGATGCCGGGCATCGTCCACTGGATGCTGAGCATCGTGGGTTCCACTCGGTGGACGATGCCCGGCATCGTCACCACAGCCAGGCGCTGGAGTGCCGCACCCGGGACAGGGCGCGGGCATCGCGTCGCGCGGCGGCGTTGCCGAGCCGGTTCTGCCGGGACCGGGGCCGACGCGACTCCCCTGCGGCGAGGCGGCGCTTCCCGGCGTCCTGGAGCCGCCGCCGCTGCTTGTGCAGCTGCAGCTTCTTCGCCGCTTTCGGCTTCGGCGTCCGGGGCCGCTTCCAGACCGGCTGCCACCCTGCGGGCTCATCGGGCTCGGGCTCCTGGTCCTCGTCGAGCGCGGCGGCCATCTTGGCGCGGGCCGCGCGGGCGCGGGCGACGGCGTCCTGGGGATTGGGGAGTTCTTCCGGGGTGCTCACGCGACTCCTCCTGTGGTTCGGCCCGGCGTGTGCTCGATGCCGGGCTGCTGGTTGTGCGGCGTCGGGGCCGGCGCCGGGGTGGGCTGTGGACGCAGGCCGTGGGCTGCTTCGCGTGCCCGCTTGCTGTCCTGGATCGTGGCGGCCACCTTCGCGGCGGCGGCTTCCATGGTCTGGCGGGTCTGCTCCACCGCGTCGATGCCGGTCTCCGCCTCCAGGAGGCGGCCGGTCTTCGGGCCGGTGTGGAACGGCCGCGGGTGCGACCTCGAGGCAGCGGGCACAGCGACGGCGTACGGCAAGGGGCGGGAGCCCAGGCGCTCCGCACGCCGCGCGGCGCGGACCCGGGCGGCCAGGGCGCCGGCGGCGAGGCGGGCCCGCTCGTACGGGGGCGCGGTGCGCTTGCGGGTCAGCGGGCGCAGCACGGCCTGGTCGTCGGTGTCGTTCGGGTACAGGGCGGACAGGTCGGCGGTCCTCGTCCGGCCCCGGCCGACGGGGCGGGTGTAGTCGTCGACGGCTGTCTGCACGATCTGTTCGTCCAGGCCCGGCTGGTGGGGTCGGCCGCGCAGGACGTAGGAGAGGTGACGGCGGACTTCGGCGAGCAGGTGGTGACGCTTGAACGCCCCGCGCATGACGTACACCACGGCGACGGCGTCGACGGCGGCCAGCACTATGTCGACCACCGGCCGTACCCGCGCCCACACCGCCGCGGCTGCCGCCCGCGCCCGCTCCGCCAGCCGGTCGATGACGTCGGCGCCGAACGCGGCGACCGCCGACTCCCGCCATCGCTCGCGGAGCTCGGACAGCGACCGCAAGTCCTTGCGCTTCGGGGGGCGCGTCCGGTCGGCGGCCTTACAGGCCAGCGCGTACCCGGCCCGCTCCCCGGGCGTATGCCCGTGAGCGTCTTCGTAGTCGGCCACCAGGACGGACAGTGCGTCCTCGATCTGCTGGCGGCGGGTCGACTGCCAGCCGATGAGCCGCTGATCAATCCCCGCAATCTCCATCACGGGCCGGTAGCCGGGCGTCACCTCGCGGGGCTCCCACGCCCACCCGAGCCGGGCGGACACCTCCTCCATGAAGAACAGGAGGTACAGGGTGTCCGCGACGACGATGTTGGCCAGCAGCGAGTCCGCCGACAGATTCCCCCACGTCCCCGCCTCGTCCGGCCGCCGGACGCGAATCGAGATCACCGCATGATCGTGGAGCAGCGGCCTCGATTCCGTGGCTCTGGACTCGTAGTGCCGGAACACGGCGACGATCAGCCCATCCCGGATGGGCTTGCGGTGCTTGCCGTCGCTCCCCCATCGGATCTGCGCGACCGACTCCCCCACCCACGCCAGCGTCTTGTCCACGGAGATGTCCTGGCACAGCTCCAGCACCCGGCGGATTTCGTCTTCGCCGAACGCCCACGCGATGTGTGCCGTCGGCGGCGGCCGGAACGTGAAGTCCATGCCCAGCCAGGGCCTGCGCTCCTTGGCCTTCTCGGTCTTCGGCGACCGATTGTGCTCGATGGGCCTGCCCAGCACGGTCGCCCGCCGGGCCTTCGCGGGATCGTCGCCCGCCTCCAGGCGCTCGCGCTCGATCCGGTCGCCGTCCGGGTGCCGGCCCTCCCCCAGGAGCAGTTCGGCCTGCCGCTCGCTCACCACGTCCCCCGCCGCGAGGCCGACCGCGGCAAGTCCCCGGCCCCGCCAGATCCCGGGCGGGACACCTGCTTCGTCTTGGGCGTCGCGCAGCGCCGTGCCCGCGGGGCGGTGGCCGTCGCCGACCATCACGCCGCGAAAGAGATAACGCACCCCGTCACCCGGACGGAGCTCCGATTTGCTGATCATCGGCACATGAAACACCCGGTTTGACCTGCGCAAAAGCATGATCGGGGGTGCTTCCCGCCGGGCGGGAGGCCATCACCAGATCTTCACCGTGGCGCCCGCCAGGCGGGCCGCCGCAGCAGCCAGAGACGGTAAGCCGCCGACGTGTGCACAGTGCGCCGCATGAACACGAACCGGCTTCACGGGGACCTCTGCCCGCTGTGCCGTCGCCCGCTCACGCGGCGCCCACGGGTCGTCGTGCGCTCGGCTGGCGTGCCGTACCCCACACGAGCCGACCACCTGCCCAACTGCGCCCGCTGACCCGGTCATCGAGCAGAAGTGGAACGACCTGATGAACGACTCCGACGGGAGCTGACGGCGGCCGTGCGATTACTGCGCCCCGACCACACGAGCATCACCAGCCACGAAAACACACGACAACCGACTCCACCGTCATCGAGCACGCACCAGCGCACCGCACCCCCGACAACCCACCGCCCATGACCGCGCAACGTCACCGACGCCCTTCAACACGAGCAGCCACCACCGCCCTCGGCCACCGGTCGGGGGCTTCGTGCTTCCCGGAGGAGTTCGCCGTGCCCACGTACGAGACCCTGCCGCGCTTCACCGCCGACTTGGACCGCCTCACCCCGGAACAACGCCGCAAGTTCCACCAGACCGTGGCGGCCTTCGTCGAGGACCTGCGCGCCGGAGGGCGCTTCCGCGCCGGCCTCCGCATCAAGCGGGTCCAACGGGCGACCGGGATCTACGAGCTCACCTGGTCCATGGGCACCGGCCCCGCAGGGCGCGCCACATGGCAATACGGACCAGCACATCGCCCCGACACCCCGCACGTGATCTGGCGTCGCATCGGCACCCACGACATCCTCACCGGCCCTTGACGCGAAGGCTCCCAGCTACTTTCCCGCGTGAAACCAAGACGGTCCAGCTGAGGCCAGGGGGCTGGCCGCTAGGGTTCGGCCCGCCAGGTTGCACCACCCCGGAGGAAGAGATGACGACGCCGCTGCCTCGGCCGAAGCGTAAGAAGAAGGGCGAGGGCAGCGGGTCCGACGTGATGGTCACTATGGGCTGCAGTGACACCTGCCCTGTCTTCCCCGGCAAGCGTTACTCGACTGGATCTACCGAGATGGTTCAGCACGACTTCGGCATGCGGGCAGGAGACGGGCTGAGCCCTCGTCCGACTCGCGGGGCCCCGGGTGAGGGGGTCCCGCGCTCACGGAGTCGGCGGGCTGCCGGTCAGTAGGCCACGATCGACAGGTTCTCGGCCCATCCGCCCGAGCCGCAGTCCCAGATGGACGCCTGCTCGGTGCTGCCGTTGCGGTGCCCCAAGGTTCCGGTGAACGGTGCGCTGCCCTGGAGCGCGGCGCAGACGCCGTAGACCCGGAACGTCCCGCTGCCGCTCTGGCAGAGGCCAACGGCCCGGTGTCCGTTGTCCGCGGTCCAGGTGACGCAGTTTCCCGCTGCCTGGGCCTGGGGTGCCAGAGCGACGGTTGTTCCCAGCATCGCGGCCACCACGAGTCCTGACGTGCCGAACCACTTCTTCGCCTTGTTCATGGATCTCCCCGGATCGGTGGACTTCGAGCTGGTCGTGGTTCGGCGGGAGGCCAAACCGTCGCGCAAAGCTAGCAATCGGTGGTTCGGGCGTGTATCCGTTCGTGGGATGCTCCGGAAATCCACACAACCGGAGTCTGGAGGTCGGGGCACGGGGCGTGGGACGCCAGGCGGCCCGGACGGCTGCTGGCCCCTGGCGTCGGGCCGTACGTTGATGCGGGCCAATGCAGTCATCACGCCGCTGAAGACGTGATTGACGGCGCGTTTCACTCGGCTCCGGGCAGTCCTTCAGTCCTCTGCGGGGCGGGCGCGGCCTCCAGCCGGTCCAGGCGTTCGTAGAGGACACGGACAGGGCGCGCGGTTCTGGACACAGCGCACGGTGCCCTCGATTGTCGCGGACAGCTGGTTTTCCGCCTCGCGCAGGATGACGTCGGCGAGTGCCTTCGGCCCGCTGTCCTTGGGCAGCTGGTCGGCATGGCGGCGGACGTCGGCGGCGACTGCGCGGGCGTGGCCGGTGAGCTGGAGGGCGATCTGCTCCAGGTCGCGGGGGGGGTGAGCGTGTCCTGGCCGGTCCACGCGAGGACGGCCGTGACGAGACACTCGTACGGCTCACGGTCGAGCGGGAGCTCCGCCTCGATGAGGCCGTCGGGGTCGTACAGGACCGTGTGGGCGCTGGTGTGCATGGTGGGTCCCTGCTGCTGGGGCGTCTTCGCGTGGGTGGTCGGCGGTCACCGCTGGGGGTCCTCGCCGCCGTCGGCTCCGTCGTCCTGGTCCTCGCTGTGCTGACCGAGGAACCGGGCGAAGCCTTCACCGGAACACGGAGTTCCCGTGGAGCAACAACCTGCCGTTCATCGTGGACAATGCGCAAGCGTGCATCGTGTACGCGCCCCTGCACGCGTCGGAGCGCATCCTGGGGGAGTCGCTCACCCCACGAGAGGCTGCCGCGTTGGTGGTGGCCACCCTGCCCGATGACTGCGGCCCGGCCTTCGAAGGGCCGTGGCCCCCACCGAGGAACCCCACCGACTGAACCGGCCGCGGAGGGCTCCTGCCGTTCCCGTCAAACGGCGCTGATGCCGCCCCGAGACGGGTCACGAGCCCTCAGCGAGTAGTCACGTGTCGACCGACGCCGTTGGCGGGCCCCACATCGGTGGGGCCCGCCAACGGCGATGCGCTGAGTGCTTCGCCGTTGGCGGCGGCTACGCCCCTGCGCGCAGGCCTGTGGCGACCTGCTGGAGGATATCTGCGAGCGAGTTTCGCGCGTCGGCGGGAAGGTCTCCTCGCATATCCGCTGTGACGGCATCGACCCCAGCGCTCCGCTGGAAGTAGCGGAGGATGAATGCACTCCGCTGCTCGGCGTCGAGCTCGGTGAACGCGGCATCCATGAGGGCCTCTCCCTGCTGCCGGGACGGAACCCGTACCTCCTGGCGGGCCCCTGCATTCGGTTCTGAGGGTGCAACTGCGGGGCTCCCTACCTCCAGGGCGTCATCGCTTCCCGATGCGGGCGCCATTACGGCGTAATGATCCTGGGCTGGAGGAGCGGGAGCCGGGATGGCTGGGGGCTTGGAGGCTGCGCTCCTCCGTGGAGACTTCTGTTCCTTCTCCTTGAGCTGGTGAAGGTGTGCTTCCTGCTCTTGGGGCTTCTTGTTTCCCACACGCCTCAGCAGCGCTGCGGATTCCTCGCCGGACCGCAGCTTCTCCTTCAGCTCCGGCGTCAAGCTCAGGAGTGCGAGGCGCTGTGACACCCACCCTTGTGAGCGGTGAAGGCGGGCGGCGAGAGCCTCTTGCGTCTTGTGGATCTCGAGGAGTTGCTGGAGGACCTTCGCTTCGTCGAGGGGGTCGAGGTCTTGGCGGTGGATGTTCGCGACGAATGCGGATTCGAGGATCTCGTCCGGACTACTGCCAAGTTCGTCGTCCAGCATCACCTTGATCTCGGTGAGGCCTGCTTCGCGGGCGGCGGCGAGGCGCGTGTTGCCGTCGATGACGACGTACTTGGCCCCCTCCTCAAGATCGTTCTTCCGGTCGGGGTTGCCTTCCAGGTAGGCGAACCGGCTCATGATGCTGATGGCGGTCTTCTGCCCGTGGTCGCGGAGACTCGCTCCGAGATCGGTCAGGTCACCCAGCTCCTCCCGGGGGTTGGCCGGGTTGAGGCTGATGACGTCCACAGGAAGCTTGAGCGGCGGAGGAGCGCCGTCAGTGGGAGCGGCTGCGGCGGCTTCGATCGCGGCGCGGCGGGCGCTGATACCGCCCCTGGCCTGGCCGAATGAAGCACTCGCGCGCAGGGTGTCTGCCTTGCTCATGAGATCTCCCTGGTGAGTGCACGCATGCCGACGGCCTGGTCGCAGCGTGGTGCGTAGGCGAGGAGGGGCCGCTTCAGGCGGACGGCTTCCTTCTGCTCCTTGAGGTCTCCGATGACGCCGACGACCCGGGGATCCTTTATGTCGATCCAGGACTGGAGAGAAGAGGTCGCGATGTAGCCACGGCGTGCGTCGTAGTGGTTGACGACGATGCCGAGGTAGTCGAGCTCGAGGTGCATGTCGGCCCGGAGGTCCTCGATCTGGTTGGTGAGGAGCCCGTAGGCGTCGGCGGAGCTGTCTTCGGCCTGGACGATGATGAGGATGCCAGAGTTGCCGGGGGCTTCGCCGTCGCGGCGCCGTCCGTAGTAGGCGGCGGCGTCCATGCTGAGGCCGAGGCTCGGGGGGCAGTCGATGATGATGACGTCGTAGTCGCCTTCGACCGTTCCGAGGACGCGTTCGAGGGCTGCTTCGCGGGCGCGGACGCTGGAGAGCTTTACGTCGAGCAGGAAAGCGTCTGTGCACGCGGGCAGTAGATGCAGCCGGTCGCCGAAGCGTGGGTCCTCGATGGGGACGATGAGGTTCTTGAGGTCGCTCTTCGCTTCTCCTGCCATGTGCTTGGTGAGGGAGTCGCCCTCGATGGGCAGCGGGTCGTGACCGAGCTGGTTGGTGAGGTGGCACTGCGGATCGAAGTCGACGAGGAGAACGCGGAGTCCGAGTCCGGGAAGATCCTCGTAGTCGAGGGGAGAAGCCGGTTGCGTGTCGGGCTCGACGAGAGCGGCGGCGAAGTGCTTGGAGATGCGTACGGGGTGCAGCTGGTCGCTGTCTTCCGCGAAGGCTTCACCGACGCCGGCGGCGAGCGCGGTCTTGCCTACGCCGCCTTTCTGGTTGCAGATGATGATCCGCTTGGGGTGCTCCGGGCGGACGACGCCTGGGGCGGGGTTGGTGTCGAGCCAGAAGAGTACGGACTGCGTGAGCCCTTGGATGAGCGAGACTCCTCGGGAGGCGCAGGCCTCACGGAACTCGTCCCACTGGCCTGTCGGGAGGAAGGTGGCGAACGGTTTGGCACCCCCCGTGTCGGCAGTGGGGAGGTTCGCTCCGAGCCGGCGCCATGCGGTGATTCCTGCTTCGACAGCATGCTGGATGTCGGTGCCGTGTTGGGCTGCGCGGACCTTCAGGTCTTGCTGCAGGGCGGAGGGCAGCTTGGAAACGACCTTTTCGCGGTCGGCTGCGTCAGGCGAAGTCATGCGCATACCTTACTAACGACACAGATCATCTTCACCGGAGGCGCGTTAGCTAATACCATGAGTGCCCATCAGGGGGCGGTATTACGGCGTAATACCGCGGCCCCGCGCACTCGTTGACCGGGCGCCCGGTCAACGAAAACGGCTCTGCGCCCCTCTGGCGGCCGCGCAACTGACCCCACGTCCGATCACACCACGACTTCCGAGTTCACCCGCGAGAACCCCCATTCTGCAGGTCGCTTTTTTCCCATAAGCGTGCTTCAGCCACCTTGAGCCTCCGCTGGGCGTGAGAACAAGCGCCACGGCGTTGACCAGGAGCACAGACGTGTCGGTGCCATTGGGGGCAGCGAACAGATGGTGGTCACTGGCGTTGAACGGCCCGAACCTCGCAGCGAGACGGTAGCCAGGCATGAGGGTGGTCTCCTGCCCATCCAGTGCGCGGTGACTCGGTCGTGGTCCTGCTGGGCGCGCCAGGTCTGGCTCCATGCCAACGTCGTCGGGTAGGGACAGGCCGACGGCGGCGTGCGGTGTGTCGAGGTGGACCAGGGTGACGACGATCATGTCGGGCCCGTGGTCGCCTCCGGGGCGGGTGTGCGCGCGCTCGGTGAACGGGCCGATCCGTACGGCGATGTCCTGGGCAGTGCCGGGTGCCCAGGGCTGCGGGTTTCGTACGGCGGTGCGCATCGCGCGGAACTGGTCGACGGCGGCTTGGTCCTCGGGGGAGTGGGCGCCGGGCGCGTGCCCGCAGCGGCGGAAGGAGGGCGCTTCATCGGGTGGACTCCTGCTCGGGGGTGCGGTGGGCCCGCCCGGGGGACAGCGTCGGGCTGAGGTAGCGGGCGGCGGTGTCGACGAACTGGTCGTGCGCGTCCTTCGCGGCCTCGCGGGCGGCGGTCAGGTCCTCGGTGGTGGCAAACGCGTCCCGGATCGCGTAGGTCAGCGTGATCATGCGGTCGGCGGCGGCGCGCACGGTCTGGTTCTCGAAGAGGACGCGCAGGGCGACCAGCGGGCGGGTGACGGCGCTGCGGGTCATGTGGCTCGCGCCGCGCAGGGCCTCGATCCGGTCGGGTCCAGCGCCGTTGAGGATGGCGTCGCCGCGCATCCACATCGCCGTGCGGTGGTCGGAGGCGGCGCAGGCCAGTGCGGTGACGGCTTCCAGGCGGTCGCGGCGGATCGCCTCGCCGTGGCTGACTCGTACGGAACGTTCGGCGGCGCGTTCCTGGAACCGGCCGGACACGATGGCGCCCAGCAGGGTGGCGATGACGGCGAGGCCGGCGGTGATGAGGGTGGCTACCATGCGTGGCTCTCCAGAGTGCTCGTGAGGGTGGAGTGCTGGGGGAGTGGCGCTTGCGGCTCGGGGCGCAGCGCGGTGTCCGGCGGCAGCCACCGGTGGGTGCAGTGCCGGCAGCAGTGGACGTGGCTCCATCCGGGGTGGTCGGGTCGCTTGGTGAAGCGGGTGGAGCGGCTGATGCGGGTGCAGGCCGGGCACCGGGACGGGATCGCCATGTCCTCCCGCTCCAGCCATTCGATGGCGATGAAGGTGGCGGGCTGGGTGGTCGGGGCGTCGGGGTCGGCGTCGTCGACGTACCAGGGACAGTCGTCGTCCCGGCCCGCCCTGACGGCCTGGATGTGGGTGCGCCGGATGCCGAAGCGGATCAGGTCGGTGAGTTCGCTGGTGGGCACGATGAGCTCTCCGAGCACGCGTCGGTGGTAGGCGCTGGTGACGGCCAGGACCGTGCGGTCGGTGAGGTGTCCCAGGGCCAGGAGGCGGTCGCTCTCCTCGCCCAGGGCGGCGGCCGGGGTGCCGTGGAGGCGGTCGAAGCCCGGCTCGGTGCCGGACAGGGCGAACATCTCGCCGGGGGCGGCGTCGGTGAAGACGGTCACGAAGGTCTCCTCGAGTTGAGGGGTGGCATCCGGGGCGGCTGGGCTCGTGGCCGGCGGCCGCCCCGGGCCGGACATGGGTGAAGCGGCCCGCCGTGATCGAGGCGGGCCGCTTCGGGGCCGTACGGGGCGCGGCGGCGGTCAGCCGCTGGCGGGGGTGTTCATGCGGAGTTCGGCCAGGGCGATCCCGACCGAGGCGCAGGATCCGGAGCAGAACGTGCGGGCGGGCATGGTGGAGCCCTGGACGTGGATGCGGACCCAGCCGCGGCGCTGGACGCTGCGGCCCGCGACTTCCTGGCCGCACCCGTCGACGGGGCAGTCGCCCGGCGGCAGGATCCGGCGTCCGGGCTGGGAGCCGGACGCGGCGGTGACGTACTGCCCGCCGTACCACTCCCGCTGCTTCTGTGAGCGCTCCTGCACCGGCTTGCCGGTGCGCTGGGCCTCGCGGACGGCGGCCAGGCAGCCGCACTCCTCGGTCGCGGGGACCTTGCGGTAGGTGTGCTGCCGGTAGCCGCGCATGCTGCCGTGGTCGATCCCGGCCTCTTGTCCGATGACGCTCATCGCGCCTCCTCCTTCGGGGCGTTGAGCGCCACGGCCGCGGTCAGGATGTCGGCGTGGTCGAACGCCAGCGGCGGGAGACCGTTCAGCGGCCACCAGCGGGCGGTGCGGGCGTCGTCTCCGGCGACGATCGGGGTGTTGGCGGGGACGGTGGCCACGTACGCGACGGTGACGTACCGGCCGCGCGGGTCGCGGTCGGGCTGGTCGAAGACGCCGACCTGGCGCAGGTCGTCGGCGCTCACGTGGACGCCGGTCTCCTCAGCCAGCTCACGGACGGCGGCGTCCCGGCTGGTCTCTCCGGCGTCGCAGTGACCACCGTTAGGAACAGTTCACGTGTCTCAGGGCCGCTGCTGTCTCATAGATCCCTGTCGGAGAAGCACAAGACAACCGCTGGTAGGGGACCGGCGGTGTCTCACGCTGAGCGGGAGATTTTGCTGTGCTGTGATCTCGAGGTCCAAGGACTCCGTCGGATCAGCGCCGCCGTGGGTGCTTTCAAGCGTCGGCGTCGTGCTTGTGAGCCAGTCCGTTCGCCGGAGCGTGGCCGCCAATCAGGAGGCCAAGCCGGTTCTGCGGCGGCTTGCTCGCTGCCTTCTTCTTCAGCTCGATGGTTTCGCGGTAGAGGTTCGCGGTCACCGTGGCGAGGGCGTCGAGTTTGGCCTGCAGCTCGCCGGCCTTCCTGTTGGCTTCGCGGAGCTTGGCTTTGAGCTCGGTGATCGTGTCATCGCGGCGGACCTCTCCGGGCGCGCGCAGGATGGGGTGGGCAACTTGGATGTCCCATTCCGCCAGGATGTCCTGGGCGCGGTGGACGGTGGCGTGGCTGACCCGGGCCTCACGGGCCAGGTTCTCCTTCGTCAACGCGCCGTCGCTGTGCAGGGGCTCTCCGGCCAGCAATCGGGCCATGGCCTCCCGTAGCTTGTCGGCGGTCGCGGCGGATACCGGCATCAGGTGCTCTCCTTGAGTCGGTCGATCTGTTGGGTGGCGGAGCGGACCTCCGCGAGCCTGGCCACCGCCTGGTCGCGCAGGGGCTTGGAGAGCTTCTTCGTCGAGAACTCCACCAGGTCGGCCTCCTCCATCCGCCAGATCCGTTCGTGAGACAGGGTCAGGACGGAGTTGCGGCAGCGGGTGGGCTGGCAGGCTCCCAGCAGCGGTGCTTGGCCGCGCTGGGCGGGTGGGAGCTGGTTTTGGCACTCCGCGGTGGGTGCGTTCCACATGCAGTGGTTGACCGTGCCCAGGTGCAGGTCGGCGAACTCGTCCCGCAGCAGGGTGATCTCCAGCCGCTCGTCAGCGATCTGGGCTCGCAGGGTCGGGCTCCGGGCGATGGCGGCGTTGACCTTGTCCAGTCCGGCGTGGAAGCGCGCCGCGCCAGGTCCCACCGCGATCGTGCCACCGCTGCGGCGGGTCTTGAGGAGACCCGTGAGCTTGCGGGCCGCCGCGGTCTGCAGGTCGGTGTCGAACTCCTTCGCCCACTTGGCGTCGATCTGTCCGTATGCCCCGGACAGGCGGTTGGCCAGAGCGCGCCGCGCCGCGTGCTTGAGCTGGATGCCCACGGCGATCTCCCCGTCGGGCTGCTGGCTGGCGATGATCGACATGGTCCTGCGGAACATGTGCGGGCGAACACGCCCGCTGGGTATCTCCTCCAGCCCGGTGAGGTGCCGGTTGGCGTTCACCGTCGCGATGAAGACGTCGATGTCGGACGCCGCCTTGATGCCGACGCGCCCCAATTCGACGGGCCCGGTCATCTTCGGCACGCCCAACGTCGCAAACAGGTGGGTGTCGTGCCAGGACAGGCGTTCGGCCACCGCCAGGGTCTGCGCGACAGGCTCGATGATCCACCAGTTCTCTCTCGGCGTTGAGGAGTCCCCCTTCACCTTGCGTGAGCCGATCGCCGGGGCGCCGTAGTGCTGGGTGAGCGCGCCGCGTTGGATCTCCTGGATCTCCGAGTCGCGCATCGCGCTCAGCGCGGCGACGAAGATGTAGCAGGCTGCCCTGAGCATGCGAAGCTCCACGCTCAGCTGCTGTTCGTCGCTCACCACCTGGCGCACGTCCGTCGCCAGGACCTGCAGGACCGCCGCGCGCCGCAGCTGGCCGGCCCGGCCCGTGGGGCTGAAGAGGCTCGCCTTTCCGACCGTATCGAGCACGAGCTCCTCCAGCCTCGACCACACCGGCTCACCCGTACGACGTCTGGCCGCCTCGTCCGCGTGGACGGGGATGAGGTTGGTCGGATCGGCCAACCACCGGTGAAGTGCGGCGTCCAGGGACTGCGGCGAGCGCTTGCGCGACTCCTGGTGGGGAAACTGCGACACCCTTCGCCTGACCTCGAGGGGACCGATGGTCTCGCCCCTGCCGGTCTCCTCGATCATCCGCAGGACCCTCGACCGGCGTATCACGCCCTGTCTGGTGCGGCCGAGGTCGAAGATCTTGTGGCTGGCACCGCCCGTGACGGTCCGGCTGAGCAGAGCCCATATCGGGGCCCCCTGCGGTTGGCACCGGGACTCGTGCGCGCTGAGGGGGACCAGGTTCGCGGGATCAGCCAGCCATTGCTGCAGCAGCTTGTCGTTGCCCGCCTGCGGGATCCGCGGCGAGGGGACGTACTTCGCCAGCCGGTCCGCCTCACGGTCTCGCCGCTCCAGGATGTCCCCGGCGAAGCGGTCGATATAGGCCCAGGCTGCCCGCAGCAGCGGCCACCAGACCTCCGGCGCAATCGAGGGCGTGGACAAGGTGTCGGTCGCCGCGAGCTTGGCCACCTCTGCGTCCGTCTTCCCCGGCCAGGGATCTTCCAGCACTCCAGTGCCGCTCATGACTCCGGAGAACCACACCAAGCGCCGCACGGCACCGACCACGCTGCGTACCGACTCGGGCCCGGCGCCCGACGCGCAGCGGTCGATGTAGCCCTGCCAGTCCTCGGTCGACCACAACTGCAGGTCATCCGGCATGCCCTCCTTAATCGCCCATGCGCCCAGGGCCGCAAGGTGGAAGCACTCTCCGAAGACCGTGACCGGACTCCCCACCTTGCGGACAGGGAAGATCCCCGCATCCCTCAGCACCCGGTGGTGGGGATTGAGCATGCAGAACGCGACCTCCCGCACCCGCAGGTTCCACACCGGGTCGGTCGGGAACACGCACTTCCACGCGTGCGGCTTCCTGTTCGCCGGGCGCCTGAGGCAATCGCAGGGCCATTCGTCGACACGCCCGAACACAGGTCCCTGAACACCGGGGACCTGCCCGGCCATGGCCGTGTAGACCGGCTCGTCGTCGGCGAAGTTGTGCGATGTCAGCCTGCCGAGAGCGGCGGGGGAAATAGGGGCGGTCATCGGTCGTACTCCGTTCGCATGCCCAAGGACAGGTTCAGGCGGATGTCCTGTTCCTTGATCGCCCGGCGGGCGGCGGGCAGGTGTTCGGCGCACTCCTCGAACACTTCGGCCAGGGCCTTGGCCTGGCGTCCCCAGACCGCTTCCCAGACCATGGGTGGCTGGGTCAGGCGCATGTGCTCGATGTGGTCGGACAGCAGCAGTTGCTGCGGCAGCTGGGTAACGAACACGACGGCGTTGCCGCAGATCATGCACATCGCCGGCGCGACGTGGCAGAGCTTGCCCGGGGTGCTGTGCGGGGAGTCCAGGGGGTCCTTGCAGTTGCTCACGCCCATGTCCAGCTCGCCGGCGCTCAGCGCGGCTCCCAGCTCGGCGCTCACGCCCAGCGCCTGGGCGACCTCGGGTTCACCCAAACGGGACTGCGCTTGGGGGGTGACCAGGATTGGCTTGGCCGCGAGCCGGTCGAAGACGAGCTGCTGGGCGCGGTTCATCGCCGCCCCGGCCAGGACGTGGGCGGTGGTGCCGTGGGCGTAGTGCCCCTGGAACACCTGGATGCTGTGATCGTCGCCGGCCATGTCGGACAAGGTGCCGCCCAGCGCGACGACCCGCGTGGTCTTCGCGGTCTTGCGCAGTCGACGCGCCTCGTGCGGCTCGGAGATGTTCAGAACGGCCGCGCCGGACGCGTCGACGTGCGAGGCGATCCAGTGCGTGAAACGCCGCCCCGGATCGACGAACCGGGCAAAGCGGGCATCCATGGTGCTGCGGTTCTCGGCGGCCTCCACCGCGGTGAACAGCCACGGCTCGCCGCCGAACACCTCGCGGGTCAGCGCGGTGGCCTTCACCAGACGCCGCAGCAGACCGGCGACGTCCCACTCGCCGCGGCCCTCGTAGGCGAGCTCTCCCGGGCCCTCGCCCTCCTCCAACGGCCGCTCTGCCAGGTGGTAGTCGGCGCGAACCCGCCCGGCGCGGTTCTTGGCCTGCACGACGCGCACCCCCTGGGCACTGAACTCCAGGTCCGGGACCTGAAGCGCGTGCAGCTCCTCGGTGGTGCAGTCGAGCATCGCGAACAACAGCAACACCCGGAACGGGTGCAGGTCCAGCTCCTGGGGGAACAGCAATCCGTTCGCGGCCCGCATCAGACCGTAGAACCCGGCGAGCGCGCCGCTGCTGGCCGGGCGCACGCCCCGCAGGTCTTCGGGCCAGCCATAGGCGTGAGCCGGAAGGTTCGCGCGGAGACCAGCCATGGTCAGCTCGCGGTGGCGAGCCGCCCAGACCAGGTTCGGCAGTTCCCCCCAGCCGTGCTCGCGCGGATCCTGGCCGGCCGCCAAGAGCTCTCTGCCCCACGTCAGCCGTTTCTCCAGAGCCCGGAGATCCTCCTGGGCCGCGCCCTTCAGGGCCAGGCGCTCAGCGTTGGAGAACTCGTCGAACGGCTGGCTGGTGGCCTTGCGGGGATTGGGGGGAGCGGCCGCGCGTCTGCGGAGCTTGTCCGGCACCTTCGCATCACGCTCAGCACGGTGGTGGACCAGCACCAGCAGGGCCCTGGCGAACTGCCACGGCCGCCCCGAGTCCTGCGGATACTGCGCCAGGAGACCGTTCTCCCAGGCGTAGATGACCTCGGTGAGGTCGATGCGGTCATCGTCCAGGCGGGCATCGACTGGATCCAGGCCCAACGCGGTCAGATACGGGCCGGCGAACGCAGCGAACCGCCGAACTGCCCCCGCGTAGTGGTCGCTGTTCTTCAACGCCGCCTTGTGGTGATAGTCCAGCCAGGTGTCGGCGAGCTGGGCCGCCAGTACCGGGCAGTCGTAGTCGCCCGGATCGATCCGGCTGGCAGTCAGGCGACCCCGTGTCACCCGCGTCAGCTCCCGCACTCCGATGCGGTCCACTGCGCGTACGGCCACAGGGCGCGACCGAACGGCCGCTGCTTGGGGCCGGCGCTCCCCTCGGCGCGGCATCAGGCGACCCAGCCGGTGGCATGGCGAGCGGCCAGGTCCGCGTACGTGCGGTCCTGCTCGTTCCAGTCCCTGATAGCCCTCGCGACCAGCAAGTTCGTCTTCCTCTTGTATGTCAGGTAGCGCATAGTCGACTCCGGTCGGCGGTGCCCGAGAAGCCGCATAACGGTAAGAAACGGATTGCGGGACACGTGGTCGGCCGCGTAGGCCGGCGTGCGGCCGGTGAGGCGGAACTGCTCGGCGTCCTGGGCGATCAGCAGCTCGGTCAGCTGCTCGAGCATGAAGATCGCGAACGTGTGGCGCAGGTCGTGGATCCGGACCCGGCGTGGCATCTCCAGGGGCAGGCCGCATTCGGCGACGATCCGCAGCGTCCGGGCATGGGCGTCGGCGAAGACCTGTTCCCAGCGCTGGCTGCTGATCATCCGCCCGTTGCGGCCGACGAAAAGCCCCATTGCCTCCAGCCCGTGGTCGCCCTCGATGACCGTGATCCTCCGCAGTGGCGCCTTCATCGCCTTGACGGCGTAGGTCCGCCGCCGCCCCTCCCGGATGCCGCTGACCTTCATCGTGCGCAGGTTGACGTCGTCGACGACGAAGAGCTCGCCGCGTTGGCGGTGCAGGTTCCGCGCGGCCTTGCGGATGCAGCCGACGCGCTCGGTCCGCCGGTACCAGTCCAGGTCGCGCAGCATCGCGTCCTGGACCTCGACGGTCCTGGGCAGGCCGAACTTCGCGATCGCCTGCAGCTCGACCTCGCAGGCGGATCCGTCCCGACGCGCAGGACCGACCTCGATGTCGAACAAGGCGCTGAACTCGCGCAGTCGAAGGCCGGTCGTGATGGCCAGGTTGCCCCCGCAGCTGTTCCGTAGCGCGTGCCCGGAGCGGAACGAGGGATCGGCCGACCCGTCGGGCAGCAGTCCGCGAAGGCCCACCCGGTCCAGGAACCACCACTGCTCGAAGGTCAGATGGCGCACATCCAGCTCGGTGGTCGAACCCCAGGCCAGGATGTCCCTGCCGTTCTTCTTGCGGTAGTACGGGCGCCGATCGAGCACCTTCGCCTCGTCGACTGCCCAGTCGTAGAAGCGGTTGATCGTGGCCCGACGGCGCTTCCACGTCGCCGGGCCCATCGGCTCATCGCGGTACTCGGTGCAGTAGTCCCGGTAGGCAATCAGATCGTCCTCATCGGCCGACAGCACATCGGCCGGCGGGTCCAACCGGGCCAGAAAGTCGTCCAGGTCGAGGAAGTCGTAGGCGTAGTCCTGCAGGGACTTCGCCTCCAGCGTCTTGGCCAGTTCGAAGAAGAACGAACAGTGGGGCTCCAGGGGCCGCATGTCCGGCCCGAGGAAGAACGGCGTGCCGTCCTTCAGGGCCTTGTCCCGGCTCGTGTACTGCGCTCCGTCCAGAGTTATCGCGGGTATCGGCTCGTAGGAACGACGTACTTTGCTGCGTGACGTGAAGAAGTAGTCCATGGGTCCTTTGAGACATCGGGATCACCACGAACATAACTAACGCGCAGCTCAGAGGTGTCACCCAAAGGAGCGGGCTGAGACAACTACGAACCCTTTGCATAACCGCCGGCGCAGGCCCATTCGCCCTCGTACGGCGGCCAGTCGCGGTCGATCAGCAGGACGTCGCCGCCGGGCGTCAGGACCACCACGTCGGCGGTGTATCGGATGGTCTCGAACGTCTCGGTTTCGGTCATGTGCACCTCTCGGTAGGGCGGGTCAGCGGGTGGGGGTGTCGGGTGACCACGAGGAACTGGTCGCTGCGGAGGTCCATGACGACGTGGGCGTCGTGGCCCTGGGCGCGCTGGGCGGCGGCGTATTCGTCGGCGGGCCAGGAGCCGCGGGGGTGGCCGGCGGGGAATCGCTCCAGGACGGTGCGGGCGGGCGGGCGCGGCGGTGACCATCAGGCGTCACCGCCGTGCACACGCTCGTGGATGTCGAGCCCGTGCGCGGTGAAGACGGGCACCGTGTCGCTGTCCGCGTCGAAGATGACGACGTAGTCGGCGTACCGGTCGATGACCATCTCGCGCAGGACGGGGACCAGCGCGGTGTCCAGGACCTCCAGGACGTCCACGGTGAGCCGGGCAAGCTCGCCGGGCGTCGACGGCTGGGCCAGGGTGCCGGTGATGCGCAGTGCTGGCTGTCGCGCCGGTCGAGAAGCACACCGGGAGCCGGGATGAGACCCGGCTCGAACGACGGCTTCTTGTCTCGCTTGCGGGTCACGGCCGGAAGTCGGGCAATTGCTGGAAGACCTGCGTCAGCAGATCCGGCGTCGGCTTCCAGGGACCGAGCTGCCCGCCGACAGGGACGGGCAGGGCGAGCTCCTGGACGTCGGTGAGCGTGATGTGCCACGCATCGGCCTGCGCCCACTCGGTGCAGCGCGGGGAGCCTTCGGGGTCCTGGTGGCAGTCGGTGATCCGGGCGACGCCGACCACGGCGCCCGTCACCAGTTCGCGGCCGCGGATCGTGCGGGCGACCAGCGGCAGGCGCAGGGCGGGCCGTTCGATCTGCTGGCTCGCGTGCAGGAGCACCCAGCCGGTTCGCCACGGTCGGGGCCGGTTCTCGATGGTCTTCGCGCCGGTCAGGATCGCGGTGGTCCACGGCTGCCTGATGCTGATGCCGCGGATCCAGTCGCCCTCGGGCAGGGTTACGGCGCTCATGCGGCCCGCCCCCACGTCGCTGTACCGGGGCGCCCGACCCGGCGGCCGTTGATGGACGGCACCGTGACGTGCTGCGCCGTCGCGAGGACCGCGCGGCCGGAGTGCTTGCCGTCGTAGAGGGCGGCGTCGGCGGCCCTCTGCAACACGGTCAGGTCGCGGGAGGCGACCGAGGTCGGGGTCGCGGCGCCGACCGAGGCGGCGACGTCGACGGTGCGGCCGTCGTCCAGGGTGACCGGCGTGTGCAGCATCCGCACCAGCTGCTCCAGGCGCTGCGTACGGCGGTCGGCGGGCAGCGTCAGGACCACGGCGAACTCATCGCCCCCGAGCCGACCGACAGCGGCGCGCGGGCCCGCCCACGCGGTGAGGCGGGCTCCGATCGCGGCGAGCACGGTGTCCCCGGCCTCGTGGCCCATGCCGTCGTTGATCTGCTTGAAGTGATCGGCGTCGACCATGACCACGGTCACCTTGTCGCCGTGGCGGGCCAGGAGCCGGCGGGCGCGGGCGGTATAGGCGTCGCGGCGCAGCAGCCCGGTCAGCGGGTCCTTGTCCTTGGCGGCGATCTGCCGGTACAAGGTGACGGCGTGGACCGCCCAGCCGGTCAGCGGTACGGCTGCGGTGGTGATCAGGAGGATGCGCGGGCCGAACCGGCCCTGAGTGCGCAGGACGGAGTCCATACTGAGGTCTCCCTCTCGTCTCGTACGGGATGGGTGGCCCGGGGCAGTCGTCAGCCGGCAAGCAGGGCGGCTGTCCCGGGGCGGAGCTACAACTCGAAGGCGTGGGGCTTGGTCCAGCGGTAGGGGTTCGTCCAGCGGCCGGCGGTCGCGGCGGGCCAGTCGAGCTCCCAGCCGGGCCGGAATCCGCAGGCACCCCAGCCGTCCGGCCGACCGTGCGGGATCGCGCGCCCGGCCTCCGTCGTGGCGCGTGCCGCGTCGTAGACCTCGTGGGCGATCCGCACGGCGGCGCTGCGGCTGTCGGCCCGGCCGGTGAAGACGTGCAGACCACGCACGCCGGGGGCCTCGGTGCTTCGTATCGGGACGTCGACTTCGAAGTAGGGAAGCGGCATGAGGTCCATCTCCTCTCTGTGTTGAGGGGCCACCGCGACCGCCCCGGACCCGCGTCGGGTCCGGGACAGCACAGAGTGCGCTCAACTCAGGCGGGGGTTCAGCTGGGTGTCGCGGGCACCGCGCGCGGGCCTGAGGGGCGGGCGTGGGCGATCACCGGCCCTGGCGGGGTGTCCCGGGACCAGCGGATGTAGTCGAACGCGTCGGCCACGTAGCTCGTGTTCATCATGCTTCCGGCGTTGTCGATGCGGTCCCTCAGCTCTTCCAGTTGCCAGTCCGCCCGGGCGAGCCGATCAAGAAGCCATTGCGCGTCTTCCTGTGTGAGCTCCGGGCGGGCCTGAAGCTCAGCGATCCGGGCTCGCTGCTCGGAGATGTAGTGGTCACTATCCGGCGTCTCGGGCTTGGGTTCGGTCATGCGAGATCTCCCTGCAAGTGAAGGGCGCCGGGGTCTCCGGCCGGGTGCCTCGGAACTGCGTATCGGGACGTCCGCCTCGAAGTAGGGCAGCGGCAGGACGTCCACCTCCTCTCTGTGTTGAGGGGCCACCGCGACCGCCCCGGACCTGCGGGTGCAGGTCCGGGGCGGCACGGAGTGCACTCAACTCAGATGGGGGAGCTGGCCGATCCGATCGCGTCGCGCAGGTGGGTACGCGCCGAGGCCAGGAGCGAGCGCTGGTCGCCGTCCGGGCTGGTGAGTGCGTCGGTGAGGTAGTCGGCGGCGTGGTCCAGGTCGTCGCTGGCGTCCTCGTAGTGGGGGAGGCGGGAGTCGGCGAGGAGGTCGCGGACCTCTTCGACCAGGTCGATGAACCGGGTCGGGGCGAGGCTGCGCGGCGGTTCGCTGCCGATGAGGGCGGCGAGGTCCGCGGTGAAGCAGGCGTCGAGCGCGGCGAAGGTGTCGGTCTTGGTCAGGACAGCAGCCATCGGGTTCTCCTTGTCAGAGATCGAGCCGGATCGTGATCGGGATGCGCGGGTATCCGGCGGTGGTGTGGACGGTGCGTCGGTGCGCGGTGAGGCCGACGCCCCCGCCCTGGATCGGGAGGTGGCAGTCGGGGCAGCCGCGGAACCAGTCGTCCCCGTCGCGGAGTTCGGCTGGGGTGAGCGGGTGGGGGTGCGCTCCGTCGGCGGCCCGGCTCACCGGGCGTCGCCTTCCGCCGGCTGCCGGTCGCCGAGCGCCAGGAGCTCTGCGGCGAGGTCCGGCGCGGCCAGGATGGTGCGCAGGATCGAGGTGATCCCGTCGCGCTCGATCGGGTTCAGCCGGTCCCACACGGCGTGGGCGTCGCCGTGAGCGCCGACGGTCTTGAGGTAGTCGGCTTCGGTGGTGGCGGTGTGCTGAGCGCCGCACCGCCCGCACCGAAAGGTGGCCTGGTCCCAGCCGCACGCGGGGGCCTTGTTGCTCATTCGCGGATCGCTTCCATGGCCTGCTCTTCGAGGTCGGCGCGGCCCTCGGGGTCGTCGTCCTGGTCGTCGTTGTCGTCCGGGCCGTGGATGGTGCAGCGCACGTCCGGGTCGTTCATCAGCTCGCCGGTCAGGGCGCGCAGGAGGTCGGTGACGTTGTAGACCGGGGCCCACGACTGGCCTTCGCATTCGTCGTCGAAGGGGCAGCCCACCAGGACGTCAAAGCCGATGTCGCCCTCGCCGTCGACGTCGCGGCGCTGGGCGAGGACGATGCGGTCCGCTCCGAGGCGGATCTCTGCGACGCGGTCGCCGTCGGCGAGTTGCGAGCCGTCGCGCCAGTGCCACATCGGCAGGATCTCGGGACCGAAATAGCGGCGGACCAGGAGCAGGTCGCCCAGGCCGTCGCTGTCGTCCCAGCCGAGATCCGCGCGTCGGGCGTCGCTGAGCGGCTGGAGCAGCGCCTGGAGGCGGTAGAGATTCTCCGCGATGACGACGTGGTCGAACCCTTCGGCGGGCAGGCCGGGGAACGCGTCGACCATCGCGGCGTGCTGTGCCCGTACGACGTGTTCGGGCACGCGCCGGTTCGCGGGACGGGCTTCCTGCCGCTCCACGCACACGGAGAGCGGCTTCATTCGGCTTCTCCCTGCGGGTCAAGAGCACGGGTGGCGTAGTAGGTCTGCAGGCCGGCGTTCTCGGTGACGAGGGCCGCGGCCTCGTGCAGCGGGCACGACATCTCGCCGTCGCGGTCCGGCTCGATCCGTTCGGCCGCTTGCGCGGCGACGGTGAGCAGCTGCGTGAGGGAGCCGAAGACGCCGTCCTGGCGGTGGTCCTCGTGGTGGAGCTCGCGCAGGATCTGCGCGAGCTCCTGGGCGCCGACCTCGCCGGTGAGTTCGTCCTCGATCTGCTGGAGGGCGAGCTGGGCGATGCCGACGCTGGCGCGTACCCGGTCGAGGCGGGTACGGGTGCGGCCGGTCACCGACTGGTCGCCTTGGTGGTGGCGATGAGGGCGGCAAGCGTCTCCCAGCCGTGGTGCCAGGCGGAGTCGATGTGGAAAGCGCCGTTGATGCCGTGGTCAGCCAACTGGTAGAAGCCGCCCTTGCCGGTCTTGGTCGCGAGGTGCTCCAGCAGGCCCTTGCCCGGTACTCGGCGGTCGGCGGCGTAGTGGGTACCGAAGGACAGGGCGAGTGCGGTCGCGGCGGCGGCCGGGTGGACCCGGATACCGAGCGCCCGTGCGCCGGCCCCAGTCACGATCGCTTGCGTGGCTGTATAGGTCAGGCAGTGGTGCAGGCAGGCTTTCCGGCCGTCGGCGGTGCCGTGGGTGGTCTTCTCCTGGGTGACCGGGTCCTGGTAGGTGACCGGGTGGTCGTCGGAGGCGCCCTTCACGCGGGCGCAGAAGTCGTTCTGGATCAAGAAGTCGCCGAGTGCGCTTCCGGCGCGGGCGAGTCCGAGTAGGGCGGCGAAGGTGGCGGGACGGTGCATGGTGAAGTCCTGAACTTGAGAGGTTGAGGGGAGCGGGGCCGCCGCCCTAGGGGGTGCTGTCTCCCCGGGGCTGTTCGGCCGGGCTGAAGGGTCGGGAGCCCTGCCAGGACAGGTCAGGGGTGTGGTGAGGCGTGCTTCGGCTTCCAGCGGCCCTCATCGAGGTCGTTGAGCTCGTCGAGATAGCCGTCGGTGGCCAGGCGCATGGTCTCGGCGGTGTGGTGCTGCCTTGCGGCCTGCAGATCGCGCTGGCCGGGCCTCGCCGCTGTGATGTCGTCGGTGATCTCCTGCCGGATCTCGGCGGTGGGCTGGCGCGCGGCTGGGTTCACCAGGGGGCGTCAGTGACGTTCGCCGGGAACGAACGGCGGGGAAGCGGGGCGGGCAGCCACTCGGAGTCGTCGGGGTTGTCGGCGCTCTCGCAGGTGTCGGAGCAGTACGGGCGGGTTCCGTGGAACGGGGCGCCGCAGAGGGTGCATTCGTGTGCGTCTTCGAGTTCCTTCGACCAATCGATGATCACGCTGGGGTCGATGCAGGCGTCGCAGCGACCCTCCTCCGGGTTGGTGACGCCCAGACAGCCGTCGCCGCAGACGTTCCAGCCGATGCTGGTGCAGCCGCAGTTGCACAGCACGGTCGGAGCAGGGGCCGGCGGGTCCGGGACAGAGCGTGTGGTCGCTTCGGTGAGGACGTTCCACAGCCCGGTACTGGGCCCGAAGTCCGGGTCGGCGAGGGTCACCTGGAGGGCGCGCGCAGTGCTCTCCAGTGCCTCGGGGAAGCCGCGCCACATCACTTCGAGGTCCAGGATCCCGAGGGCTCGGCCGAAAGCGGTGTGGCCTTCGCCGTCCATGAGCGTGACCACGGTGCCAGGTCCGCCCTGGTCCGCGTCCTGGACGTCGTTGACGATGACCTCCAGTCCCGCCCTCGCGGCCGCGTCGATCAGCCGGCGCAGCAAGACCGGGTCGGAGATGACCCCCTCGACGGCGGCGCGCTGCGCCCATTCGGTGCCGTGGGTGTCGGTGCTGAAGAGGCCGGGCTGTGAGGCGGTGGTGAGGTAGCCGCCGCGGTTGGCGGTGGCCAGGACCTGTACGTATGGCAGCGTCTCGTCGTCCGGTCCGTACCGCGGCTGGTATCCGGGCCAGCTCTGGATGGTGCCTTCGAGCCAGGCGGCGGTCAGCTGGCCGAGGTCGCGCAGGGTGTGGGCGGCCTGCCACCGCTTGCGGTCGGCTCGGCTCATCCACGGCAGTCGAATCTTCATCGGATGTTCCCCCAGGTCGGGTGGTGGTGTGGTCTTCGAGCTCGGTGGTCAGGCGGCCTTCGTGAAGGTCGGCGGGCTGTAGGAGCCGGGATCGGCGGGGGTTCCGTCGTGGCACTCCAGGCAAATCCCGAGCGAGGTACGGAGGCAGTAGATGAAGCGGCGGCTGCACTCTGGGCAGGTCTGCCGGGCAGCCATGGCCTTGTCGAGCGCGTACTCCTTGGCGAGGGTCATCGGCCGTACGGGCTTGGCCAGGGCGATCTCGTACAGGAAGCCGTTCTTCGGGCCGCGGGTTTCGACCTCTGCGACCACCTGCTGGCCGCCGGGTCGAAGCCCCAACTCCTTCAACTGCCGCTTGGTGGCGAGTCCTTCGGGAGCCTGGTTGCGCTTGTAGATTTCCAGCGTCGCGGTGCTGCGCGGCATCACCAGCTCCAGGTGCCGGGGAGGCGGTGGGGACGGTGCGGGTAGCGGGGGCCGGGGCGCTGCGGGCGCGGGCGTCCGATACGGCGGCGCGGGCGGGGCATGAGCACGAAGGACCTCCAAGAGCGGGCAGGTGGGAGAAGTACGGCCGCTGCGGCGTCCGGGCCGGCCGCCGGGTGAAGGGCTGTGGGGTCAGGGGGTGGTGATGGTGGTGCGGGCGGCGTCGGCGAGGAGGACCGTGAGCTCGTGGCCGGTGTCGACGGCGGCCGCCAGGCGCTCGAGGAGCTCGGGGTCCAGGCCCCGGCTGCGAGCGCCGATCAGCAGGCCCTCCAGGTAGTGGACGTCGGCCAGGACACTGCGGCGGACCTCCAGGACGCCGGGCTGCACATGCAGTTCGTCGACGTTCAGCTGGGCGGCGCCCGCCGCGTGGTCGGCCGCGGCACGGTTGGCGGTCGCGGTCTGCTCGGCCAGCGCCGCTTCGAGCGGGCCGGGATCGGTGTAGGCACGGGGCCAGCCGGGAGAGGCGAGGGCGGCCAGGGCCTGCTTGAGGGTGCGTCGGACGGACACGGTGACCTCCGGAAAGCGGGCAGAGGAGCGCCCCGCCGACGGAGAACGTCGGCGGGGCGCGTTGGCACGGCGCGGACGGTGTCCGCGGGTCGTACGGCGGGCGGCCGGTCAGTGCGGCTGGGGAAGGATCCGGAAACGGACGGTGCCGGTGTGCTCGTCGGTCCGGGCGGACAGGAGGTCGCTCTGCTCGATCGCGAGCGCTTCCAGCTCGGTCTGGATCCACTCGTAGGTGCGCTGGAGCTCCATGCGTCCGGAGTCGAAGTCGCTGAGGTCGACGTCGGTGTACTGGTGCGGGTCCCGGCGGCGCGGCATGGCCCGCACCCAGGAGTGCAGGAGACGGCGGGCCGCGCTCTCGTCGGGGCGGGCCGGGAGCTCGCGGGGCAGCGCCCGGCAGGTGCCCGCGTGATCGTTGGCGGCCCCCGCGGCCGTCGTCAGCGTGTACCGGATGTGCGAGTCGTAGTACTTGGTGCGGGTGCTCAGGAAGTGACAGCCCAGGCAAGCGACCAGGTAGTAGCTGTTGCCGTAGGGGTCCTGTCCGGTGCCGGCGACGAGGACGACGGCGTGGGCCTGGTTGTAGTACCGCTCGGCGACGGGGAGGCCCTCGGGCTTCCACCTCTCGCCGATCTCCGGCCACACCGTCGGTACGGGGTCTTCCGCCGGAGGGGCGGGTGGGGCGGACCTGCGGGTGAAGATGCCGGTGAGTGCCACGGGCTGGTCTCCTTCGTGTTCAGGGGGTGAGGGTGTGCGGGCAGTGCTGCGCCCCGCCGGCTAGAGCGTCGGCGGGGCTTGGGGCCTCCACGTTCGCGCTGCGCGGCCTGACCCTGCGCCCGTCGCTGTTCATCCCGGCGGTAGGCCAGAACGGCGAACCCGGTGGCGATGGTGCGGCCGTCGGCCGGGGCGGGGCGACGTGCTGTGGGTCGTCGGCTGAGACCCGCTGCTCCGGGCGGCCTGCGCCGTACTCGACTCCCGGCCGTGGGGGCGGGGTTCGAGTACGACGCGGGTTGCTCGGTGTTCAGCGGACGTCGTTGCGGGTGCGGGCGAAGAACATGCCGCGTGTGGTGCTGTTGTTGTGGATCTCGGTGTGCTGGCTGACCGGGCCCTCGTAGACGGTGTGATTGTCGGCGGAGCGGGCCTTGCTGATCGCGCAGCCGATCGCGGTGGCAGCCATGGCGACGCCCGCGAACGGCAGGGTGACCGTGAGGACCCCGGCGAGCGTGACGGAGGCCAGGCCCTGGAGGACCAGCCAGGCGCAGCAGCCGAGACCGACCGATCCGGCGCCGACGCCGATGCTCGCGACGGCGATCCCGGCCGCCCATGCGGGCACGATCCGGTGGTCGGGCTGCGGGACGGGCGGGGTGGTACCGAAGGCCGGCGGCTGGGTGTCGTCGCGGAACGCGGTGGGGTGGTGGCGTACGGGCTTGCTCGCCCAGTCGTCGAGCAGGCGGCGGGCTTCGGCCGCGGCCTCGGATTCGGGCATGCCGGGCTGGGTGTGGTGCAGGGGGTCCATCGGGTTTCTCCGATCACGCGAAATGGGGGGCGCCCTCCTGGCCGTGGTGGCCGGGAGGGCGCGCGGGGGAGGGCGCCGCCGAGGTTCGGTGTCCGGCGGCGCCCTTCGGTTTCGTGCGGCAGGGGAGTTGGGTGCTTGCGGTGGGTAGTCACCGCGCACGTCCCGGGCATCCTCGGGACCGGCAGGCGCGGGCGAAAGGGGAATCGGGTGGAGTTCGTCTTCGATTGCGGTTGGTGCGGTGGGGACAACTACTTCGTGGGCAAGCAGGTCGGCTTCTGGGTCGACCGGTGGGAGGTGCCCTCGGAGTGGGACTGCCGCTTCTGTGACGGCCTCAACTACACCCCCGACCCGCCGTGGACAGAGGCGTAGTCAGATGCTGGAGATCCAGCCGGTGACGGTGCCGATCTCGGTGGTGATGAGCGGAGCGGCACCGGTGGAGGCGAGGAAGAAGCCGAACCCGGCGCAGGCCAGGGCGGGCAGGAGGCGTACGGAGCCGCCTCGGATGAGCACGAAGACGAGGATGCCGAGCAGGACGACGGCGGAGATCGATACGGCCACGGGGTGGTGTGTCCTTCCAGGTGTGAGCAGGGCCCGGCCGGGATACGGCCGGGCCCTGCTGTAGGGGTGGTGGGGGGTGGGGTCAGACGCCGGAGAGGTGTTTGATGGCCTCCAGGGCCTGGCGGGTGGAGGTGACGGTGTCGCGGCGTGCGGCGGGCTTCCCCCCGCCCCGGGGCTTGCCGCCGCCCTTCCGGGGGGCGCCGGCCCCGTCTTCGTCGTCGCCCGGCTCGTCGCCGAACTCGCCGGGCCGGGGCGGCTCGTTCCAGTCGAACCACAGGTCGCATGCTTCGAGCTCGCGGATCTCGTGGTCGGTCAGGGTGGCGATGGTGTCGGGGAAGTAGCCGTCGATTCCGGCCTTGAAGTTCATGAACAGGGTGCGCAGGACCTCGGGCTGCTTGCCCTCGACGATCCAGCCGGCACCGCCGGTGTTGGAGTCGGCGGGCGGCTCGGGCTCACCGGCCATCACCCGCTCGATCCGGCCCTCCTCGGCAGCGGAGAACGAGCGGGGGAGGGGGTCCGGGGTGTGCTCGGAGGGGATGCCGAGCGCCTTGAACATCTCGCCGACCTTCTTCGGCGCCACCTTCAGCACGACCGGGATGCAGTTCTCGCGGAGGTTCTCGCACAGCAGCTGCGTGAATCCGTCCTGCACGTAGATGGACTGCCCGGCCACCTTCAGGCCGACCCCGTACTTGCGGCCCTTGACTGACACCATCTCGGCGAGGTCCATGATCTCCGCCCCGTAGTCGCCGTTGCGGGCGGCGGAGAGGAACTCGTCGAGGTAGGCGGACAGCATCTTGTAGGGGCAGCCCGGCCGGGTCGGGTCCCACTCGTGGACCTGGCCGTCGTCCCACGGCATCTCGCCGCGGATCTCCATCAGCTCGACCATGACCCGCAGGAGCCGGATCATGTAGAGCGCGCCGACGCCGTAGCGGGCGGTGTGCTTGCCGAGTGCTGCGGTCTTCTCGTCCGGTGCCTCGGTGGCCAGCATGACCACGGCTCCGAAGAGGGCGTCGGCTGCGACGTGCAGGCCCATCAGCTGGGTTTTTCCGCCGCCGGACGGGGCGACGAACAGGCCGTGGGCGGCGCCCCGGTCGGTGTAGACGCGGTTGCGGGCTGGCTGTCCGTTGCCGAGGTAGCCGGTCACCCACCGGCCGTCCTTGTCCGGGGTCAGCAGCTCCCTCGTGGCGGGGAAGATCTGCGCGAGCGGGCTGGAGTCCCACAGGGAGACCAGGACCTGGTTGCCGTCGACCGTGACGAAGAGGCGGCCTTCGTCGTACTTGGTCTTCAGCGCCGCGGCCAGAGTGTGCTGGTTGACGCGCGGCTCACCCAGTTCGTCGGGGACCTGGGCGATGTAGTGGGTGACCTTCCGCTCCTGGTCGCGGACCTTCTTCACGAACTCCGAGCCGGGCACGGGCCCGCGGTCTGCGCCGATCCGGTCGGCCCACCACTCGTGGGTGGTGGGGGCCTTGCTGCGGCGCTCGTTCAGGTCGGGGGTGACGTGGACTTCCTTCCAGCCGGGGCCGCCCTCACGCCCGTACTGCCGGGCCACCTCCTCGATCCGCACGTCGCTGACGTCGACACCGAACGCCGCGGCGACGGCCTCATCGGTGAGCGCGGAGATCGGCCGCCCGGCCTCGGAGGCACGCAGCAGCAGCGACAGGTCGTTCGGCATGCCGGGGTGCGGGGTGGCGGTGGCGACGATGGTGCGGCCGGGCATACCGCGGGCCTCCCACAGCATGCGGACCTGCCGGGTGAAGGCGTCGGCGCCGTCGTCCGGCTGCGCCGGGGACGGTTCCGGGGCAGCGGCGCGCAGCTGCGGCGCGGGGGCCGGGGCGGCGAGAGCGGGACGGTGACGGCGGCGGGCGTGCCGGGAGAAGGGCATCACCAGCAGGCCGGCCGCCGCCCACCCGGCGGCCAGAACACCGTCCAGGCACCACGGGCCCCAGCCGATCGTGTACCGGGCGGCGATGTCGACGGCGGCCGCGAACACCAGCGGCGACCAGCGCAGGGCCCTGCGTCCCGCCCCAGGCTCGTCGCTCTTGCAGGCCAGGACCCAGCCGCCGACGCCGGCCGCGCCCGCCACCTGCACGACCGTGTTGACGGGGCTGTCGGCGAAGAGGTTCGGGGCCGCGGCGAGGACCGGGGCGGTCACGGTGTAGAGGGTGCGCTCTAGGGCGACGCTGCGCGGCACGGACACGGGGTTCTCCTTCGGGGTGTGGCGATGGGCGGCTCCTCCGTCGTGGAGAGGCCGCCCATCAGGGGTTTCGGTGGGTCCGGGGTTAGTGGGCGAGGAAGCCCGGTTTGGGGGTGCGCTCCTTGCGGCTGGAGCGGACGGTGTCCAGGCCCTCGTACAGCCGCGCGTGCGTGGCCCGAGTGTCGTGGGCGAGGCCGGAGACCTCCTGGGCCGTCTCGTGGAGCTTCTTCACTTCGACGGCGGCGCCGCCCAGGGCGACGGACACCTGGTTGGTCATCTCGATGAACTTGCGGTCCAGTTCGGCGTTGGCGATGTCGACGGCCAGGCCCTCGGAGCGCTGGGCGTTCATCCGCATGCCGCGCAGCAGCGTTTCGAGTTCGTTGCTGGCCAGGTCCATGGCCGTGCCCAGCGTCTTGAGCTTGTGCTGGACGGCCTTGTAGCGGTTGTCGCCGTCCGTCCGGGCGGCGGCACCGCCGCCGGTGGTGGGTGCAAAGTCACTCATCGGCGCACCTCCTTTCTAGTCGTGGTGGGCGGCGGAGGAGGCGTGGGCCAGGCCCGCGTCGTCCATGGCCTGGATGTCCTGGCCGTAGACGCGGCCGACCGACGTGGCGGCGATCCGGGCGGACTCCGAGGCGATCTCGCACTCGGTGGCGCAGCGTTCGGCCAGCTGCTTCATGCGGGACGCGGCGTCGGCCAGGTCGGTGATCTGATCGACGATCTCGGTGGCGATGTTGTGGTCGCCGATCAGGTCGGCCGCCATGTCCCGCAGGGCGTCGGCGACTTTGCCGAGCGCGGCGGCCAGGTCCTGGGCGCGGTCCTTGTCGAGTGCGGCGGCGATCGCGATGTTCACGATCTCCATCAGGTACTCGCCGAAGGTGATGTCGGTGCGGTGCTTGGCCGCCATCCGGGCCTGGCCCGACGCGGGCTTGTTGACCTCCGATGCCACGGGGTCCTCCTGTGCTGTGGGTCGGCTGGTGCCGGGACGCTGGGTGTGGGGCTCCGGGGCCCGGGGCAGGCCCGCCGGGCTGTTGACGTTCGCTCCGAATGGGTCTGACGGGTCATCGACGATGACCGCGTCCCAGATGTCCTCCTCCGCCTGTTCGGACTTCGGGGATCGGGTCGGGCCGTCAGGACGGTCCACCGTGACGTCACCGAGGTCCTCGGGCCGAAGCGGTGAGGGCTCTTCCGGCTCACCGTCCTTGGCGGCCTTGGTGAAGAAGTCCCTCATTGCTTCCTTGAAGGAGCGCACGTCGTCGTCATCGTCGTCATCGTCGTCGTCGCTGTCGTCGTCAGGAGGGTTCTTGACGTCGTCGGGTGCGGGGCCCGCGTCCGTCCCTGTGCCGTTCTTCACGTCCGTGTCCCCGGTACCGTCAGACGGCTCCTCACTGCCCTTCTTGCCGTCGTCCGGCTCCGGCTCCTTGGTCGTGGAGTCGTCCTTCGGACCGTCTGAGGGCTTCTCTGGGACGTCCTTGGTCAACTGCAACTTCTTGGCCGTGGCCTCGGAGTCCTTGCCGCCGGTGGCGTCCTTGGGTTTACCGTCCTTCGCGGCCTTGTCCTTCTCCGCCGCGCGGCGCTTGTCCCAGCGCCGCTGCGCCTCCTCGGCCACGGCCGTGCCCAGGGTGGTGCGGTCCCCGGCGGTCTTGGCAGCCTCCCGCTTCGCTTTCCTCGCGGCCTTCCGCTCGGCTTTCGCCGCCTGGCGTTCCTCGCGCGCTGTCTGGGCGGCGGCGCGGTCCTGGTCGCGGTCCTTGCTGCGGTCGGCGAGGCTGGCGGCCTGGCCGGCGGCGCGCCGCTGCTGGCGTGCCGCCTGGCGTGCGGCGGCGCGCTCCTGGCGGCCGCGGGCCCGCTCAGCCCTGGGGCTAGTGGCCGGCGCGTCCGTCGATGTGCCGCCGTCGCCCTTCGAGCCGCCCTTGCCGGTCCCGGAGCTTCCCGAGCCGTTCTTGCCGCCGGAGCCGCCCGAACTGCCCTTGCCTGCACCGGCCTTGCCCGACCCGGAGCCGCCAGAGCCGTTCTGACGGCCTTTCGGGCCGCCGGACGACTCATTGCCCGTCGAGCCGCCCCTACTGCCGCCAGCAGGGCGATCAGCGCCCTTGCCGCCACCCTTGGGAGAGTTACCGCCCCCGGAACCGCGACCGGAACTGCCGGACCCGTTCGTTCCCGCGCCCCGGCCGGAGCCGCCAGAACTCCCGCCGCCCCCGCCGCCGGCCTTCGAGCGGCCCTTGTCGGCGCCCATACCGGAGCTGGAGGACCGCGCCGCGTCGGCCTTGCCGCGCGCCGCCACCCTGTCGGCCTTCGATTTCATCCCCGCGGTGTGGAGTTTGGCGTTCTGCTCCATCATCGCGGTTTCCCTGGCGGTACGGGCTTCCAGAAGGGCGGTCTTGCGCGCAATTTCCGCTTCACGGAACGGCGCTTCTCCGGCATGCCGGTCCCGCGCCATCTCCAGGCGGATTTCCACCCAGTCCCCGAGACGGTCGGCAAGAGAACGGGACTGCCCGTATTCACCTTCCGCATTTTCTTCGTCGCCGGAATCCGGGGTGTCGGGCATTCCCGTTTCCCGCAATGCGGTCTCCGGGGAAATAGGCCCTCGGATTACCGGGATTTCCATGGTGGTCTCCTCCGGGGACTCCGGAGGAATACCAGCTGCCGTGCTGCTGGCGGGCGGTTCGGAATAGAAGAGATCCCCGCCGTCGGGGGCGTCCGGCATTCCGCCGGAATCACTGCCCCGGGTGGGGAGGTTGATTACGTTGCTGTCGGTGTCGTCGGACACGCGGCCCCTCCTCCTGGGCTTGACAGTCGGCACCGGCCTCGCGTACACGCGCGCACGCCACGCGCGGCACGCGACACGCGCGGCACGCGTTGGGATCACCGAAGGGCCGCCCCCGGCGATCGGGAGCGGCCCTTCATGCGGGGCGCGGGGAGCTAGCCGGAGTGGCGGCTGTAGACGTTGTGCAGGGCGAGCGCGGCCTCACGGATGAACTCCGTGTTCCCGTCGCGGTATGCCTGGGTGCCTCGGATATTCACAATCCGGAGCCACGCGTAGAAAGTGCCGAGATCCTGGCCGTGCTGCGCAATCAAATCCTGTTTGATTTTGCGCTCGTGTTCCGCACGGTTGAAATCCTTCCGCTCTGCTTTCGTGAGCGGGCGACCTGCACTCACGCCGACTCCCTGCGATCCAGGTTGTAAATCGACGTGGGACCACCATAGCCCGAATTCGGGCTCTGCGCACCCTGCTGACCCGAATTTTCCGGGGCGGCCTGGAGCGTCGGGCTGTTCTTACGCGCCTTGAGCTGCTCCTTTTCCTTCCGGCTTTTCTTGACCTCCTTCACCTTTTCGTCGTGGGCGTGGCGCTTGTGGGCACTCTTTTCCAGTCCCGAAGTAACACCCCTGAGGTTCTTGAGAATGTCGTTCAGGGACTTTTCCACCGGGAAGGACCGCAGGAAGGCCTGGCCCATCCTGTCGCCCTCCACGCGGGTTCCACGGCAGTGCACCCGGGCCTCACGCTGGAGGATCTCCAATTGGGCCTGCATGTCCAGCACCACCCGGTTGAAGTCCGCGAGGTAGTGCGCGTAGGCGGCGGGGTTCTGCGCGATCTCGCGCAGCGCCGCGTTCGGGTCGTCGAAGAAGGGCTGACCGTTGTTTTCGGTGCTCACGGGGTCCTCCGTGGGGGTCGGATCTGCTGTACGCGGGGGCTGTGGACTGCTTCCGGCAGACCGTCGGATGGGCTGGTTACTTGTCCGCGTCCTCGGAACGGGGACGCGCGGTTGGCCTGCCGGCCATGGCCGGCACCGGTCCGCGCTCGGCGTACGAGCGCGGACCGGTGGCGACTATGAGCGGCAGGGTGTCGTGCGGTCGGTCCGGTCAGCGGACCGTGTGCTGCTTGAGCGCGACCGCGATCTGTCCGGCGCGGTCCGTGGCGATGGTGCCGCCTTCGGTCCGGACCGCCTTGGCGATGTTGGTCCGGTTCAGCGACTCGTTCGCGGTCCGGAGCCGGTCCAGTGCGGTCCGCTCCAGGTCCGTGAGCGTGATGACCGTGCGGTCCGGACCGCCTTCGTCGCTACGGTCCGGACCGATTGCGCTGTCCGGGACTTCTTGGTTCGCCGGGCCGGTCCGGTCCGGTTCCTGCGGTCCGGGGGTGGCATCGGTGGTCCGGACCGTCACCCTGCGTGCAGCCGTCGTGCTCTGGCTGGCGGGCACGGTCCGAGGTCCCCGGTCCGGACCGGGGCCGGTCGGCAGGTCAGCGCTCTGCGGTCCGGCCGGACCGGGCTCCAGCGCGAGCGCCGGTCCGCCGGTCCGGTCCGTGGCTCCAGCGGTCCGGACCGGACCGTGGACCGCGTGGCGATCAGCCGGACCGGACCGGACCGCATACCCGCCGTGCTGGACCGGGCGGACCGGAGCGGGACTTTCCAGCGGTCCGTGCCGGTCCGTGCGGGTCAGGAGGAGAACGGTGGGGATGGCGGCCGGTCCGTGATCGTCGGCCCCGATGCGGGGGACTACGACCCGGTGCAGGGCCAGGCCGGTCCGGACCGCCTTGCGGTCCGCGAGCTGTGAACCGGCTGCGGTCCAGGCCCGGTCCAGCGTGGTCAGGCGCGGGTCGGTAATCGCGAGAGACCAGGCGGTGAAGGAGTGAACCGGGTAGCGGAACCAGCGGACCGCCCCGATGGAGGGACGGGCCTTGGCGACCCTGCCATCCTCACGGAGCTTGCGACGGTGGATCAGCGAGGCGTACAGCTCCCACAGCACCATCCCCACGATGCTCATCGCGGCGAACGCGACGGCCTTCGGCGTGAAGTGCCAGTAGGTGATCTGCTCCGTCCACTCCTGGGCCGTCGCGTCCCAGACCCGGCTGCCGGCCACGGCCTGCCCGGAGGCGTGCCAGAAGTTCATCACCGCCGCCCCAAGGGCGAAGATCCAGGTGGAAACCCGGTAGAGAGTGCCGGAGTCGCCGCCCTGGCGGGCCTGGTGGTACATCCACCCCACAAACGCGGTGCTGAGTTCCCAGGCGGCGGCGAACAGGATCGTGAACGGGACGACCCAGCCGAGGATGTCCTCGGCGAACCCGGCCTGTCCCGTCCACGCCACCGCCATCGGCGCCGTGATCGGCCCGATCACCATCAGACGCTCGGAGTTGACCTTCACGAACTTCTTGACCCGCTCCGTACGGGTCGGCTTCCCGGCCCGGGACGCAGCCCGCAGGTCCCGGGCCTTCGCCTTCCGCTCGTCCCGGGCGCTGTGCCGCTCTTCGCGGGCCTGGTCCTTGAGTCGCTTGCGTTCCAGGGCCCGCTCGGTGCGGTCGGTGGCGCGCTTCATCCGGGCAGCGGCCTCGGCCGCCTTGTCGTCGGCGGCCTTCAGCGTGACGTCCGCGTCTGCTTCCCGCAGCCGGGCCTGTGCCAGGGCCTGTTCGGCTTCCTTGAGCTCCGTGTCCCGTTTGGTGCGGGCCGCGGCCAGGATCCGGTCGGCCTCCTCGCGGGCGGTGCGGGTCAGACGCTCGGCATCCTCGGCTGCCGTCGTCCGCAGCCGGCTGATGTCTTCCTTGGCCAGCGTGCGTGTACGGGCCGCGTCCGCGCGGGACGCCTCCCTCTCACGGGCGGCGTCCTCACGTACCTCGGCGGCCGCCTTCTCCGCCCCGGCCCGTACCTGCGCGGCCTGGCCGTCCGCGCTCTCGCGCATCCGGTCGGCTTCGCCCCGCGCCCGCTCCAGCACCTGTTCGCCATCGGTGGTGGCACGGGTGCGGGTCTCAACCGCAGTGCTCTCCGCCCCGGCCAGCAGCTCCGTGCGCATGGTCTCCGCGTCGGCGAGGGCCTTCGCGGCGGCCTGTACGGCCTCTGTGCGGAACTGCTCCGCCTGCGCGGCCGCCGTGGTGGTGACCTCCTGCGCCTGACGGCGGGCTTCGGCGAGCAGCTGCTCGGCAGCCGCGTTGGCGGCGGCGAGGACCTGGTCGGCCTCACCGGTCGCCGTCGTCGTGACGGTGTCGGCCTGGCGGCGCGCGTCGGCGAGCAGCTGCTGCGCCATCGCGTCGGCGTCGGCACGGACATGGTCGGCATCGGCGGCCGCGGTGTTCACGGCGTCGATGCGCACCTGGTCGGCGTCGGCCTGGGCGGCGTCCAGGATCCGAACCTGATCGGCGTTGGCGGCTTCGGTGATCGAGGCTGCCTCGGTGCGGGCGCCGTCCAGCAGTTCGGTGGCGCGGGCCTCGCCGTCGGCGAGGATCCGCGCGACGTCGTTGGCGGCCAGGTCCCGGAGGTCGGCGGCGCGGTCGGCGGCGTCGGCCAGGACCGGGTCGGCCTCCGAGAAGATCAGCGGCACCGTCTCCTCGGGAGCGGCGGCCTGGGCAGGAACGGAGACCGGCTTCGCCGGTGCCTTGGCGCGCCCGGTGCCTCGGGGCTTCGTGTTCGCCGCAGGCTGGCGCCGGCGGCGGGTGGCGGGCTTGGTGGCCACGGGGTGTCCTCTCTCTTCCGGGCGCCTCGTGCAAGAAGGGCACCGTGGATCTACGGCGGTGGGTAAGGTCGTGACCAGGCCCTCCGGGGCCCCGGCAGCTTGAATGCCGGGGACTCGGAGGGCCGTTGTGCTGGGTCGGTCAGTGCTGGGCGGGCAGCGTGGCGGCGCCCTGCGCGAGGTGCTGGCGCAGCCAGGCGACGGCGGCCGGGGTCATCGCCCCGGTGTCCGTCTCGCTCAGCGGTGCGGTGTCGACGTCGTGCATCGCGTCCGTCGCCGGGAGCGGCCGCATGTAGTCGGGGTCGATCCCGGCGCGGGCGCGGTTGCCGCTCAGCTCCGTCAGGTCGTAGAGGAGCTTGCCGTTGTGGACGTTCGTCCAGGACCGCTCCACCCGGCCGACGAACGTGTGGCCGGGCTGACCGAGCCAGAACCGCTCGACGTCGCGGAACAGGACCATGTCCCCCTTGATGTAACGGGTCTGCGGTCGTACGGCGGGCTGCGTCTGCGGCTGCTGTGCCATGTGCTCTCCCTGGTATCGCGTTCACCGGCGCGGGGCCAGCTGGTCCGGGCTATTCGGCTCCCCACCGCCCTGCCCGCGCCGTCTGGTTCGACGGTCCGGGCAGGGGAGGCAGTCGGCAGGCCGACGCATCAGTGCACCCAGCGGCCGTCCTTGATGACCTGGCGGCCGTCCTTGAGCGTGAGGTTGGTGATGAAGGCCGACAGGGTGGTGCCGTCCAGCGCGCGGCGCGTGTAGTCCGTCGCCCACACGTCCTCGCCGTCCCGGCTACCGAAGAGGTAGACCCGGGTCTCATAAGCGGGCTCCAGGCCGGCCGCCGCATGCTCGGCCCGGGACTCGCTGGGCAACACGAGCGTGCCGCAGTTGTCGTTGAAGCCGATCAGGAACAGGTCGCGGACGTCGAAGCCGCGCACGTCCAACACGCTCAGGACCGGCTCGGTCGCTCCGTGGGTCAGAACGGTGTTCGGATGCACCTTGATGAAGCGGTTGGTCGCGAATCGGATCATGTCGTAGGCCACGAGGACCCTCCTGTCGTCGGTCCGGACTGTCCGGCTCCCCGTCACCGCCCGACCCGGCCGCAGGGGTGCGGTGGTCAGCGCGGGCGGATCAGGCAGCCGTCAGGCCGTGGCGAGGGGCCGGTGCGGGGCGATGATCTGGCCGTCGGGCAGCAGCTCCCTGGTGTCCTCGAACACCAGTACGGCGTTGCAGAGCAAGTTCCAGCCCTGCTCCGGGTGCGCGGCCACGACGTGCGCGGCCTCGCGGTCCGAGCTGTCGGCAGACGGGCACTTCGGCGTGTGCGTGCACAGCGAGTCCGGCAGACGGAGGGTGCTGGTGGGGATCGTCGCGGTGTCGAGCTGGTGGCTGCTTTCCATGGGGCTCTCCTGCGGGGAGGAAGGCGGTCCCGGGATTTTCCCGGGTTGGAGACGTGCTGGAAGGCCAGCTTCCCGTCGTGCGGACTGCCGTTGTGCGGCGGTGCTGCGGGACGGGCAGGGAACTGCCCGCGGCTCCCGTGGGACGGGAGCCGCGGGCGGTGTGGGGTTCAGCGGATCAGGCAGCTGTCAGGCCGTCAGGCGACTGCCGGGCGGGGCCGCCGGTTGCAGGTCCGGGCGTGCTCGCGGGCGAATTCGCGGGTCACCTGGAGCGTCCAGGCGTACTCGCCGCAACCGGTGCAGTCGCTGCTCAGCGAGCCGTCGGCGTCCCGATGGAGGTGCACGGTGGCCCCGGCCGGGGTGGGGTAGCTGTCGATCGGGACGAGGGTGGAGACGGTGGTGGCGGTCATGGTGTTCCTCTCTGCCAGGTGGTGCGGAGGTGGGTGAGGTAGGAGTCCTGGAGCCGGGCGAACTCCTCGAAGAGCGGGGTCCCGGCCGGACAGTGACGCCCGGCGGTGCAGTCCGTGCAGCCCTTGCGGTGGGTGCGCCAGATGTCGCTGGCGGCCATGTAGCGGGTATGGAGGTCAGCGGCCACAGGCAGCTCTCTGTGCAGGGGAGGGGTGGGTGTCGGCTGCGGGGTACCCGGCGTCCCACGCCCTCGCGGCGGCCGTGGCGGCCGCCGCGAGCAGGGCGAGGGTGATCGGGTGGCGCAGGCCGGACACGGTGATGGCCCGGACCGCGTACTGCTGGGCGATCCGGGCCGCTCGTATCGGATGAGGCACGACGCGTCGGCTACTTCTGACCGGTGCCGGAACAGCCCTGGCAGGTCTGCATCTCGACACCCTGGTAGGGAGTGCCGTCCGCGCCGACGTGGTTGACGGTGACCATCTGCTGGCCACTCCCGCCGCAGGAGGTGCAGCTCACCGGGCCGCCCCCGTCCGGGCAGTGGCCGCGGACGCCGGGGCGGGCGCGAAGCCGGGCGGGCAGTTGCTGGGGTCGCAGTTCCACCGGGAGCACACCGGGCAGGCGTCGGCGTCGTTCATCGACGGCCAGTGCAGGACGAGCACGGGCTGGCGCACGTACCCGGGGGCCATCTCGGCGAGCGTGCGGCGTGCGCGGCGGTCGGCGGACCGGGCACGGTCGTCGCCGTCGGCCACCAGCTGGTGCACGACCTGGTGGAAACGGTCGTCCTCACGGCCAGTGCCGCCGGTGGCCCCGGCTCGCGGCGCCACAAGGGCGACAACGCCGGTGCACCGGCACGTCTCGAAGCTGCCGTGGCAGGTCGGGCACGTGCCGGTCAGCGCGTCGGAAAGCGCGGCCCGGTACGCGGGCCGAACCTGAGTGGATGTCATCCTGTGCATGCGTAGATCCCCTTCGCTGGAGGGTGAGCTGCGAAGACGGCCCCCGGGGTGCATCCCGGGGGTTCGTCGTTTTCCGGGGCCGGTTGGGCTCCGGAGCTGCTGTACGAGCCAGCCACGGCCGCCGCCACACCGATCAACTCGGTGTGGCGGCGGCCGTGGTCGTTCGTCTCGGAGCGGGCCGACTGCGCTAAGCGGCCCACTGAAGACTGGCGACCTCCAGCGGTCGGTCGGCGCACATCGCGGCCAGATCCGGGGTCGTCATCCCACGGGCCTGTGCCCCAGCCCAGACGAGACGCGGTGAGACCGCACCGCACAGTGTCTGCAGGGGGCCCGCGCAGAAGCTGGCCATCAGCGCAGGGTCGGCGGCGTGTGCTACCCCGGCCTGTTTGCTGGCTTTCAGAGCCTCTTCATAGGTCATCAGTGTCTCCAGGCGATCGGTTCGATTTGCCGCATTGGACTGCTGTACGAGCAGCCACGGCCGGTCACCCCGTTTCGTCGGGGTGACCGGCCGTGGTCGTTCGTCGTCGGGGATTCGGGGTCAGAACGAGGTGTGCGTCCAGGCCGGGAAGCGGTCTGCGCATCGTCCGCAGTGGGGTCGGCGGGTGATCTGGCACCATCCGGCAGCGACCGCGTCGACGAGGCTGGCCTCGGTAGCGCCGCAGTGCTCGCACTTGAGCTGGCCCTTTTCCGGCTGCTCGGCAGCCGGGCGGGGGACCATGCGGTCCAGGGGGACTTCGGGGCCCTCGGTATGGCGCACGCCCTCCGGAACGGCACGACGCAACTGGTCGGCGTTCTGCACTGCCGGGAGTACGGCAGCCCACCCGGCCTCGCGCTTCGGGGCGGCCTTGGCGTACTCGCGGTCGAACCGGCGGCGCTCCTGGGCGAAGAACTCGCGGACGGCCTGTCGCTTGGGCTCCTGGCGGAACAGCCGGAGGAAGGTGACGGCCAGGCGCTCACCGTCGGGGCAGGGCAGTGTCTGCCCTGTCCGGTCCGTGGCCTCGCCCTTGCAGGCCAGGCACTGCTTCTGGTGCTGACGGAACGTCCTGCGGACCTGCTCCGCGCTGAGCGGGACGGGCTTGAGCTGGCTCGCGGCAGCGACGCCGCTTGTCTTGGGCTTGGGCAGTACCTTCGTCGGCCGGCGGGAGGCGACCGTCGCGGACACCTCGGTCCGCTCGGTCAGTTCCGCCCGCCAGGCGTCGATCGCGGTGTCGAGGGTGATCCGGCGGTTGCTGCTGGAGCAGCGGCGGGGGGTGGTGGTGGTGCGGTCGTGGTACGGGGTGGTGTGGTGGGGGACCAGCACCGGTGTGCTGAGGATTCCGGTGATCGGCGTCCAGTTGCTGCAGGTCGGGCAGATGACGTGTTCCTTGCCCGGCGTCAGGTTGATCTCGTCGGCCTTGAGCTGAGAGGCGACGATCGCCGGGAGCGGGCTGACGTTCTTCGTCCGGGTCTTCCGGCGGCGCTTGCGGGCCTTGGGCTCCGCAGTGGTCGTGGCCATGAGGGACTCCTCCGGTAGAGGGGAGAGGGGGCTGCGTCGCGGGTGAACTCTCCGACCGGCAGGCCTCCGACCGAGGTCGGCGTCCTGGCTGATCGGACAGCGCATCAGCGCTGCGACGTGCGGTAGGAGGCATCCGGCCTAGTGGCCGGCCCAGGGGATTTGGTGGAGCTATCAACCCTGGTCCTCCCCTTCGGGGAGGCGCTTCCTGCGGTGATGCAAGTCGTGACTACTCCCTGCGCTCAGCTACTCGCCCTGCGCCGGGAACACCTTGATTAGAGCCCTCTCCCAGGGGGTTCGTCAACCTGTCTAGCTAAGTAGCTTCTCGACATCGCCATGACCTGCACTTTTACTCAGACACATAGGCGTTTCGTCGGGCCCCCAACCGATCCATGTCGCGCCCGGCTTTCGGGAAACAACTAGACATGCAATGCTGTGCGGACCGGCAGCGAGAGACGCTCGCTGTATTGGGATCGGAAGGGCAGGGGATGGTGACGAAGAGAGAGCCCGGAAAGGTCGAGCGGATCGCCGCTGACATCCGGGACAAGATCGAGCGGCGCATACTCGCGCCGGGGTCCCGCCTGCCCGGCGTCCCGCAACTCCAGAAGCAGCACGACATCGCCTACCAGACCGCCCGAGAGGTTTACGGGCTCCTGGAGGACGAAGGTCTCGTGTTCTCTCGGCGCGGCAAGGGAACGTTCGTGTCCCTGGTGATCGGGAAGATGATGTCCGACCGCACCAGGCGGTACCTGCCCGCGCTGCGTGAGGCCGGCGGCGCGGTCGGTGCCTTCGAAGCCGAGATGAGGGCCATGGGCCTCGAGCCCAAGGACGCCATCGTCACGATCGGGCGGGACGTCCCGCCGAAGAAGGTCGCTGACATCTTCGAGATGCACCACCGGGCGAAGACTTTGAAGCGCGAGCGCATCATGCCGGTCGGCATTCCTGGTGACGCCGGGGCATTGGAAGTCGTCCAGGTGGCGACGTCTTGGTTCCCGCCGGATGTCGTGGACGCCTGCCCCGTGCTTGCCGAGTACGAGACCGGCACCGGCGGCAGCAAGTCCCGCATGGCAGAAGTCGGCTTCCGGCAGGTACGTCTGCGCGAGGAGATCGAAGTCAGGTCTCCCTCGAAGGAGGAGGCCATAGCGCTCGGCATCCCTGCTGAACAGGCAGTCCTGGAAATCACCCACAAGGGACTGACTGCCGAGGGTCGGATCGTGGAGATCTGCCTCCATGTACTGCCCCGCTCGAAATGGAAGCTCGCGTACGAGTGGGTCATCGACTCACCGGAAACCGGCTGAGTAGCAAGAACTCCCGTGCTGACGTCGCAAGCGCCAGAACGGATCGAGCATCGACTACCACACCAGCAAGGAGCATTCAGCACATGGCTAGCAACCGAATCGACGACGACGGCGTGATCCTGCGCGACGCGCGGACCCGGTACACCACCGGCCAGCGCGAAGAGAACGGCGCCCGCGGAGCGTTCGACGCTGAGCTGCGCCGGTCCGGCCGCAGCCCCCGCACGGAGGTGACGGTCAGCCGTGCCGCCGCGCCGGCGGATGTCGCGGAGCTCCTGGGCGTCGACGGCGACGTCGTCGTGCGGGCTCGCGAGATGTTCGACGGTGAGCGCGTCATCCAGCTCGTCACCACGTACATCCCGGCCGACGTTGCGGAATCCGCAGGCATCGAACAGGAGGACACCGGTGTCGGGGGCATCATCAGCCGGATGAAGGAAGCCGGGTACGACCAGGGCGACACCGCTACCGAGGACGTTGAGCTCCGCAAGGCGACCCTGGAAGAGGCCACCCGCCTCGGGCTGCCCGAGGGCACTGAGGTCCTGACCATCAACCACATCGGCGCGACGGCTGATGGCCGCGTAGTCGAGGTCACCCAGCACATCCTGGGGAAGGGTTGGAAGCTGCGCTACGCCGCTCCGCTCGCCTGACACACCTCCGAGAGCGGCGTCCCGGTCTCGCCGGGGCGCCGCCGCCGGCCCTTCTGGACTTCTGGAAACGGACCCCCCGAATGAACGAGCAGCGCCTCACCGCCCCCGAGCTGGTGGAAGAACTCCGCAGCTCCCTGGATACCGACACGGGGTGGATTCCCGCGCTCGCGGGCGTCGAAGGGCCGAATGGCCTTCCCGAGGGCACTGGTCTCACCGAGGTAGCGGGAGCGCTGCGAGACTTCGCCGCCGCGGACATCCCGGCCTCCGTCGCTCGCCAGTTGGAGCGCGCCGCCGAATCGGCAGCGTCGGCCCTCGCGGAAGACGGCAGCAGCACGTACGGGTACCTCGGGACGGCATACGCGTACGTGTTCCAGGCCCAACGTTCTGCCTCGGACATCGCGCCGTAGCACGCAGGGAAGATCCGCTGACTCCGATCCCCATGGCCGCAGCAAAGGAGGAGCCGTGAAGCACCATCTGCTGCACTCGATGCTTCTCCGATTCGCCGACGCCGGATGGACTCGGCATACGCCGTTCGCCTCCCCCTGGGACATGGATCGACTCTTGTGAACGGCACACACCGTGCGCCCCTTGAGACGCTGCGCAAAGTGACGACCGCCGGTGACATCTGGAATGTCACCGCCACTTGTCACCTCCGCGCGATCAAGGGGCCGTGCCATGCTCGGCCGCAGAAGGGCCGGCCTCCGCTCCGCGGGCACCACTCCGACGGACCACAGGCTGCGCCGCTGGACCGTACGGGGAAGGGGAACGGCGATGGATGATCGTCCTGACTGGGCACGCCGGATGGTCGAAGAGCGTGCTGCGCGCGACTGGTCGCAGGCCGACGCGGTGGATCGGCTGATGGTCCGACTCCCCGAGGACCATGAGGTCAGCAAGCAGGACATGTTGCGTCAGTGGAAGAGGTGGGAGCGCGGTGACGCACAGCCGACGAAGTACCAGTCGGCCATCACTGCCGTCTTCAACACGACGACTGGTGCCTTCTTCCCTGAGCGGGGCCGTCGTGACGGGCGAGCCGAGATTTTGCAGGTCAGCGGCATGGACATCGTGGACATCATCGCTCGGCTGCGCGCTTCCGACGTCGATGTGGCCACCCTGGACGCTCTGCGGATCACTGCGGACCGGTTGTGCTGCGAGTACGCGTACATGCCCGCCGACCAGCTGCTCCTTGATGGAAAAGCCTGGTTGGCGCGGGTCGTGGGCCTCCAGCACCAGCGCGTGAGTCTGGCGCAGCACCGCGACATCATCGCGCTCGCCGCGCGTGGCGGGACGGTTCACGAACAAGCGTCCCGTCAGGCGGGAGCAACAGGGTTACGAGTCGGCGAGCGCTGGAGCTGCCGCTCGAAATCTGTTCCGATTCAGGGGCACCAAGGGGTTCTACCTGCGCGTTCTCACGTCAGGAGCAGGACTGTCACCAGCGGAGGGAGGGAGGGAGGGAGGGGAGTCAGATGGGGGCGATCGGCGTCTCGCGCAGCAACACGCTCGTTCTCGTTACCGAAGATCGTCGGGATCATGTATCTTTTTGGCAATCATTCCCTACGGTGGAGGTCCCGATGTCTGATCCGCTGAGGCGAATTGACGCCCTGGTGGAGGAGGACAACACCCTCCCCGCGCTCCAGGTCCGGCGGCAGCTCCGGCTCGCCGCCGGCCTCACGCAGTCCGAAGTCGCTGAGGCCATCGGCGTCAAGCGCCTTGCGATCGCTCGCTGGGAGGCCGGGGCCACCCAGCCTCACCGCGGGAACCGTCGCGCGTACGCGCACCTTCTTCGGAAGCTGGCAGAGAAGTATCCGGACGCCGCCATCGAGGGAGCGTCCGATGAGGGATGACTTCGCGGTGCCGCCCGTTTTCGGGTTCGCCGACTCCGCCTTCGGTATCGAGGGGGTCGGGATGACCTAGGTCATCGGCCGCGCGCGCCAAAAGAGTGGACTGGTAATCCACTCCGGCCTCGCGCGGCCCGTCAGCGCCGACCACGCATGAATCAGGTCGGCTGCCTGGTCCCGGTTGGCGCCGGTTCCAGGCTCCAGCTCACTGAGCTGGTTCTTCAGTAGCAGTACCGCATTCCAGCAGTACCCCGCCTTGGTAAGCGGGTCGTTCCACTCGGCTGTCAACCGAGCGCTCCACCCGGTCCGTGAGGACCGAGCTTCACCGCAGTCGCCCCACTGGTAGGGGGCGTCCGCACGTTCCACCGGCCCTTGGTAAGGCCAACGGAACTCCGCACGACCGGCCCAAAAGCCGTCCGCACTACCCGTCCGAGTCGCCACAGGAGGAAGAAAGTCCCGCCTCTGGTTCGTCGTCCGGTGCCCGCTCCTCACGGAGGGGGCACCCACACATCCACACGAACGGATGGGCCCAGCCCCGCTAGGGGCTCGGTCGGTCCACGCATATGGAAGTTGGTCTCTTCATAGTGCCCGATCTGGTGTCCCTCTGTCAGCTTGGCTCTGCCCGATTCACCCCGGTTCAGGTCCGGCGATCGTCCCGTGTGACGGGATTCGCGCCCGACTTCTCCCCTTCCAAGCGATTCGTGCAGGAAGAGGGTCTTCCGGTAGAAAGCTACAACTGCGGCGTTTTCGGAATGGGATCGCGAAGCGCCGCCACGGTGTCCGCCGCCCCGTCGAACGGCTCTCGCCGGTCCGATCCCATTGTCCACAGGCCCGCCGCCGATCTCCGGACTCTGTCCACAGGGGAAATCCCCCAGGCTGCCGGGATGATCGTTCGCCCCTGCCTGCCTGCGTCCGCGCACCGCCGTGTCGTGGCGGTGGGCCGGTGAGCGCCGTGGCGGCGTCGGGCGCCGTGCTGGACAACCCTTTGTGGGACGACGTCGACAACTCGGTCGATGAGGCTTCGTTCGGGCGTCCGCGGGCCCGGCTTCGGCCGGTGCAGCGTGGTGCGCGCACGCGCTTCGGGCCTCTTCCCGCCCAGGCCGGGCCCGCACCGAAGCGCAAGGCCGGGCACCCGCTTGCCCTGCGCAGGGGCACCTGTGCGCGGCTGAAGGGTGCGGTCCGTGCGCTGCTGGACACCGATGGTCTGACTGGTATGCCGGATCCGGTACGTCTGGCTGTGGTGGTGCTGGCGTCGCGGACACCGTCGGAGTCGGGTGAGGTCGAGATCCGGACGGCGGAGCTGGGCCGGTGGATCGGTCTGTCCAAGTCCCGTACGGCTACGGCGGTCGTCCCGGCTCTGCAAAAGTGCGGTCTGGTCACGGTGGAGACGGCGGAAGGGGAGTTCAACCAGCACGACGGGCTGCTGTGCCGGGTGCAGCCCATGTGGGCGGCCCAGGATGTGGTGGGGCACCCGCTGAACCTGGCGAAGAAGGAGCTCGCAACGTTCCTGGCGCTGATGGAGGCCGTGATGGCCCCGGGCTGGGCGCACAGGGACGGCTCGGTCACTCCGGCCGGGCTGCTCGGTTGCCGTACGGGCCGGGGCGCGGCGACGGACCGGTTGGCGCTGCTGTTGCTGGTGCTGGAGGCGCGGGAGAACGGGTGGGTGCGGCAGCGCGGCGGCAGCGTGGATACCCGGCGCGGCCGCCCGGTGGCGACCCTGGCCCGGCTGCTGGGCTGCACCGTGTCAGCTGCAGAACAGGTGCTGGAGCGACTGGAGGACATGCAGCTGGTGCTGCGGCCCCGGATGAAGACGGTGTCCAAGCTGAACCAGCGCAGTCGGCTGGTGGTGCCGGCCGTCGCCGCCGCGCACGGCCGCAGGACCGCCGCCCACGTCCAGGAGGAGCGTGTGGAGGCTCCGGATCCCGATTTTTCAGACCCCGACGATGCGGCAGGGCCTAGTGAAGCCCCGGAGACCGGGGAAACAGTGCAGGTCAGCGACGCGGAGGAGGTCGGGAGGGCTGAATTCGCAGAGCCCGACGTTACGGCAACCCTTCACACTGATCACCCCTACCTGGTTACTCCCGTCGTTCCTCCGCAGCTTGATTGTGGCTTTTCCGGCGAAGGCCGTGGGGCTGAAGGCCGTCGGCCGGAGCGCGTGTGCGTGCGCGAGGACCAGGCCGCCGAGGGCGAGACCGGTGCTGCCTGGTCGGCGTCGCCGGTAGCTGAGGGCGGCCCGCTTCGCGGGGAAAAGCCGAAGGATTCCCCGGTCGATGAGCGGGTGGAGAAGCGCCCTGCCGGGGCTAGTGTCAGTGGCCGACCGAAGGCCGCGGGGTGGGAAAAGGCGCAGCAGCAGAAGCGGGTGGCCCTTCCGGATGATCTTCGTCTGCGGGTAGCCCTGGGGCCGGTCTCGTGGCTGTGGGAGCGGCTGAGCAGCTGGCAGCAGGACCGGGTGGAGGAGGTTGCGAAGACAGAGCTGGCCTGTTTGGAGGGCCTGCTGGCGGTGCCGGGTGGTGCGCCGCGGCTGCTGGCTGACCGGCTCACCAACCGCCTGGAGGAGACCGGCTGCGAGGCCCTAATCAACAAGCCGTTCGGATGGCTGATCGGCCGGGGTCTGGTGCGGCGGCCGTCGTGCTCGGACCGGCGCTGCGACGACGGGATCCGCCTGGACACCGGTGGCGGGTGCGAGAACTGCGGCAACGTGGTGCACATCCGGCGGGCCCGGCGGGCGAAGACCGCGGCGCAGATCGAGCGGGAGCTGCCCCACCTGGGCGACGACGAGCGCCGGCGCGTCCTCGAGGAGCGGCTGCGTGAGCAGGCGGCCATCGAGGCGGAGGACCAGGTGCGGCGTCGCGAGCAGGCCCGTGCGGAGAAGTCCCGGCGCGAAGAGTCCCGGACGGCTGACCAGGAGCGGGCGGAGCGCGAGCGCGCGGCCGCGGCTGCCGCTGACGCGGTCCGTCAGGCGCTGGCGTGCGAGGACTGCGGGCAACAGCAGGCCTGTGGGCTGTGCGAGGGATGCGGCTACCGGCGCCGGACCGAGGCCCTGATCCTGGAGGCCGGGATGGTCGCGGCCACATGGTCGGCCGACCTCGCCGACCCGGGCGACATCGACGCCGTCGCCGCCGATGTCCGGGCCTCGCTGACAGCTGATACCGAGCGCGCCCGGCGGGCGTTCCTGGACTCGGCACTGCCCGGAGAGCTGGACGCCGACCCGATTGGCGCGGCGGCCGTGCTCGCTTTCGGCGCGCTCCGGGCAGTGGAGGCGGCGCTGCCGGAATTCCGCAGCAGAGCGCTGGGGCGGCTGGGCCGGACCGAGGAAGCTGACGCGGAAGCCCGGCGGGCCTACAAGACCGAGCAGGGGCGGCGCTGGTTCCGGCACAACCCGAACGGTGCGGACGCCGTCGCCGCTGCGATGAAGGCCGCCGACACCGCCCGGGAGCGCACTGCCGAGTACCTGCTCGCGACCAGGCTGAAGCAGCTGCGCGAGGCCGCTGCCCGGACCGAGCAGGCCGTAACCGCGCCGTGGACGGACCGGCTGCCCGAGCTCGCCGCCCGCCAGCTGGCCAGCGACACGGCGGTGATCGCATGACCACCGAGACGGAGCCGAGCGGCGTCGACCTCGCGCGCCAGGCCCTGCTCGCTGCCCGGGAAGCGGCGAAGAAGAACGGCGCCCAGACGAAGAAGCCGAAGCGGCGTCCCGGCACCGTCGTACGGCGTGATGGCCGCGAGCCGCTCGGGCTGGGGAGCGCGATCAGCCGGATGATGACGGAGGACGTGTGACTCATACGGCGAGCAGCGGTCAGTTTCTACGGGCGCCAAACGGTTAACTCCAGCCATCTCCATTTATAACGGCCCCCGCTGCTGGTGGTGGCCGCTATTGTCCGCAGCTTCTGGATCCGGGGGAAAGGGCGGAATGTGTTCCGGTTGCAGGCGTTGCAGCGGTTCTGGGCAGTGACGATGTGGGACTTCTTTGAGCCAGACAGCGCAAGGGTCTATCGCAGGGCTGTGTCGGATGCCCTGGCCGAGCCCGCTACGGCGCAGCTCTTGGGCAAACGCCCGGGCGTGGACCGCGAAAGTGTCCAGGCCGCCCTCCGTGAGATCCACTACGTTCGCTTTGCCACCAGCCAGTGTGCGCCGGGCCCGCGGGCTATGTTCGAGACAGCGTCCGCAGACCTTGAGGAGATTGCTGGCAAGCACCGCCAAGTGGCGGCCGAGTCCGAGTGGAACTGGCTGGCGGTCTGCCTGTCGATCGCAGCGGCCATTGTCAGCGCCTTCATCTTCGGCGGCGTGTTCTCGGCCCTGGGCCTCCTGGCCGCCACCGTAGCCGCCATCACCATCCTCTACTTTCGGGGCACCGCGGTCTGGTTCAACCTCCGCCACAGCTTCCTCGCCGCTGGTTACGGCGTCGCCTGGCTGGCCCAGCGTGTGGAACTGGGAACCCTCGCTGTCCGGTGGGGTGAGGCTCTGCGCGACGACGCGGCCCGCCTCCTGGTGCAGCCCCTCGTCCGCCACATGCTCGGCCCCGACCCCGACTCCCTGTTCATGCCGGACGGCCACGACGGCCTGCGCACCCCCCGGGCCCGCGGCTACCTCGTCGACACCGAGTCATCCGGCCATCTCAAACGCAAGCTTTCTCACCTGGAGGACGGCACTATCGCGGTATGCGGCCCGCGTGGCGCCGGCAAGACCACGCTCCTGGAACAACAGGTTGTGACCGCTGGCTTCGGTGTTCTGGCCCAGGCACCCGCCACGTACACCCCTCACGAGTTCCTGCTCACTCTGTCGGTCCGCCTGTGCCGCACCTACATGGCCAAGCATCGGGCCGAGATTCCCGAGTTCACCCGGCTCTCCCCCTTCGGCCGCTTCCTCAAGCGAATGCGGAAGCGAGCCGGACGCCTTGGCCGCTGGGGGGCCTACGCACTGCCCGCCACAGCACTGTTGATCCTCTCGTTCTCCAGCCCGGTCCGCGCCCTCTACACCCGCTACGCCGAAACCCTCGCTCAGTTCGCCGTCCGGCAGGCTCACAGAGCCGCGGACCTGGCCCTCGGCATCTGGCACGGCCAGGCCGTCGCGGCCAGCGTCATCGCCGTCTTCGTGGCCTTTGGCCTGTGGAATGCCCGGAATACCTCCTGGATTCCACGCTTTCTGCGCCTCGTCACGACAAAAGGCTGCCTGTTCCTCGGGGCACTCCTGATCGTCGGAACGTTCTTGAGCGTCCTCGTCGACTACGGCGACATCTCTGTCCATTTTTCTCTGAGGCCCCTGAACCTGACCACGGACCCGGTCCCGCAGCCGCTGGACAAGCAACTCCCCTGGGAGGCGCTGATCCGCGCCGGCCTGGTGCTATCGGTGTGGGTCCTCTTCGCCAGGGCCCGCGACTCCGGCATCGAGTTCCCACTCGGCAGCCGTCACATCCACCTGCGGAGGATCTTCACCCCGCTGACCACCCTGGCTGGCGCATGCACGCTGCTCTACCTCGCCCAGGACCCCGACACCTACCGCCTCGTCGCCGACGAGGCAAACCCCCTCCGGCTCGCTGCCTTCACCGCCGGGACCCTCCTGAGGCGCGTCGACGACTGGGAACCCCGGCCCCGCGAACCCGAGCTCGTCTCGCGCTGCCGCGACTACCTCTACCGCCTCCAGACCATCCAGTCCTCAGGCAACACCCTGACCACAGGGATCTCCCAGTTCCTGAGCCTCGGCACCACCCACAACACCTCCCTGTCCACCGTCCCCCCGAACTTCCCCGAACTCGTCGAAGATTTCCGCGCCCTCCTGCGTCTCATCGCCCACGAATACGCTGAACAGGGCAAAACCGTAATCATCGCCATCGACGAGCTCGACCGCCTCGGCTCCGACACCAACGCACTCGCCTTCCTCAGCGAGATCAAAGCCATCCTCGGCATCCCCCACGTCCACTACCTGCTCTCCGTCGCCGAGGACGTCGGAGCCGCCTTCGTCCGCCGCGGCCTCCCCCACCGCGACGTCACCGACAGCTCCCTCGACGACATCATCCACGTCCAGCCCAGCACTCTCGCCGAATCCCGCACCGTCCTCGCCGAACGCTCCGCCCTCACCACTCCCTACACCCTCCTCGCCCACGCCTTCTCCGGCGGCATCCTGCGCGACTTGCTCCGCTACGCCCTCCAGATCCGCGAAATGCAGGAGAGATCCCGCTCCCACGAACTCGCCGAGATCTCCCGCCACCTCATCCTCGAAGAGCTCTCCGAAACCCTCGCCGGCTTCCGCACGCTCCTGAGTAAACGTCAGTGGACCCCCGACACCGAAGGCACCCTCAGCACCTTCCGCATCCTCGGCGGCCACCTCCGCAATCCCTGCCCCTGCAATATCCACCCCCTCGCCCACGGACTCGAGCAACTCGCCTACCACCCCCTCACCGGTCACCACCCAGTCCCGAACACCTCCGACACCCTCAGCGAAGACACACACCAGCTCATCGCCGAAGCCTCCGCCTACGCCTACTTCTCCCTCACCCTCCTCGACATCTTCAGCACCACCGGCTTCGACGAACGCCTCAAACAAGCCCAGACCCAAGGCTTCCCCGGAGAACCCGAGCGCCTTGCCGAAGCCCGCCAGGAACTCGGTATCTCCCCCTACAGCGCCCGCACCCTCATCACCGACATCCGAAAAGCCTGGTCACTGCCCCTCAGCCCGGATCCCAGCGGACCCATCCCCCCGCAACGCACCGCGAGCTGCGCAATCCACCCCGCCACCTGACCGACCCTATGATCCTTTGGCGAAGCTTCCTCTTGATCGTGGGCACCTGGGGAGACTGGGAGATGAGGTTCCAGAGGAAGTAGTGCCACGTGGGGGCGCGGCGGCCAGTGATTCCGGGGGCCCCAGAATCCGTGTAGCTCAGGAGCAGTGGGTCAGTGCTCCTGGGTCGTCCCTTGTGGGCCTTGCCGACGTGGCGTCCGAGGAAGAGGGCCGTGTACTAGGGCCTGTATTGGGTTGTCACGCGGAAGGAGGAGCGGGGCTGGATGCGTGCGATCGCAAGGCGCCGGAGCGCCCTGGTAGCTCCGCTACCAGGGCGTTTCGGCAACGCTGTGAGCGGGCGAGCCCAGCCCCGTGACGCCGCGGGACAACCCAATACAGGCCCTAGATCTCATGCTCGGTGATGGTGGCGTAGTCGATGCGCCGGCTCCGATGACCAGGTCCGTGTCCAGCGCCGTCGTCAGGCGGGCGTGACCGGGACCGCCGGCCTGCGCCGGGCCCGCCCCGAGAAAGCGGCAGCCCGCCACCCGCACCGCAGTCGTTGGAGCGGACCGCGTGACGTATGAAGCAGGGTCAGGATGTCTGTGTCTGCGCGGGTGCGCCGTCCAGGGAGTCGAGGAGCTCGCCGAAGGTGAGCTTGGTGTCGTCGTGCTCGAAGGTCATGGCGGTGGCGAGCGCCTCCCACCGGCCGGTGGTGCGCCCGCAGTGTTCCAGCAGGGCCGTCAGCGCGATCTCGGGTCCGTGGCGGGTGAGAACTTCGCCGGCGGGGATCTGGCGCAGATGTTCCAGGGTGTGGTGGCGGGAGCTGAGGAGGGCTCGGTAGACCTCGGAGCGGGAGAGGATCTCACCGGTGGCGGGGGAGTCGAGCCAGGACTGCAGGACGGCTGCCGGGTCGGGGTGCTGGTCGAGGTCGTCGTCACTCAGCAGCCGCAGCACACCGTCGTCCTCGCCCTCGGGGCAGGGACGGCCGCTGCCGTCTCCAGGAACCAGTCGGGGCCGTCGACCTTCTCGGCGATCCAGGCCAGCTCGGCGGGGTGCAGCACGGTGAGGACATCGGTCACGGCGGCGTGCGGAGTGTGCGGGTTCGCGGCGAGAGCGGCCAGAGTCTGGGCCCGGCGGTGTTCGGAGTGGCGTTCCAGGAGCCGGGCCAGCCGATCGTAGTCGGCGCGCAGTGTGTTGTCGACGATGCGGATCAGGGTCCGGCTCGGTGCGGGAGAGACCACGGCCGGCGGATCCAGAGCGGCGAGCTGAGCGCAGGCGCCCGCAAGGTGGTCAGGGTTGGTGCTGAGCAGGGCCAGATCCTCGGCGAGCCGACGGACACGTCCGTCGAACTCGTAGTCGTTGGCCCGCTTCTCGGGCAGGCTGAGCAACTGGCCGCGGACCACGGCCGCGTCGGCGGCCACGTGCAGCTGCTCGGCGGCGAGGCCGGCCAGGCGCGGGTTGTTGTCGACGCGGCAAGCGATGTGGTGCAGGGTCCTGCGGGCGGTCACCTGCGGGTTGGGCAGGTCGGCCAGCTCGGGCAAGCACAACGCGGGCAAGCAGGCCCGCAGCAGGTCCTCACTGAGAGCGGAGGCCAGCTCTTCGGCGGGGAGTGTTTCGCCGGAGTCTTCCTCGCCGGGCGGGTAGCCGGCGGCGTAGGTTCGGGCGTCTTCCCGGGCCTGGGTCTCGGCCTGGTCCAGGAGCAGGTGCTGGACGGCCGCCCCCAGCGTGGGATGCGCGACCAGCTCCGCCCACCGCTCGGGACACCGGGCGAGCATCGCCCAGGCGCTGCGACCTCCCAGTTCCAACGACCAGTCATTCGCGTACCCGGACATGGCCTCCCAGCCCTCTTCGGGTTCCGGGTGGAGCAAGTACGCCGCCAGCGGGGTGAGGGACGCCTCGAGCACGGCGTCGAACAAAGGCTGCGGCACCGGCGGGGGCGGCGCGGCTCCTTCCTTGCGGGTGTACCGGTCAAGGTCCCAGTCCCCCACGACCCGCTCCACCTCGTGGTCGGCGAGGCGTGGCAGGAGCGCGACCGCCGCCTCAACCTGCCCGGGGCGCCGGGCCAGGGCGGAGACCAGCCCGGCCCACAGGCGACGGTGGCGCAGGATGGCCGGCACGTCGGTGCAGAGATGGCGTCAAGCGTGGACCGAGGGCGGTCCACGATCCCTGCGATCGCAGGGGCCTGCATCGCTGCCGCGACTGAGCGAGAAGCAGTTCGCTCAGCTGGAGTCGGAGCTGGCCAAGGGGCCGGCCGCGCACGGCTGGGAGGACCAGCGCTGGACTCTGAGCCGTGTGAAGACGGTGATCGGACGGCGCTTCCACCTCACTTACACGATCCAGGGCGTACGCAAGTTGTTGGTGCGTAACGGCTGGTCCTGCCAGGTTCCGGCCCGTCGTGCCATGGAGCGCGATGACGACGCGGTGGCCGGGTGGGTCAAGGAGGTGTGGCCCCGCGCGGAAGACTAGCGGCGGCTCGTGGAGCCTGGCTGGTCTTCGAGGACGAAGCCGGCTTCTCCATGACGCCGTCGCATGCCAAGACCTGGTCCCAGCGCGGCCGGACCCCGGTGGTGCGGGTCCGCGGCCGCTCTCGCAGACGTATATCGATCGCCGCGCTGACCTGCTACAAACCCGGCCACCGATCCCGGCTGATCTACCGGCCGCGACGGGACGACGGCCGGCGCGACGGGCGCAAGAGCTTCTCCTGGCGCGACTACCGGGACCTTCTGATCGCAGCCCACCAACAGCTCGGCGGCCCGATCGTCCTCATCTGGGACAACCTCAACGTGCACAAAGCCGCAGGTCTACGGGAGTTCGCCGCCTCCCGGGACTGGCTGAACATCCTCTACCTGCCGGCTTACGCACCCGACCTCAACCCAGTCGAAGGCATCTGGTCCCTGCTACGTCGCGGCTGGCTCTCCAACGTCGCCTTCTCCACGCCAGAGCACCTCATCCGCACCCTCCGGAGCGGCGTACGGCACATCCAGTACCGCAGCAACCTCATCGACGGCTGCCTCACCGAGACCGGCCTGACCATCAAATCCGCATGACGACACCACGAGTTAAACCTCAGTAGTCCGGGAAAGCGCCGGCCCCGATCAACGCTGCTCATCTCCAGCGCCGCCGTGAGGCCGCCACCACCGAGGCAGCCGCCGCGGAACGTGCCGCCCGGCAGGCCGGAACCGCCGCCTTGGTTCCCAACGCGCCCCTTCCGCTGCGCACCACCGCTTGACCAGCCCCCAGCAGTTGCGTGCGTTCGCGGTCATCACGTTCGCGGAGCAGATGGGCATCGCGCTGACCGAGGAGGAGCTGGCGGGGCATCTGCGGCACCACTCGGGCAGATACCGGCCGGAACTCGGGACCGCTCGCGCTTATACACCGAAGGAAAGGAAGAAGGAATTCCGCATACTCGGTGGAGGGTCTGCATCGATAGAAAGCGATCCTGAAGCCTGGCGAAGGGTGGCGAATAGCAACGTGGGTTCATGTCGCCGGACTGGTTCGGTAAGACTGTCCGATGACAAGCCTCACACCCTCCCCGGGACGTCGATACACAATCGCACCCAGGGAAGGTGTCAACGGGGCCGGTTGCTGCGGGCCTTTAAGCGAAGGTTCACGATAGGCGAACCGAACGGCACGCCCAAGGCCCCGACTCACCCGACCAGTAAGGAGAACGACGCACAGGACCCGGTGTCCTTCAGCGCGTCTGACCTGCAAGATCTCTCTTCTTCACGAGGCCGGCGCTCAGTTCCTCGGCGCGGCGCTCTTCGCCGGGGCCGGTGCGGCGCTCGCGGCCTGGCGCCGCCGCCGCACGTCGCGTCATCAGAACATTGACCAGAGCGGCGAATAAGCCGCACCCTGATTTACCCCGGAGTAATTGACATGAGTAATTCAATGGATGATCCAGTTTTTGTCAACCGTCAGACGACAAAAAGCGTCAGCCAACGGACGACAAAGTGCGTCCGGCCTGAAGCCGAAAGCAACAGGCGCTACGCGTGGCAGCACTTGGCCACACCTCAGAAACCGACAGGATGGATGGGTGAGATGGCCAACGTCACGGGCCTTCTGCCTTCCACCGGGGAACTCAGCGAGATCGCGGAAAAGCTCGACAGAATCGCGAGGCTGATCGAGCTCGATGCCACAGAGGAACTGAGCGAGACCGACCTCTTAGCCGGGGTTCTCGTTCTCCGTTGCCTGCGCGACAAGCTCCAGGAGGACGAGAGGCGGGTCATCTCGGCAGCCAGGAGAAGGAAGATCACCTGGAGCCGCCTGGCCGTAGCCATGGAACTCGGCAGCCGCCAGGCCGCCGAACGCCGCTACCTCCAACTGCGCACCGACCTGGACGAACTCGCGGGACGGCGGTTGACCCAGCAGAACCGTATCGAATTCGCCCGCGACCAGCGGGGGCGGCGAGCGGAACGCGCCTGGGCGACGGACCACGCCATCGAGATCCGCGCCCTCGCGCTGCGGCTTCTGCAACTTCCCGACCTTCAGGGACGGGCCGACCGATCCCTCAGCGTCCAGAAGTCCCACGTCTTCGAGGTCAGGAGCGCTGAGCATGCCGGCCAGCCTCTGCCTGACGGGCCCGTCCCTGCGGTATGGCCAGTCCGTCTTCGCGAAGCGTTCGAGGCCGATGCCGCCCTACAGGCTGCATCGAAGGAAAACGATGTCCCGCTTCCGGCGGCCCGGCTGAAGGCAACCGTTGTCGCGGACGCCATTCACCAACTTTCCGGGCTCCTGGCGACCGCTGCCAACCCTGCCAACATCGAACTCCGCGACCAGGAAGATCTGGGCCACGCCATTGCGGAGCTCTACACCAAGGAGGGTGCCCCCGCCCTCCCGTAGTGGTCTCCGGGGCACAGACCTGCCAGACCGCCACCGTCACTGAGACCGGACAGGGGAGCGTGGAAGTCGGATCGGCCCAGTCACTGCCTTCACGACCGAAGCGGTGGTTACCCGTCGGCAGGAGCGGCTCCAGACGTCGCCACAAACAAGGCACCGAGCTCACCGGCAGCACCCTGCTCCACGCCCGGATGACGCTACCGCGCACCCGGTGAACCGGTGAACACCGATGGGGGCGGTCCCGCACCGGGGCCGCCCCCATCGGCATGTTCCGCCGCGCGTCTCCCGAAATCGAGTCCGTACGGTATTCGTACGGTCAAAGTACGTGAATCTTACGGTTCATGGGGTAGAGTGTGGGTCAGGAGGTGTTCCATGTCCGAGATGTTCGATGCGGTCGACGCGCTGGTCGCGTCCCGCTCTGCCCTGCCGTCGGCGGAGGAGCGTAAGCGGCTGCGGGTCGCACACGGCCTGACGCTGGACGACGTCGCCGGCGCTCTCCAGGTGCGCCGGGCCACGGTGTCCGCCTGGGAGTCGACCAAGAAGCCGACCGAGCCGCGCGGCCCGGAACGCGAGGCGTACGCGCGACTGCTCAAGCAGCTCGCGGAGCTCTACCCGGCCCCGGTGCCCGCCACGTTCACCGGCACCCCGGCCCCGGCGGAAACCCGTCCGCTGTCCACAGGTCCGGCGTCTGAGGCTGCGGTCATGACTACAACCGAGAACACCCAGACCACTGCCCATGCTCCCGTCGCCGCTGCTCCGGCCGCCGCGCTCCGCCCGGCGAGCACCACCAGGCCGACGTCGCGTCGGCCGGGTGCGAAGAAGGCGGCCCCGGCCGCGACTCCGGCGGGCGAGATGGACCAGCGGTTCGAGAACGGGCCGCTGGCAGTCGTCGATGTCGAGGACGGGAAGGTGCTGGCGTACTGCGTCGGCGGCCTGGTCCTGGACGTGCCCGCCAAGTCCCTGCCGTCCCTGGTGGACTGGACCCTGAAGGAGGCGAAGCTGGGTCAGCCGAAGCTGTCCGGCCCGGGAAGGCCGGCCGACCCGCTGCTCGTACTCACCGAAGCCGCCCTGGAGCGCTACGGCCTGCCCCTCTCGTTCACGGAGAAGGAGAAGGACGCCGGGCGGATCCCGGAGGGCCACAAGGTCGTCAAGCAGCTGATCCGCGCGGACTGGAAGTTGACGAAGCGCGGGTTCGGGCCGTGGGCGAGGATCTACCGTCCGGCCAAGGGCTCGGACCGCCAGTGCGTGCAGCTGTGCATCCCGTCGTGGAACGCACTGGACCCCCGGTTCTGGGGCGACGCCGCTCACCTTCCGCCGGCGGAGCTCGCCCGCGTCCTGGGTGCCTACGCGTCGCGGGTGATGACGCCGCGCGGCTCCACCGCCGTCACCAGCCTGGAGCTGATGACCGCCCTGCACCCGCCGACCCACGCCGTACGCGATGAGGAGACCGGCGTCCTGCGGCAGGCCGACGAGAAGACGCCCGGATCGCTGGGCACGGACCCGGTGGACTGCGCGCCGTGCGAGGCCCCGGACGGGCACCCGGTGCTCAACAAGCTGGAGCTGCCGCGCTTCCACGTGCGCGGCCCGGCGGAGAAGCTGTTCGAGGAGGCATACGACTGGGCGCGGCCGATGACCGATGACGAGTGCACCCTGCGCCATCTGGTCGGCCTGGACGTGAACATGGCCTTCGCCGCCGGCGCGAACGGCCTGAACGTCGGCCTCGGTGAACCGACGCACGCCAAGAACCCGGTGTTCGACCCGAAGCTGCCCGGCTCGTGGCTGGTCGACCTGTCCCACGTCGACCTGTCCCGCGTGAAGGCCGGCAAGGAGTGGGTGGAACTGGACGGCAGTCTGTTGCCCTCCCCGTTCACGCCGAAGGGCGACCGCCCGACGGGCCCGGCCTGGTACGCGACGCCCACCGTCGCCTACGCCCAGGAGCTCGGCTACGACGTGACACCGACCGAGGCGTGGGTGCGGTACGAGAACGGCCGCTACCTGGACGGCTGGTACCAGCGGCTGCGTGACGCCTACCTCGCAACAATGGCCGACTTCGGCGTCGACGCCGACCTGTCGCCGCAGGACTTCCTCACCGCGATGGACGGCTACAAGGAGCGCGACCCGGAGCTGACGATCGTCATCACGGCGATCAAGGCGACGGTCAAGGGCGGCATCGGCAAGCTGCGCGAGCGCCCGCGCGGGGAGGGCTGGCGGCCGGGCGAGCGGTGGCGGGCCCTGGAGCGCCCGACATGGCGCCCCGACATCCGGGCGGCGGTCATCTCCCGCACCCGGATCAACCTCCACCGCAAGATCGTCAAGCACGCGGCGTTCACCGGGCAGTACCCGATCGCGATCCTGTCCGACTGCGTCGTCTACGCGGCCAACGGACCGAGCCCGCTGGACTTCCTGCCCTACCGAGAGGGCAAGCCGCTGCCCGGTGGGTTCAAGCTCGGCATCAACCCCGGCCTGGTCAAGCACGAAGGTACCCAGACCGTCCTGTGGGGCGAGGAAGTCCGCGAGCGGTTCAACGCCCCGGAGCTCAACCTCGCCCGGTCCATCAAGGACGGCACCGTCAGCACCGCCGACAACGGAGAGTAGGAGAAGGCCACGATGAGCCTGATCGGGGACGGCCTGGAGAAGGCGGTGCAGAAGGCGTTCACCCGCCCGGCACCGAAGAGCGCCGGTGCGCAGATGCGGTACCTGGTCAAGCAGTTGGGCGGCACCAAGGCGGTCGCCCAGATGCTGCGAGTATCCCAGCGCACCGTCGAGCGGTACGTGAAGAACCAGATCAAGAAGCCCCGCCCCGACCTCGCCGCGCGCATAGAGCGCGAGGTGAAGAACCGGTGGCAGCCGCAGATCCGGGCCAAGGCCAAGGCGAAGGCCGCGTCCACGGGCGGCATCGTCATCGATACTCGGGCTCGCATGGGCTACACCGCGCCGATCGGATCGACGGACCAGGACCGCATCCGGCACCTGACCATCGCCCTGCCCCCGATCTACGCCGCCCGCCTCTTCGACGCCCAGGAGCAGGGTGCCAGCGACGCCCGTCTCCAGGAGATCGCGGCCGAAGCGCTCAAGGAGGTCTACTTCCAGGACGGCGGCCGCCGCGCCGGTTCCCTGGACGAGGTCCGGTTTACGGACATCGAGCACCTGGAGTTCGACCTGTAGGGCTGCCCCGAACAGTAGGCTGGCCCGGACCAATTGGTCCGGGCCAGCTCTTGTGACTGAGCGCTTCAGTTGGCGAGTGAGTGTGTGAGTTGGCGAGTGGAGCGTGCTGCATCGACGGTTCGGGCGAGCTGGGTGGCGTAGGCGTCGAGCAGCGGCTTCATCTGTCGGTAGAAGGGCACCTTGTTCTGCCGGAGCCAGTGTCCGATGGCGAACCGGTCCAGTCTCCATGGCGCGTCGAGCTCGGGGTCGTTTCGGGCTTCCGTCGGCTTGGGTGCGAACTGGGTCTCGCCTTGGGTGACTTGCGTCCAGAGGTAGGCGGTGACGGCGAGGCGTGCTCGGTCGTCGGAGATGTAGCGGGGGCTGGGTCGGCGTTCCAGTTGGTTGGCGATCTGGCGCCATGCCTGTGGTGGCAGTGCCCAGTCGGCGAGGAGAGTGCGGCGGTGCTGGTAGTCGATCAGCGGTGACGAGGCGAGTTCTGCGGCGATCGCGTCCAGGGCTCGTTCGTATGCTTCCGGGGTGCCCTGGCGGCGGGGCCATCTGGTGATGGGCCCGCCCAGGCCGTGTCCGGCGAGTCGGATTCCGAGGAATTCAGCGGCCTCGGGGACGGTCCTTCCGAGGGCTCGCCGGGCAAGGAAAGCGGAGGTGGTGCGCCGTAGGACGGACATGCTGCAGGCCTCGGTGAAGGCGCCGAGGTGGGCCTCGGCCCATTCCAGGGGAGGAACGCCGGAACGTGCTGGGGCCGTAGTCGAGGCCGCGGTGGGGCAGCCGGCTTCCGCCCCTGCCGTGTCTGCGGTGGGTGGAGACAAGGTATTCCGCGGCGTTCCGGAACCTCTCGGAGCACTCGTCCTGGTAGCGGCGGTAGGTGCTGTCCCAGCTGCGGTGACGCTTCGGTTCGATGCCGCTGCGGGTGCGGTTTTCGACCGGCGTGAGGGGAGCCAGTGCGGTTCGCAGGTCAGCGGCCGCCAAGATGGCGTCGGCGGCGAGGAGGATGCTTGCGCAAGCGCGGGCATCCTGGGGCGGTGCACTGGCGTGGAGCGAGTGCGAAGGGTCCTGGCGGCCCGCCAGCACCAGGTCGGTGCGGTGGGTGTCGACGCCCGGTGTGGATGGGCGGGCCTTCGGCCAGGTGATCATGACGAGCCCGCTGACCATCTGGAGGTCGGTGAAGTACTCGCTGGCCGTGACCGCCGGAGTGTCCGGGCTGAGCATGGCGGTGATCTGCATCTGCAGTTCGGCGAGTTCGCTGGGCAAGGGCCCACCCGGTTCGGGCTGTGGCCGGTCCAGGCGGGCTCCGCAGAGTTGGGCTGCCCGTCGTGCTGGGGACGATCCGTGGGCGAGGGGCGCTCTGCACTGGGCCGGGTGCAGACCGGCGATGGTCGGCCGGGGAATCAGCACTCCGGGTCGGCCGGAGATGGATTGCCGGCAGTCAGGGCAGGCATGTTCGAGGAAGCGCTGGTGGTGTGAGCACGCGAAGACGACGGGCAGTCTCCAGTCGGTCTTCCATGGGCCGCCGTGGTCCGTCTGCAGGGAGGTTCCGTCCCCGGCGAGGCAGTCGGGGCAGTAGCGGGCGGCTGCGGGGAAGAGCCAGTCCAGTGCGGGGATGCGTTTGCCGGTGCGGGCGACGTTGAGGCTGTGGACGATGGGCGGGTAGCGGGGTGCGAGCGGAAGAAGGGTCAAAGCGGCGGCTTCGGCTTCGGTGAGCCTGGTGGCCGTCCGGAAGTCGTTCATCCGCTGGGCCGGCAGCTCGAGGGAGAGGGCGGTGCGGGTGACGGCCTGGGTGTTGGCCTGGATGTCGACCAGGCCGGTGCGGCGCAGGACGGTGTCCGGGGCGATGTCGAGGCGGTGGGCGAGCCGCATCACGTAGCTGGCCAGAAGTTCTCCGGCCAGCGGGTCCAGGCTCCGGGGCAGAGGCGTGATCACCGGGCGCCTTCCTGAGCTGTGCCGAGGGGGCCGCGGTCGTCGAAGACGGTGTTGCGGCCGCGGCGGGAGCGCTGGCGGGGGGCGGGCTTTTCGGGGACGTTGGGGACTTCGCCGGCGCCGGCGTCGCGTCGGTCGCTGTCGCGCAGGTCGATGGCGATGTGCTCCAGGATTTCTTCGTCCAGGCGTTCGCGGCCGGAGTCGATGGCCTCGCGGCAGCCGTCTTCGATGAGCCGTTCCAGGAGCCCGACGACACCGTTGGTGCGGTGGTAGAGGTACTCGGGCATCGTGCCTTCGGTGAGCATGCCGGGGCCCGCGTCCAGGAGCCGCAGACCGCTCTGGACTCCGTGCAGGTGCTAAACCCAGGCGGAGATCTGCGGTGCGGTGCTGTAGTGGAAGCGGTCCAGTTCGATCAGGTCGAAGCGCCGTTCGGTCTGGGTGGCCTCCAGCCCATGAGCCTTGGCATGCCGGGACGGGGCAGGCGCCACTGTCCGGTGGCGGGTTCGTGGCGTCCTTCGCGCAGCAGACCGGAGCCGGGGATGTCGACGCCGACCAGGACCAGAGTGACGTTCATGCTCATGAACGCGCGGATCAGGTCGAGGGTGTCCTGATCGTCGGCCCGGTGCATGCGAAGCCTCGTGATGTCGTCCAGGATCAGGACCTTGGTGCCGTGGTCCCGCAAGGAGGCTGTGACCTGGCGGATCAGGTCGGGCAGGTCCGGGCGCGTGTCGATCGGCGCGTCGAAGAAGTTCAGGATCGCTTTGCAGGTGCTCTTCGGTTTCGCGGTCACCGGGGTCTGGACGTAGGCGACCGGGATGTGCAGATCGCGGCTGCCCGGGCGGGCGTCGGGGTTGAGGTAGTCGTGCAGGGCGAGCCACCGCTCCTCGAAGGCGGCGGCGATCTCGCAGACGCATTCGGTCTTGCCCTGGTAGCCGCCGCCGGAGCCCATCACCCCGGCCCGGGTGGTGGGCTTGATCTTCAGCGCGTTGGTCTCGATGCGACCGCTGAGGAGTTTCTCCACCGTCCGGCTCATCGGGGTGTCCAGCAGCTGCAGGTTCGCGTGGGTGGCCGTGCGGTGCAGGTTGTGCAGCATCTTCTTGCGCCGGCTCAGCAGGCCGAAGGCCGCGCGGTCCATCACCGGCGCCGGGACGAACAGCTTTCGGGTGCGGCACCAGTGCTGCCAGCCGGCCGCTGTGTCGCGGGCCGGCGCGGGGCCGGTCAGGACGAACGGCAGCGTCTCCTTCTCGCCGGTCACTTCGGTCCTTCCTGCGCTGGTGGGGAGTCGGGCTCGTCGTCGGCATCGGGCAGCATGAACAGCGAGCGCTGACGCAGGCCGTCCCCGAGCCGGGGCGGTAGGGCGAGCGGAGCGTCGACCGCGGCTTCGCGCCGGCGGCGCCGTTCCGCGTCGACGGCCTGCTGGTTCTGGCGGACGAGCTCGGCCGGCCGCGGCGCGACGGGCAGCGACGTCAGACCCGTTGGGGCCGCCCGGTCGCGTTCGGCGGCCCGGGCGCGGGCGACTTCCCGGGCTCGCTCGCTCCGCTCGGTCTTGGTCATCTGGCTCGGCCAGGAGCCGACCGGAGAGCGAGCGCCGATCAGGTCGAGCAGGACGGGCAGTAGTTCGGTGTCGTCGCGGGGCTTCAGCCCGGCCCGGGCGGCCTCCCGCAGGACCTGCTGTACTCGCGCGTCGGAGAACGCGAGGATGTCCTCGCCCCTGGGCAGCCCGTTCCAGGGCAGGGGATGCCACTCTCTGGTGAGCTCGATGAACACCTGCCGGCAGTCACGGGGATCGCGGTGCACGACCCACTTGCCGCGGTGCCGGCCGCTGCGTGGAGAGGGAAGCGAACCGAGCCCGGCCAGGACGGGATGGTCACCGCCATACCAAAATCCGCCGATCTTGACCCCGCGACGGCCGTGGACCTTCACGAAGTGAGCGGGCAGAAGGCGGTGGTAGAGACTCGCGTCCGGGATCTGCAGAGCGATCCCGTCGCGGGCGGCCGCCGTCGCGAACAGCGTGTTCGGGCTGTGCCGCCCACCGGGATCCCAGGCGGGCGCGTACTGGTCCAGCCTGCGGTTCTGCCAGATCCCCACGATCCAGGTAGCCAGCAGATGCTCTGCCTCATCCACGGTCCAGACCGCGTCCTCCTCCGGATCGGCGCCCCGGTCCGCCACGTCCCGTCCGCGATAGCCCAGCAACAGCTCCAGGAGCAGCGACTGGATCCCTGAGAACGCGCGTTCGCAAGCCGCCTTGTCCTGAGCTCGCATCACCCTCGCTGGCAGCACCACCGTCCCCAGCGTGCGGGCGACCTGCACCAGGTGATGGTTCTTGTAGACGCTCCCGTGATCGCTGGTCACCGTCTCCGGGGCGAAGAACGGCCGTCCGGCGACCGGATAGCCGGCGAACTCGGTGACCAGCGCGGACGGGACGCCGGGGTAGTGCCACTCCATGTCCGGTGTCCAGGCCGGCCGCATCGGCAGCGGCAGCATCACGTCCCGCAGCAGCATCGCCACCTCGATGGAGGAGTCCGATTCCGGGGTGAGCCGGAAGGCGGCCAGGGAGTGCGTGAACGCGTCCAGTGCGAGGGTGAGGTCGACAGAGATCGGCTCACCGAACACGTCATCGCGCAGCTTCACCGCGAACGGCGTGGTGTCCAGCACGACCACCTGGCCGGGACGGGTGATCGTCACCGTGGAGCCCCCGGTGTCCACCGCCGCAGCCGAGCGGAGATAGCGCTGGCGTCCCCCCTCGGGCCCGAACCACTCTTTCCAGACCTTCAACAACGTCGTGTAGTGCGGGATCTTCTTCTCCGCCTCCGTGCCGAACTTCTCCCGCACGAACTGGTGGATCATCCGTTCCTTGGTCTTCATCCCGACCCGGGAACGGTGCAGGCACTCGGCATGGACCGCGTGGATCGCCTCCGCGACCTGCAAGGTGATCTTGCGGTGCCCCCGCAGCACCGGGGTGAGGCGGCCGTCCGCCAGCCCCATGATCCCCTGATCAGGCCAGGCGGCGGACCAGCGTTGCAGCGTGCGCTCGCTGATCTGCCCCAGGCCCAACTGGCGGGCGTCGTCCGGGTGCAGGGCCTTCAGCTCGGCCACCTTGGCGAGCCGGCGCTCGGTCAGCGTGGTCCGCTCCGGGTCGTACTCGGGCCGGGGTTCCCCCTCCTGGGGCCAGTGCCGGCTGCCGCTGCGGAAGCCGCTCTCGGCCTCCAGGAAGTGGGCCACCCTCAGCCGGAGGCGCTTCTGGTCATCGGCTTTCAGGTCCTCGAACCGCGTGGGCTGCTGCTTGTCATCCATCATGGCCTCCCACCGGATAGACCCACGTCTCATCACCGAACGGCTGGGCCAGGTCGACGGCCATCCGCCGGTGCCAGAGGAGATGGACCGCATGGGTGCGGGCCACCGCCGGAACGTGCGTCTGCTCCACCAGCTCGGCGAACAGCCACGGACGCCGACGGACCACTGCCATCAGCTGCGGCTCGAGCCCCAGAGGGTCGGCCATCGGGCGGCGCCGCACCGACAACGCGTCGATCCCCGTCAGCACCTGCCGACGCCAGCCGGTCACCACCATGTAGCGCCAGCCCGCAGCGGCCGCCACCTGCGCGGCCGCCGCGAACCGCACCTCGTCCTCCTCGCCGATCAAGCCCCCCGGACGCACGTCCACCAGCCACGAGGCCCCCGCCGCGAGCACGAGGAAGTCCGGAATGTGCAAGCCCTTGCCCTCCGAGGAGGAGAACCGCAGACGGAACGGCTGCGACAGCACCTCGTCGAATCCGCCGACGAAGTCCAGGACCAGCAGCAGCCAGCGCTCGGCCAGACTCTCGAAACCGTGCTGCCGGCCGGTCGAAACCAGGCACTCCAGCCCGGGCCGGTGACGCTGGCCCGTCCTCCAGGAGAACCGCCGCACCGGCGCCGACGCCATCGCCGGCCCGGCCGAAAGGTCCTTCACCGGGACGATGACGTCGGACTTCGCGACCTTCCACGTCACCGTCCACGTACGCGGCCAGCCCGGCCCCAGATCCAGGCACTCGGTGGCACGGTCGGGCAGCGCGTACGGCAGCACAAGGTCGTCAAGGCGGCAGGCATGGGACCACACCGGACCTGCCTGAACCTCGACAACCTGTACGTCGCCCATGGCGAGAGCACACCGCAGAGCAGACGCCGTACGCGGGGAAAGGTCCAAACCAACATCAACAACTGGGCCGTACCGGTACCCTGCTCAACTCGCCAGACGAAGTGCTCACGCGGAAGGGAAAACCCTGGGGTCAGCTCCGGTCTTGCGCGTACTGAGCTGCGTACCAACTGGAGTCGATAGCGGGGTTGCTCAAAGCTCCCCAGAACCGGTCGTCAGGTATCGGTGGCAGTGGCGGATTGCCCAGGTCCGCATGCAGATCCGCACGCCAGTCGACAGTGAAGCGACTCCGGATCTCCGCGCTCCCGCACACGGACCTGTAGGGGGACCCCCAGATCCCAAGGGCTATCTTCTCCGCGGCCCACCTGAGAGCGCGGTCTCGGCCGGTGTCAGCCTGCGCAAGCACCGCGCGCAGGCGCAGGGCGAGCGGATCGGTCTGGTCCGGCCGTGGAGGGGCCTCACCGCGCTCCCACGCGTTCAGTGCTGCCTCGACCTCCGGGTAGTTGTTCAGGCCTGTTTCGACCGCCAGTCTGCGCAGTTGCTTTTGCGCGGCCTCAACGACCTGTTCGTACGGCAGGGTCGCGATCAGTGCACCGAGTTCCTCGTGTCCGTCCAGGTAGCTCACGTGGAGGAGGTCGGTGGGCCTGTGGGACAGGTCCAGCTCTGGCAGCTGCTCATCCGGTGCGGGAAGGGGCTCGTCGGCACTGTACTTCGGCCTGGCAAGCAGAGGCGCTTCCCGGAACAGCCGGCCGTTGAACGTGACGATACCGGCGTCCTGGCCGCGCTCAAGCTGGTCGGCCTCTTGGGCCAGATACTCGCCCAGCGAGTCGGCCTCCCCGAAACTGGTGCCGGTCTCGTCGAAGAACCGCCCGACCGCGCCGAAGGAGTCCCGCCCAGTACGGCAGTCCACCAGAAGGCCGTCCGACGTCACGTCGTACGAACCGAACTTCACGTAGCCGTGAAGCCAGTAGCCCTCGGCCTCCCCGTCGATACCTTGGTCGATGCCGCGCATGAACCCGGTGTCCCCGAAGATTCCGCTCACCCCGAGCAGCCGGTCGCCCGAGCTGAACCGGAAGGTCTCAGGTCCCTCCAGCGCCCCGTTGTGTCGGAGAAGGGAAGCGACCAGGTCCGGAGGAAAGGCGACACCGAGTTTCTCTTGCGCTGCCGCGATCTCGTCGTCCCCTGCGGGCGGCCGTAGCGTGGCGAAAGTGCGGGGCGCGTGCTCGCGCAGCCACGCGTCGATGCGAGTCCATGAGGCCTGGACTAGGTCTGCTGTCATAGGGCTGACCCTAAAGTCCGCCACTGACAGCTTGATCGTCGCTCATCGGTCTTGTCCGCCGTGTTGGCGTTCAGGCCAGCAAATTCGAGTGGCCCCTTGTCCCGGCTCACCAAGCCGTCGACACCGGATGTTCGGTCACCGACTCACGCGCTCACTCGCCAAGTGAAGCGCTCAGTCACACTTACGGGTTCGGGCCCTTGCTGCTGCTCCTAGCTTTGCCGAGCCGGTTGTCAGACTCCGCTCCTAGAATGCGGCCGTGGACCGAGACTGGATGCGACAGCAGCTTGAGGCGTTTACTGAACTGACCCTGCGCTACGAAAGCAGTACAAGGCCGGGCGACTACATAGGTGACCGCGCGCTGTATGAGCAGCTGCACCGCGCCGAGCCAACGGTCAAGCAGATCCTGCGGCTCCTGGACCCGCAGCTTGCCGAAAAGATCAACCTTGATCAGATGGCGGGCGAAGCCATGGCCCGCCATGAGGTTCACCGGGGCCTGGGCATTCTGGCCGACATGGACGAATGGGCCGCCCGTCTCGTACCGAATGCACCCACCCTGCCCGCCGACCAGTTCCACCCTTGGGTGTGGGAGCCGGCCGCCCCGCTGTGGGGCGCAGACGCCCGGCAGGACGCCGTCCTAACTGCAGCCGGCACCATCAACCGCCGACTCCAGCAGAAGCTGGAACGCCACGACATCGGCGAGACGGACTTGTGCATGCAGGCCTTCGACATGAAGGACCCCGTCCCAGGCAAACCACGCCTTCGATTCGACGGCGACCGCAACACACCGACCTGGCGCGCCCGCCAGGACGGCGCCAAGTACCTCGCGGCCGGCGCCTTCCTCGCCCTGCGCAACGTTGCCGCTCACGAGGATGAGGTGACCTGGACCGAACAGGAAGCGCTGGAGCACCTGGCGACCCTGAGCGTCCTGGCCCGCTGGATCGAGCAGTGCACTGTGGAGCGCGCCGCCTAGACCCAGATCTCGTGCTCGTTACGGTAGTGCGGCCACGGCCGCCCGACCTGACGTGCGGCAAGGACGTGCTTGATGCCCGCAGCCCACGAGCCTGGTTGCAGGAGCTCCATCAGATAGCGGTCCAACTCGGACCGGCGCATCTGCAGCGTCCATCCCGGCGTCATCGTCAGACCGCCCGGCAGTGCCACGGACCGCAAGCGTTCCTGCTGGTGGATCTCCATGATGACCTCACCCTGCTGGAGGTCCGCATTGCCCGGCGGGCGGACCCAGCGCGCGTCCAGGCCAGTGGCCTGGAGCAGGCGGGCCAGTACCGGACCGGAGGTCTCCACGGTCGCCACCGTGTAGTCACCGATCAGCCGGGCGCAGGCCACCGGATCCAGCGGGTAGTTCGCCCAGGGCACCCGCAGCGGGTCGCGGGCCGTGCTGTCCAGGCTGGTGACGTGGATGTTGTAGTCCTCCCGGCCGGCCGCGATCCCAGCCTGTTGCAAAGCACCGTCGACGACATGCTGATGATGCTCGTTGAACTGCTCGGAAGACATGCCTTGCTGGGCGCATGCGTACTGGTCGACGACAAACAGGGCCCGGCTGCCGGACACCGGCGTGGCGTAGATGCCGTCGGCTGCGGCCCGCTCCAGGGCGTCGCGCAGCACGTCCAGGTGGGTGCGCAGCGGCAGGTCCAGGTCGTAGAGGAGTTCCGAGGCGTTCTCCCCAGGCAGCGGGCCGCCGTCCAGCACCGCCGCGCGGGCCTGGTTGATTCGCCGTAGCTGCGCGCCCCTGCTGTTCTTCGGGTTGGTCTTGATCTCTTGCGTGCGAGGCGGGTGCACACCGTCCCATACCGTCATGTCGCCGATGCGCAAGCAGTTGGTCAGGTCGTGCAGGAGCGCGAAAGCGCCATCCTCCTTGCAGGCCCTCTCGAAGTGTTCGAGTTCTGCTGCCAGGCCCGCCTTGCCGTACATCGGCCCGGGCGACTGATTGCGGCACAGAGCGAGGATGAACGGACGATGGAAGCCGAAGACCCGCCAGGCCAGCGCGTCACCAACCGAACGCAACTGGCGAGCCAGCCGCTCGCACACGTCGTGCTCGAAACGCCAGGTAGCGATGTCTGCGGGGTCACGGTCTGACTGGAGCTCCGGGACCTCCCGGTGCGGCTGCTTGCCGTTGCGCATCCGGGTGACGGCACGCTTGAACTCCCAGCGATCCTTCTCCACCTCCAGCAGGCGCGTGAGCAGGTTCCGTTGAAAATCGGCCCCGGCCTCCACCGTCTCGCAGGCGCGGAGCTGTTGGATGAGCTGGACCAGGACCGGCTGCATCGCCTGATGGCGAGGGTGCATCACCATGTCGTCGGGGCTGTAGGAGTCGGCGTGGAACAGGCTCATCGTGCAAGTGTGGCGATCACTGCGTTCCGGTGCTGTGCTTTTCCGAACCGCCGAAGCCGGGAGCCTGGACGAGGTCCGGTTCACGAACATCGAGCACCTCCGGCCCCTGAGTCTGGGAAGGCGATGTGCCCTGACCGCTCCCTCGGGCATCCGTGCGCTGAGATCCGCCGCCAAAAATCGGGGGACTCCCGCAATTGGGAAAGTCCCCCATTATGCCGTAGTAGGAAGCCAGCCGGGGCGGAGGCGGATCTTGGCTCGCGTTGGGGTGCCGACTGCCTCAAGAAGCCCCCTGGCACAGGACCAGTGGTTGCATCGAAGTGAACGTGGCCACCGAAGAACCTCGCGTTGACGAAGCTCACGTCGCCACCCAAAAACTCCGCGTTGACGAAGCTCACCTCGCCACCAGAGAACACTGCAGCGCCCGGCCGACCCTCCACAACCGCAGCTCCCGGTCGCCCGGCGCAGACGGCGATCTCCGATCGACTGTCATGACGATGAGGACAAGCCCCGTAGAACAATGGTTGCACTACCCGGGGGAGGGGGATGCGTCGAGGAGGACTGGGGCGCTTCGGGCTTTCCGACGCTCTCCCGTGCCAGCTCGTCTCCCTGGTGCGAGCACGTCATCCGCGTATGCGACGACATCTCCCGATTGAACGGCCGTTGTCAGTGCACGGGTCTAGGCTGCGGCCAACAACGGTTCTGAGGGGGGCTGTTCGTGGAACTTGATCCGCAGCGCTTTTTTAATTCCCAGCAGCGTCAGGTGCTCTTCTCACTTGCCGATGGGCTCTGCGAGCTCTGCGGCAAGGAGCTCGGGATCGGATGGCACGCCGACCATCGCATCCCGTGGGTCTCTGGTGGGCCGACGACGATCGAGAACGGACAAGCCCTGTGCGCAGGGTGTAACTACAAGAAGGGGCGGGAGATGCAGTTCCAGGACACGTTCAAGCCGCGGCCGTTTCAGGCCGACGTCATCACTCAGGTCATCGATGGCATTGAGTCGGGCCGAGACCGCACGGTTGTGCTCGCGTCCCCGGGGTCAGGCAAGACGCTGGCCTATCTGTCCTTGGCGACACGTCTCTTCCGTGAGGGCCGTATCGATCACATCGCAGTGTTCGTGCCTCGCGTCGCGCTGGCACAGCAGTGTGAGGTCGAGTGGCAGCACCTAACCCCAGACCGGAAGGACGGAGGGCTGTGCCTGCTCTTCGAATCGCCACGCTTCGGGAAGATCTGGCATCGCACGAATGAGGTGCCGCTGACCGCACAGAAGGGCACCGGGTTTGTAGCCACGTACAGTGCCTTGGCGACGAGCGAGTCCATCTTCATAGAGTGGGCTGCCAAGCATCAGGGACGCTTCCTGCTCATCGCCGACGAAGCGCAGTTCTGCGGGGACGACAGAGACGGTGACGGCGGAGGGACACGCGCCGGCACCCTGATCCAAAAGCTGCACGGCTTCGCTCTGCACAGCCTTCTGCTGACCGGTACCCCATACAGGGCCGACAACAAGCCTCTCGTGCTGGCGGACTACGAAGATGCCCTCCCGGGCGACCCGAAGGGGCTGCGCCCGCTGGTCAAGCATGCGGAAGCCACCTACGCGGACGGCATCGCGGAGAACTATCTCCGTACCTTCGAGCTCTCGCGCACTGACGGCTTGGTCTCGCGGCGCACCCTCGGTGACTCCGACCGGGGGAGCGGGGAGTCCCTGCTCACGTACAACCTCTCCGACGACGGCGACAACCTGGCTGATGTGCTCCGGGATCCTAAGATCTGGGAGCCGCTGGTCGACCAGGTGGTCGCAAAGGTTCGGGACAAGCAGAAGTTCAATGCCGCCTACCGTGGGTTGATCTCCTGCATGGGGCAGAATGAGGCGAAGAGGGTGCAGAAGTACCTTCAGGAGCGTCACCCGGGCCTGCGGGTGGGCCTCGCCGTCTCGTCGGATACGGAAGCTCCTCGGGCGCTGAAGGAGTTCCGCTCCCTGCCGATGGACATTCTGGTCACGGTCCGTATGGCCTTCATCGGGTACAACTGCCCGGAGATCACCGTGGTGGGGATCCTCACCCACTACCGCGATCGTGGGCATCTCATGCAGCTGGTCGGCCGAGGCCTTCGAGTGTGGAGCGGCATGCCGCCCCGCGAGCAGTCCTGCCTGATCATCGCGCCGGATGACCCGAAGATGCAGGAGTTCCTCGAGCATCTACGCGGTGAGAAGGAGGAAGGGCTCCGTCGCGTCAAGGAACGCGAGGAGGCCGCAGAAGTCGGGGAGTCGCCAGACAAGGGGCAGCTTGCTTTCTCCTATGTGGAGTCGGCAGTGGCGACTACGGTCCGCGCGGCGAGCAATGACACCGACGTCGACTCGGACGAACTGCTGCTGATCGAGTCCATCAAGGTCGAGGTGCAGTCCGCCGAGGACGCCACCAAGTTCGCCCAGTTCTTGGAGATCTATGGAATCCGGACCAAACCGGCTCAGGATGTGCCAGGCCCTCGCCGCGAGCAAGACACCGGGCTCATCGTTCAGATGCCTCAGCCGCCTCGCACGGACAAAGAGATCATCGAGGACGTCCGGAGCAGGACTACGAGCGCCATCACCAAGTATCTTCACGCCCGAGGGGTGGCTCCGGGCTCTCCTGGCTACCAGGACGCCGTAACCAAAGCCACCTTTAGGGTCAATGAATCCGCAGGCTTCACCGCGAAGACGGCCAACACCGTGGATCGCGCCGAGAAGCGGCTCAAGGCCGCGCTAGCCCTGAAATAGGAGGGCAACATGTCCGTACGCGTAGATTCGAACTCGCAGCTCACACCCGAGCAGGAGCGTGTCTACAGGCTCCGGAACGCTGCGGAGCGCGACGGCGGCACACCCGGCGGGTTCCTTGAACTGCTAGCCGCCGTGGTGGCTGACGAGACCTGGCGACAGATCCCTTCCGGGGTCAGCTCCTCAGACCCGTTCGCCTCATTCGCGGAGTTCATCGAGGCGAAGCCACCTTTTGGCCTCGGGCAGCGCGTCGAGGACGTCCACGTCCTTCTACAGATGCAGCACCCCCATGAGGCGGCTACTGAGTTCCGCTCGAAGATGGACGCCATGCGCTCCGAGGTCCGCAGGCTGCTGGCCCAGGACGGCGTCACCGGATACTCGGAGCAGCAGCGTGACCGCGATATCCAAGCCTGGGCTGCGTTGGACAAGTCGGGCAGTTGGTGGCTGGCGTTCTTTGTCGTGTGCCAGGTGCGCCCACAGTCTTCAGGTTCGACGGCGCAGGGTGAGGGGAGGGCGGCCAAGGCGAAGATCTCTGCCAACGAGTTCGCCCGGCGGGCAGGGACGAGTGCCGATCGGGTCCTGCGTTACTACAAGGCGTGGGAAGCAGCGCATGCAGCTGGTGCTGTAGTCCACAGCGCCGATCAGCTCTTCCCCGGGCATGAGCCCGTCGAGCTACCGCCGGCCGAAGACTGGACCTTGTACTACAGCAGCCGCCGGAGTGCTTCTACAGACCGAGGTGCGTTGATCAGTGCTGCGGCAGAGGCGGAAGGTATCAGGCCGACCAAGGCCTTGGAGGTCGCTGAGAACCCCACAGCGCTCCGTGCTGCCATCCTCGCCGACCCCAGGACAGCGGATGCGGCGCGCACCGCGCTCAAGGCCCTGACTATGGAGGAGCGGCGGTCTGAGCACCTTGAGTACGTCCGGGCAGTTGCCGAGGAGGGTAAGGCGCAAGCAGCCTCCGGGCAGCTGATCGAGTTGCCGGAGCAGATCAGGGCACAGGTAAGCGAACAGCTTGCATCCGTTGCGGACGCTCCTACCGATTCTGACCTGGTGACGAGCGCATACGACCTGGTGCAGGAGCTCGTGAAGCAGGTGGTGGAGGCTGATCCGGAAGCGCACGCGACGGAACAGCGAGCACGGTTTCAGACCGCGCTCAAGGCCACGCGCAGAAGTATCGCGGCCATCGATCCGGCCAGTCTGCCGGACGTGGTAGACGACGGGCTTCGTGAGGAGATCAGCGCGCTGCAGAAAGTCGTGAATGATCTCGTAGCGAGTATCGCCCGTCACGAGTAGAAGCGGGCTATCGACGGCTGTTCCCACACCATGTGTGGGAACAGCCGTCAGGCATGTCGGTCCGCGAAAACGTCACCGCGCCGCACGATGTAGTGCCGCTCGCACACTTCAGGGTCACTCACCAGCGTGGTGTCGCCGACCTGAATCCACCCCCGCCAGTACGCCGCGCCCCCATGGTTCTCTCCCATGCAGCGGCAGATGCAGTCGTCGCCCTGTGCGTCCTGGCACCTCTTGTCGCACCTCTGGCGGGTTGAGAATTGCAGGCGGACGTCGATCACTCCGAATTTGTCGGCCATCGCCTCGACGAGCGTGCGTAGATGGGGCTGGGCTATCTCCCACCGTTTCGGCTCAACATCCGGGTTCCAGATAGGACGAATGCGGTCGCCCAGTTCGGAAAGAATCCAATTTCGGTTCGAACCGCCCGCGTACGGCATCCAGGCGTGCAACCGGCCCTCACCTATCGAACGTCGGACCCACGGTCTCCTCATGTGCTTCCCCTCCCCAGAGATGCCCCCTTAAGGCATGCCCTGATGATCCTCCGCCGTTCCCGCCGAAGGCACGGGTTCAGCAGGATCGGTCAGCAGGCCTTCCTGACGCCGCCGGCCCTTCGCGCACGCCGCGCTGCTCGCCGTACCCGACGAGCTGGCGTTCACGGCCCGGATCGCCACCACCGAGCCCGAAGCCGCCAGTGCGCTCGTCGCGTTTGTCACCCGCGTCGAAGGAACCCAGGCGTTAGCGACGGCCAGGAGGTGGGAGTCGCGGGCCGGGAAGAGCAGGACGACCGCCCGTCACCCTCCTCCGGTGCTGGCGTTGTGCCGGGCATGGACTGGACGCAGCTGCTCAAGGAACTCGCCGTCGCGGTGGAGGTGGGTGGCGAGCCTACGCACCGCCGGGTCCACCATGGCCGAACTGGCAGCGCAGGCTCTCGCGGCTAGCGCCCCGAGTCCGCCCGACGGCCGCTCCTGGTGAGGGCGGGCCTCCCTCCGCGGCAAGAGCTGCGTCGACGTACGCCCGCACGAGCTCGGTCGTCTCGGGGGCCGTGACGTCCTTCGTCCAGCGGCTGGATGAGTGCCAGCGGCACGTCATCTGGAACTGACCGCCGCCGTTAGCGTGCTGCTGCTTGAGTTCGGCGTACGGCTGTGTGTGGCAGCGTCCGTGCTGCTCGGTCTCCTCGAGGTGGGCGCGGACGACGTCCAGGCGGAACCTGGGTGGCAGGGTGCGGTGGTCCAGGCATCCTTGGCATTCCAGGAGGTGCTGGGTGCCGCCGGTCTGGAGGAAGCGGTAGGGGAGGCTCTTGCACTCGCGGTTGTTGCAGCCGCCGCAGAGCGGGGCCCGGACGTGGCCGTGTTCGTGGCAGTGGTCCCAGACCGCCGCCTGGCGTTCTTTGCACAGGTGGCACAGGTAATCGTCGGGGCGAGTGCCACGTCGGCGGGCCGAGTCGTACTGCACTCCGCGCAGGTGGCCAGTGTAGGACTGGAAGGCGGCTCCGGAGCATGGCGGGCACCGGGTCACGTAGCCCTTGCTGATGGATGACCGCCAGCCGCCCCACCAGGGGCCCTTGAGGCCGCAGGAGGAGCAGACCCGGGCCTGGTCGACCAGTTCTTCCTCGCGTTGCGCCCAGCGGTCCAGGAGCTCGATGTAGGCCCGGGGCAGGAGCCACTGCTTCCCGAACCAGGTCAGCAACTCCAGCAGGCGGGTGCCGCCCATGTTCCGCGTGTGCCGGTAGCGGTTGCTCGCCGCGACGAACTCCTCCCAGTCCAGCCCTCCGGGGAGCCCGTTGTCCCCGATCTGCAGGTAGCTGTCGCACCACTCCTCGTACGGGCGCCCCTCGCGCAGCGCCTTGTCGCGGGCCCGGCCGCACATCCACGACATCAGGCACTGTCGCCAGTCGGTGCGAGACCGCTCTTCCCTATCGCTCTCCCCGACGGCGTGGTACGCGGGCAGCTGCACCACGGCCAGCTCCTCCAGGTCCAGGCGCAGCTCCGCCAGCGTCTGCCCGGCGCGGCGGATGTCCCGCTCGACATACCCCCAGCGGCCCTTGTGCTTGTAGCAGCGCACCGCCACGTCACCGAAGAGGACGTAGTCGTACTGCGCCAGGCCGGACATGTGGACGAGCTCGTCGGGATCCAGCGGCACCATGGCGTTCTGTGTCAGGTCCGCAAAGAGAGAGCGCGCGTACTCTCGGCTAATCAGCATGAACGGATAGTGACAGTGGGCACTGACAACGCCCGCTGTACGCAGGTCAGTCGGGGAGGGACGGCTTCTGCTCCCAGAACCAGCCGTGGGCGGCCATGCCCTCCTTCGTCCAGTCCATCACCAGCAGAGCGCCCTCCTTGGCCCGGGTGGTGTCGCGGCCATGGCCGTTGGCGAAGAAGCGGATCAGGGCCCCGGCGGCAGGCCGGTCCGCGTCGCAGGCCGCGCACAGCTCCAGGTGGATCGGCCGTCCGTGCTCATCGTTCTGCGGCATCACGATGCTGGTGAGCAGGGCTCCGCGACAGCGCGAACACTGCGGCAGCTGGTCAGATGTCACAACTTGGTCCATATGGAGCTCCCTTGCTCATAACGTGAGTCTCCACCCAAGACTCGGTTACCTGCCGCGTCAACCCTCGCGACCCGGGAGGACCCCGCCTTCACGGTCGGCCGGCCGCGGCAGTCGTCGCCGATGCCGACGGCTCCCTCTGTCCACAGGCGCTCGCTGGCTTGATGATCTGCATGAGCGATCACGAGCAGCAGCAGCCGGCCCCGCGCCACGGCAAGGTTCAGGAGGCCCTCGCGCGGGCGGAGCGGAAGGTCTTCACCCGGCCCGCGCCGAAATCCGCAAATGCACAGGTGAAATTCCTCCTCACGCGGGTGAAGGGGTCGACCAAGGCCCTGGCGGAGCGCCTGGGCGTCTCACGCCGCACAGTGGAGCGCTACCGGGCCGGGAAGCTGACGGCTCCGCAGAAACGCCTCCAAGCCGCATTGGTGGAGAAGACGGAATCCGAGTGGCAACCGCAGGTCAGGGCACAGGCGCGCGCGGCGGCGTCCACGTCCAGAGGGATGATGGTGGAGGTGACGGCGTACTTCGGGTTCACGTGCACCGGCAGCTCGGACGATGGCCGCGAGCGGCAGATCACCACGGACATCTCGCCCACCTACGTGAAGCAGCTCCTGGAGCTCCAGGAGGCCGGTGCGACGGAGGAAGATCTGCATCCGATCGTCGCGGAGGCCATCACCGAGTCGTATTTCACGGAATGGGGCACACGGGCCGACGGACTGCGCGCGGATTTCACGTCCGTGTCCTCAATTTCCTTCCGGTTCTAACCCGGCCGAATTCCACGCCTGCTATAAAACAATCTGGTGGGCCGCCGTGCGGCGCTCTGGCGGCGGCCCGCTCCCGAATCCACACGATGAATGCGAGACCGAAGATGACACGGTTCTGGCCGCCCGGTGAGACCACCCGCCGACCGCTCGCCCCGCGGCTCGCCGCGTTCCGCGAACCGGTCGACCCCGCCCGCATCGGCCGCCGCGTCGTACGGCGCCGGGCGAAGGGCATGGACGCGGGTGCCGTCGCGGCCGCCCTCGAGGTCGCCCGGTTCGACGCCCGGCAGGGTTCCCGGCACGAGGACCTGGCCGACGACGCCCGTGGCCCGGCGGAGCTCGCGGAGTGGGAACGCATCGATCAGCTGCTCGCCGCCGCGGCGCCGGGCACCGTCTACGAACCGGACGTCGACGACGTCGTCCGGGCCGAACTCGCCGCCGACGCCGCGGCCGCCGACGCCCGGGAAGCCGAGCTGCGCGAAGCCCAGCGGATCGCGGCCCGCGCCGACAAACTCCAGGCGCTGCGCGAGCTCGGCACCCTGGGGCAGACCGAGCCCCGGCACGGTGACGAAGCCGTACGCGACGAACTCACCCGGCGAGCCGGCGGCTACGTCCAGGCCGACGTCGACGCCTGGCTCGCCCACGCCCTGGCCGCGCACCTCGGGCACTACCGCGACCCGGCCGCCCACGAGGAAGCCACCGGTCTCCTGACGCCCCCGCTACTCGCCCACGCCGCGCTGCTCACCGAGCTCTCCCACCTCGCCCCGGGCGTCGGCGTCGACCAGCTGGCGTTCGCGGCCCGGCTCGCCACCACGGAGCCCGAAGCCGCCGGCGCCCTCGCCGACTTCCTCGCCCGCACCCGCTCCGAGGCGAACTGACCTCACCAGACCGGCCCGTTCCGACCAGTGTCACGCTGACAGAAAGTGACTGTCACGCTCCTGCGCGATGTCAGATCTTACGTGTTACGCCGCCCTGATTCTGCCCCCTTTTGTCCGTTTCTTGGAGCGGTAGAGGTCTCCAGAGGCCGTTTTCGGGGGTGGAGCGTGACACTCAAGATGGAACATCCCGCGCACTCGTGAGTAGTACGGAGCGTAGTTACGGCCCGGGTTCCGGCGGAGTGCTCCCGGGCCCGCCTGCCCGGCGATACCGTGGTGAGACACCGCCAGTTCCGCCCTCTGGAGCCCTCGATGAGCGAACAGCCGGCCACCCCCGCCGACACCGCCGCCCGGCAGCTGGAGCCCGCGGCCGCCGACGCGGTGCGCGCGTACGCGGCCAAGACCCGCGCCGACGCGGACCGGTTCGCCGCCGTCCTGGAGGACATCGCCACCAACGGCCTGCCCGACCCCGAGCAGTGCACCCCATGGGAGGAACTGCGCGAGGCACACCTCACCCGCCTCGCAGCCCAGCGCCCGGCCGTCGCCTGATGCCCACACCGCACAGCCCGCGCCGCGCCCGGATCACGTTCTCCGACTCCGCCGCGAAGCAGCTGGAGAGCATCACCACCGAGGCGGACATCCACGCCCTGGACCGCGCCCTGGTCGTCGTCTCCGTCAACCCCGAGGTCGGCCAGCCGCTCCCCGGAACCGCCGCCGGCCCCCAGCTGCGCGAGTACGCCGACGACGTCGAACGCGTCAGGATCTTGTACTGGGTTTCGGTGCTTCAGAAGATCATTATCTAGTGTTGTTGGGTGTTTTTAGCAGCTCAAGGGGTTGGTTCGGGTTCAGCCACATGAGGCATGTGTGTGGGCGCTGGGCCGGGGTCCTATGGTTCAGCGGCCCCGGCCCAGCGCCCTGTGGTCCGGATTCGGGGCTCAGACGAGGTGCTCCAGGAGCCAGGTGGTGAGGGAGCGAAGGGTGCCGGAGACGGCACCGCGCAGGACTGCTCCGACCAGGGCCAGGCGTTCACGGCGGGTCAAACGCGTGCGGGACATGAGGTCCTCCACGGGAAGTGTGGTGAGTGGGCGAGGCAGCCGGCCGGCTTGCTGTCCACCCTGAGACCCCAGGAGAGATCGACTCCAAGTTGCGATGTGCCGTCAACGGGGTTTGCCATTACCGCTGTTCACGCCACGCGGGGTACGGGATCGGGGAGGATGGTGCGATGAGTGGCGACAACGTGGATGGCCGGTCCGGCCTGAAGGAGAACTCGAAGCGGCCGCAGCCGCTGAAGCAGCTGACGCGGGAGCCCGTGGGGTGGCCGCCGGCGCTGAGAGAGCTTAAGGAGTTGCTGTACGAGGTGTACGTGGCGGCTGATGCCCCCAGCCTGGATGACATCGCCGGGGCCGTCGCCGCCGACGACAAGCTGGCCGGGGCGCCGAGCCGGGACACGGTCCACCGCATCCTCACCAAAGCGTCCATGCCGCCCAAGCGGGCCGATGTGGCCGCCATTGCCACGGTTCTTGCCCGCCGGGCCGTCTGGGATGCGCCGGCCCTGACCGGGCGGGTGTGTGAGCTGTGGGGGCGAGCGCGGATGGCGCAGGGCGTGGGGCGCCCGGTCAGCGACTTCCGGAACGCTGAACGGCTCCTCCTGGACGACGGCCTGGGGATCCATCCGGCATTGGACACCGATGGCGCTCACGACGGGTTCAGTGTCCTGCCCGCCTACATCCGGCGGGAGCACGACGCCCGCCTTGGGAGGGTGGTCGACGACGTCCGCCTTGGGAGGGTGGTCGACGACACGAGGATAAGGCGCAGCGGAATCGCGGTTCTGGTCGGGGACTCGTCCACGGGCAAGACCCGTGCTCTGTGGGAGGCGGTGAGGGGGTTGCCGGACGGTTGGCGGCTGTGGCATCCCCTCAGTCCCACGGCTCCGGAGGCGCTCCTAGCCGCGCTGCCGGACGTTGCCCCGTATACGGTGGTGTGGCTCAACGAGGCTCAGCACTACCTGGGCGCGGATCCGCTCGGTGAACAGGTCGCGGCGGGGCTGCGGGAGTTGCTGCACGATCCGTCACGGGCCCCGGTGCTTGTCCTGGGCACCTTGTGGCCCAAACACTGGGACACCCTGACGGGCCGCACCGACCTTGACCGGCACGCCGTTGCCCGGGGTCTGCTGAGCGAGCACAAGATCGACGTACCGAACGCTTTCACCCCGGCAGATATGGCCGCACTCGACGCCGCCAACAGTGCCGATCCCCGGCTGAAGGCAGCCGCCGAGCGCGCAGACGATGCACAGATCACCCAGTACCTGGCCGGAGTCCCCTACCTGATGGAGCGCTACCACGCAGCGAGGGGAGCCACTCTGGCTCTCATCCACGCCGCCATGGACGCCCGCCGCCTGGGCGCCGGCCTTCATATCCCTCACGACTGGCTCATCGACGCCACCACCGGCTACCTCACCGACACCGAATACCACACTCTCGACACCGACTGGCAAGACCAGGCCCTCAAATACGCCATCACCCGCTGCAACGGCATCCCCGGCATCCTCACCTGCATCGACCCCAGCGACACCCGCAACCAGCGCACCCGCCGGCCCGGCCATCTACCGCAGGGGCCGCACTACATGCTCACCGACTACCTCGACCAGCACGGCCGCCACGAGCGCGCCGAACTCATTCCGCCGATCAATTTCTGGCAGGCGGCTGCTCGCCATGCCCACCCCACCGACCTGGCCGCACTCGGCCGGGCTGCCTGGGACCGCGGTCTGTACCGCGACTCCGCTCAACTCCACAAAAGGGCCACTACCCATGGCGACACGCACACCGCAGAAATCCTTATCGAACACCTTCACACCTTCCACCCCATCGACCACCGCCCTGCCCAATGGGCCGCCGCGCACGCCTCCCTCGATGACCCGGCCGCCGTCGCCGGGCTGCTGGAGGCGCTGCGGGAGGCCGGGGCGGACGAACAGGCCGCCGCACTGGCGGAGCGGGCCGCCACGCACGCCCCCCTCGACGGCCCGGGCGCCGCCGCCCTGCTGCTGGAGGCGCTGTGGGAGGCCGGGGTGGACGAACAGGCCGCCGCACTGGCGGAGCGGGCCGCCACGCACGCCCCCCTCGACGACCCGTACGCCGTCGTCTGGCTGCTGGAGGTGCTGCGGGAGGCCGGGGCGGACGAACAGACCGTCGCACTGCTGGCCCGCGCCCCCGCCGCGCACGCCACGTTCGACAGCCCGCACGCCATCGCCCAACTGCTGAAGGCGCTGCGCGAGGCCGGGGCGGACGAACAGGTCACCTTGCTGGCGGAGCGGGCCGCCACGCAGGTCAACCCGCACGCCGCGTGGCTACTTGAGGTGCTGCGGGAGGCCGGGGCGGACGAACAGGCCGCCGCACTGGCGGAGCGGGCCGCCGCGCGAGCCTCCCTCGACGACCCGTACGCCGTCGCCGAGCTGCTGAAGGTGCTGCGGGAGGCCGGGGCGGACGAACAGACCGCCGCACTGCTGGCCCGCACTCCCGCCGCGCAAGCCTCCCTCGACACCCTGGACGCCATCGCCCGGCTGCTGAACGCGCTGCGGGAGGCCGGGGCGGACGAACAGGCCGCCGCACTGGCGGAGCGGGCCGCCGCGCGAGCCTCCCTCGACGACCCGTACGCCGTCGCCGAGCTG
>NZ_JBVJHB010000021.1:4535-4832 GCF_055587045.1 Streptomyces sp. NPDC048671 | reverse complement strand
CTGCTGGAGGCGCTGCGGGAGGCCGGGGCGGACGAACAGGTCACCGCACTGGCAGAGGGAGTCGCCGCGCACACCCCCCTCGACGACCCGAGCGCCGTCGCCTGGCTGCTGAAGGTGCTGCGGGAGGCCGGGGCGGACGAACAGACCGTCGCACTGCTGGCCCGCGACCCCGCCGCGCAAGCCTCCCTCGATGACCCGGCCGCCGTCGCCTGGCTGCTGAAGGTGCTGCGGGAGGCCGGGGCGGACGAACAGACCGTCGCACTGCTGGCCCGCGACCCCGCCGCGCAAGCCTCCCTC
>NZ_JBVJHB010000021.1:0-4439 GCF_055587045.1 Streptomyces sp. NPDC048671 | reverse complement strand
CCTCGATGACCCGGCCGCCGTCGCCGGGCTGCTGGAGGCGCTGCGGGAGGCCGGGGCGGACGAACAGACCGCCGCACTGCTGGCCCGCACTCCCGCCGCGCAAGCCTCCCTCGACGACCTGTTCGACCTCGCCTGGCTGCTGGAGGTGCTGCGGGAGGCCGGGGCGGACGAACGGACCGCCGCTCTGCTGGCCCGCGACCCCGCCGCGCGAGCCTCCCTCGACGACCCGGGCGCCGTCGCCTGGCTGCTGAACGTGCTGCGGGAGGCCGGGGCGGACGAACAGGTCACCGCACTGGAGGAGCGGGCCGCCGCGCACACCCCCCTCGACGACCCGTTCGACGTCGCCCAGCTGCTGAAGGCGCTGTGGGAAGCCGGGGCGGACGAACAGGCCGCCGCGCTGGCGGAGCGGGCCGCCGCGCACACCCCCCTCGACGACCTGTTCGACGTCGCCTGGCTGCTGGAGGCGCTGCGGGAGGCCGGGGCGGACGAACAGACTGCCGCACTGGCGGAACGGGCCGCCGCGCACACCCCCCTCGACGGCCCGGGCGACGCCGCCCTGCTGCTGGAGGCGCTGCGGGAGGCCGGGGCGGACGAACAGACTGCCGCACTGGCGGAACGGCTTCCTGCCGCAGGACGCTTCGATCTGTTTATTCAGTTCGGGGGGAACCAGGAACACTTCCGATTCGGACGTGAACCTGACGGGAGTGCCGCCCCGTCGTGGGCGTGGAACGATCTGGACTGAACCAGCGCATCGGGTGAGCAGTACGCGGTCGGCCTGGTCCAGGACGTCATCAGACCTTGATGAAGGCGACCACGCCCCACAGCGGTCGCCCATCGATAGGGGATTCGGCGCATGCAGCACGGAACTGCATGACACCGATGACTGGCCGTCAACACGTGTCTCACAACCAGCAGATATCCCACAGGCACACGGGCTGATGAGCCCATGTGCCTCACACAACAAGGGCCAAATTAGGACCGCAGATAACGATCGTCGTCGTCGCGTACATCGAGGTCTGACCCACGACGTCCTGACCGCCCGCACGAAGGGCAAGGCGATCGGCGGCGTCAAGGTCTCCGACGAGGACATGCTCGCGACCGCCCTGCGCCTGCGTGACGACGAACGCCTCTCGCTGCGCGAGATCGCCTCGCGCCTCGTCATCCGCACCGGCAAGAAGCGCGGCCAGCACCCAGCCCCGGCCACCGTCATGCGCATGCTGCGCGAGCACGACGAGCAGGCAGCCACGGCCCCTCTGGAGCCCACGGCCTGACCTGCGACTCAGTCCTTAGCGTTGTTTTTTCGGCGAGAACTACTGGGACCCCGTCCCGCTGCAGAACGCCATGTTCATCGTTTGGTGAGGGATCGGGTCCGCCGGTTGATGAGGCATCGCTCGCGTAAGAGGAAGACGTAGGACTGACTGACCTGATGACGGGTGCGCGCTTGTCATCCGCCGAAGGCGAGATACCGGTAGGTGAGGCTGTGGAAAACCTCGCTGAAGCGGATGAACGGTCGATGGCTCTGGGTGCGCAGTAATCGCACGGCCGGACGGAGCTCGTCACGGTCGCCGTCGCCCGGGGGTGCACATGATCCTTCCCAGCGCTGTGTGGCCTTCTGCGGCGCTCCGAGCCGTTCCGGGCCCCTGGGGCGACGATCAAGGACCTCTTGGGGCCTCACAGCGGCGTACAGCGCTTCGCGCAGCCCGGGTGCCCCCGCAGCTTCCCCGGCAGACCTGCCGCAGCTCTTCTCCGGCGCCGGTGTTCTCGCTCTCCCGGCCGCGAGCTCTGCTCTCAGAGGGAAGAGAGTTCTACCCGCGCATAGGTACTACAAGTACCTAACTACATTGGGGTGCAAGACGGTGCCCGGTCCCGGCCCGCTCACACGGCCTCCAGCGGTCTCCCGGCGAAGCCCCAGCGGAGCTCTCCCGCACCGGCCAGCACCTTGCACCCTCCCGCCTGCTGCCCGCCATGCTGCACGAGCTGCTGCGGTGAAGGGTGCAAGGGCAGCGGAGGGGTGCAAGAACAGGTGCTGCCCCGGTCGCCCGGCTTGCGATGCGGCATTCGCCCGACCCGGGCGGCACACGGGTGCTGCACGGGTAGCAAGGCCAGCCTCACCGGTGCAGCACGGATGGCTGCTGCACCGGAGGCCGGTGGTTATCACCCGGGGGCGATGATCAGCGTCCGCGCTGGTGCTGCTCGCTGCGCTGTCCATCTGCGCCTTTCCCCTCCAGGGGAACGATGTACGCGCTTCTCGCGGTCGGTGCCGCCCGGCAGGCTCTTTGTTCTGGTTCTCCAGAACAAAGCGGTAGCACCAGCGATACCGATGTCTGTCCGTGCAGCGCGCTGATGTGGGGAAACGTCCGCGACTGCCGAAGGTTTCCCCTGGAGGGGAACGATGTATCGCGGAGGAGAGCACTTCCGCTGTTGCCGCAGGTCAGTGCGCGGGCGAGAGGCCCTGAGCCGGGGCGGAAAGGCGGTCCCACCTGCCGTTTCCCTCACAGGGGAACGATGTAACGCCCCTCCCGCGACACGAGAACGGCGCCGCACCCTCATGAGGTGCAGCGCCGTGGTGCCCGGCCGGGCGGGCGGCCGGGTCAGGAAGCGTGAAGGTGCCGGACGGTCGCCAGGGGCGCGTCCGCGTCGTCGTCCGGGGCCCCGGGGGCCGGCGGTAGGCCCGACGCCTTGGCACCGAGGCGGTAGAACTTCACGCCGACGGCGCTGTAGGCGAGCTGGAGCCAGCCGTTCTCGGCGAGCCGGCCGATGCTGCGCGAGGCGCTGGTGGTGCTCAGGCCGACCATGCGGCCGATGTCCGTGGCGGTGCTGCGGACCGGCTCACCCATCGGGACGGCCGTGGCGTAGTACATGAGGACCTTGAGGTCGGCGCCCTGCTTGAGCTGGGACCGGAGGAGGAGGTCGTTGAGCTCCGCGGCCTCCATGAAGCGCGGGGCGAACGGCTCGGCGATCTGCGTGGTCATGACGCCTCCTTCTTCTCCGGCGGGCAGGTGGTCGATGGGTGGCGCGCGTGCTGTGTGGCGTGCCGCTGCTGTCCCGAGGAGCCGTCGTAGGCCGCCCGGGGGTTCAGCTTGTAGAACTTCACCCGGCCCACCTTCTCCGCCTCCAGGAGGTAGCCCCCACGATGAAGGCTACCTACCGACTTGCTCACCGCGTTCGGACGCAGCTCCAGGTTGATGCCGATCTCGCGGAAGCTCTCGCGCAGCGGCTCGTCTCCGGGCGGTGAGTTGAACAGGTAGTAGCCCCAGACCAGCTTGTCATTCTTGGAGTACCCGCTGTCCTTCGAGAACAGCGCCGCGCCCAACTTCTTGCTGGCGTTGACGTGCCGGCCTCCGCCGCTCCAGGCGAACGGCTTGTCGTTCTTGTCGAGCAGCTCCAGCTGGAGGTACTCGCCGGTGCTCGTGTTGGCTGCTGGCCTTGCCCGGCCCATACCGCTCCTCACCTCGGGCTTTCCCCTGGAGGGGAACGATGTACGCGCCCTGACCGTAGTGGGCATTTCCCCTGGAGGGGAACCGCCACGCCGAACTTGCCCCGAATCGACACATGATCATTTCCCCTCTAGGGGAAAGGTGCGTCCCGATTGATACTCAACTAGCCCTCAGCGATACATGGCATGGCCGCTGAGCTGCGGTGATGCTTGATCGCTCTATACGCACCCATCCCGCCGTCCACGGGTGCCGGCCGGACCCGAGGGGGCCGAGGCGGCTTCGCGTGCGGCTCCGTGGTCTTCCCGCGGCTCGTGGACGGCAGCAGCGCCTCTGAGTCTCGGGTGGTGCCAGCCATGACGAGACAAGTACCAACAGGAGGGGCTGAGGTGCGTGGCGGGTTCCGCCGCCCGGCCCGAGGGGCCGTTCGTCTCCGGCGCCTCCGCTCGCCGGAATTCACAGTGTCCACTATCTGAGGTGCCGTTCTGTTGCTGAGGCCCACAGCTTCCCAATTCGTGATTCCTCGCGTGAGTTACTGAACCGGATACCTGCGCTGACGTTTCCTCAAAAGGGGCGCCCCGCACGGGTGGTTGGAGGGTGTCCCGTGTTTTCGCCAAAGATACATGCTGCATCAACCCGATGCATGCACTACACTGAAACTCGCACGAGCGAGCGACCCCCACCCTCGTAGCCAGCCCGGCCCGCGCCAGCGGGCCTCAAGGTTCTGGAGGCGCAGCCGGAAGGACCGTCAGGCGGGGGAGCGCAGCGGACCCGCCGGGAGCGCCCCGCGCTCCCCCAACTCCCGTACTGGAGGCCCCACTAGCCGCACCCACTGACCCGATCAGCCCGGCCGCGCACCGCGCGGGCAGTCGGGCGCGCAGCGGCCGGCCCGGCTGCCTCCAGGAGCGCAGCGGAGGGAGGCGCCCACGCATCGCGTGGGCGGACGGGAGCGCAGCGACCGTTCCCCTTGCACATCGCGCAGCGATGTGGTACCCGCTCCGCGGG
>NZ_JBVJHB010000020.1:0-128617 GCF_055587045.1 Streptomyces sp. NPDC048671 | reverse complement strand
GGCGCGGCCCCGCCCCCGCCCCCCCCCCCCCCCCCCGCCCGGCCCCGCCCCGGGGGGGGGGGGGGGGGGGGGGGGGGGGGGGGGGGGGGGGCGCCCCCCCCCCCCCCCCCCCCCCCGCGTCCTTGACGCCGCGAGCCAGGGTCAGTCCTGCCGGACGCCCAGGACCGTCGCCTCCAGATACTGCTCCGGCTCCTTGTACTGGCTGACGTCGGCCGGGTTGTACCGGGGCGTCTGCCGGGACCAGTCGAGATTGCCGCGCATCCAGCTCCGCATCCCGTCCAGATACGGCTTCAGCATCCAGTCGAGCTGCGGATACGCGGTGAGCAGCTCGGCCTCCGCGGTGAGGAAGCGCTCGGTCTCGGCGGCGATCTCCGCGCAGACGTGTTCGAGCGACTGCTGCTTGCCGTACCCGCGGTGGTGCCGGACCAGATGGACGAGATTGTGGATCTCGCCGAGGACCTGCTCCTTCTCGTAGGAGTACACGTCATTGGCCCAGCACACGACGTTGCACGAGGCCTCCAGCGCGGTGATGAACCGGGGATCGTTGTGGATCGACTCGGGCGCCTCGATGCCGGCCACGATCTCTATCAGGTCCATGCAGACATGTATCGCACCGGTGTGCCGGCGCTTCTCGATGTACGTCGCCTCGGGCGGGACCACGCCGTCGGCCCGGTTCCCGGCCTCCCAGGTGGTGGCGGTCGTGAGGTACGTCATCAGGTGATACGTGAAGCGCCGCCGCCACTGCGGTGCGGCGGCCGGCACCGTGCGTTCCCACAGATCGGCGAGGGCGACGACAGCGGCCGGCAGCTTCTCGTCCGCCGGTGCGCCCCCGCCGTCGACCACGGAATGCATCAGGGCGACCACGCTCCGCACCCGGTCCGGGCTGCGGCCGAGGTGGCCGTCGTCCAGCTGGTCGTCGACGAGAAACAGCCAGACGAACCAGTCGGCGACAAGGTCCAGATTCTCACTGTCGGCGGTCGGGTACACCATGCCCACGAAGGCTCCGAAGTCCGCGTGCTCGAAGCGCTCCCTGGCTGAATCCCGGTGCACAAGACCGGTGTTGCGGATCCAGGTGTCGAGGTGTTCCCGTACGTGCCCGACGTGCGGATTCGTGCGCTGGGGGAACGGGCAGTAAATGTCCGGCAGTTCGCTCTCCACGGGCGGGTCGTGATCCTCTCCGGTCGTGCGTATGACGGAAGTTGTGACCATTCCGCCTGTTCCTCCGGGGCATGTGTCTGACCCTCGGGACCTGCGGCTTTGAAGCTACCTGACCCCTTGTCACCAGGTCCAGGGATGATGATCCCGAATGATCGGGAAGCCGTCCGGGTAGGGTCTGTGGGTAAGGCAGGTTCCACTTGCCAGGGACTCCCGGTCCTGTTCCTCGGAGGAACATACGAGCGCGGGAGTCATTTGTTGTGTCATCGTGGAAACGACCTGCGCCATTTCGTATGAAAATATGAGTGTTATGCGTTTTCTTGAGCCCGGCACCGGTCGATACACAGAGTCCCCCGCGGTCCCGTACGACCTCACGTACGACGACGTCTTCATGGTCCCGGGCCGGTCGGCGGTCGGATCCCGCCAAGGGGTCGACCTGTCCTCGCCCGACGGCAGCGGCACCACCATCCCGCTCGTTGTCGCGAATATGACGGCTATCGCGGGCCGCCGGATGGCCGAAACGATCGCCCGTCGCGGTGGTCTCGTCGTCATTCCGCAGGACATCCCGATCGAGGTCGTCACCGAGGTCATCACCTGGGTCAAGACGCGCCACCTCGTGCTCGACACGCCCATCGTGCTGGCCCCCGGCCAGACGGTCGCCGACGCGCTGTCCCTGCTGCCCAAGCGCGCCCACGGCGCCGGCGTCGTCGTCGACAGCGAGCGCCGGCCCGTCGGTGTCGTCACCGACCACGACCTGACCGGCGTCGACCGCTTCACCCAGCTCTCCGAGGTCATGTCCAAGGACCTGGTGCTGCTCGACGCGGACATCGACCCGCGTGACGCGTTCAACAAGCTCGACGGTGCCAACCGCAAGCTCGCCCCGGCGGTCGACGCCGAGGGCCGGCTCGTCGGCATACTCACCCGGAAGGCGGCACTGCGCGCGACGCTCTACACCCCCGCCACCGACGCGGGCGGCAAGCTGCGGATCGCCGCCGCCGTCGGGATCAACGGTGACGTGGCCGGCAAGGCCAAGCAGCTCCTCGACGCCGGCGCCGACACCCTGGTCGTCGACACCGCGCACGGTCACCAGGAGTCCATGATCAGCGCGGTCCGCGCGGTCCGGGCGCTGGACCCCCGGGTGCCGATCGTCGCGGGGAACATCGTCGCAGCCGAGGGCGTGCGCGACCTCATCGAGGCCGGCGCCGACATCATCAAGGTCGGTGTCGGACCCGGCGCCATGTGCACCACCCGGATGATGACCGGTGTGGGCCGGCCGCAGTTCTCCGCGGTCCTGGAGTGTGCCGCGGAGGCGAAGAAGTACGGCAAGCACGTCTGGGCGGACGGCGGCGTCCGCCACCCGCGCGATGTCGCCATGGCGCTCGCCGCGGGCGCGTCCAACGTGATGATCGGCTCCTGGTTCGCCGGGACGTACGAGTCGCCCGGCGACCTCCAGCAGTCCGCCGACGGCCGCTTCTACAAGGAGTCCTTCGGCATGGCGTCCGCACGCGCTGTGAAGAACCGGACCTCCGACGAGTCGGCGTACGACCGGGCCCGCAAGGCGCTCTTCGAGGAGGGCATCTCCACCTCGCGGATGTTCCTGGACCCGTCACGTCCGGGCGTCGAGGACCTGGTCGACTCGATCATCGCGGGCGTCCGCTCCTCCTGCACCTACGCCGGTGCGGCCTCCCTCGCGGAGTTCGCCGAGAAGGCGGTCGTCGGTGTGCAGAGCGCCGCCGGTTACGCCGAGGGCAAGCCGCTGCACGCCAGCTGGAACTGATCCCGCACCACCGCCATCGCACCATCCGTGCCCCTTCCGGCCGCTCGCGCCGGAAGGGGCACGAGCGTTTTCAGGGAACTCGCGGACGTTCCCGGAGGCTTGCGCGGGCCGTTTCAGTTGTCCGGAACCGGGTGCCTGTGAACGCTTTCACGCTTTCCAACTCACTTGAAGATTAAGTAATATGAATCCCAATCAGCTTCCCGCCTCTCTGCGATAAGGGATCTCATGTCCTTCTTCACTGACCTGGCCCATCAGTACATCGACGGCGAGTGGAGGCCGGGCAAGGGGTCCTGGGACATCATCGACTTCAACCCCTTCGACGGGGAGAAGCTCGCCTCGATCACGGTCGCCACGGCCGACGAGGTGGACCAGGCCTACCGGGCGGCCGAGGCGGCTCAGCAGGCGTGGGGCGACACCAACGCGTACGCCCGGCGTGCCGTGCTGGAGAAGGCGCTGCGGATCGTCGAGGACCGCGAGGCCGAGATCGGTGACGCGATCGTCGCGGAGCTCGGTGGCACGCGTCTGAAGGCCGCCTTCGAACTGCATCTGGCCAAGGAGTTCCTGCGCGAGTCGATCCACCTCGCGCTGCGGTCGACCGGGCAGATCCTGCCCTCCCCGACCGAGGGCAAGGAGAACCGGGTGTACCGCGTGCCCGTCGGCGTGGTGGGTGTCATCAGCCCGTTCAACTTCCCCTTCCTACTGTCGCTGAAGTCGGTCGCCCCCGCGCTGGCGCTCGGCAACGCCGTGGTGCTCAAGCCCCACCAGAACACGCCGATCTGCGGCGGCACCCTGGTGGCGAAGGTGTTCGAGGACGCCGGGCTGCCGGCCGGACTCCTGAACGTGGTGATCACCGACATCGCGGAGATCGGTGACGCGCTGCTGGAACACCCCATTCCGCAGGTCATCTCCTTCACCGGCTCGGACAAGGTCGGGCGGCACGTGGCGACCGTGTGCGCGACGAACCTCAAGCGTTCCGTGCTCGAACTCGGCGGCAACAGCGCGCTCATCGTGCTCGATGACGCCGATGTCGACTACGCGGTCGACGCGGCGGTCTTCAGCCGTTACGTGCACCAGGGGCAGGTCTGCATGGCCGCCAACCGGATTCTGGTCGACCGTTCGGTGGAGCAGGAGTTCACCGAGAAGTTCGTGGCCAAGGTCGCCTCGCTGCGCGTCGGTGACCCGGCCGACCCGGCGACCCAGATCGGTCCGCTGATCAACTCCACCCAGGCCGAGGCGATCTCCGCGCTCGTCGACCAGACCGTGGAGGCCGGTGCGACCGCGCTGCTGCACGGGCGGGCCGACGGCAATCTCGTCAGCCCCTCCGTGCTGACCGGCCTGGCGGCCGACTCGCCGGTGCTGTCCCAGGAGATCTTCGGCCCGGTCGCGCTCCTCGTGCCGTTCGACGGTGAGGACGAGGCCGTCCGGATCGCCAACGACACCCCGTACGGGCTGAGCGGCGCGGTGCACACCGGCAACGTCGAGCGCGGTGTCCGGGTCGGGCAGCGGATCCGCACCGGCATGATCCACATCAACGACGGCACGGTCCACGACGAGCCGATCGTTCCCTTCGGCGGCGAGAAGAGCTCCGGGCTCGGGCGGCTGAACGGCGACTCGATGCTCGACGCCTTCACCACCCAGAAGTGGATCTCCGTACAGCACGGGCGCTCGCAGTTCCCGTTCTGACCCCGCTCCACCTGCGGTGAGCGCGCCCTGCCGGGCGGGCCCATGGTCTACTTCGGGGGCGGCACCGCCGCCCCCGAACCGGCCGTCGCCATGGCCCCCACCCGGCCATCGCCATCGCAGAGAAGTGATCCGTACGACGTGCGACTGAACGACCTCGACGAACGCATCGTCCACGCCCTCGCCGACGATGCCCGTCGCTCCTACGCCGACATCGGCTCGATCATCGGGCTGTCCGCGCCCGCGGTGAAACGCCGGGTGGACCGGCTGCGCGCCGAGGGCGCGATCACGGGATTCACCGTACGGGTGGATCCGGCGGCGCTCGGCTGGGAGACCGAGGGGTTCATCGAGATCTACTGCAGCCGCAACACCTCGCCGGAGTCGATCAAGCACGGTCTCGCCCGGTATCCGGAGGTCGCGTCGGCGTCCACGGTGACCGGGGACGCCGACGCGATCGTCCAGGTGTTCGCGGCGGACATGCGCCACTTCGAGCAGGTGCTGGAGCGGATCGCGGGCGAGCCGTACGTGGAGCGGACGAAGTCCGTGCTGGTGCTCTCGCCGCTGTTGCGGCGGTACTCGTCGGGGTCGCCGGGGTAGCCGGATCCTGGGGCAGCGGGTTTGTCCCCAAACGCCCGACGGGCCGCGTTTTGCCGCGTCGCGCAACGAATCGTCGCGCACGGCCGCTCGGACGCAACGGATCAACGGTCCATGCGCAACGGACGCGCCTTGTCCGGGGGCGATCGCGGACCGTACCGTCAATATGTCCCCGCCCCGCCCGCACCGCCCGAGGTCTGCCATGCCGCCGTTGCGCACCGCCCTGCTCCAGAGCTCCGGACATCCGGGCTCGGTGGCCCGGAACATCGAGGTCCTCGAAGACGCCGCACGGGACGCCGCGGCCGGCGGGGCCCGGCTGCTCGTCTGTCCCGAGATGTTCCTGACCGGGTACGCGATCGGGAACGACGTGCCCCGGCTGGCCGAGGCCGCCGACGGGCCCGCCGCGCGAGCCGTCGCCGCGATCGCCGCACGGCACGGGATCGCCGTTCACTACGGCTACCCGGAGCGGGACGGCGACACCCTGTACAACGCCGCCCGGCTCATCGGGCCCGACGGCACCCCGCTCGCGAACTACCGCAAGACCCATCTCTTCGGCGGCTTCGAGGAGCAGTGGTTCACCCCCGGCGACCAGCCGGTCGTCCAGGCCGAGCTGGACGGCGTCCGCATCGGGTTCCTGATCTGCTACGACGTCGAGTTCCCGGAGAACGTACGGGCGCACGCCCTCGCCGGCACCGACCTGCTGCTGGTACCCACGGCGTTGATGCACCCCTTCCCGTTCGTCGCCGAGTCCGTCGTCCCGGTCCGTGCCTTCGAGAGCCAGCTGTACGTCGCCTACGCCAACCGGACCGGCCCGGAAGGCGAGTTCGAGTTCATCGGACTGAGCTGCCTGGCCGGCCCCGACGGCACGGTCCGCACCCGCGCCGGACGCGGCGAGGAACTCGTCCTCGGAGACGTCGACCCGGCCCTGCTGACCGCGTCCCGCGCCGCCAACCCGTATCTGCGCGACCGCCGCCCCGGTCTGTACGGCTCCCTCGACTGAGAGGCTGCCCGCCGCTGCGCCCACTCACTTTTCCCGCAAGGAGTCCGTACCCCATGACGTCCACGGTGCCCACCGCCGTCCAGCACACCGAGGCAGCCCAGCCGATCACCATGTTCGGGCCGGACTTCCCCTACGCGTACGACGACTTCCTCGCGCATCCCGCCGGGCTCGGACAGATACCGGCGACCGAGCACGGCAGCGAGGTCGCGGTCATCGGCGGCGGGCTCTCCGGGATCATCACCGCCTACGAGCTGATGAAGATGGGGCTCAGGCCCGTCCTGTACGAGGCCGACCGGATCGGCGGACGGCTGCGTACCGTCGAGTTCGACGGCTGCACGGTGGACGGGCAGCCGCTCACCGCGGAGATGGGCGCGATGCGCTTCCCGCCGTCCTCGACCGCGCTCCAGCACTACATCGACCTGGTCGCACTGGAGACGAAGCCGTTCCCCAACCCGCTCTCCCCGGTCACCCCTTCGACCGTCGTCGACCTGAAGGGCGAGTCGCACTACGCCCGGACCATCGACGACCTCCCGCAGATCTACCGGGATGTGATGGACGCCTGGAACAGCTGCCTGGAGGAGGGCGCCGACTTCTCCGACATGAACCGGGCGATGCGCGAGCGCGATGTGCCGCGGATCCGGGAGATCTGGGCCCGGCTCGTCGAGAAGCTCGACAACCAGACCTTCTACGGCTTCCTCTGCGACTCGGAGGCCTTCAAGTCCTTCCGCCACCGCGAGGTCTTCGGGCAGGTCGGCTTCGGCACGGGAGGCTGGGACACCGACTTCCCCAACTCCATCCTGGAGATCCTGCGCGTCGTCTACACCGAGGCGGACGACCACCACCGCTCCATCGTCGGCGGCAGCCAGCAGCTTCCGCTGCGCCTCTGGGAACGCGAACCGCAGAAGATCATCCACTGGCCGCTCGGCACCTCGCTGGCCTCGCTGCACGACGGGGAGCCGCGTCCCGCCGTGACCCGGCTGAACCGCACCGCCGGGAACCGGATCACCGTCACCGACGCCTCCGGCGACATCCGCACCTTCCGGGCGGCCGTCTTCACCGGGCAGTCCTGGCTGCTGCTCTCCAAGATCGCCTGCGATGACGCGCTCTTCCCGATCGACCACTGGACGGCGATGGAGCGCACCCACTACATGGAGTCCTCCAAGCTGTTCGTCCCCGTCGACCGGCCGTTCTGGCTGGACAAGGACGAGGTGACCGGCCGCGACACCATGTCGATGACGCTCACCGACCGGATGACGCGCGGCACGTACCTCCTGGACGACGGCCCGGACAAGCCGGCCAGCATCTGCCTCTCGTACACCTGGTGCGACGACAGCCTGAAGTGGCTGCCGCTCTCGGCGACCGAGCGCATGGACGTGATGCTGAAGTCGCTCGGTGAGATCTATCCGGGCGTCGACATCAGGAAGCACATCATCGGCAATCCGGTGACGGTCTCCTGGGAGAACGAGCCCTGTTTCATGGGCGCGTTCAAGGCCAACCTGCCCGGCCACTACCGCTACCAGCGGCGGCTGTTCACCCATTTCATGCAGGACCGGCTGCCCGCCGACAAGCGGGGCCTGTTCCTGGCGGGCGACGACATCTCCTGGACGGCCGGCTGGGCCGAGGGGGCCGTACAGACCGCGCTGAACGCCGTCTGGGGCGTGATGACCCAGTTCGGCGGTGCGACCGATGCGGCCAACCCCGGCCCCGGAGACGTCTTCGACGAGATCGCCCCGGTCGAACTCCCGGAGGACTGAGGGCGGTTACGCGGGCCGGCAGACGCTGCGCTGCCGGCCCAGGCCGGAGATCTCGACCTCCATCACGTCGTCCGGGCCCAGGTAGGGGAAGCGGCCGGACAGGGCCACGCCCTGCGGCGTACCGGTGTTGATGATGTCGCCGGGCTCCAGCACCAGGTACTGCGACAGATGGTGCACCAGATGCGCCACGCCGAAGATCATGTCCGCGGTGGAGGAGTCCTGCCGGGGCTCCCCGTTGACATGGCTGGTCAGCCGCAGCCGCTGCGGGTCACCGGCCTCGTCGGCCGTCACCAGGACCGGGCCCAGCGGGTTGAACGTGGCGCAGCTCTTGCCCTTGGACCACTGGCCGCCCGACTCCTCCAGCTGGAAGGCGCGCTCGGAGACGTCGTTGCTCACCGCGTAGCCCGCGATATGGGCGGCGGCGTCGGCGGGGGAGTCCAGGTAGGAGGCGCGGCGGCCGATGACGACGGCCAGCTCCACCTCCCAGTCGGTCTTCTTCGAGCCGCGCGGGATGAGCACGTCGTCGTACGGGCCGACGACCGTGTTCGGGGACTTGTAGAAGAGGATCGGCTGCTCGGGCGGCTCGGCGCCGGACTCCGCCGCGTGGGCCGCGTAGTTCTGGCCGATGCACAGGAGCGCGGACGGCCGGGCCACCGGGGCGCCGATCCGCTCCCCGGTGATGTCGGTCTCCGGGAGCTTCGGCTCGGCGGGGATCAGGTGCGGATTGTCGGCCAGCGCGGCGAGGAACGCGCCGTCGATGTCGTCGGTGATGCCCGACAGGTCGTAGTGACGGCCCTCGGGGCAGACGGCGACCGGGCGCTCATGGCCCGGCTCGCCTATGCGCATCAGTCGCATGACGGGTGGATCTCCTGACGGGTACGGGAACGGGTACGGGGGCGTTACGGGTACGGGGACGGTCAGCGCAGCCTGACGAGGGCGTCGGCGGTGACGGCATGGACCGGGGGGCGCCCGGCGAGCAGCCGCAGCACCTCGTTGACGGCGCTGGTGCCGAGCCGCTGCCGGCACTCGACGCTGCCGGCCGCCTGGTGCGGGGTGAGCAGTACGTTCGGCAGGGAGCGGAAGGGGTGGCCGGCGGGCAGCGGTTCGGCGTCGAAGACGTCGATCGCGGCGTCCAGCCGGCCGGTGGCCAGTTCGGCCAGGAGCGCGTCCTCGTCGACCAGCCACGACCGGGCGGTGTTCACCAGGCCCGCGCCGTCCGGCATCAGCGCCAGCTGCTCGGCGCCGATCATCCGGTGGGTCTCCTCGGTGACCGGCGCGTGCACGGCCACGATCCGGCTGCCGCACAGCAGCGTCTCCAGCGGTACGGACTCCACGCCGAGCGCCTCGGCGTCGGCATCGGACAGGAACGGGTCGGTGACGCGCACCCGCGCCCCCATCGCCCGCACCATCCGGATGTAGGCCCGCCCGGTGCGGGAGGCGCCGATCACCCCGATGTCGCTGCCGTGGATCTCGTGGCGCGGCGGTGCCTCGCTCGCCGCCGCCCAGTCCTGCCCGCCCCGCAGGGCGTGGTCGAAGCGCTGGATGCGGTGGAGCAGCGAGAGGGTGAAGGCGAGGGCCACCTCGGCGACCGGGCGGGCCATCTCGTCACCGGCCTGGGTGACGAGGATGCCCCGCCGGAACACCTCCTCGGTGACATAGGGGGCGACCGCCGAGCCGGTGTGCGCCACCAGCTCCAGCCGGTCCGCGCGGTCCAGGAGTTCGGCGTCCACCTTGGGCGCCCGCCACGAGGTGATCAGCGCACGCGCGCCGGGCAGCGCGGCCGCGACCGCCGCCCGGTCGCTGTGGTCGTCGATGACCGTCAGCCGCGCGGCCCGCTCCAGCTCCTGCCACACCTCGGCGGTGAAGAACTGGGCGCGCAGGTGCGGCGGTACGGCGACGACCACCCGGGAGGAGCGGTCGGCGGATTCAGGAGAGCCAGGCATCGAGGTGCTCCGCAACGAAGGCGTCATCGGTCAGCCAAGGGTAGGCCGCGGCCACCCGGGTGATCTCCTCGGCCTGTCCGGGGGAGAGCGTCTCGGCCGGGTCCAGGCAGCGGATGTTCGCCAACAGGCCCTGGCGGCGCAGCACTTCGTGCACTCCGGCGATGCAGCCGCGGAACGCGCCCCGTACGTCGAAGACCGCGCTGTTGGCGTCGGTCAGCTCGGTGCGGCGGGCCAGGCAGCGCACCATCGCCTCATGGTCCCCGGCGCGGGCCCGGCGGATGTCGTCGAGCAGGGTCGCAGCGGAGGTCGTCCACACCGCCCACTGGCCGAGCAGTCCGCCCGCGAACCAGCGCCGCGGGCCGTCCGCCGTTGTGTACGGGGTGAGCAGGTCGCCGATGATGTCGTCGTCGTTGCCGGTGTACAGCGCCACCTCGCCGGCCCGGTCCGCGGCGGCCACGGCCCGTACGACATCGGCGGTGCGGTAGCGGTCGAACGGGGCGATCTTCACGGCGGCCGTGTTCGGCAGGTCGGTGAACGCGGACCAGAAGCCGGGCGACAAGTACCGTCCGCCGACGGCCTCCTGGAGGTAGAAGCCGATGACCGGAAGGACTTCCCCGACCGCCCGCGCCCGCTCCAGCAGTCCCTTCTCGTCCGCACCGGGCACGGCCGGGCTGAGCAGCACCGCGTCGTAGCCGAGCTCGGCGGCGGTGGTGGCCTCGGCGACGGCCTGCGCGGTGTAGCCGCAGGCACCGGCGACCTTGACGAACGGGCGGCCGGCCTCGGCGTCGATCGTCTCGGCCGCGAGCTCCAGGACCGGCCGGAACAGCCCGACCCCGGGCTCGCGGATCTCGAACTGCGTGGTGTGGACGGCGACGGCGGCGCCGCCCGCGCCGGACGCCAGGTAGTAGCGGGTGAGCGCGCGCTGCCGGCGCTCGTCGAACGTGCCGTCCGCGTGCAGCGCGAGGGGGTGCGCGGGTATCGCCGCGCCCTGGGCGAGCAGCTCCAGAGCGGGGGTGGACGGGAGAGAGGACGTGGACGGCAGGGAGGGAGCGGCCGGGCGGGAGGGAGTGGACATGGAGTGGATCAGAACCTTCCGTCGCGTACCTGGAACTTGGTGGGCTTGCCGGACAGCGGCAGCCCGCGCCGCAGCCAGTCGGCCTGCCATTCGACGAGGGTGCGCAGTGCGACGTCCGGGTAACCGAAGAGGGCGTGGCAGCGGCTCGCGTCGGAGAGCAGCGCGGTGGGCGCCTCGGTACCGGCGAGGACCGGCTCGCGGTCGAACTCCTCGCCGAACCACTGGGCGATGCGGCGCACCGAAGCGGTCTCCGGGCCGGTGAGGTTGAGGGTGAAGGCCTCGCCGCCGGTGGCGTGCAGCAGCGAGCGCAGCGCGACCTCGTTGGCGTACCCCTGCCACACCACGTTGGCGTGACCGGTCGTCACATCGACGGGCTCGCCCGCCTGTACGCGGTACGCGATGTCGGCGAGGACGCCGTAGCGCAGGTCCACGGCGTAGTTGAGGCGGATGTTGGCGATCCTGGTGCCGAGGGTCAGCGCCGCGTGGTCGAAGATCCGCTCCCGGCCCAGGCACGACATGGCGTACTCGCCGACCGGGCCGACCGGGTCGGTCTCGGTGCAGCCGCCCGAGGAGACCGGCACCAGCGGGTACACGTTGCCGGTGGAGAACGCGGTGATGCGCGATCCCGACCAGCGGCGGGCCACCCGGTCCGGCATCGCGGCGTTCACCGCCCAGGCGAGCGAGGGCGACCCGGCGGAACCGAATTTGGCGCCGACCATGAAGACGACGTTCCCGGCATCGGGAAGCCGGGCCAGATCGGCGGCCGGGTCCATCAGGTCGAAGGCGACCGTGCGGACCCCCGCGGCCTCCAGCTCGTCGGCGGCGGCCTTGTCGGACCAGCGGGAGACCGCGTACACGGTCACGTCCGTGCGGCCGGCGGCGTCCAGCGCGCGGCGGGCCAGCCGGCACAGGCTGGGGCCCATCTTGCCGCCCGCCCCGAGGACCAGCAGATCGCCTTCGAGGCGGCCGAGGTCGGCGACGAGCGCGGGGGAGGGGGTGGCGAGCCGCTCTTCGAGTGCGGCCTCATCGGTGAACATATACCTGGCTATCCCTTGATTCCGGACGCGGTGACGCCCTCGGTGAAGTAGCGCTGTCCCACCATGTACGCGGCGAAGATGGGCACGAACGCGATGACGGAGCCGGAGAGCACCACGTTCAGCGGCACGTTCTGCTGCTGGAGCGAGGCGATTCCGACGGTGAGGGTGCGCATGTCGGTGGACTGGCCGATCACCAGTGGCCACAGGAAGTCGTTCCAGTGCCAGAGGAAGACGAAGACCCCGAGCGTGGCGAGGATCGGTTTCAGCAGCGGCAGCACGATCCGGTAGAAGATCTGCCACTCGCTGCACCCGTCGAGCCGGGCCGCCTCGAAGAGTTCGTCCGGCAGTCCCTGGATGAACTGCCGCATGAGGAAAACCGCCTGGGCGTTGGCCAGGGTCGGCACGATCAGTCCCCAGTACGTGTCGACGCCGCCGAGCTTCGCGATCATCGCGAACGTCGGGATCATCGTCACGTGGTACGGGACCATCACCATCGACAGGAACGACCAGAACATCGCCTCCCGGCCCGGGAAGCGCTTCTTGGCGAACGCGTACCCGGCGAGCGAGGCGAGCAGCAGCACACCGACGACCGAGACGACCGAGTACATCAGCGTGTTGAACAGCCAGCGCGGCACGTCCTGGGAGCCCATGACGGTGTCGTACGCCTCGCCGGTCAGCGGCCAGGGCAGCAGACTGCCGGGGAAGTCGACCGCGGCGGACGGCTTCAGCGAGAGCACGACCATCGCGTAGAACGGGAAGACCGTCACCAGCGCGGCGAGCGTCAGCAGCGCGCCGCGGGCGATCCGGCCGGCCCGGGTGGGGCGCATGCCGTACGGGACGGTGTCCTGCTCGGAGAGCTTGCGCAGCCTGCGTACCGCCCGGCGCTCGGCCCGGTCCGGGGGTGCGGAGGCCTTGCGGGCGGGCGGGGCCTTCATCTCTTCGGGTGCCGCTGTCATGGTCACTGGTCCTTCCCGATCACGAGCCGCTGGATCACCGCGACGACCACGGTCAGCACGAAGAGCGCGACACCGATGGCGGAGGCGTAACCCAGGTCGAAGTACTTGAAGCCCGCGTCGTAGAGCTGGAAGACGAGCGTGTAGCTGGCGTTTGCGGGCCCGCCGCCCGTCATGGTGTAGACGGCGTCGAACACCTGGAACGAGGCGGTCGTCTCGATCACGGCGAGGAAGAACAGGGCGGGCTTGAGCTGCGGCAGCACGATGTGGCGGAACCGCTGCCAGGGGCCGGCCCCGTCGGTGAGGGCGGCCTCCTCCAGCTCGCGCGGGATGTCCTGCATCCGGGCGAGCAGGATGAGCATCCCGTATCCGAAGCGGGACCAGACGCCGACGAGCGCGAGCGCGGGCAGCACCAGCACGTCGTCGGAGAGCCAGGAGCCCTCGGACATCCCGAACCAGCCCATCAGGGTGGACCACGGGCCGCCGGTCGAGAAGATCCAGACGAAGACGGTGGCGGCCAGCACCAGTGAGGTGACGACCGGCAGGAAGAACACCGAACGGAAGAACTTGGCGCCGCGGAACGCGCGGCGGGTGATCAGGGCCAGGCACACCGACGCGGCGAGCGTGCCCGGCACGGCGATCACGGTGTAGAGGACCGTGACCTTCAGCGCCTGCCAGAACAGCGGATCGGCCCACAGGCGGGTGAAGTTGTCGAGCCCGACGAAGCTCCCGCCGCCGGTGAGGGAGTAGTCGGTGAAGCTCATCAGCACACCGGCGACGCCCGGACCGAACCGGAAGGCGAGGAAGAGCAGGAAACACGGGAGGACGAAGAGCAGGCCGATCCGGGCCTCGCGGCGCGCCTGCGGCCCGCTGCGACGGCCCCGGCGGGTGGGTTCCGCGACGACTGCCACGGGGATCTCCTTGCGGTACGGGGGAATTGCGGGGGATCAGGGGGGTATGGCCCCTGGGGGCTGCGGTGCCGGGGTCCGGGTGCGGCCGGCCCCCGGCACCGCGGCGGTTCAGCGGCCGAGCATCGCCTGCGCGGCCTTCTGCGCGGCGTTCAGCGCGTCCTGCGGGCTCTTCTTGCCGAGCAGGGCCGCCTGGATCTCCGGGGCGAGCACGCCCTGGACCTCACGCGCCTTGTCCTGGAGCGGGCCCACGTCCATGCTCGGCAGCGTGGCGCCGACCGCCGTCTGCAGGGCGTCGTCCGGGTACAGGTCGCCGCCGGACTCGCGGGCCGGGAAGTAGCCGGCGGCCTTCTGCAGCCCGGCCACGTTCTTCGACTCGGCCACGAAGTTCAGCCAGTCGCCGGTGTTCTTCTTGTCGGCGCCCTTCAGCATCGCCAGCGCGCCCACGGTGCCGTAACCGACCGACGCGGTGTCCTTCAGCGGCGGCTGGACGACGATGTTCTCCTTGCCCCAGAAGGGCTCGACGTCCGCCGGCGTGTTCTGCCAGGTGCAGGCCACCTTCCCCTTGGCGGTCGGGGTCTGCTCCAGCTTGGGGGTGGTCGTGACCAGGTCACGGTCGGTGTAGCCGTCGTTGACGAGCTTCTTCAGGTACGTCAGGGCCTTGACGCCGGCGGCGTCGTTGAAGGTGACGTTCTTGCCGTCCTCGGAGAAGACGTCGCCGCCGGCCTGCCAGAGCAGCGGGTAGAAGGTCACGTTCAGCGTCTGCTGGGTGTCACCGCTGTAGCTGGTGGCGTAGTAGCCCTTCTTCTTCAGCTTCGGGGCCAGTGCCTCCAGATCCGCCCAGCTCGACGGGTAGGTCTTCTCACCGATCGCGGCGAACACGCGCTTGTCGCAGATCAGCGGGTTGGCGCTGGTCAGGATCGGGGTGGCGATCGGCTTGCCGTCGTACGTGACGGACTTCAGCGCGAAGTCCGTGTAGTCCGACTTGGCGGAGGCCGGCATGTAGTCGTCGGCCGGGACGATGCTCTTGGCGTACTTCGGCAGCTGGTCCGGGATCAGGTAGACCGCGTCGGGGCCCTTGCCGGAGGCGATCGCGGTGGCCAGCGCGGTGTCGCGGTTGGCCCAGGGGAAGGTCTCCACCTTCACCTTGACACCCTCGTGCTTCTTCTCGAAGGCCTTGACCAGGCCGTCCCAGTACGCCTTGTTCTTGGCCTCGTCGAAGATGACCGGGTAGGTCCACATGGTCACGGTGTTGTCGTCGCTGCCGCTGGAACAGCCGGCCAGCACACCGGCGGCGAGCGCGGTGGCCAGAACGGGGGCGGCGAGGGCGCGGACTCTGGAACGGCGGGTGAGGAGACGGGACATGAGGTGGTCCTCCGAGGACGTGAGGGTGTGGCGGGAGAGAAGGGGTGTCACGTGGCCGGGACCGTCTGGACGGTGCCGGTGTGCCGGGCGCGTTCGGCGGCGAACGCCGCGAGGTGGCTGCCGAGCGAGGTGGCGGGACCGGAGCGGACGGCCCCGGCGTCACCGGTGGCGACCGCGGTGACGAACGCCTCGACGAGCGCGGCGTCCCCGCCGCCGTGCCCGTCGGCCGCGTTCGAACCGGACGCGCCGAGTTCGTGGACGGCCGTCTCGCCGGTCCGGAAGTCCTGCACCGTGACCCGCTCACCGTCACCGATGAGCCAGCCGTGCGAGCCGAAGATCCGGGTCTGGCGGTGGGTCTGCTCGGTGAACGCGACCATCTGGAAGGTCGCGGTCACCCCGTCCGTCAACTGCATGGCGAGGACCTGGTGGTCCACCACGTCGTTGTCGCTCCGGTACACGCAGACCCCGTACGGGCCCTCGCGCAGGGCCTGGACGAGACCGGCCTCGTCGGTCGCCTCGGTGACATGGGTGACCGGCCAGACCGCGCCCTTCTCCCGAAGCGTCGGCATGTACAGCTTCAGCGCGCTGTACGGGCAGCCGGACTCGACCGCGCAGTCGAGACAGCGGTCGGCGGACCCGGCCGGGGCGCTCGAAGGCCGGAAGTGCTTCAGCCCGCCGAAGCCGGTCACCCGCTCGATCCGGCCGCCCATGATGTACGTGATCCAGTCCAGGTCGTGGCAGGACTTGGCGAGCAGCATCGGGGAGGAGTCCTTCTCGCTGCGCCAGGGCCCGCGCACATAGCTGTGGGCGTAGTGCCACCAGCCGACCGGCTCCAGATGGTCGAGCGAGACGAGCTGCCCGAGCACCCCGGAGTCCACGACCTCCTTCACCAGGTCGGTGTACGGGGTGTACCGCATGACGTGGCAGACGGCGAACAGCACCCCGGCCCGCTCCACCCCCTCGACGATCCGCCGGGTCTCCTCCTCGGTCGGGGCGAGCGGCTTCTCGGCGAGGATCGCGTAACCGGCCTCGGCCAGGGCCAGCACCGGTTCCACATGGAAGCGGTCCTGGGTGGCGACGATGACGGCGTCGGCGAGGCGGTTCTCCACGAGCGGCCGCCAGTCGTCGAACTCGACGGGTGCGCCGGCGGCCGCCCGCGCCGCGGGGCGCGGATCGGCGACGGCGACGAGCTCGGCGCGCTCCGGGTGCGCCTTGATCCACTCGGCGTACGTGAGACCGCGGTTGCCGGCGCCGACGAGTGCGACGCGTACGGGCCGGCCGGTGATCGGGGTATGCGTGGACACGGGGAATCCCTGGTACTCGATGGGCGGGGTGTTCAGAAGCGCAGCGTGGCTGCGGTGTGGGCGACGCGGTCGCCCTCGTCCGGGAGCGCGGTGCGCTCGGTGCCGTCCTCGACGCAGCCGGTGTGCAGCAGATGGCTGGAGCCGCCGAACGCCGAGGGCCGCAGTTCGAGCCGGCCGCCGGTGAAGGTGGAGCCGGTGGCCCGGTAGCGGTTGGGGCCCTCGGTGAGCAGCACATGGGCGGTGCCCTTGGGCGCGGTCGAGTCGAGGCCGCCGAGCTGCCAGTCGACGGTGCGTCCGGAGCCGGTACGGGCCAGCAGGGCGCCGTCCTTGTTGGTGCCGGACAGCCGCGTTCCGTCGATGCGCAGCCGCTGGTCCTTCGCCGAGGTCAGCATGAGACCGGTGTCGCGGAGCTCGCCGCCCAGGACGGTGACGTCGGTGTGGGCGAGCGAGACCGGGGCGGTGTCCGCGGAGCCGGTCAGCGTGCACTGGTCGACGACGAGCGGCCCGGTGCCGTTGAACACCGCGCCGTCGACGCCCTTCAGCGTGGTGCGCTGGAGGGTGAGCGGGGCGGTGACGCCGGCCTGGGTGATCTCCGCGCCCGCCGTGAAGGCGAAGGAGGAGTCCGCGATCACGTTGGGCCGCGCGGACAGGTCGGAGGCCTGCGAGACGATCAGCGGACCCGTCGCCGTACAGCCCCGCATCTGCACGCCGTCCGCGTTGACCCAGAGCATTCCGGAGCCGTCCAGGGACTTCTTGCCGACGACCAGGACGTCCTCGAGCGTCAGGTCGGTGATCTTGACGCGGGCCACGAACCAGGAGCAGGCGTGCCGGCGCACGGTGATCCGCTTGGCCCGGCCGCCCCAGGCCGCGCCCGAGTTGGCGAAGGTCATCAGTCCGGAGTTGCCGGTGTACGTGAGGTCGTGCTCGAACTGCCCGTGCGTCACGAAGGGGCCCTCGTCGTCACCGTCGCCGTGGCAGTTGGTGACGTAGCAGTAGGCCGAGGCCGTGAAGTCGTTGAGATGGCGCGCGTTGGAGGTGTGGCAGTCCTCCACGTGCCCGTACAGGCAGTAGATCTGCTGGGTGAGGTAGCCCGCGCCGCCGTAGGTGACGGACTTCGGGTTGGTCAGCGAGCACTGCTCGGTGCGGTAGTACGTGCACCAGCGGCGCATCACCACCGGCCAGAACGTGCCGATGGCCTCGATCCCGGAGACGTCGCAGCGCACCGCGTACTCGTAGGCGACCGGGTGCGATCCGGTCATCTCGTCCTCGCCCCAGCCCTCGAAGACCATGTTGCGCACATGGGCGCGGTCCACGGGCTCGATCCGGGTCCAGGTCAGCGTGCGGCCGGCGGCCAGGTCCCAGCCGATCTGGTAGTTGACCCGGATGTGGGCGGCGTCGACGACGTCGGTGACCTGGACGAGCCGCTGGATCTCCTTCTCGTACTGCCCCGACAGGGCGTTGATCTCCACGGACCACCACTGGCCGACCGCGAACCTCGACGAGTCACCGACCTCGAAGAGGTCCGACAGGTCCGGCATCGCCGCACTCAGGCTGTGCTTGACGGTGGTGTGGGTGACGGTGCCGCGGAAGGAGAGGACGGCGCCGAAGGGGTTGTCGTGGGTGTTCTTCTCGATGCCTGTGGTGTGGATGTGGTGGCCGCCGAAGTCGAGTTCGATGTCGGAGCGGTTGAAGAGGTGGCGTTTGGTGAACAGGAGGTCGGTGTGGGCTTCGATGCGGTGGACGGTGGGGTCGTTGACCATGGTGTCGAGTGCGGCGTCGGCGGGGGTTTTTGCGTCGTGGTGGCCGAAGGTGCGGAAGTCGAGGGTGCCGGTGTGGAGTTGGTGCCAGCGGCCGGCCCTGGTGGTGCGGGTGGGGGCGATGACGGTGCCGCCGTTGTGGGCGGTGGTGGACTTCTTGTCCCAGCGCAGGGCCATGGCGCCGCCGTCGCCGGGGGTGTGGTAGCCGGCCAGGAGGATCTGGGTGCCGTGGTCGAGCGGCTTGGTGTTCAGGGCGCGCAGGGCGGCGACGGTGTCGAGGCGCAGTACGTCGCCGGTGTGTGCGGGTGCGGCCTGGGCCGGGGCGGTGGCCACGGCCGAACCGGCCATGACCAGACCGGCGAGACCCGAAGCCCGCAGCACATTACGGCGGGACGACGCGGATGCGTGGTGGTGCGGAACGCTCATGCGGACTTCGCCTTCCGAGAAGCGCGACAAGTGAGGGAGCGTTCCTGCGGTGGACTGCCATGAGGCGGATGGCTGAAAAGGGTCCGGCCGTCGGATGTTCACGACGCGGTGGGCAGGCGTCGGAATCGGACCGGGAGGGGTAAATCGGCGGTGACGGGTGAGTGTCACCGCGGTTGGCAGGGAACCTACGGCGGGTTGTGCCGATCGGTCAAGACCCGATTTCGTCGGAATGCGACGCGGCGGTGTCCGAAGTGTCGTCCTCCGGCTCGTCGACCCAGCCCAGGGAGACGCTGATCCGGCGGGCCGAGTCCCGCACCTGGCCGCCCAGTTCCTGGTAGCGCCAGGCCGGCAGACCGAGCTTGAGACCGGTGATGGAGACGGCCCCGGCACACACCGAGCGGTCGTCGAAGACCGGTGCGCCGATGCAGATGATGCCCTCGGCGTCCTCCTCGTCGTCCAGGGCGTAGCCGACCCGGGCGATGTCGCGCAGATGGGACAGGAAGGTCGCCGGGTCGGTGATCGTGCGGGACGTGCGCCGGGGCAGCCCGAACCGCTCGATGATCGAGGCCGCCTCGCCCGGCGGCACCGCCGAGAGCAGCGCCTTGCCCAGGCCCGTGCAGTGCGGCAGCTCGCGCTGGCCCATCCGCAGATCGAGCCGGACGCGCTGGTCGAGCTCGACCTGGTCCACCACGACCGCGTGGCCGTCCTCGGGCACGGCGAGCCTGGAGGCCATGCCGGTGGCCCGGGAGAGTTCGCGCAGGACGGGGTGGGCGACCCCGCGCAACGAGACCTGGGACCTGGCCCGGTCGCCGAGCCTGGCCAGGCTCATGCCGAGCCGGTAGCGGCGGTTCATGCCCTCGCCGTCGTCCGAGACGAGGCCGTAGGCGCGCAGGGTCTGGAGCATGCCGAATGCGGCGCTCTTGGAGATGGAGCAGACCTGGCCGACCTCGGTGACGCTCAGGCCGTTCCCCTGCGAGGGGGCGGCGAGAGCTTCGAGGATGTCGGCTGCCCTGGCCACGCTCTTGACCCAGTACTTCGGTTCTTCAGGGGCAGCACTGTTCGTCATAGCAGAACAGCTTAGTGCCTTTGGGCCCCCAGAATGTACGTCCGAGCCAAGGAAAGCCCGGAATCAGGGCCTTGAGTGGCCGGAAGGGGGTTGACCGGCTCCGGGGGCGGACGTAATATCCAGGCACTGTTCTGCTCTACAGAACAGTGTTCTGAAAAAGCGAAACGCAGTACCGAGCACCACGGATCACCTCTTCCTGCGGCGACTGCCGGGCGGATGGCGCCAGGGACTCACGGGCCGGGCAGGGCCCGCGAAAACCGACGACTCTCGACGCAAGGAGCAAGCACCATGAGTTCAGGCCCGGTAGGCAACGAATCCGGAGCCCGACTCGCCGAACGCGCCCGCCAGGTCGTACCCGGCGGCGTGAACAGCGGTCAGCGCAGCGTTCCCGGACTGACCGATCTGGTCGTCACCGGAACCGACGGCGCACGGTTCCGTACCGCCGACGGACGCGAGTACACCGACTTCCACTCGGCGTTCGGCCCGCCGCTGCTCGGCCACAACGACCCCGACGTGGCCCGCGCCACCGCGGAGGCCGGCGCCACCCTCGGTCACATGGGTGTCGGCGTCACCGAGGGCGAGGTACTCCTCGCCGAACAGCTCACCGAACTGATCCCCTCGATCGAGAAGGTGCTGCTCACCAGCACCGGCAGCGAGGCCACGTTCCACGCGCTGCGGGTCTCCCGCGCCGCCACCGGCCGCCGCCTCGTCGTCAAGTTCCAGGGCTGCTACCACGGCTGGCACGACTCGGTCAGCCTCAACGTCATCTCCGCGCCCGAGAAGGTCGGCGGCCACGACCCGATCTCGACCGGCATCCTGCCCGAGGTCCTCGAAGCCACCCTCGTCCTGCCGTTCAACGACAGCGAGGCCGTCCGGCGCACGTTCGCCGAACACGGCTCCGACATCGCCGCCGTCATCGTCGAGCCCGTCCCGCACAACGTCGGCGCGCTCCTGCCGTACCAGGAGTTCCTCACCACGCTGCGCGAGGAGACCACGAGGGCCGGCAGCGTCCTGATCTTCGACGAGGTCATCACCGGCTTCCGCCACGCCCTCGGCGGCTGGCAGCAGATCTCCGGCGTCACCCCCGACCTCACCACCCTCGGCAAGGCCATCGCCAACGGCGCCCCCGTCGGCGCGATCGGCGGCCGCGCCGACCTGATGGACCTCTTCTCCACCCGCCCCGGCGCCCCGGCCTTCTTCGCCGGCACGTACAACGGCCACCCCTCCGTCGTCGCCGCCGCCCTCGCCACCCTGCGCAAGCTCCGCGAGGAGCCGGTCCACGACCACGTCTTCCGGCTCGGCGGCCGCGTCCGCAGCGAACTGACCGGACTGTACGAGCGCCTCGGCGTCCCCGCCGTCGTCACCGGCTACGGCTCCGTCTTCGTCAGCTACTTCATGCCCGGCGAGGCCCCCCGCACCTACGCGGACCTGCTGAACAACGACGCCTCGCTGTTCGTCGGCTACCGCCGCAAACTCCTGGAGCACGGCCTGTTCGAGCTGCCGCTCAACCTCAAGCGCAGCCACATCAGCTACGCGCACACCGACGCCGACGTGGACCGCCTCGTCGAGGGCACCGAGGCCGCGGTCAAGGCCGTCCTCGCCGACGGGGGCGCCCGCGACCTGGAGAACACCTCCACCATGGGCGGGGCGACCCGCTGATGCTGACCGTCAACCGCACCCGTCCGCAGGGCCCCGCCGGACGGATCACCCGCGTCGAGACCCTGATGCTCGGCACCTCCTGGCGCGACTTCGGCTACGTCCGGGTCCACACCGACGAGGGCCTGTCCGGCATCGGCGAGATCACCCACCCCTACCGGGTGAGCGAGGTCTGCGCGCTCACCGAGGCCATCGCCGGGCGGCACCTGATCGGCGCCGACCCCTTCGACATCGAGGAACTCTGGCTCCGCGTCTACCAGGGCGACTTCCTGCGCGGCGGGGACATGGGCGGCATCGCCCTGTCCGGCCTCGACCAGGCGATGTACGACCTGATGGGCAAGGCGCTCGGCGTCCCCGCCTACCGGCTGACCGGCGGCGCCTGCCGGGACGACGTCCGGGTCTACGCCAACGGCTGGTACACCGGGGAGCGCGAGCCCGAGACCTTCGCCGCCAAGGCGAAGGAGACGGTCGCGAAGGGCTTCACCGCCCTCAAGTTCGACCCGTTCGGCCCCGGCCTGCACGATCTGGAGCGCGCCGAACTGCGCCGCTCCATCGACCTCGTGGCCGCGGTCCGGGAGGCCATCGGACCCGATACCGACCTCTTCATCGAGGGCCACGCCCGGTTCGCCATGCCGACCGCCGCCCGGCTGGTGCGGGAGCTGGAGCCCTTCGACATCGGCTGGTTCGAGGAGCCGATGCCCTGGACCCACATCGAGCGGTACGCGGAACTGCGCCAGCGCGCGGCGTTCCCCATCTCCGGCGGTGAGCACTTCCACAACCGCTACGAGTACAAGCAGCTCTTCGCCACGAACGCCGTCGACATCATCCAGCCCGACCTCTCCATGGCCGGCGGCTTCACCGAGGTCAGGAAGATCGCCGCGATCGCCGACACCCACGGCATGCTCGTGGCCCCGCACAACTCCAACTCCCCGCTCTGCACCACCGTCTCGGTGCACGCGGCACTCGGAATCCCCAACTTCAAGATCCTCGAAACCTTCGACGGGCTCCTGGAGCCGTTCGTCTTCGACGCCCTGAAGGGCACCCTTGCGATGGAGGGCGGCCGGATCGGCCTGCCGACCGCGCCGGGGCTCGGCGTCGAACTCGTCGACGAGGTATTCGAGGAACACCCGCCCAGCCACCGCTTCTGGAACATGTTCGCGGACGGCTGGGAGAAGCGGAACCGCACATGATCGTCGACGTCCACTCCCATCTCTTCCGGCACAGCCACGACTTCACCGACCCGTTCAGCTCCGACTCCGCCCGCGCCCACGCGGGCGAGGTCGACCTCACGGTGAAGTGGGAGGAGTACGCCGCCACCGCACCCGAGTCCACCCGCACGATCGTCGTCGGCGGCAAGGCGCGGCGCAGCGGGCTCTGGGTGGACGACGCCGCCGTGGCCGCGTACGCCGGAGAACATCCCGACCGGCTCATCGGCTACCTGGCGCTCGACCCCACCCAGCCCGGCTGGCAGGAGGAACTGCGCCACGGCCACCAGGAGCTGGGCCTGCGCGGCATCAAGCTGATGCCGATGTACGCGGGCTTCGACCCGGCCGCCGAGGAGTACGACGAGCTGTACACGTACGCCGAACGGCACGGGCTGCCGCTCCTGGTGCACACCGGCACGACCTTCGTGTCCAGCGCGCCGCTGGAGTGGGCGATGCCCCGCCACCTGGACGCCGTCGCCATCCGCCATCCCGAGCTGCGGATGGTCCTGGCCCACCTCGGCCACCCCTTCGAGGGCGAGTGCATCGCGGTCATCCGCAAGCATCCGCATGTGTACGCCGACCTCAGCGCCCTGCACTACCGGCCCTTCCAGCTCTGGCACAGCCTCCGGCTGGTCCAGGACTACGGGGTCTTCCACAAGGTGCTGTTCGGCAGCGACTACCCGTTCACCACGGTCGACGACTCGGTGAAGGGACTGCGGGAGATCGCCCGCATCCCCGGCATTCCGGGGCTGCCGCCGCTGGACGCGGACGCGATCGAGGAGATCATCCACCGGCCCTCACTCGATCTGCTGGGCCTGAACGGCTGACCGGGCCGTTCCCACGAACCGCCGGTACGGCGCCCGGGTTCACCCCCCTGTCCACGGGCGCCGGCCGGCACCCGGGCCGCCGCGCATCACCCAAGTGTCCCCGCGCGGCGGTCCGGACCCTTTCGTTCCGGACCCGCACCGTTCGGCTCCGCATCCGCGCCATTCGGTTCCGTACGTCTCCGCCTGGAGGATCCCGCCATGACCGCAGCCGTCCCGCCCCGCGGAACCGACCGCTTCGACCTGACCGGCCGCACCGCGGTCGTGACCGGGGCCGCCCGGGGCCTGGGCCGGTCCTTCGCCGTCGGGCTCGCCGAGGCGGGCGCCGACCTGGTGCTCGTCGACCTCCCCGGCGCCGAGGGCGTCACCGAGACCGCGGCGGAGGTCGAGGCCCTCGGGCGGCGCTGCCGCGCCTACGGCCAGGACCTCGCGGACATCGAGGCGCTGGCGGGCTTCGTCGACGCCGTACGCGCCGAGACCGGGCCGCTGCACATCCTGGTCAACAACGCGGGCACGGCGGCGCTGGAACGCTTCAACGAGATCACCCCGGCCAGTTGGTCGCACATCATGCGGGTCAACGTGGACGCGGTGTTCTTCCTCAGCCAGCGCATCGCCGAACACATGACGGCGGACTCCGTCGCCGGCCGCATCATCACCATCACCTCGAAGAACGCCCTGGTGGCCGAGGCCGGACTGGCCCACTACAACGCCTCCAAGGCCGCCGCCCAACTGCTCACCGAGACCCTGGCGGTCGAACTCGCCCCGCACGGCATCACCGCCAACACCCTCGCCCCCGGCATGGTCGAGACCCCCATCGACGGCGAATTCCCCTTCGACCGGGAGGCCTTCGAATCCGCCTACCGGCAGCGCATCCCGCTCGGCCGGTACGCGCGGCCCGACGAGTGCGTGGGCGCCCTGCTGCTGCTCGCATCGGACGCCGGGGCGTACCTCACCGGGGCGCGGATCGTCGTGGACGGCGGGGTGCTGGCCGACCAGATGCCGCGGATGCGCTTCATGCCGCCGTACCGCAACACGGTCTGACCGCGACCGGGCGGCAGCCGGTTCCCTTCGAGTCCCATCGAGCACGCACCGACCACGCGAGGAGCACCTCCGTCATGTCCGCCTCCGCATCGTCCCGTCGCAATGTGCTGCGGGCTTCGGGTCTCGCCGGTCTGGTCATGGCCGGTTCGGCCGTGGCCACCGCCCCGGCCCAGGCCGCACCCGCACACACCGGCGACGTACTGCGCCTCGACACCGTCGCCGCCCTGCGCGCCCTGAACACCAAGCCACTCGACCACGGCACCCAGATCCTCCTCGCCGGCTACCACACCCCCGGCGACGGCGGCGCCATGGCCCTGCGCTGGGACAAGAAGTCCACCACCGCCCACAACGGCGGCACCGTCATCGCCCCCACCCGCACCACTAGGGCCGGCCGCTGGCACCAACTCCACACCGGCACCCTCGACTTCCGCACCTTCGGCCACCACGACGCCAAAACCCCCGCCGACGCCGCACTCGACACCATGGTCAACGACCCCACCGTCCACCGCATCGAAGCCCACACCGACCTCCTGTTCACCAAACGCCACCTCTTCAACCGCTCCGACATCGAACTCGACTTCGGCGGCCACCACATCCACACCACAGGCATCGAGAAAAACACCCACGACAACCCCTTCGGCGCCGTCCTCTCCTTCCGCGGCACCGTCACCCACACCACCGTCAAGCACGCGCTGTCCGGCAAGGTCATCGAACTCACCGACACCTTCCCGGTCCCGGACGCGAAGGCGTTCGCGGTGGGCCAGTGGTGGTCGGTGCAGGTCGACCCGGTCGAGGGCGGCGGCGGTGACGAGCGCGAGCTCCAGAAACTGGTCGAGATCACCGAGATCATCGACGCGGGCCACATCCGGATCGGCTACCTCAACGGCTGGGAACTCGCCGCGGGCCGCAAGCTCACCTGGACCCGCGTCGAACCGGTCCGCAACACCCACATCCGCAACATGGTCTTCGCGGGCGCCGGCCCCGACGAGTACACCGGCTCCCACCCCGTCAGCTTCGAGTACGCAGTCGGCTGCGACGTCTCCGGAATCCACGCCACCGGCACCTTCTGGCCGGTCGTGATGCGCCGCTGGTGCACCCGCTTCCGTACCGAGGACTGCTCGCTGAAGAACCCGCCCACCGTCGAGTACGGCGGCGCGGGCTACCTCACCCAGCAGATCTACTGCCTGTACGGCCGGGTAGCGGACTGCACGACCAGCAATGTGCGCCACCTCAACGACCTCACCGCCTCCGCCTACTGCACCGTCGTGAACTGCCACGGCGACGGCGACGACGCGGGCGGCAACCCCTTCACCACCCACGGCCAGTACGAGCACGATCTGCTCTTCGACGGCAACTCCGGGCTGATGGACATAGCCAACTCCGGTGCCCAGTGGGGTATTTCCGCCAAGCGGATCACCGTGCGCAGACACGTCTGCTCCTGGTTCACCGCCAATACGAAGATCACCGATCTGACCCTCGAAGACGTCACGGTGATCGCGCGCCCCACCTTCGACCAGGCCGGCACCCTCACCGTGAACGCCGACGGGGCCCAGGTGCGCGGCTGCACCGCGAAGACCTTCGCCGTCGCCCAGCGCTCGGACCGCTCCACCCGGCCGACCACCATCAGCGACTGCTCCTTCGAACCGCCCGCCGGCGCAGTCCTCGTCCAGACCCCGGTCACCGCGCCCGTCCACTTCGTGCGCTGCACGTTCAAGGGCGTCGACGGCGTCGTCCTGCGCGGTGCGGGCCCCGTGCACCTCACCGACTGCACCGTCACCGGCGCCGACGACGCGGCCCCCCTCTCGGTGGGGTCGGCGGACCTGCGGCTGGACGGCGGTACGTACCACGACACCGGCATCGAACTCAGCGCCGTGCGCGACCAGCGGATCACCGTCACCGCAGGCACCAGGCTCACCGGCGGCAACAAGGCCAAGGCGCTGCTCGGCCGGGCGGCCGGCTCCGGGAGCACCACCTGGGACCTCACCGGCCTCAGCAGCACCGCCTCCGGGGCGGACACCGCGCATGTCCGTATCGCGGACGGCACCAACCACTACGCGGCGACCGGGAGCCGCTTCACCGGCGGGGTCCTCCACCTCGCCCCGGACGCCCTGGACTCGGTCCTGCACACCGCGTGCGTGGAGGACGGTACGCGGCGCGAAGCGATGCCCGAGGACGGCGACCGGGTGCGCACGGACGGGAACCTGATCCTGTGAGCGCCACCGTCCGCACCGCCACGGCGGCCGACGACCCCGGGCTGTCGGCCCTGTGGAAGCGGTGCTTCGAGTCCCCGCACCTCGCCGCCCTGCACGCGCTCGACCCGGACCGCCACCGGCACACGTTCGTCGCGCGGAACGACGCGGGGGAGGGGATCGACGCGGTCGTCGTCTATGTGCCGAGGCTCATCCGGGACGCGGACGGCACCCCGCGGCGCGTCGGCGGCATCGGCAGCGTGGCGACCCGCCCCGAGGCCAGGGGGCAGGGCCTGGTGCGCCGGCTGCTGATGGCGGCGGAGCGCACCATGACGGCCGAACAATGCGCCTGGTCCCTGCTGTTCACCGGGACGCCGGGCGTCTACCGGGGCTCGGGATGGCAGGAGTTCGCAAGCACCTACACCGAGGGCACGCTCGTCCCCCCGTCCGCCGCCGGGGCGTTCCGGGTCCGCGGCGCCACCGCGCGGGACGCCGCGGAGGTGGCCGCGCTGCACCACGCGTACAACGCGAAGCGGCCGCTCAGCTCGCTGCGGACGCCGCAGGACTGGGCGGTGCGGATCCCCGCCTGGTACGGCCCGGCCGACCGGTCGCTCGTGGCGGAGGACCCCGTTTCCGGCGCGCTCACGGGCTGGATGGTGGCCGGGTACGAGGGGGACCGCGTGGAGGTGCGCGAGTTCGCGGGCGCGGACGCGTGCCTGGGGTCGCTGTTCGCCGCTGTCGGTTCCCGGGGCCGGGCGGCGGGGCTGCCCCGGGTCCGGGTCCGGATTCCCGTCACTCCCGGCGTGCGGGCCGCGCTCCCCACCCTGCTGGCGGACGCCCGGCAGGTCACCGAACACGTGGGGATGGCACGGCCGTTGCACGCCTCGGCCGAGTCGGTGCGGGCCACGGTCACGGCGCCCGGCGCGGTCCACTGGTACGGCGACTGCTTCTGAGCCCCGGCCGGGACCCGCGGGGCGCCGCCGACTCCTCCGGCCGCGCCATGGGAGCGGCCTCCCGCCCGTAGGCGCGCGGTGGCGCCGGCACCTCCAGCCCCGACCACGCGTACCGGCCGGCGACGGGTTGAGCGCTCAGGCCCCGTCGGCCGGCGGCTTCTCGTCGTAGTCGGACGTCCCCGAGTCGAGCAGGGGCTCCTGGGTCTTCAGATGGGCGGGCGCGAAGGCCCGCAGCACGTGGTAGCCGGTGATCACGACGATGGTGCCGAGCGCGATACCGCTCAGCTCGAAGTTGTCGGACACCTTCAGGCTGACCCCGCCGACCCCGATGATGATGCCCGCCGCGGCCGGAACCAGATTCAGCGGGTTGCGCAGATCGACCTTGGCGTTCAGCCAGATCTGGGCACCGAGGAGGCCGATCATGCCGTAGAGGATCACCGTGATGCCGCCGAGGACCCCGCCGGGAATGGCGGCCACGACCGCACCGAACTTGGGGCAGAGCCCGAACAGCAGGGCGAAGCAGGCGGCGGCCCAGTAGGCGGCGGTGGAGTACACCCGGGTCGCGGCCATCACGCCGATGTTCTCCGAGTACGTCGTGTTCGGCGGGCCGCCCACCGCGGTCGACAGCATCGACGCGGCGCCGTCCGCGGCGATCGCAGTGCCCAGCTTGCCGTCCAGGGAACGGCCGGTCATCTCGCCGACGGCCTTCACATGGCCGGCGTTCTCGGCGATGAGCGCGATGACGACGGGCAGCGCGACCAGGATCGCCGACCACTCGAAGCTCGGCGCGTGGAAGCTCGGCAGCCCGATCCAGTCGGCCTTCGAGACCCCGCTCAGGTTCAGCCGCCAGTGGTCCACGGCCTCGGCGCCGCCAGCGGGGGAGTGGATCTTCCCGAAGACCCGGTCCAGGACCCAGGACAGGACGTAGCCGAAGACCAGGCCGAGGAAGATCGCGATCCGGGAGAGGAAGCCGCGCAGACAGACCACGGCCAGTCCGGTGAACAGCATCACCAGCAGGGCCGTCCACTGGTCCTGCGGCCAGTACGTGGCCGCGGTCACCGGCGCCAGGTTGAAGCCGATCAGCATCACCACCGCACCCGTCACCACCGGCGGCATCGCCGCATGGATGATCCGCGCGCCGAACCGCTGCACCGCGAGACCGGCGAGGAAGAGCACCGCACCGACCACGAAGACCGCACCGGTGACCACGGCACTGCTGCCGCCACTCGCCCGGATCGTCGCGGCCACCCCGACGAACGAGAGCGAGCAGCCCAGATAGCTGGGCACCTGCCCGCGTGTGGCGAGCAGGAAGATGGCCGTGGCGACACCCGACATCATGATCGCCAGGTTCGGGTCGAGCCCCATGAGCACCGGAGCGACGAAGGACGCCCCGAACATCGCGACCACGTGCTGGGCGCCCAGCCCGAACGTACGGGGCCAGGTGAGCCGTTCGTCCGGGCGGACCACGGCTCCCGGTGCCGGGGTCTTCCCGTCGCCGTGCAAGGTCCAGCGCACGCCGAGGCCCATGGTCGCTCCCTGTAGGTAGGTGCGGAGGACCGGTGCCTCGCGGGGCACGGCGCTGACCGCGGAAATGATCAGCGTCATGTTAGTGCCGGTTCCTGGCGTTCCCGCGGCCGGGATCCGGGCGCGCGCCGGGCGTCCTCCTCACCGGCCGGCCCGTGGGCCGACCGCTCAGGCGCGCGGCTCGACCGCAGCGGTGCCCGGAACGCCGGCGTCCGGGGACGACACCGTTTTGCGGTCGCCCGCCCGCAGCACACCGGCTCCGAGCACCAGCCCGAAGGCCAGCACCGACACCAGGCCGAAGGAGACGATCAGCGAGGTCGCCTCGGCGAGCGAGCCGATCGCCGACGGGGCGATCAGGCCCGAGGTGTAGGTGATCGTCGCGACACCCGCGATCGCCTGGCTCGGGTTCGGTCCGCTGCGCCCCGCCGCCGCGAAGGCGAGCGGCACGACCACGGCGATTCCGAGGCCCATCAGGCCGAACCCGCACATCGCCAGGGCCGCGTTGGGCGCGGTGACCACCAGCACCCCGCCGACCGTGGCGAGGACGCCGCCGGTCCGTACGGTCCGCACCGCGCCGAAGCGGTCGACGACCCGGTCGCCGGCGATCCGGGCCACCGCCATGGTCAGCGCGAACGCGGTCGTCGACGCGGCCGCCAGACCCGCGGAACTGTCCAGGACGTCCCGGAGGTAGATCGCCGACCAGTCCAGGCTGGCGCCCTCCGCGAACACCGCGCAGAAGCCCACCGCACCGATGATCAGGGCCGACTTGGGCGGCAGGGCGAAGCGCGGCGGTGCCTCCGCGTCCGGCTCGCTGCGCAGGTCCAGCACCCGCCGGCAGGCGATCAGGCCGAGTGCCGTGAGGACGAGCGCGGCGATGGTGTGGTGCAGTCGTGCGTCGGCCCCCAGATGGGCGGCCACCGTGCCCGCCGCCGAACCGATCAGGGCGCCCACGCTCCACATCCCGTGCAGCCCGGACATGATCGACTTGTTGAGGCGGTTCTCCACCTCGACCCCGAGCGCGTTCATCGCCACGTCGGACATGCCCGCCGACGCCCCGTACACCAGGAACGCCCCGCACAGCGTCAGCAGGTTGGGGGCCAGGGCGGGCAGGATCAGCGCCAGGGTCCACAGCATCAGCAGCCCGCGCAGCGCGGTCCGGGCGCCGAAGCGGTGGCTGACCGCACCGGCCAGCGGCATCGCGAGCGAGGCGCCGATCGCAGGGAAGGCCAGGGCGATACCGAGCTGTCCCGCGCTGACCCCGGCGTGGTCCTGGATCCACGGCACCCGGGTGGCGAAGCTGCCGGTCACCGCGCCGTGCACGGCGAAGACCGCGGCGACGGCATACCTGGCGCGCCTCACCTGCTCCGTGCTGAAGACCGTTGTCGTGGAATCCGTCGTCATACCGCCGTGCCCTCCCCTGGGAACTCTCCGATGCCGCGGTTCCGGCGCTCCCCGGCGCCCTTCTCCACGATGCGGGCAGTAAACTATCAGGAACCCTGCCTGATAAATAGGCCGTGCCGGCATCGCCCGCGGCGGCGGTCTGGAAGGATCCCGGCATGCCCGCATCACCGAGCACCGCCAGGGCCATCAACGACCGGCTCGCCCTGCGGCTCCTCCAGCAGGACGGGCCGCTGACGGCCACACAGCTGAAGACCTTGACGGGGCTCTCCCGGCCCACCGTCGCCGACCTGGTCGAACGGCTTCAGGGGGCGGGCCTGGTCCGGGTGGTGGGCGAGGCCGGGGCCGAGCGCCGCGGACCCAACGCCCGGCTCTACGGGATCGTCGCCGACCGCGCCCACCTGGCCGCCCTCGACGTACGTACCGACAGCGTCGCCGTGGTCGTCGCCGACCTCCTGGGCGCGACACTGGCCGAGGCCACCCTGCCGATCGGCAGCGAGACCGCCACCGACGACGCCGTCGAACAGGCCGTCGGCCTCGTGGAACGCACCGCGCGCCGGGCGGGCACCGCGCCACTGCACAGCGTCGGCATCGGCGCCCCCGGCCTGATCGACCCGGTCACCGGGGAACTCCGCGACACCACGGGTCTGCCGGCCTGGCACCGCACCCTGGTCCGGGCGCTCCAGCAGCGGCTGCCCGCGGCCGTGCTGGTCGAGAACGAGACCAATCTCGCCGCCGTCGCCGAACACCGCGTCGGTGCGGCCCGCGACCACGACACCTTCGTCCTGCTGTGGCTCGGACACGGCGTCGGGGCGGCCGTCATGCTGGACGGGAAGCTGCGCCGCGGAGCCTCCGGCGGCGCGGGCGAGATCGGCTTCCTGCCGGTCCCCGGCACCATCGGTATCCCCTCGGCCGTCAACTGCGACGGCGGGTTTCACTCCCTGGTGGGCTCGGTGCCGCTCTGCGAGCTGGCCGCCGCCCACGGCATCGCCGCCCCGGCCGGCGGCCAGGAACCGGGCGCGGCGGTCGCCGTGCGCTCGGCCCTCGCGGGGACGGGCGACAGCGAGGCGTTCCTCGACGCCCTCGCCGACCGGCTCGCCCTGGGCGCGGCAGCCGTCGTCTCGGTCCTCGACCCGGGGTGTGTGCTGCTCTCGGGCGAGGTCGGCCATGCGGGCGGCGACGCGCTGGCCGCACGGGTCGAGGAACGCCTGGCCATGATGTCCCCGCTGCGCACCGAGGTCAGGGCCGGTCTGCTCGGCGGGACGGCGGTCCTGCGCGGCGCGTTGCTCGCGGCGCGGGAGGCGGCGCAGGACGCGTTGTTCGCGCCTGGGCTGTGAGGGGGCGGTGCCCCGGTCCGGGGTGCGGGGTTCCGTCCTCAATCGCCGGACGGGCTTGGTGTGTGCGGGTGCCCCCGCAGGGTGCGCGTTACCCGTGGGTGGGGGTCCGGTGCCCCTCCGGGGCGTCTCCTCGAACGACGAACGTGCGGCGGGTACGCAAACGGACCCGGGTGAACACGCCATTTTTGAGGAGACGCCCCGGAGGGGCACCACCCCCCACCCACCGGACAGGGCGCACCCGGCGGGGCACCCGGCGCCACCCAAGCCCGTCCGGCGATTGAGGACGGAACCCCGCACCACGGACCCGGAAACGTGGCTGAGACAGCCCTTGTCACAGGCTGTCTGTGAGCCACTCCACAGCGTTCACCCGTATGGGTCACGGCGAGTCGTGGCACACTGATCCTGTACCAGCAGCAGCGCACTCCGGGGTCGGTGCAATTCCGAACCGGCGGTTATAGTCCGCGACCCGTCCGCATCCAGCGGCCGGTTGACCAGGTGGGATTCCTGGACCGACGGTTAAAGTCCGGATGGGAGGCAGTGCGCGGCGGGCCGTTTCGCGGGTACGCCGCCGTCGGCGGATGGTTTTCGGGCAACCGATCCATCCGTTTTTCCGGCATTCGGCGTCCCCGTTCCGCGTTCCGCTTCATCTGTCGTCATCGACAGGCCCCGGAGTCCGTGCCCGAAGAGGCAGGAGGACCCGGTGGACACCGCAGCCGACACCACCGCAATGCGCCGAGCCATCGCGCTCGCAGCCCGCGGTCTCGGCTCCACCAGCCCCAACCCGGTCGTCGGGTGCGTCGTCCTCGACGCGGCGGGACGCCCCGCCGGTGAGGGCTTCCACCAGCGCGCCGGAGGGCCGCACGCCGAGATCCACGCCCTGCGCGCGGCCGGCGAGAAGGCCCGCGGCGGCACCGCCTTCGTCACCCTCGAACCCTGTAACCACACCGGACGCACCGGCCCCTGCGCCCAGGCGCTCATCGAGGCCGGGATCGCCCGCGTCGTGTACGCGGTCGGTGACCCGAACCCGCAGGCCACCGGCGGTGCGGACACCCTGCGCGCCGCCGGCGTCAAGGCCGAGCAGGGGCTCCTCGCCGAAGACGCCGAACAGGGCAACGCCGCCTGGCTGACCTCGGTGCGCCTGGGCCGGCCCCATGTCACCTGGAAGTACGCGGCGACCCTGGACGGCCGGGTCGCGGCCGCCGACGCCACCAGCCGCTGGATCACCTCGGCCGAGTCCCGCGCCGACGTCCACCGGCTGCGCGCCGAGGCGGACGCCGTCGTGGTCGGCTCCGGCACCGCCCGCACCGACGACCCCCAGCTCGGCGTCCGGGGCATCGACGGCGCGGTCCAGCCGCTGCGGGTCGTCGTCGACACCGCCGCCACCGCCGTGCGGCCCGGCGCCCGGGTCCTCGACACCAGCGCGCCCACCCTGATCGCGGTCGCCGGCGACGCGGACGTCCGCCACCTTCCCGAAGAGGCCGTTCTGCGGCTGCCGCGCGCCGCGGCCGGCCCCGGACTCGACCTTCCCGCCCTGCTCGCCGCCCTCCACGGGCGCGGCGTCCGCTCCGTACTCCTCGAAGGCGGACCGACCCTGGCCGGGGCCTTCGTCGCGGCCGGAGCGGTCGACCGGATCGTCGGTTACCTCGCCCCCGTGCTCCTCGGCGCGGGCCCCGCGGCCCTCGCCGACGCCGGAATCACCACCATCACCCAGGCGTTGCGCCTCCATGTGACCGAGACCGTGCGTATCGGCCCCGATCTGCGCATCACCGCCGTCCCCGGCCCTGCCACGAAGGGAAACTGAGTGTTCACCGGAATTGTCGAAGAGCTGGGTGAGGTCACCGCCGTCGAGAACCTCGGCGACGCCTCCCGGTTCCGCCTCCGCGGACCCGTGGTCACCGAGGGCGCCAAGCACGGCGACTCGATCGCCGTCAACGGCGTGTGCCTGACCGTCGTCGACCACGGCGAGCAGGAGTTCACCGCCGATGTGATGGCCGAGACGCTGAACCGGTCCAGCCTGGGCACACTGCGGCCCGGCTCCCGGGTCAACCTGGAGCGGCCCATGGCGGTCGGCGGCCGGCTCGGCGGGCACATCGTGCAGGGGCACGTGGACGGCACGGGCCGCATCGTCGAGCGCGAGGCCTCCGAGAACTGGGAGATCGTGAAGGTATCCCTCCCCGCGGAGCTCACCCGGTACGTGGTGGAGAAGGGGTCGATCACCGTCGACGGCGTGAGCCTGACCGTGGTGGACGCCGGACCCGACTACTTCACCATCAGCCTCATCCCCACCACCCTCGCCCTGACCACGCTCGGCCACAAGGAGCCCGGCGACCCGGTCAACCTGGAGGTGGACGTCATCGCGAAGTACGTCGAGCGACTGCTCGGCCACCGCGCGCAGGAGCCCGAGGAGCCGGTGAAGTGAGCGCCCTGCACTGGCTGAACTCGGAGGCGTTCAGCGTCTTCGGACAGCACATCATCTGGTCCGACATGATCGGCAACACGATCGGTCTGGTCGCCCTGACCCTGGGCTGGCTCCGCTCGATCTGGACCTGGCCCGCCCAACTGCTGTCCGGCGCCGTCCTGGTCGCCGCCAACGTCTCCGTGCACCAGGCGGGCAGCGTGGGCAAGCAGGTCATCGTCATCGCCGTGGCCGTCTGGGGCTGGCAGCAGTGGACCAGGGGCCGGCGGCGGGCCCAGGACGGCTCCATCGCCGTACGGTTCGCCACCTGGCGCGAGCGCGGTTACCTGCTCGGCGGCGCCGCGGTCGGCACCCTCGCGGTCGGCGGCCTGTTCACCGCGTTCCCCTCGCTCTCCTGGAGCCCGTGGGCGGACGCGTACATATTCGCCGGCACGCTCGTGGCGATGCTCGCCCAGGCCCGCGGCATGGTCGAGTTCTGGTTCGCCTGGCTCCTCGTCGACCTGGTCGGCGTACCGCTCAACTTCCACAGCGGTCTCGCCTTCTCCGGTCTCATCTACGTCGTCTACGGCGCCCTCGTCCTGTGGGGCATGCGCGACTGGTGGCTGCGTACGCGGACACCCGCTCTGGAAGGAGCCACGGCATGACTGCTCAGCCCACCTGGTTGCACCGGGAACACCACGTGCCCGACGAGGACCTCACCCTCGACCCCGTGGCGCAGGCCGTCCGCGACATCGCGGCCGGCCGGCCCGTCGTGGTCGTCGACGACGAGGACCGGGAGAACGAGGGCGACCTCGTCATCGCGGCCGAGAAGGCCACCCCCGAGATCGTCGCCTTCATGATGAGCGAGTGCCGCGGACTCATCTGCGCGCCCATGGAGAACGACGAGCTGGAACGGCTCGAACTCCCGCAGATGGTCGACCACAACACCGAGTCGATGAAGACCGCCTTCACCGTCTCCGTCGACGCCGCCGCCGCACACGGCGTGACCACGGGCATCTCCGCCGCCGACCGGGCCACCACGCTCCGGATGCTCGCGGGCGGCACCGCGGGCCCCGGCGACTTCGTGCGCCCCGGCCATGTCTTCCCGCTGCGCGCCCGCTCCGGCGGCGTGCTCGTGCGCAACGGCCACACCGAGGCGGCCGTCGACCTCGCCCGGCTCGCCGGACTGCGGCCCGCCGGGGCGATCGTCGAGATCGCGGGCGAGGACGGCGTCATGCTGCGCCTTCCCCAACTGGTCCCGTTCGCCCGCAAGCACGGGCTCACGATCATCTCCATCGAGGACCTGATCGCCTACCGGCGCACCTGCGAGCCGACCGTCCGCCGCGAGGCCGAGGTCCGGCTGCCGACGGACTTCGGCGCGTTCACCGCCTACGGCTACCGCTCCACCGTGGACGGTGTCGAGCACGTCGCGCTGGTCCACGGCGACATCGGGGACGGCGACGACGTCCTGGTCCGGGTCCACTCCGAGTGCCTGACCGGCGACATCTTCCAGTCCGAGCGCTGCGACTGCGGCCCCCAGCTGCACGCCTCCATGCGGCGCATCACGGACGAGGGCCGCGGCGTCGTGGTCTATCTGCGCGGCCACGAGGGACGGGGCATCGGACTCGTCTCCAAGCTGCGCGCGTACGAACTCCAGGAGCGCGGCGTCGACACCCTGGACGCAAATCTGGAGCTCGGACTGCCGGCGGACGCCAGGGACTACGCGGCGGGCGCCCAGATCCTCAAGGATCTCGGCGTCCACAGCCTGCGCCTGATGACGAACAACCCCGACAAGACCGCCGCGATCCTGCGGCACGGCCTGGCCGTCACCGGACGGGAACCGATGCCCGTCCAGGCCGGCGAACACAATCTGCGGTACCTGCGCACCAAGCGCGACCGCATGGGTCACGACCTGCCCTGGCTCGACGCCGCCACCGTGTCGACCTGCGGCAACCAGTAGACCCGGCAGTCCCCAGCAGTCACCCGAGGAATCGAGCGGTAGGAGAGACATGAGCGGCAAGGGCGCACCCGAACTGTCCGTACGCAACTGCGGTGACCTCCGTGTAGCGGTCATCGCCGCGCAGTGGCACGAGAAGGTCATGGACGGACTCGTCGACGGCGCACTGCGCGCCCTGCACGAGCTGGGCATCGACGAGCCGACCCTGCTGAGGGTCCCCGGCAGCTTCGAGCTCCCGGTGGTCGCCAAGGTGCTGGCCGGGCGCGGCTACGACGCGATCGTCGCCCTCGGCGTGATCATCCGAGGCGGCACCCCGCACTTCGAATACGTGTCCCACGGCGTCACCAGCGGCCTCACCCAGGTCGCGGTCGACACCGGTGTGCCGGTCGGCTTCGGCGTCCTCACCTGTGACACCGAGGAGCAGGCACTCGACCGGGCGGGCATCGAGGGGTCCAACGAGGACAAGGGGCACGAAGCGGTCACCGCCGCCGTGGCCACCGCCACCACACTGCGCTCGGTCAGCGAACCCTGGCGCTGAGTGCGGGTCCGGGACCCCGTATTCTAAGGACATCATGGCGAACAAAACCTTCGAAGAGCTCTTCGCCGAGCTCCAGCTCAAGGCCGCCAACGGCGACCCCTCCACCTCCCGTACCGCCGAACTGGTGGACAAGGGAGTGCATGCCATCGGCAAGAAGGTCGTGGAGGAGGCCGCCGAAGTCTGGATGGCCGCCGAGCACGAGAGCAAGGACGCCGCAGCCGAGGAGATCTCCCAGCTGCTCTACCACGTCCAGGTGATGATGGTCGCGCGCGGAATCTCGCTCGACGACGTCTACGCCCATCTCTGAGCACGCGTCCCCGAGCACGGCCTTCGTGTTCGTCCCGCATTCCACCGACCCCTTTCGCAAAGGAACCCGACCTCATGCTGCGCATCGCCGTCCCCAACAAGGGTTCACTCTCAGGGCCTGCGATGGCGATGCTCCATGAGGCCGGCTACCAGCAGCGCAAGGAGTCCAAGGAGCTCGTCCTCGTCGACCCCGAGAACCAGGTGGAGTTCTTCTACCTGCGGCCCCGCGACATCGCGATCTACGTCAGCTCGGGCCGCCTCGACATCGGCATCACCGGCCGCGACCTGCTGCAGGACTCCGGTGCCGAGTCGGAGGAGATCCTCCAGCTCGGTTTCGCCCGCTCGACCTTCCGCTACGCCACCAAGCCCGGCACGGCCGCGGGCCCGCAGGACTTCGACGGCCTGACGATCGCCACCTCCTACGAGGGCATCGTCGCCAAGCACCTCACCGACGTCGGGGTCAACGCCTCCGTCGTCCACCTGGACGGCGCGGTCGAGACCGCCATCGAGCTCGGTGTCGCGCAGATCATCGCCGACGTCGTCGAGACCGGTACCAGCCTGCGCAACGCCGGCCTTGAGGTCATCGGCGAACCGATCATGAAGTCGGAAGCGGTCGTCATCCGGCGCATCGGCGCTCCGGACGACGAGCCCAAGGTGCAGCAGTTCCTGCGCCGGCTCCAGGGCGTCCTGGTCGCCCGCAGCTACGTGATGATGGACTACGACTGCCGCGTCGAGCACCTGGAGCGCGCGGTCGCCCTCACCCCGGGCCTGGAGTCGCCGACCATCTCCCCGCTGCACCACGAGGGCTGGGTCGCCGTCCGCTCCATGGTCGCCTCCAAGGAGGCGCAGCGCATCATGGACGACCTGTACGACCTCGGCGCCCGCGCCATCCTCACCACAGCCATCCACGCCTGCCGTCTCTGACGGCGGGACACGGAAGAAGACCATGTCAGCGCCCGCACCCCGGACCGAACCCCCCGCCCTTCCGGTCACCTTCCGGCCGACCCGCACCCGGGTGGTCCTGCTGAGCGTCGGGGTGGTGATGTTCGCCGTCATCACCGTCGTCGCCTTCACCCTGGAGCAGCTCAGCGCGGGGGAGCGGACCAGTTTCGTCTTCACCGCGCTGGTCTTCCTCGGCGTTCTCGCCCTGCTCAGCCGCCCCAAGATCGTCGCGGACGGCAGCGGGGTGACCGTGGTCAATCTCACCCGTACCAGGCGGTTGTCCTGGGCGGAGATCGTGCGCGTCAACCTGCGGGTCGGTGACCCGTGGGTCTTCCTCGACCTCAGCGACGGGACCAGCATGCCCGCTCTCGGCATCCAGCCCGGAATCGCCAAGGAGCAGGCCATTCGCGACGCCCGTGCGCTCCGCGTCCTCGCCGAGAACCACGGCACGGGCACGGACAACGGCTGAGCCCCTGCCCTGTACGGCCTCTTGTTGTTTACTCTGGAGGGCGGCGGCGCCCTGTGCGCCCCGCCCCCACCAGAGGTCCCCGAGACCTGCGGGGCTTTCCTGCGACCCAAGGAGTGACTCCCTCCAGCAATGGACGGATCTTCCGGTAGTATCTGCGCCGCCCCTTCCGTGGAGGCGGCGGTATGACCACCCCCCTGCTGCTTCTCACTGCGGCATTCCTCCTCATCCTCGCCAACGGGTTCTTCGTGGCAGCCGAATTCGGGCTCGTCACCGTGGAACGGGCGGACGCCGAGCGCGCCGCCGCCGAGGGCGACCGGCGGGCCCGTACCGTCGTCGACTCCCTGCGCGAACTCTCCTTCCAGCTGTCCGGCACCCAGCTCGGCATCACCATCACCTCACTGGTGGTCGGCATGCTCGCCGAGCCGGCCCTCGCCCAGCTGCTGGAGAGCCCACTCACCCTGACCGGTCTCCCCGACGGTGCCCTCCCCGGCATCAGCGTGGTGATCGGCATGCTCCTCGCGGCAGCCGTCCAGATGGTGATCGGTGAACTCGTACCCAAGAACTGGGCGGTCTCCAAGCCGCTCCAGGTCGCCCGGTTCGTCGCCGGTCCCCAGCACCGGTTCACCATGGCCTTCCGCCCGGTGATCGGCCTGTTGAACACCGTCGCCAACCGGCTGGTGCGGCTGCTCGGCGTCGAGCCGACCGACGAGCTGGCCTCCGCCCGCACCCCGGGGGAGCTGGTCTCCCTGGCCAGGCACTCCGCCGAGGCCGGCACCCTCGAACAGGACACCGCGGATCTCTTCGTACGGACCCTGTCGCTCGCCGGCCTCACCGCCCAGCACGTCATGACCCCGCGGGTGAAGGTCAGCGCCCTCCAGACGTCCGCCACCGCGGCCGACGTCCTCAACCTCACCCGGGCCACCGGCCTCTCCCGCTTCCCCGTCTACCGGGAGCGCATCGACGAGGTCGTCGGCATGATCTACCTCAAGGACGCGCTCGCCGTTCCGTCCAGGGACCGGCCGCGCACCCCGGCCGGCCGGATCGCGGTGCCCCCGTTGCTGGTGCCCGAGAGCCTGCCCGTCGAGCAGCTCCTCCAGCGGCTGCGCAAGGAACAGCCGATCGCCGTCGTGGTCGACGAGTACGGCGGCACCGCCGGTGTCGTCACCCTTGAGGACATCATCGAGGAACTCGTCGGCGAGGTCAGGGACGAGCACGACGCCGAAGGCGCCGACCGCCCCGAACTGGCCCCCGCCGCCCCCGAGGACGGCAGGCCCGCCTGGGACGCCGAAGGCAGCTGCCGGGTCCTCACCCTGCGCCGGATAGGGCTCGACGTACCCGACGGGCCGTACGAGACGGTGGCCGGTCTGGTCGCCGATCTGCTGGGCCGGATCCCCGCCCCCGGCGACCGGGCCGAACTGCCCGGCTGGCGGATCTCGGTCCGCCAGGTCGGCCACTACCGGGCCGAGAAGGTCCGCTTCGTGCGGCTGGCCGGAGTCCTGGACCCGGTCACCGCCGAACCGGCGGCCCGCGGTGTCCTGGAGGCCGCGCGATGAGCCTGGTCCAGTTGCTCTTCGCCGGACTCCTGGTCCTCGCGAACGGCTTCTTCGTCGGCGCCGAGTTCGCACTCGTCTCCGTACGCCGCAGCCAGATCGAACCGCTCGCGGCAACCGGGTCCAGCCGGGCCCGGCAGGTGCTGTACGGCCTGGAGAACCTGCCGCAGATGATGGCGGCCGCCCAGTTCGGCATCACCATCTGCTCACTGACGCTCGGCGCGGTCGCGGAACCGACCGTCGCCCGGTTGCTGGAGCCGGTCTTCCACGCCGTGCACCTGCCCGCGGGGCTGATCCACCCGCTCGGCTACGTACTGGCGCTGGTCTTCGTCGTCTTCCTCCATCTCGTCATCGGCGAGATGGTCCCGAAGAACCTGGCGATGGCGGCCCCGGAGAAGACCTCGCTGTGGCTCAGCCCCGGCCTGGTCGGCTTCGCCCGCCTCTGCCGTCCGGTCACCTCCGCGCTGGGCGCCTGCGCCCGGCTGGTGCTCCGGCTCTTCGGCGTCGAACCGAGGGACGAGGTGGAGGCCGTCTTCACCAGCGAGCAGCTCAACCGGCTGGTCGAGGACTCCGGGCAGGCCGGGCTCCTGGGGCCGGACGCGCAGGAACGGCTGGAGGACGCACTGGAGCTGGGCAGCAGGCCCGTCACCGATGTGCTGCTCCACCGGGCCACCCTGGTGACGGTCGACCCGTCCGTCACCCCGCACCGGATCGAGGCGCTCACGGTGCGGACCGGCTACTCGCGGTTTCCCGTCTGCGCGGAGGGCGGCGGCCCGTTCATGGGCTACCTCCACGTCAAGGACGTCCTCGACCTGGAGGACGGCGAGCGGGCGGTCCCGCAGCACGTGTGGCGCCCGATGGCGACGGTGCGGGCCGAACTCCCGCTGGACGACGCCCTGACCGTGATGCGCCGCGCGGCGACGCACCTGGCCCAGGTCGCCGACGCGTCGGGCCGGGTACTCGGCCTGGTCGCCATGGAGGACGTCCTGGAGATGCTGGTCGGTGAGGTACGCGACCCGGCCCACCGGGTCTCGGAGCCGCGCCGCACCGAGGAGGAGAAGTCCGGCTCGGACGAACTCACGGCCCTGGTCGGCTGACCCGGCCGCCCCTCGATCGCCGGACGGGAAGCTCTCCCCGCGGGAGAATCAAGCCCGTCCGGCGATCGAGGACGTCTTCCCGCCCGTCCGGCGTCGGGGGCGAAGCGTCAACCCGGACTCCCCGGCCCACGCGCCCCTGTGGCCCCTCACCCCGCCGGCGGCCGCCGCCCCGACAGCACCTCGCCGTACGCCTGCATCAGGTCCGGCAGCCGCAGCGTCGCCAGATCGTCCCGCGTCGGCACCGTCGTATAGCCGGAGAGCCGCAGATCGCGGTAGGCGCAGCTCTTCTCGTACAGCGTGCGCAGGAACCGGCCGTTGCCCAGCTCGTCGAGCCAGCCCTGGTCGACGACATGGCCGCTGATGGAACGCAGCTCGTCGAGCGACTCCTCGTCCCACGCGTCCCCGTTCTCCGCGGCCAGCACCTCACCGATCGAGGTGAGTTCCAGCGGGCGGTAGCTGGGGAAGTCCACCCGGGTGGTGAACCGCGAGGACAGCCCGGGGTTGGTGGCCAGCAGCCGGTCCATGCCCTCCGGGTATCCCGCCAGGATGACGACGAGATGGTCCCGGTTGTCCTCCGCGCGCTTGAGGAGGACTTGCAGGGCCTCGTCCCCGTACGCGTCGCCCTTGCTGTACCCCGTGTTGGAGAGGCTGTACGCCTCGTCGACGAACAGCACCCCGCCCAGCGCGGAGTCGATCAGCTCATTGGCCTTGACCGCAGTCTGACCCAGGAACTCGCCGACCAGGTCCGCCCGCTGGGCCTCGACCAGATGGTCCCCGCCGAGCAGACCCAGCGCGTAGAACACCCGGCCCAGAATGCGGGCCACCGTGGTCTTCCCGGTGCCGGACGGTCCGGAGAAGACGAAATGCCGCTTCGGCGGCTGTACGGGCAGGCCCTGGCCGGCCCGCAGCCGCGCCATGTTCAGCTGCGCGGACAAGGCCTTGACCTGCCGCTTCACCGGTTCCAGCCCGACCATCCGCTCCAGCTCCGCCAACGCCTCGGCCAGGAGCACCGGATCGCTGGGGCCGGCCGGGAACGGCTGCGGCGCCGGCTGGCCCGGTACCGCGGTCTTCTCCCGCGCTCCGCCCGGCGGCGGTGACACCCCGACCCCGGGCAGGTCCTGCGGCTCACCGCCGGGGCGCAGCTCCCGCCCGTCCACCAGATCGGTGCCCAGCATCGAGTCGCCGTCCGGCTGGGTTTCCGCGAAGGTGCCGTCGACGCCCAGACCGGTCAGGGACACGGCGGCCAGGCCCGACACCTCGTCGGAGCCGTCGAGACCGTCGTAGTCCGCGATCGCGGCCAGCCGCGCCGAGGTGTCCATGAACGCCGGATCGATCCGGTGCACCGCCCGGTACAGGGGCAGCGCCGCCGCACTGCGGCCGGTTCCCTCGTGCGCGCGGGCCAGCCAGTAGCGCAGCTCCTTGCGCTGCGGCTGCTCGCTGCGGCAGCGCATCAGCGCGGTGGAGAGCAGCGGCTCGGCCTGCCCGTACATCTCCAGCCGCACCCGGGCCATTCCGCCGAAGAGGCCGGCCTCGATGCCGAGCAGCGGATCGTCGATCAGCTGCTCCGTATGGCGTACGAGCTGCTCCCAGTCCTTGACCAGGTAGGAGCGGCAGGCGTGCAGGAAGCGGACCTGCGCGTCGGCGTCCACCGGCGGGAGCCCGGCCAGTGCCCGGTCGAGCTCCGGCACATGGCGTCCGTCCAGCCAGTGCGAGGCGTGCGCCAGCAGCAGGTCGCGCGGGCTCTCCAGCACCGGCTGCACCCACCAGCCCAGCCAGTACCAGGAGTTCAGCGTGCGGCGATGGCGGCCGCGCTGCTCGCCGAAGCGGTCGCGATGGCGGTACATGTGCAGCAGCGCCGTCGTGGTGTCGACCCGCAGGGCATGAAGCCCCAGCCAGGCGTCCGCCATGCCGGGATCGAGCCGCACCGCAGTGCTGAATTCCTCTTCGGCCTGCGGATAGGCGCCCATCGTGCAGGCGTCCACGCCGCGTAGCCAGGCGAGGTCGGCCGGGGCCTGTGCGCCCTGCGTGCCGATGTCCATCTGGTCCCCCACAAACCGTGCCCCCAGGATGTCCCGCCGCACGACCGCCCGCCGAGGCGCGCCGAATCACTGTGCCGTGGACGGGAATTGACCGCACCGAGAGGCATCGTACCTGCGCAGGGAGTGTCCGACTAAGGGCGCCGCAGGCCGAAGGAAGACCGTGACCCACGGTAAGCGGAATGAGGTGAACGGCGGCCGGAAACCGGCGCCGGGCACAGAACGAAGCCCCCGATCACGGGGGAACAACCGGGGGCTTCGCGTCTGCGGGGGCTCCGAAAAGCCGCACATTGAGAACGTAAGACCTGTACCGCCCCGGGTCAAGCAGAGTTGAGGCACTTCCGGGCCGATTTCCGACTGCTCAGTATGGCGGCGCGAAATGATCACGGTGGGTGACGGAGTGGTTCACTCCCGCTGTCGCACCGGATCCCTTCAGCCACTCGTACCCCGCAGGCAACTGCCGTACCAGCACATCGGCCGAGGGGCGGGAGGGATCGGCCGAGAAGTGAGCCATTTCGGCGGCGGTCCAGTCGTCCCAGAACGCCGTCAGGGCCGGCCCGTCCCGACGCCGGCCCCGCTCCCAGGACTCGGCGGCGGGCAGGTCCATCCACAACAGGTGGGCGAGGAGGGGGCGCAGGGCCCGCCGGCCGGCGCCGACCCCCTCGACCAGCACCACCGGGGCGGGTTCCAGGACGCGCGGCGGGCCGAAGCTCCGGGCCGTCCAGTCGTACGGCTCGTAGCGTGCGGGTGTCCCGTGCGACAGCGGTCCGAGGACCTGCTCCCGGAGTCTGTCCGTCCAGTCGAAGAACTCCTCGTGGGTGGCCAGATCGTCCAGGTGCAGTACGGGCGCGTCGTCGAGCACCGCCGCGAGCCGGGCGGCGAGGGTGCTCTTGCCCGATCCCGCGTGGCCGTCGACGCCGATCAGCCGGACGGGTCCGCAGGACGGCGGCAGGGTGCGCAGCCGCGCGGCGTGGAGCGCGAGGTCGTTCATCCGTCCAGCCTACGAGCCGGTGGGGAGCCGCCGCAGGTCACGCCAGCGGTCGAGACCAATATTGGTCGGGCGGCACGAGGCGAATCGCTGGCCGAACCGGGGGACGACCCGCAATAGTTGGCGCACTGTCGTGCACCCGCAGCCCCATTCCGCTTACGACCGGGGGTCTCGCCCATGCCCAGTCCGACCTCACGCAGAACAGTGCTCACCGCCGCCATCGCGGCGGCGGCCGGCGCCGGAGCGGTGTCGTCCACCGCCTCCGCCGCTCCCTCTCGGGTCCCGCACCACGCGCCTTCGGCGGCAGCCTCTCCCGTGGACAACCACTCCTGGAGTACGTACACCGACTGGCGCTGCGGCTCCGGCGCCGGAACCCGTGCCGCCGCGGGCCGCCGGGCGGGCCTGGTGATCGGCCACCCACTGGGACGTACCGACTACACCGACCCGCACACCGGTACGACGTCGGCCTGGGAGTACGCGACCTGGACCTCACCCGTCCACCGCTCCGCCGTCCCGGCCACCGAGGTGATCGCCTCCTGGAACGCGCACACGCCGGCCGGCACCTGGATCCAGATCGAACTCCAGGGCGGCTACTCGGACGGCACCGGCACCCCCTGGTACGTCATGGGCCGCTGGGCGGCGGGCGACGGCGACATCCGCCGGACCTCCGTCGACGACCAGAGCGACGGCAAGAGTTCCATCTGGACCGACACCTTCTCGGTGGACGACGCGGCGAGCGGCCTGCGGCTCCTGACCTACCGGCTGCGGCTGACCCTGTACCGCACCCCGGCAACCCGGCTCACCCCCACGGTGTGGCGGGTGGGCGCGATGGCCTCGGACATCCCCGACCGCTTCACCGTGCCCGCCTCCGTCCCCGGCCTGGTCCGGGAGCTGACGGTGCCGCGCTACTCGCAGAACGTGCACGTGGGCCAGTACCCCGAGTACGACAACGGCGGCGAGGCGTGGTGCAGCCCCACCTCCTCGCAGATGATCATCGAGTACTGGGGCCGCCGGCCCAGCGCCGAGGACCTCGCCTGGGTCGAACCCGGACTCCAGGACCCACAGGTCTGCCACGCGGCGCGCTTCACCTACGACAACCAGTACGAGGGCTGCGGCAACTGGCCGTTCAACGCCGCCTACGCGGCCACGTACGAGGACATGAGTGCCGTGGTGACCCGACTGGGCTCGCTGAAGGACCTGGAGACCCTGGTCCGGGCGGGAATCCCGGCCATAACGTCGCAGTCGTTCCTCAAGGAGGAGCTGACGGGCGCGGGGTACGGCACCTCGGGCCACCTGATGACCGTGATCGGCTTCACCGCGGACGGCGATGTGATCGCCAACGACCCCGCGTCACCGAGCGACGAGGCGGTCCGCCGCGTCTACCGGCGCCACGAGTGGGAGACGATCTGGCTGCGCACGAAGCGGTACGACGCGAACGGGCAGGTCAAGGGTGGTACAGGCGGGGTCTGCTACGTCTACTGGCCGTCTGACCCAGCACCGGCTCAGCACCGTGCTCTGCGGTCACTCGGCCTGCTGTGAGCATGTAGGGCCCACGGCCACCTCGACCACCTGGCGGCAGCGCTCATGGCCGTCCTGCGTGAGGTGGCCGTCGTCCTGGAGGACTTCACCGCCAACGGCCTGCCGCCAGTGGAGGAGCGCACGCCCCGGGAGGAGCTGCGCGAGAAGCACCTCACCCGCCTCGACGCCCAGCCCAACCGAAACGGCGAGGTCAACAAGGCACTCCCAGCCGGTCAGCTGCCGAGGATCGACCTCAGTACGGCCACGTAGTCGGGGCCGGTGTTCAGGGGGCCGTACGCGGGCGGGCACGTCGGGCCGGTGAGAGCGTCCAGGGGCCTGACGACCACGCCGTAGTTGGGCCGGTGCTTGTACTGGATCGACATCCGGTCGCGGCGTACCGTCCTGACCCGGTGCGGCGGTCCGCCCGCCAGGTAGGGGGCGAACGCGTTCTCCTCCAGCCCCAGGTCCAGAGCGCAGGCGGCAAGGACTGCGTCTCCCAGGTGAGTCAGGTGGCTGAAGAGTTCCAGGGACTTCGGGAACGGTGCGTGGAAGAGATCCGCGGCCGTCGGCAGGGGGAGTTCGTCGGTGGTATTGCCGACCCGGTACTGCTCGCACCCCTCCGTGCCTCCGTGGGTGCGGCTCCGTTCCCGGCCGAGCCCGCGGTACCCCAGGAACTGGGACTGCTCGGTGGCGTCGTACCGGCTCTTCTCCGCCGGGGGCAGCCGATAGAACCGCTGCGTCTCCCCGTACACGTCTCTGATCAAGCCGGTAGGGATGCCGTGGTTGTGAACGAAGAGGAACCCCTCACGCCGGAGGGCGCCGCCGATACCGGCGGCAACTGCCGCCCGGTCCCTCGAAGTCCAGTCCGCCGCATGTCCTGGCAGCTGCACGTGCGGTATCACCCGTGTCCTCCTGTGCGATCGCCGATCGAAATGCGCCGAGCCCAGCTCCCCGACTACCGGAGGACCTCCGAGGCATGTCCGGACCCAGACACCCGAACCGGTGTCATCTTGAACGGCCCGGCTGAATTCGTACAGCCCGCAGGATCGGCTTCCGGCCAGCTCACCGGGGCCGGACGACGCCAGGGCCCCTGCCCCGCCGAACCGGAAGAGACCCTGCGGGAGACGCGAGCGGGATACCGGCAGGCTCTCGCCGCTCACGGTGCCGCCAGGATCTCGAAGCCGTTCACCCGCCCGCCCGCGCTTTCATCGGCTGCTCTCGCCCTTGTGCACCGTGGGGGCCGGTGCCGGTGCCGGTGCCGGGCGGGGTGTGGGTGCCGTCCACGCGTAGGCGCCGGGGTCGAAGCGGCTCAGCCGGCGGATGAGGTTTCCGGTGGACCAGGGCCATACGAAGGTGTTGCGGCCCCCGGTGGAGAAGTAGTAGCTGCTGCAGCCGCCGGAGTTGTAGACCGTGGTTGCCAGCGCAGCCTGGAGCGCTGTGTTGTGGGCGGCCTGTGCCGTCGCGGTGACGTCCAGCGTGCGGTGGCCGCCGCGGTCCAGGTGATCGAGCGCGGAGATCAGGTGGGTCAGCTGCGCCTCCAGGACGGAGATCGCCGAGGTCGAACCACCGAGCAGATTGGGTCCAAGCAGCAGGAAGAGGTTGGGGAAGCCGCTGACGGTGGTGCCCAGATAGGCTCGGGGTTCGCCTTCCCATGTCTCGTCCAGGGTCCGGCCATTCGCGCCGTGCAAGCTCCGTGCCAGCGGTAGCTCGCCGACGCGGAAGCCCGTGGCCTCCACGAGTACGTCGGTCCGCACCGCGGTGCCGTCGGCGCCGATGACCTCGTTGCCGCGTACCTCGGCCACCGCGGTGGGGTGCAGGTGGACATGCGGCTGCCTCAGAGCGGGGTAGAAAGTGCTGGAGGTCAGCAGACGTTTGCAGCCGAGCAGGTAATTCGGCGTGAGGTCCTGCCGCAGCTGCCGGTCGTGGACGGCGAGGCGGAGATGCGCGCGGGCCCCGACCTGTAGGAGACGGGCGACCCGAGGGTGGCGGAAGGCATAGCCGAAGCCCTCCTGGAGTGCGTACTGGCCGGCGCGTAGGGCGCTGCGGGCGCCGGGTAGGTGATTCAGGGCCCGGTTGAACACTGGAGACAGTGGCATATCCGGTTTGGGCAGCACCCACTGCGCGGTGCGTTGGAAAAGGTGTACGGCGCCGGCCCGGCCCTGAATGGCGGGGACGACCTGCACGGCGGACGCTCCGCTCCCCACCACGGTCACCCGGCGGCCGGCGAGGTCTACGTTGTCGTCCCAGCGGGCAGTGTGGAGCACGGTCCCGTCGAAGTCCTCGATCCCCGGTACCTCAAGGCGGCGTGGGATGTGCCAGGGCCCGGTGGCCAGGACCAGCACCGCGGCGCGGTAGGACCCCTCGCTGGTCTCCAGCAGCCAGCGTCCGGCCATCTGATCCCACCGGGCTGCGAGCACGTGGACTCCACAGCGCAGAACAGGCCCGAGACCGTAGCGTGCGGCTGTCGCCCGCAGGTATGCGTAGATCTCGCGCTGCCCGGCGAACAGGCGGGTCCACTCGGTGCCGCGGGTGAAGGAGTAGCTGTAGAGCGTCGAAGGCACGTCGCAGGCACAGCCGGGATAGGCGTTCTCTCTCCAGGTGCCGCCCAGCTGTTCACCCTTCTCGAAGACAAGCACATCGCGAATACCTGCTTCGCGCAGCCGGATGGCAGCGCCGATGCCCGAGAAGCCGGCACCGACAACCGCGACCCGTACATCCTTCGGAGGCCGGACGGCCTGCGCCGGGATCACAGTGCGGCCCCGAACGTCGTGCCGGTGCCGGTGAACGTGCTTCCTTTACCCGGGTACGGTGGCGTCGGTCGCGATGCCCCTCGGGGATACGCCGGCCGGCCGACTACTCCCGCCGCTCGCTCCCCGGCCCGTGCCACGGTCAGCAAGGCCGACTCGTTCGGGGACGGTGGCCTTGGCGTGGCCAGCACGCCCTGCGAATGGCCTACCTGCATCAGTGTCCACTTTCACCCGTGCCAGCTGCGCTTCGCGGCGGGGTGCCGCGTCATCGCGTCCGTAGCGGCGTGGGTGCCTGGGCGACGGGACCCCGTACCCCAACCACCCGCGCTGCGGAACTTGCGAGCACTGCATGGTCCCGGACTGATCACATTCGCAGAGCGGGTCCTCTGCGTTGACGACTGTGAAGAAACCTCACACGCTGCGGTTTCTCCCCGGTCCCCGCCGCTGCCGCGTCACTCGAATGAGGTATGGCCGGCGCACGGGGCCGCCCGTCGGCGGCGTCGAGGCGCTCGGTGAGACAACTCGTCACCGCTCCGAGCCCGCACGGACTGACGAGGTTTCCACCGCGCTGAAGGTGCGGCGGGTCACGCTCAGCGAGCGGGACTCCGGCTGGACCGAGCCCGGCCGCCGGAGCAGTCGACTCCTCTCCTCGCAACTACCGCTGCATGACAGCGATTTGACGTCGCACTGAAAGCGCGAGGTCAGGTCCCGGGCAGGGTCTGCGCCAGCGCGTCACGGTGTCCCGGGATGTTCTGCGTGGTGCGCATGTCGATCAGAGCGGACCAGGCCAGGGTCGTGTCGCTCATGTACTCCCCGTTGCGATCGTGCATCCGGAGCTTGAGTTCGGCCTGGGCGTCCACCGCGGAGAAGGCCTCGAGCAGGGGGCGCAGTTCGGCCCAGTTGCGGCGGACGTTGTCGACGCGCTGTGCATGCGTGGTCGTGTTGATCATCAGTGTGATGCGGTCGGGGTCCATCGACGGCTGGTTGTCGACGGTGGCGGTGCGGCCGTTGATCTGGTCCCGTGCCGCGTTGGCGATGATCCGGTCGGCCAGGGCGATGTGGCACAGCCGCCAGTCGACATCGGCGCGCGCCGGGGCATCCATCGGCGTCTCATCGGTGGTGGCCTCGGCGTTGGCCAGCAGTTCTGCGTACACGGCGGCGAGGGTGGTGACATCCATGTGAGGTGGTCCGTTGTTCTCGAGAGGGAGGGCAGGGGGCAAGGGAACGCGGGCTCGTCCGTTTCAGGCGAGTTGGCGGGGCTTGCGGGCCAGCGCCAACGTGTCCAGCAGGCAGAGCGCGGCCACGACGGCGGCGAAGATCTGTACCGCGGTGAGCAGGCCGGTCGCGGTGGCCAGCAGGCCGACCCCGATGACGGGGACCCCGACACCGAGGTAGATGACGACGTAGAAGCTGGAGAGCACGTCCGCGTGGCGGTCTTTCGGGGCCACTCGGTTGATCTCGGTGATGCCGCCGAGGAAGGTCAGTCCCTGGCCGGCCCCGCCGACCACCGTGGAGACCAGCAGCAGCGGCAGGGAGGCGATGCCGCCGGCCACGGCGAGCAGGATCAGCCCCGTCGCGAGCAGGAGCAGACCGGTGATCTGGATACCGAGTGCCTGCCGGCCCGAGGCCGCGACCTGGGCGAGCACGGAGCAGGCGAGCATGAGGGCTACGGCGCCGCCCGCCAGGGCGAGGTTGTCGTTGCCGGACAGCTTGGTGACGTAGGTCGGCACCAGGGCGAGGAACAGTCCGATCACGGAGAAGGCCAGGAAGCCGGCCGTGCCGCTGGAGACGAACACCCCGCGCGCCGACGCGGGCAGGGAGGGGCGGCGGGGGCGCCACTTCGTCGTCGGCTGTGAGGTGGGCAGGGTGGCCATGGCGACGGCTGCCGGGATCAGCAGCGCGATCTCCACGACGAACGGCAGCACGTACGGCGAGGGGGCGTACTCGGCGAGCAGACCCGCGATCAGGGGGCCCGCGCCCAGGCCGCCGACCGAGGCGACGGTCGACACCAGGGCCGCCCGGCGCCGGTCGCCGCGCGGTTCGAGTTCGCTCAGTGCCGCGGTCAGTGCTCCGGAAGCGGCGCCCACGGCCAGTCCCTGCAGCAGGCGGGCGGCGAAGAGCCAGCCCACGCTGTCGGCGAGCGCGAAAACCAGCGAGCCGAGCGCGGCCAGCACCACGGCCGGCAGCAGCACCTTGCGCCGGCCGACGGAGTCGGAGAGCGGCCCCGCGATCAGCAGGGAGGGAATGAGGGAAGCCACGTACACCGCGAAGATCAGCGTCACCATCAGCGGGGAGAATCCGAACGACTGCTGGTATCCGCGGTACAGGGGAGTGGGCAGGTTCGTGCCGGTCAGCAGGAAGAGCAGCGTGTAAGCGGTCGCCCAGAAGCGGGCCGGGCTTGCCCCGGAGGCTTTGGCGCCGGCCGGAACTGCCAGTCGTTCCGTTGTCATCTCGTCCTCGAAGCTGTCGTGCGGGTGGATCGCGGCTCACGGAACCGCAACAATGACCGACGGTCAGTCAAGCAAATGACCGACGGTCAGTCAACATGCTGACCGACCGCCGGTCAGATATGCTGAGCGTTCAACGGCACAGCTGGAACGGAGGTGGGCATGCCGGCGAAGGCACGAAGGAAGCGGGTCACCAAGAGCCCCGACGACCGCAGGGATGACATTCTGCGCGCGGGGGAGAGGGTGTTCGGTGCGACGGGATTCGAGCGGGCCACCATCTCCGAACTCGCCGACGCCGCCGAAATCGGCAAGGGCACCTTCTACCTCTACTTCGAGTCGAAGGACCACCTGCTCGGCGCGATATGGGAGCGCTACGTCGATGCCATCGTCTCCACGGCGCAGGAGATCCTCGCCGAAAGCGCCGCCTGGTGGCCCACGATCGACCGGGTCATGACCGCACTGATCGGGCATGCCGTGAAGAACGCCGAGCTCCACCGGCTCGTCTACGGATCGGCGAACGCCAAAGCCCTGGAGCTGTGCCGCCAGGCCAACCAGCGCGCCATTGACCTGATGTGCGACTTCGTCGGACAGGGCACACGTGCCGGAGCGTTCCGGGCGCTCGATACCCGCCTGGCTTTCCGCATGGCCTACCACGCCGCGGACGGCCTGCTCGACGACCTCATCGCCCAGCACGAGACCGTCGACGAGACGCAAGTGACCGCAGCGGTACTCGAGTTGATGCATCGTGCTCTCGGCGATGCGGACTACGTCACCGAGGCGGGGAAGGCCTGACGCAAGGAATCCCTCAGCCGGCCGAAGGGTGGGCGGTGCGGCCCCGGCGGGGGCCGCACTGTGGTGCGTGGCGACGTCAGCAGCCCGACATGGCCGCCCTCGGTGTCAGGGCCGCCCAGGGCATCGATCGCACCGTCCCACTGATGCTCTGCCGGCGTGCCCAGGTCCGGGGATCCGGCCGGCTGCCGCAGGCCACGCACCAGCTCGTCCACGAGTTCGCGCGTCAGGTGCGGTACCGCGTACAGATGGACGTACGTCCGTTCCTCGCCGCCCTCGTAGACGGAGGGCGGGGGGCATGCGGAAGCGGACGATGCGCTCGGACGAGTTCCCTGACCTGTGTCGCGCTGGAAAGTTCTGACGCGCCTGTGCGGGGGCGAGAGGCCGGTCCAGGGAGCGTGCGTCACTCTCCTCTTGTCTTTACATACGCCCGTCCGTATTCTTTTCTCATGACCCTGGCGCAGCTCACCGAAGAGTCCGATCCGTACTGTCTGCAGTCCCTGGACGCGGCAGCGCTTCTGTTCGACGCTCCGTGGAGCCGATTCGCGGTGATCGGCGACAGTCTGTCGGCCGGCACCGGGGACCCGAGCCCCGGATACGCGGACGCGGGCTGGTCCGACAGATTCGCGGAGATCCTTCGCCGGGTGCGGCCGGATCTGAAGTACCTGAATACGGCCGAGATCGGCGCCACCACGGAGCAGACCCTCGACAATCAGATCGACGCAATGCTGGAGTTCGGACCGGACCTGGTGCACCTGCCGTGCGGGGCGAACGACATCGTGCGGCGGAAGCCGGACTTCGACGCGATCGAACAGCGGCTGCGGCGCATGTACGCCCTGGCATCCGGGACCGGGGCCCAGTTGACCACTTTCACCCTGGGCAGGGCCTATCTCATTCCGGCGTTCCCGGACTGGACGGAGCGAGTGGCGAGGGTCAACGGCATCACCCGTGCACTGGCCGCCGAGTACCGGGCCGTTGTCGTCGACATGTGGGACCACCCCGTCAACGCCCGGGAAGACCTGCTCAGCGAGGATCGCATCCACTTCTCGACCTCGGGGCAAGCGGTGATGGCGACCGAGATGGTCAAGGGGCTGGCGCAGGTGCTGAGCCGTACGGAACGGGACTGACCAACGGCCTCGTCTGCGACTGCCGGGGCGGCTGTCCCGGTTCGGCGACGGTGCGGCCGTCGCGGCGACCACATGGTCGCGCCGCGACGGCCGAATCGGCGTCCGGGGATCCCTTACCGCATGGCCCCGGTCATGATTCGTTCGCGCCGGGCGCCATTGCTCGAAGCGGGAATGAACCGGATGGTGGGATCGGATGCGGCCCGGAGTTCGGTGCCGGGCTTTATGCCAAGCTCCTGGCTCAGTACTCGCTCGGCACTGTTGTAGGCCTCGACTGCTTCGGCGTGCCTTCCCATACGTTGCAGCGCGATGATATGGCGCGCGCGCATCGATTCGTTCAGCGGGTCCTCAGAAATGAATTTTTGGGCGTTCAGGACGACCTTTTGGTTGCAATCGAGTTCCAGCCATGCGTTGATCAGTGTTTCCCGCGCGGCAGCCCGCCATTGGCGTAGATCATCGGCTGCCGTAGCCGCCATCGGGCCCTCCAGGGCGTCAAGCAGAGCGTCGCCCCGCCACAGGGAAAGCGCGTCCTTCAGGATGGTCGCGACGACGGAAGGGGTGCCGGGGGCCAGGTTCAGGGCACGCTCCACCAGGCTGACGAAACGGTGGGCGTCGACCGCCTCCCGATCGATGTTGAGCCGGTATCCGGAGTTGACCGTTTCCAGCAGGTCAGCACGTCCGCCATGCCGTTGGAGCCAGCGGCGCAGTCTGGCGACGTGGGCGTGCACCGCATTGACCGCGTCCCCCGTGGTCCGCATCAGATCCAGTTCTTCGATCAGCTCGTCACGGCGGACCTCGCCGTCGGCGCGGAGCGCGAGGATGGCGAGAATGCTTCTCAGCTTTGCCCCGCTCAGCACCACTTCAGTGCTTCTGAGCTCGACTCGCAGTGGTCCGAGGAGACCTATTCCAACGCTGATCACTGTGCACTTCCCTAAATCCAGGCGAGCAGGACACATCGGCGTGGCGCTTTCCCATAGAGTTTTCTATTGAACTAATTCTCCTTACGGCGACCAGATGTGATGCTAACGAGATGTGGCCCGCCTCCGCATCCCGCACGTTCGAGTAGGGGCCCTCTTGGCCTGCGGAAATGCGCCAACAGATGGCATTCGGCCAAAGGCCGAGGCTTGATCGTGTGTGGCTGACATCTTCTCCGCCGTAACCGAAAGAGGTATTTCTCGCCATTGGCGATTGCGGGGCCGCCGCAGAGATCCGCTGCTAGAACATGCCCTTATCCGGTCGAACAGGGTACGATCGACCGTATGGGCAGTACTGTGGAGTCGATCGCCTCCCGAACCGACGGCGCCGGATCGCGCGTGCCCCTGGCGCCGGAGGGGATTCAGCCGGAGGTCACGGACAAGCGTCTCCTGCGCGGCGCGCGGACGCGCAGGACGGTCCTGCGCCGGGCTGTCGACATCGCCTCGCTGGAGGGCCTCGGCGGAGTCAGTTTCGGTCGGCTCGCCGTCGATACGGGGCTCAGCAAGGCAGGGATTCAGACTCTCTTCAAAACGAAGGAGACCCTGCAGCTCGCAACCGTCGAGTTCGCGCGCGAGATGTTCATCGACGCAGTCATCCGCCCGGCGAGGGCGGCCCCCGCAGGCGTGGCCCGTCTGCGCGCACTGCTGGACTGCTGGGTGGTCTACGCCGAGACGCCCCTGTTCGCCGGCGGGTGTTTCAGGGTGGCGAATCTCGCCGAGTTCGACAGCCGGCCGGGGTCGGTCCATGACGCGCTGTTCCACGATCAGCGGGAGTGGCGCGAAGTCATCGCCACCGAGCTGCGCAAGGCTGTGGATTCCGGTGAGGTCGCCGGACTCGACGTCGAGCTCGCCGTCTTTCAGATCGATGCCCTGCTCTGCGCCGCCAACACGGCCCTGCAGTCGGGAGACGTGGAGGCCGTGGGCAAGGCCCGCCGCATCATCGACGGGATCCTCGCGACCCCGCGCTGACACCACCGCCCCGCTCCACGCGGTGCGTTCGCGGCCTTCGCACGCCGGTGCGGCGGACACATGGTCCGCCGCACCGGCGTGCGAAGGCTTTGCGCGAGGCGGCTCCAGCGGCCGGCCCCGTCGCCCCTACCCGTGCCTCGTCACTTGCCGGTCCTCGCCTGTTTGGGGAGCAGGAAGACAAGCGCGGACGCCAGAACCGCGATCCCGAACGTGGTGAGCGACGACATGGCGAAGGCGTGTCCCGCCGCGTCGACCTTCCCGCCGTCGGCAGGGTCGAACGAGTTGAAGAACACAGCACCGATCACGGCCACCCCGAGCGCTCCACCTACCTGCTGCGCGGTGGAAAGCGCCCCGGAGGCCATGCCCACGGTCTCCGCGGTGACCCTGCTGAGCACGGTGTTCAGGAGCGGCGTGATGAGCAGCCCGCCGCCGACGCTCTGCAGCATCAGGGTGGGAATCACCAGCAGCGGGGTCAGCCTCGGCCCGGAGAGCAGGACGACCGCGGTGGCCAGGTACCCGAGCGCCAGCACCACCGAGCCGACCTCCAGTACGCGACGGCCGTACTTCGGGACGAGGCGGCCGGCGATCAAGCTGAAGACGAAGAAGGTCACCGCGGCCGGCGTGTACACCAGGCCCGAGCCGAGCGCCGACATCCCGAGACCGTCCTGCATCGCGATAGACAGCGCGAGGTAGTACGAGGTCAGCAGCGCGTACACGGCGAGAACCAGGACGATTCCCAGTGAGAAGGACCGCTGGGAGAACAGGGCCAGCCGCATCAGCGGATCGCCGCCGCGCCGGTCGAGGTTCCGCTCCAGCACCACGAACAGGGCGAAGGCGGCGGCACTCGCCACGAAACAGGCCCACGTCCACCACGGCCACCCCTCCTCCCGCCCCTGGATCAGCGGGTAGGTGAGAAGCAGCAGCGCGGCGCTCAGGGCCGCCACGCCCGGGAAGTCCAGCTTGCGCGCGCCTGCGGAACGCGACTCCGGAACGAACTTCATGGCGAGGACGAGTGTGGCGATCCCGATCGGCACGTTGACCCAGAACACCGACCGCCAGTCGGTGCCGAACAGGTTCGCGCCGATCAGCAGGCCGCCGACGAGCTGCCCGCTGATGGTCGCCATGCCGATCACCATGCCCAGGACACCGAAGACGCGGGGGCGGCCCTTCTCGGGGACCGTGAGCGTGATGACGGCGAAGACCTGGGGGACCATCAGTGCCGCGCCCAGGCCTTGGGCGATGCGGGCGGCGATGAGGGTCCCGGGGCTCTGCGACATGGCGCAGGCGAGCGAGGACAGTGTGAAGAGCGCGGTGCCGATGACGAAGACACGCTTGCGCCCGTACAGGTCCGCGAGCCGGCCGCCGGTGATCATGAATACCGCGTAGCTCAGCTGGTAGCCCGCGAGGATCCACTGGAGCTGGCCGACGGTCGCTCCCAGATCGTCCTGGATCGCGGGGCCCGCCACGACGACGATGAACGAGTCGAGAATGGCCATGAACATGCCGACCATGACGGTCGACACGGTGGGCCAGGGCAGGGCGGGGCGGTCCTCCGGTGCCGCTGCGGTCGCGAGAACTTCTTCCTTGGCATTCGTCACGAATGCATCCCCTTCTCGTTGTTCACACACTCTGTGCCGGATGCGAAGACCGGGGCGCCGGGCAACACGGCCCGCCGGGCCCATGGGTCCGCTCCCGCCAGGGCCGCAGGTCCGAGCACGACAGTTGAGTGTACGCACGACCGTATGTGTACTGCAATCGGGCTTCAGCTCACTTGGAGTCAGTGGGTTGCGGGACAACGCGCAGCGGCCGCTTGCCGGCGTTGCTTGTCAGGTTGAACGCCAGCGGGTCGGGGCGCCGGGTGGCCCGCCAGTAGGACGTACCGGTTCCGGGCCAGGACTGACGGTTCTGCCCCTTGTCGTCCAGGAACCAGCTGTGGCAGCCGCCCGAGTTCCACACGGAGCCGGCGAGCCGGCGGTGCAGACGGCTGTTGAACGCGCGCTGGACCTCCGCGCGCACCTCCAGCCGGCTGGCCCGCCGCGTTCGCATCATGCGAAGGCACTCGACGATGTAATGGAGCTGCGCCTCGATGACGAAAAGGATCGACTGGGCGCCGCCGCCGGAATTGGGGCCCATCAACATGAACATGTTCGGAAATCCCGACACGGTCGTACCGAGGTGCGCGGTCATGCCGTCGCGCCACGCCTCCTGGATCGTCATCCCGTCCCGCCCCACGATGTGTTCGGTGGCGCAGCGGTTGTCCGTGGAGAACCCGGTCGCCAGGATCACCACGTCGGCTTCGTGGCTCTTCCCGTCCGCCGTCGTGAGTCCTGTCTTGGTGAACTCCGCGATGGGGGAGGTGATCAGATCGACGTCGGGGCGCTGGAGCGCGGGGTAGTAGTCGTTCGTCAGCAGGATGCGCTTGCACCCGATCTTGTAGTCCGGCGTCAGCTGCGCCCGGAGAAGGGGGTCCGTCACCTGCTTGGCGAGCATGCGCCGGGACGCCAGTTCGAGCAGCTTGACGAACTTCGGGTTGAGGAAGGCGAGCACCGGCACCTCGTGCGTCCAGTAGGCCGTGAGCCGGTACAACTGCTGGACGAACGGCAGAGCCTTGAAGAGCTTGCGTTCGAAGTCCTTCAGCGGCCGGTCGGCCTTCGGCAGCACCCAGTGCGCGTTGCGCTGGAAGACGTCGACATGGGCGGCCGTGCCGGCGATCTCCGGGATGAACTGCGCCGCGCTGGAGCCGGTACCGACGACCGCGACCCGCTTGCCCGTCAGGTCGACGGAATGGTCCCACTGCGCCGAGTGGAACATGGTCCCCTTGAACCTGCCCATGCCGGGCAGGTCCGGGATGTTGGGCTGGTGCAGTGCTCCATGGGCCAGGACGACGATCCGCGGCCGGTACTCCTGGCCCGACCGGGTCCGCACGGTCCACCGGTCGCTGTCCTCGTCGAACTCGTACGAGGTCGCCTCCGTGTTGAACCGGATGTGAGCCCCGACGCCACGGGCCTCCACGACGTGCTCGATGTAGTCCAGGATCTCCGGCTGCGCCGCGTACATGCGACTCCAACTGCGGTTGGGAGCGAAGGAGTAGGAGTACATGACGCTCGCTACGTCGCAGGCGCAGCCGGGGTAGGTGTTCTCCCGCCAGGTGCCGCCCACGCCGTCGGCCTTCTCCAGGATGACGAAGTCGGAATGTCCCGCGTCGAGCAGCTTCATTGCCATGCCGAGGCCGGCGAACCCCGTTCCCACGATCAGCACGTCCGGCGTTTCGACGGCCTCTGCTTGCGCCGGTGTGGAACCCATCAGATGTCTCCTTGCCTGCTCGGTCGATGAGGGAGCGGAATGCGCAGGACGTGACAGACGTCGAGGCAGCGATTTCGACGGCTCATCATCCGCAGACGCTCTGAAATCGCCCTGCCCTGTACGCAGGGTCACTTCAGGGGCATGTCAGAGCAGGTCTGGGAGTATCCGGGGGCCCACCGTCCGGGACAGACGCGACGGGAGATCTGATCCCCCTTGAGTGCTGAGAACCAGAGAGACAAGAACCCGAAGAAGACGGCGGACGTCCGGGGGAGAGCGTCCGAGAGGCCCGAGCCCCCGGCCCGGCCGCCCCGCCGCACACACGTCCTCATCATCGGAGGCGGCCTCGCGGGGCTCGCCGCCGCGATCCGCTTCCGGCGGGAAGGGTGGAACGACTTCCTGGTCCTGGAACGGGGCCACGACGTCGGCGGAACGTGGCGCGACAACACCTACCCCGGCGCAGCGTGCGACGTGCCGTCGCACCTCTACTCGTACTCCTTCGCCCTGAACCCGGAGTGGAGCCGTTCGTTCTCCGGGCAAGCGGAGATACAGGGCTATCTGACCCAGGTGGCCCGCCGGTACGGTCTGCGGGACAAGCACGTCTTCGGCTGCGAGGTGCTGAGCGCCAAGTGGGCCGAGGAGCACGCCCATTGGGAGGTCGAGACCTCCCGTGGCCACTTCGTGTCCGACATCCTGGTCGGCGGGTTCGGAGCGCTCTGTGAGCCGTCGCGGCCGGACATACCGGGGATCGGGGATTTCGCGGGCCAAGTCTTCCACTCCGCCCGGTGGGACCACGACGCCGACCTGACCGGCAAGCGGGTCGCGGTCGTAGGCACCGGCGCCTCCGCCATCCAGATAGTGCCCGCCATCGCGTCGAGCGTCGCCGAACTTCAGGTGTACCAGCGCACTGCGGCATGGGTCCTGCCCCGCATGGACCGCCGCTACTCCAGGATCGAACGCCTCGCGTGCAGATACGTGCCGGGCTACCAGCGGCTCGTCCGCTCGGGCATCTACTGGGCGCACGAGGCGCAGGCGATCGCCCTGGCGAAGCATCCCGTGCTGATGAAGCCGGTGGGGGTGCTCGCACGGGCGAGGCTGCGGCGGGAGATTCCCGACCCGCAGCTGCGCCGGCGGCTCACTCCGGACTACGGGATCGGGTGCAAACGGATTCTGCTGTCCAACACGTACCACCGCACCTTCCGGCAGGACCACGTCAAGCTCGTCACGTCGGGCATTGCCGAGGTACGCGAGAAGTCCGTGGTCACCGACGACGGCGCCGAGCACGATGTGGACGCCATCATCCTGGCCACCGGCTTCCACGTCACTGATTCGCCCACCTACCGCAAGCTCTTCGGGAAGGACGGCCGGAGCCTCGGCGACGTGTTCGACGAGGTGGGCCGCCAGTGCTACAAGGGCACGGCGATCGCGAACTTCCCCAACATGTTCCTGCTGGTCGGCCCCAACACCGGTCTCGGCCACAACTCCATGATCTTCATGATCGAGTCGCAGGTGAACTACCTGGCCGATGCGATCGCGACCATGAAGCGACGGAACCTGCGCTCGGTCGAGGTGCGCGCGGTGGCGCAGGAGAACTTCTCGCACGCGCTGCAGCGCAAGCTGTCGCGGACCATCTGGAACGTCGGCGGCTGCGCCAGCTGGTACCTGGACAAGCGCGGGGCCAACACCACGATGTGGCCGGGATTCTCATACGAGTTCCGCCGGATCACGCGGTTGTTCGACATCGACGCCTACCACGTCTCGACCGGAGGACCGGAATGAACAAGCAGTCGGACAGGAACAGTTTCGCCGGCAAGGTCCTTGTCATCACCGGCGCGGGATCGGGGATCGGCCGGGCGCTCGCCCTGCGTCTCGCCGGACTCGGCGCCGATCTCGCCCTGTCCGACATCGACGGCGACAGCGTCGAGGTGACAGCCGCGATGTGCGGCGAAGCCGGGGTGAGGGTGAAGACCGACGCGCTCGACGTGACCCAGCGGGAGAAGGTCCTGGCCTACGCCGACGACGTCCGTGCCCATTTCGGCACCGTCCATCAGGTATACAACAACGCGGGCATCGCCCACTACGGCGAGGTGACGCACGAGTCGTTCAAGGACATCGAACGCGTACTGGACGTCAACTTCTGGGGCGTGGTGAACATGACCAAAGCCTTTCTGCCTCATCTGATCGCGTCAGGCGACGGCCATGTCATCAACGTCTCCAGCCTCTTCGGACTGATCACCTATCCCGGACAGAGCGCCTACAACGCCTCCAAGTTCGCGACGCGCGGATTCACCGAGTGCCTGCGCCAGGAAATGCTGCTGTCCCGGCACCCGGTGCACGTGACCTGCGTACACCCCGGAGGCATCAAGACCGCGGTCGCCCGCAACGCCACTGCGTCCCGGGGACTCGACGCGGCCGGTATCGCGCGGGCCTTCGACAGGCGACTGGCGCTGCACAGTCCCGAGATGGCGGCGGACACCATAATCGCAGGGGTCCGCAGGCGCCGCGCGCGCGTTCTCGTGGGGGCGGAGGCCAAGGCGCTCGATCTGCTGGGCCGCGTCACGCCCTCGGGCTCCCAGCGGTTCGGCGCCTGGATGTCGCGCCTCATCAGGATCGCCCCGCGCCCGGGATCGACGGCATGAGGCCCCCACCGATGCTGCCGCTGCCGCTCGTCCGCGCGGCACTGCACCCGTTCTACCGGGCCACCTTCCACCACCGCATGCCGTGGCGGGCGCAGCGCGCCCTGCTGAACGCGGCCGCGAGATTGCAGCCCCTTCCGCCGGACACCTCGGTCGGCACACTGCTTCTCGGCGGCCGCCCGACCGAGCGGATCGACGTCGGAGCGGGGCCGGTCGCGGGGGCGGTGCTCTATCTGCACGGGGGCGGGTACACGGTGGGATCGCCTGCCTCGCACCGGTCGCTGGCCGCGCACCTCGCCCGGCACACAGGCCGTCCCGTCTACCTCCTCGACTACCGGCTGGCCCCCGAACACCCCTTCCCAGCCGCGCTGGAGGACACGCTCGCCTCGTTCGCCGCGCTGACGGCCACCGAGGGCCACGCCCCCGGATCGATCGTGCTGGCCGGAGACTCGGCGGGCGGCGCCATCGCGCTCGCCGCAGCGCAGCAACTGGTCGCCGGCCAGGGGCAGCGGCCATCCGCCCTCGCCCTGATCTCGCCGTGGGCGAACCCGGCGGAAGTGGCCGAACGGCGCCGCGACCTGGTGGTCAGCCGTCAGTGGGGCCTGGCCTGCGCCGCCGCCTATCTGGGCGACGGAGATCCGTCCGATCCCCGGTATGTTCCGCACGCGGGTCCGCTCGCCGGACTGCCGCCGACCTACCTCCACACCAACACCCGTGAGCTGCTGTACGGGCAGTGCCGGGACCTGGCGGTGTCCCTGCGGCGTTCGGGCGTGCCACTGCGCTACGTGGAGAGCCCCTCGCTGTGGCACGCGGCCCAGGCTCAGGCGGGATTGGTCCGGGAGGCCGCGGAGTCACTGCGCGACATCGCGGCCTTCCTCACCGAGAGCTGGTCGGCTGAACCATCCGCACCGCGAAAGCGGCCTTCCCAGACATGACGCTCCCGTCGTGGGGGGGGGGGGGGGGGCCGCCCGGCCCCGCCCCCCGCGGCCCCCCGGGGGCCCCGCGCCCCCCGCCGCGGGGGCGGCCCCCCCCCCCCCCCCCCCCCCCCCCCCCCCCCCCCCCCCCCCCCGCCCGCGGCCCGCCCCGGCCCCGCCCCCCCCCCCCCCCCCCCCCCCCCCCCCCCCCCGGGGAGCACGTCTCCGAGTCCGGCGCGTCCTTCGCCCGGCTCGGCGGCCGGGAGTCCCAGGTTCGCCGCCCACACCGCGGCGAGCTGGGAGGCCATGCCGGCCGCCGACGCGCCGCCCAGGCGTCTGTACGAGGTGGGCGTGCGCATCGGACGTTCCGGGGCCGCGGTCCGCTCCAGCAGGATGCCGCCCGTCGGGGTGAACCGGCCGCGAGCACCTGTGTCCACCCAGGCGGTGCAGTCGGCCCCGGCACCGCCGCGGACCTCCAGGTGGAGCGCTCCGGTCAGGCCGGCCGGCAGGACCGCGCAGTCGGGCCCGTCGATGATCCGGGCCCCCGTCGCCCTGCCCCCGGCGAGGTCGGGCAGTGCCCGGACCAGTTCGGCGAGCGCTTCCGGCGATCGCAGGACCGCCGCGGGAGGCGCGAAGGAGATCGAGCTGACGGCTGTGGACGGATCTGCGACCACAGCGGTGAGCAGCGCACCGTAATAGGGCGCGAGCAGCGGCACCGACGCGGCGTCGGACGACTCCTCGGCGTAGCGGAGCACGACCTCCGCCGCCGACACGTCGACGGACAGCTCACACTCGGCCGCCAGGGGCCGGGGACTGTCCGCCGCGATTCCTGCGGAAGCGGGAGGGCAGGCGTCGTCGACCGTACGGAAGAAGAGCCGAGGCGGCGCCGTCCGGCTGACGCCGTGGGCATGCCGGCTGTGTGCGACGCGGTCGCTGAGTGCGATGTCCCCGCTCTCCGCTCCCGGTGCGGGCCGAGCGGCCTCCCGCACGACCAGGTCGAGGAACGATTCGTGTGGACGGTAGTCGCGGAGCAGCAGCAAGGGGCCGGACCCGTCCGGGGGACTGACACCCGTCGTCCTGGCGGACCGGTCGTGCGGTGAGGTGAGGACACCGACCTCGCGGCGCCCCGACCAGCGGGCGATCAGCACCTCGGCCGCGGCGAGCAGGACGATGGCAGGAGGTACCCCGCAGCGCTTCGCCAAGATCCCGGCCTCCGCCGGCACCGAGGGGTCCAGCGCGTGGCGCACGGTGGCGACGGGCGGCCGGCGGGCCGCGGGGGCCGACGGGCCGGAGACGGGGCGCGGTCGGCCCGGGTGCGGGCCGGCGTATTCGAGCATGTGGGGCTCCCTTCCGCCGAGCGCCGGGGCAGGGCAGCCCGACGGCCGAGCGTTCGCGGAACCGTGGGAGGGACACCGCGCGGTGATGACGGTGCCGTCCCACGAGGTCCTTCCGTCCTTCAGCTCTTCGGGAGATCAGCGGACCCCGGGGCGGAATCGGCGCGTCCGGCCGCGTAGTACTCGGCGACCTTTTTCGAGATGTTCGCCGCCGTGTTCCTGGCGGTAGTGCTCACGAACGGCTCCAGGGTCTTCTCCAGCGCTCTGCCCGCTATTCCGCCGGCGAGCTTGAACTCGATGGAGAACTCCACCGTGCAGTGGGACTCGTCGATGGCGGTGAATGCGAAGCGCGTGGACGAATCCATCCCGGATACCGAGCGGTAGAAGACGCGGACGTTTCGCTCCCACTCCGTCGTCCTGATGGTCGACTTCAGGGTGGAGGGGCCCACCTTGGCGACGGCCTCGAAGACCGAACCAAGGCCCTGGTCCGGATCCCCCACCGGCCGGTAGCTCGACATCCCGTGCCAGTACTGCGTGACATTTCGATAGTTGTCGAGATACTCGAAGGCGACGCCGACCGGAGCGTCGCAGGCAGCGACGAAACGGACTTCGGTCATAACGTGATCCGTTCTGCTCGATTCGAGAGGAGATGCGGCATTGCGGAGAGAGGACGCAGCGGTGGTGCGTCTGATGGGGCTGTGCGGAAGGGGCAGGATTCGAACCTGCGTGGGCGTGAACCCGACCGGGTTTCCCCGGACCTCGTTAGGCCGCTTCGAGTACCCTTCCCGGATTGTGCTGTCACAGGATGTTCGTCACACGTACAACACTCCACAGGGAGCGCATGGATATCCCGCCGTCGAAGGCGAAGTACTCGGGAAGAACAGCTGTCGGATGCCACTTCGACTTGTATTCCAGCTGGCTCTTCGCCGGATAGACCCGGTCACCGTGCTCCGCGATCAGCCTGACCATCCGTGAGGTGCCGCGGCTCGCGGTCGCGAGCCGGTGGCTGTCGTCCAGGCTGGTGAACGGGGTGAAACCGAAGTGCAGCCAGGGCGCGCCCAGTTCCCGCATTCGCTCGATGGCGTGCGCGTTGATCGCCTCCATGACGCCCGGTGGGCAGTCCGGAAGCCGCCGGCTCAGATCGTGCAGCCATCCCGGGGACGACCCGTACACGGGAGCGTACGAGACGTACGCGATCGCCGCGCCGTCGATTCTGCCGACGAAGAGCCTGCGCGACGACTGCCACGGTCCGCCGATCTCACCGATCAGAAACTTCAGCTCCTTGGTGTGCCTGCCTTTCTTCCGAAGCCATTGTGCATCGATGTCACCGATCTCTCCGGCCACCTTGTCGGCGTCCACCTCGGATATCTCCAGGCCGGCACGCATGGCGCGAGAGATCTTGTTCCGCAGGCGTACGAAGCGTTTTCCCCGTAGGGTGAAGTCTCTGAGGTCAACAGCGTAGGAAGCGCCGACCTGATTTACGGTGAGACCCAACTCGGCCATCAATTCGGCGTCCGCGCGCTGCAACTGCACGCCCACGATTCTGCGCCCGCTGCGGTGTGCGTGCTCCAGGAACCTGGACTGCAGTTCCTTCCGGCTCTCGGAGTCCGTGAACGGGCCGCCGAACTGTATCCAGCGCCGACCGTGCGGACGGTAGCAGACGAAGCCCTCCACGCCCGAGCAAGTGAAGTACTCATTACCGCTGTTGAGGGCAAGGAACGCGCTCGGGTTGTCCGCATACAGTTCAAGGGCGGACATCATCGACGCATTGCCCTCAGGATGGATCGAATCGGGCACCTTCATTCCCTGTCCCTACGTTCGGCGATTCGGTAGGAACGACGTTAGCGCCCTCCCCTGACGTCCGGCCTACGCCACTGTCCAACGCGCGTCAGGGAGGTTTCAGAGCCGCAGTCAATACTCCGATAACGCATCACTGACGTGGGCGGCTCACCTACACCGGGCTGTCATCGGAATCGAGATTGCGGGGTCACTTTGACAGCGAACGCTGAGGTCCATCGAATCCCCTCACTGAGCAGTTACGTGCGCGGAAAGGACGTGGAGAGCGGCCAGTGGGTGTACGTGCTCTCTCCCCGTGCGGTCCTGGACGACTCGTTCGCCAGCCTCAGCCTCAAGCGCAAGCTGGAGGCCGGCCGGCTCTCTCCCGACGAGGCTCCCGAGGGGGTCGTCGTCGGCCGGGTCGCCGTCGCGGAGAACGAGACCACGCAGGACGCGCTGGTCGCCGCGGCCGAGGCGGCCGCGATCTGGCGGACCGTACCGCTGTCGACCCGGTTCGACGGCTGGATGGAGCTGCTGCGCGGCGTCATTGACGAGCACGGTGACGAACTGGTCCGCCTCCTCACTCTGGAGGGACACCCACTGGAACTCGCGAAGTGGGAGATCTCGGGGATGCGCGAACTGGCCAGGAAGGAGACGGCGGAGTACCTGCGCCGGCAGATGTGGCAGGAGTTCTCCATCGACGGCCGACGCAACATCGTCCGCCGCCAGGCCGACGGGGTGGTCTGCATCACCCCGCCCGCGAACGCGCCCCTGGTCAGCGCTCTCCTGGGCACCATGTGCATCCCCGGGGGCAACGCGGCCGTCGTACGGGCACCGCGCACCGCCCCCTACGGAGTCACCTACACGCTGCGCAACCTGATCGCACCCATCCTGGAGGAGCTCGGGGCCCCGCCCGGCGTGCTCAACATCGTGTGCGGCCATCCAGGGCCGATGCTGGATGCCTGGATCAACAGCCCGCTGGTCGACGACATCCTGTACTTCGGTGACGTACCCAGCGGTCTCAAGCTGGAGCGCCGGTGTGTCGAGGCGGGCAAGAAGCCGATCCTCGAACTGGCGGGCAACGACGTCGTCCTGGTCTGGAAGGACGCCGACCTCGACCGGGCCTCCGACGCCCTGGTGGAGAGCTTCTACGGCTCCGGGCAGCTGTGCATGATTCCCAACCAGGCGCTCGCGCACCCGGACATCGCGGACGACCTGATCGCCCGCGTCACCGAGAAGGCTCAGGCGCTGCGCACCGGCTACCCGGACGAGGAAGGCGTGCTGCTCTCCCCGGTCCTGCGCCACGACAAGTTCAACCAGTTCCTGTCCGACGCCGTCGAGCGCGGCGCGACCGTCGTCACCGGCGGCCATGGCGTGCAGATCGACGGGACCAGGGACAGCTCAGGGTTCTTCCTGGAGCCCACGGTCCTGCGCATCGACGGTCTGCACGGCGCACGTGAGCTCGACGTGGTGAAGCACGAGACGTTCTTCCCGCTGCTGCCGGTCATCGTGCCCGAGCCGGCCGACGACGAGGTCCTGTTCGACAGCTTCGTCGACTTCGTCAACTCCAACATGTACGGGCTGAGGAACTCGCTGTGGGCGCGGGACGAGTCGGTGACGGACCGGTTCGTCGCGGAGACCGTCAAGGGCGGGCTGCTCAAGGTGAACGACTCGCACATAGCGTTCACCGCCCCGCTGCCCTCGCACGGGGGGACCGGCCTGACCGGCGGAGTCTTCGGTGAAGCCAACTACCCCGTGCTGCGGACCACGCACCTGCAGGGGGTCTCCATCATCGCGGACCGCTCCTCGCGGCCCTCACGGAAGGAAGAGCGCGATGCGAACTCTCGTTGAGGCACGTGAGGTCTGCGAGACCTATCTCCCCGGCCTGCTTGGCAAGCTCTCCGACATTCCGCTGGCCGACCTGGAGAAGCCCGGCAACAGCGGGCTGGAACTCTTCCGGGCGAGCGGCGGCCCGGCACTGGTCATTCCGAAGGCCTACTCGGGTTCCGGCGCCACACCGAAGGAGGCCATCCAGGTCACCCGCGCCATCGGGGCCGTCGCGCCGTCCCTGGCCGTGGCTTCCACCATGCACCACTTCTCGGTGGCGACCGTCTTCACGCTCGCGTCGAGCCTGAGTTCCAGCGGTCTCGAATGGGCACTGCTCGAAGGCATCGCCACACAGAATCTCCTGGTTTCCTCGGGGTTCGCCGAGGGCAACCCCGGTCAGGGCATCCTGTCGCCCACCGTCGGCGGCGTCCGCAAGGACGGCGGAGTCCTCGTCAACGGGTCCAAGCGTCCGTGCAGCATGTCGCGTTCCATGGACCTGCTGTCGGCCAGCCTGTCGGTACCCAAGGAGGGCGGGGGATCCGAGACGCTCCTGATGCTCCTGCCGTCGGAGACCCCAGGCGTGTCCGTGCACCCGTTCTGGCGCAGCAACGTACTGGCCGGCGCCGAGAGCGACGAGGTCCGGCTGACCGATGTCTTCGTCGACGACATGCTGCTCGTGCCCACGAAGGCAGGCGAGCAGGGCGAACTGGACGAGTTGCAGACCGTCGGGTTCATGTGGTTCGAGATGCTGATCACGTCCTGTTACCTGGGCATGGCCAGCGCTCTGGTCGAGCGGGCCTTCGCGAGCAAGAAGCTCGGCGCGCAGCTGGTGGCGGACCTCGGGGTGCGCATCGAGACCGCGGCCCAGCTCCTTGAGGGCATCGCCGGTCAGCTCGCCGCCAAGGAGGGCGACAACGCCGCGCTCACCAAGGCGATGATCGCGCGGTACGGCGCTCAGGAGGCGATTGTCGACGTCGCGAAGCGGGCTGTCGAGGCGCTCGGCGGCATGGCCTTCATCGGGTCGCCCGACGTCGCCTACTTTCTCGCCGCCTGCCAGTGCGTCAACTTTCATCCGCCGTCCCGGTCCAGTACGAGCGGTGCGCTGGCAGCGAACTTCTCCGGCGACGTCCTTCGGTTCGAATGAGGTCCGGACATGCATGAGCAAGCAGTGACAGACGACGAGCGTGTGTCGGCGGCCTACCGGCGCACCATGAGCTCGGGCCGGGCGCGCCTGGCCGACGTCCTGGGCGGCCAGATCGAGGTCGAGTCGTCCGGGGCATGGCTCACCACGAGCCGGGGCGAAAAATACCTCAACGTCGGCGGCTACGGGGTCTTCATCACGGGCGCCCGCCACCCCACCGTGGTGCGCGAGGTCGAGCGGCAGCTGCACACGCACCCGATCGGCACCCGCATCTTCCTCGATCCGGCTGCCGCACGAGCGGCCGAGCTGCTGACATCGGTGACGCCGCCGGGGCTTGAGCGCGTGCACTTCTCGGGATCGGGGACGGAAGCCGTCGAAGCGGCGATCAAGATCGCCCGTCTCAACGGGCGCCGCCGTCTGGTGTCCATGGTCGGCGGCTACCACGGCAAGACCATGGGCGCGCTCTCGGTGACCGCCAAAGAGACCTTCCAGGCGCCGTTCCGGCCTCTGCTGCCGGACGTCACCCACGTGCCGTTCGGCGACACCGCCGCGCTGGCCCGGACACTTCGGCAGCACCCCGACGAGGCGTGCGTGATCGTGGAACCGGTCCAGGGTGAGGGCGGGGTGGTGATCCCGCCGCCCGGCTACCTCCGCGAGGTGCGCGCGCTGTGCTCGGAGCACGGCGCACTGCTCGTGGTCGACGAGGTGCAGACGGGCCTCGGCCGGCTCGGCGAGTGGTGGGGCTGTGACGCCGAGGGTGTCCGCCCCGACATCCTGCTGTCCGGTAAGGCACTGGGCGGCGCGGTGATGCCGGTCGCCGCGACCATCGCGACCGACGAGGTCTTCTCGGTCCTGGACCGGGACCCGATCCTGCACACCTCGACCTTCTCGGCCGCGCCGATCGCCATGGCGGCGGTGTACGGCGCGATCCTGGCCATCCAGGAGGACGACCTGGTCGCCAGGGCCGCCGCACTCGGCACACGCCTGACGCCGGAGCTGGAGCGGATCATCGCCGCGCACCTGCCGCATCACCCCTACGAGGTGCGCGGAGCCGGTCTGCTCATCGGCATCGAGTTCGCCGACCCCGCGATGGCGGTGGAGCTGTTCATGGCCCTGGTCGCCAACCGCGTCGTCGCGAACCTCTCCCTCAACTCGGACCACGTGGTGCGGCTCACACCGCCGGCGACGCTCAACGAGTCCGAAGTGACCTTCCTTTTCGAACGGTTCGAGCGCGCGGCCAGGCAGGTCGGCGAGCGGAACCCCGAGTACGAGGTGCTGGCAGATGCGTAGTCTGGAATTGAAGTTGCAGTCCGCCGCCGACGCGGACTTCGCGTACGGGCGTATCGCCAAGTTCGAGAAGTACCCCGACTTCGTCGACGAGGTCCGCTCCGTCGTCGTGCACGAGCAGGCCGGGGACGAACCGCTCGTCAGCGAGTGGGACATCTTCTTCCGCAACGGCCCGCTGCGCTGGGCGGAGGTCGACTACTTCCAGCCCGAACAGCGCCGCATCGTCTTCGAGCAGACCAGCGGCGACTTCGATGTGTTCCGGGGCTCCTGGCGGGTGGAACCCCTCGACGGCGGCTGCGAGGTCACGTTCGAGGCGTCCTTCGACTTCGGGATTCCGAGCCTGGCGGGAGTCCTGGAACCGATCGCGACCAAGGTGCTCAAGGAAGCGATCGCGACCATCGTGTACCGGCTGCTCGGGGAGGCGCACGTCGTGGGCGACCCGGCGACCGCCATGGCGGTGATGGCGCGGCTCGGGGTCGAGCGCGAGCCCGACACCGCGCTGACGGCGTGACCGGGAGGCGACGATGGATCACCTGAACCGCTTCGAGAGCAGAGTGACCTTCCAACTCCTGCGGCTGGAGTACGGCGTCGCGCTCCTCGTGTGCTCGGCGCTGATGCTCCACCACCTCTCCGAGGTGCGCTGGTGGCCCGCGGTGCTGCTCTTCGTCTACATCGACCTGATCGGCTACCTGCCCGGAGCCATCGCGTTCCGCAGGGCCGGGGGCGGACGGATCCCCAAGGTCTACTACGTCCTCTACAACACGATGCACAGCTTCGCCACGCACGCCGTTCTGCTCGGCGTCTGGGCCGCGGTCGGCGGTTTCGAGTGGGCCTTCCTCGCCGTGCCGATCCACCTGTGCGGCGACCGCGCGATCTTCGGGAACTTCCTGAAGTCCTTCAGAGTGCGGTTCGAGCCGGTGCCCGTCCCCGCGTTCGTGGAGTTCGAGCAGCACGTCATCGCACATGACACAGCAGAAAATCCGATGCCCGAGCGCGTCTGAGGTGAGGAACTCATGTCCGACAGCAGTGAACGCCCGATCATCATCGGCGCGGGCCCGGGTGGCCTCGCGGTGGCCTGGACGCTGAAGGAAGCCGGCCTGAACCCAGTGCTTCTCGACAGGGCGGAGATCGCCTGCTCCAGCTGGCACTCGTACTATCCGTCGCTTCGGATGAACTCGTGGCGCCGGCTGAGTTCGCTGCCCGGTATGCGGCTCTCCCCGGAGTACGGCCCCTGGCCCATGCGCGACGACTTCCTCACCTACATGAAGAAGTACATCGAGGTCCTCGACCCCGATGTCCGTTGCGAGACGGAGGTCCACCGCGTGGACCGCGAGTCCGGACGCTGGGTCGTGCGCACATCGTCCGGGGACCTGCGGGCGAAGAACGTCGTCGTGGCCACCGGCCTGCATCGCAAGCCCTTCGTGCCGGACTGGCCCGGACTGGACACGTACGAGGGCGAGTTCCTGCACGCGAGGTCCTACACGGTCCCTGATCCATTTGTCGGAAAGGACGTCCTGGTCGTCGGTTGCGGGCCCACCGGCATCGATATCGCGGTCGCCGCCGCGAACGCCGGCGCTTCCCGTGTGCGGATGTCGATACGGAACATGCCGGTGCTCTTCAAACTCAGTGCGACCACCTCGCTGCTGTGCCAGGCCATCAAACACGGGCCGCTGCCGCACTGGCTGGTGAACCGGGTCAGCCTGCTGATGCACCGGATGCAGTGGGGCGATCTGTCGCCGTACGGCCTCGCCGCCCCCACCGAGGGCACCATGGCGGGCACCGCCCGCATCGGGCACTCCTACGGCGCCATCGACCGCGGTCTGATAGCCGCCGTCCGTGAGGGAACGATCCAGGTCGTCCCGGGTGTCCAGGGCTTCGACAAGAAGGCGGTGCTGCTCGAGGACGGCTCGGCCATCAAGCCGGAGGTCGTGATCGCGTCCACCGGACAACGGCCGGACATGGAAGGCCTCCTGGGGCACCTGAACGTCCTGTCGCAGCCTGGTGGGCGCCCGCTCGTCCACGGGGGCAGTGTCGCACCGCACGCGCCGGGCCTCTATTTCCAGGGCTACCGGCTGCCCCCCGGCCAGCTGCCCGACATGGCCGTCGACGCGCGGGCGATCGCCCGCGCCATCACCGGGACCCGGCGCTTCAGTGCCACCGGCGTGCTGCGAGGCCGGTGATGACCGGCTACGGGACACCGTGGGCTAGTAGCGGGGACACCATCACCCGGCCCCGCCTGAAGGGCACCCACCGCTGCGATGTCGCCGTCATCGGCGCCGGCCTGACCGGCCTGTCCACCGCCGTCGAGCTCCTCGAACTCGATCCGGACCTCGATGTCGTCCTGGTGGAGGCGGACCACGTGGCGGCGGGCGCGAGCGGCCGGGGTACGGGGCTGCTCGGGCCGAGGATCGGACCCCCGACGTCAGTGGCCCGCCGACGGTACGGCGACGATGTCGCACGAGCCTCCTACCTCTGGTCGGCCGCCGCCGTCCAGCACACCATGGATCTCGTGCGGCGCCTGCGCATCTCCTGTGACCTGATCCCGGGAACTCAGCTCGTCGTCGCCGTCGATGAGAAGGCCGCCGAGGACCAGTGGCGGGAGGCCGAGGCCGCCCGTGCCCTCGGCCTCCCGGTCCCACTGGTCGAGCAGGACGAACTGCCCCCCGTCGCGGCCCGGTACCGCAGTGGTCTGCGCCACGGACCGGCGGCCACACTGGACCCCGCGGCCCTCACCGAACAGCTGGCCAGGGCCGGTGAGCAGCGCGGCCTGAGGATCTTCGAGCGCAGCACGGTGCGCCGCATCCGGCGCGGCCTGCTCCTCTGCGTCGCCACCGACGACGGAGAAGTGATCGCTGACGACGTCGTCGTCGCGGTCAACGGATTCAGCTCCGCACCAGGAGCACCGACGGGCGTGATCGGCGTGAGCGTACAGGCCGGGGTGACAGAGAAACTGCCGCCCGAGGCCGTCGAAGCACTGGACGGACTGCTCACCGAGCCCCTGATCGAGCACGGCGAGCTGTCGCCGTACTTCAGGCTTGTTCCCGACGGCCGGGTCGTGGTCGGCGGGGGAGCGGTGCGACGAGGGCCCTTCGGGTCGCTCGCGCCCGCTCCCGGACGGCTCGGCGCGGCCGTACGGGCGCTGTCGCCGGCGCTGGCGGACGTGGAGATCGAGTCCTCGTGGGCAGGGCCCGTCGCCATGACGCGCGACGGCCTTCCGGTCATCGGCCACCACCCCGGCGACCCCCACCTGCACCACGCCGGAGGCTGCAACGGCCACGGCATCGCGGTCTCGGTCCAGCACGGCGCGCAGCTGGCGCGCTGGATCGTGAACGGTGCCATGGACGACCTGCCCTCCGCTCTTCCCTGGGTACGCCCGAAGGCGCCGTGGGTGCCCAGGGGGCGTCTGGTGGACCGGGCGCTCGACCGCTATCTGGCCCATCTGACCACCGCTGCCGAGCGGGCCCGCCCCCCGGACACGGGCCGATACGCGGGACCGGCCGGGCATCCACGCACGACGGACGGAGAGACACCATGAGCAGCGGCGGACGCGACAGCACGAGCGCCAACGAGCGCCTGAGGACATCGGCCTCGATCAGTCACGTGTCGATCGAGGGAGCGATGGACGGGATGCCGCCCGGACCGCCGGACTCGGTGCTCTGGCAGACGATCCGCTTCCGGCGCGGACGGCAGCACTATCTGCCGCAGATGCACGACCGCTACGGCGATATCGTCACCCTGCGCGTGGTGCCCGGCGGGCCGTTCGTCATCCTGCGCAACCCCGAGCACATCAAAGAGGTCTTCCGGGGCGCCCCCGAGGTCTTCCACGCGGGCGAGGGCAACTCCCTCCTGGTCCCGATCGTCGGCCGGCACTCGGTCCTGACCCTGGACGCGCCCGAACACAAGCCCGCGCGCAAGCGGATCATGCCTCCGTTCCACCACGATCGCATCGCTGCTCTGACGTCGACGATGCGGGAGATCGCTGAACAGGAGGCCCGCAGCTGGCCGGTCGGTGAACCCGTCAGACTCCTGGACCGTGCCTACGCGCTGACGCTGGAGATCATGGTGCGGGTCGTGTTCGGCGTCGACGACGCCCGGCGGGCCGCCGAACTCAGCCGCGCGCTGCGCCAGGTGTCCGACATCGGCCTGTCGGACATCCTGGTGTGGATCCGCCCCGAACTGGGCAGGGTGTGGCCCTGGCGCAACGTGGTGCGCAACCTGGAACACGCCGACGCGCTCATGTACAAGGAGATCGCCAGGCGCCGTCGGGACCCCGGTTCCTCCGACCGGACCGACGTACTGTCCATGCTGCTGGAGGACGAGCCGGACGACGAGGTCGTGCGCGACGAGGTGATGACGCTCCTCGTGGCGGGTCACGAGACGACAGCCGTGGCGCTGGCCTGGCTCTTCGAGCGCCTGTTGCGTCACCCGCAGGTCCTCGCGCGAGTGCGCGAGGGCATCGACGAGCCCAAGGACGCCTATCGGACCGCGGTGTTCAAGGAGGCGCTGCGGGTCCGGCCGGTGATTCACAACGTGGCCCGGCGCCTCACCGAGCCCATCGAGCTGGGGGGCTACCGGCTCTCGGCCGGCGTGGCGGTGCTGCCGTCCGTGGGCGCCGTGCAGTCCGATCCGCGTCTGTGGGGCGCCGACGCGAAGGACTTCCGTCCGGAGAGGTGGCTGGAGAGCACTCCTCCGCAGAACGCGTGGATCCCCTTCGGAGGTGGCGTACGCCGGTGCGTGGGAGCGATGTTCGCACAGGTGGAGGTCGAGACGGTGATGGCGGGAGTGCTGCGTGCGGTGGAGCTCGAAGCGGTCGACCCCGGCGATGAGGGCAGCGCCATGAACCACATCACGATGATCCCCAAGCAGGGCACCCGCGTCAGGGTCGTCCGCAGGCTCGCCCCGTAGGACAGGCAGTGATCCGGCACAGCCATGAGAGGTGGGAAGATGACACGACGTTTACAGGTTGCCGCGGTGGTCAATCCGGCGGCGGGGGGCGACGAGGGCCGTGTGGTGGCCGCCCTGGAGGCGGTCGGCACAGCCGACGTCCGGTCGGTCAGGACCACGGCGCCGGGCGACGCCGCTGATATCGCGTACAAGCTCGCCGTCGACGACGTACCGCCGGACCTCGTCGTGGGCGTCGGCGGAGACGGTACGGTCCACGAGGTGGTCACGGGCCTGTACCGGGCTGCTGAGTCCGCCAACGCGGCCGTTCCGCGGCTCCTGGTCGCGCCGGGTGGCACGGGCAACTCCGTGTACCGCGGTCTGTGGAACGACGAACCCTGGGAGACCGTGGCCGGCCAGGCGCTGTCCGGCGCCGCGGCCGCCCGCACGATCGACCTCGCCAAGATCGAGCAGAACGGCCACATGGTGGTCCTCGGCTCCGGAAGCGGACTGTTCGCCGCGACACTGCTTGCTGCCAGGAACCGCCCCGAGACGGGGCGGGACCTTCTGATGGCGGCCGCCCTGGCCGCCATGGCGACTCACGAACCGTATCCGGGGCGCGTGTCCGTCGACGGGAAAGTGCTCCACGACGGCGGCGTGATCGAGACGATCGTGGGTGGATTCCGCCATCGCGGGGGCTTGTTGAACCTGGTGCCGGAATCGGTCCTCGACGACGGGCTGCTGGACATCACGGTCGTGACATCGGCCGTCGACATGGACGTCTTCGCCTGGGCCGCGGTCCACGGCAATGTCTACGAGGTCCCCGGCATCGTGCGGGGGCGCGGCGAACGGATCACTGTCGAGCGCGTCGACGGGAAGCCGGTGCTGTACGAACACGATGGTGAGGTCATGCCGCAGACCACACCGTCCTACGACATCCATGTCGTCCCGGCGGCGCTGACCGTGCTGACCGCGGCCGACGCGCCCGCGTGGTTCAGGGAAGGGTGAAGCCATGGCCGGTGCCAGTTCTCCCGGACTGAGGGAGTCGGTGCTCGACGACACGTCGTGCCGTACGTACTTCCGTAAACTGGCGGCAGCGGTCGCCGTCGTGACCGCGTGCGGTGACTCGGGATGGTCGGGGACGACCGTGTCGACTCTGACGAGCGTGTCCATGTCTCCGCCCATCGTCCTGTGCTGTGTTTCCCACGGCTCCCGGACGGTCGCCGCGATCCGTCACGCCGGGTGCTTCGCCGTCCATCTTCTGGCCGACGACCAGCCCTACCTGGCGGACAGGTTCAGCCGGCCGCCCAGCGACAGTTCACGGTTCGAGGACCTGGGGCACGAGGTCGGGTTGATCCGGGGCGCCCCGGCGATCGCGGGCACGCTGTCGATCGGGTGGTGCGACCTCCACTCCCTCGAAGTGGTCGGCGACCACATCGTCGTGTACGGACGGCTCACCGCCGTACGGGTCGGTGAGGGAGAACCACTGCTCTGGCACGACCGCTCCTACCGAACGCTCCAGGAGCCGGCCGGCCTCGTCCAGGAGCCCGCCGATCCGATCGACAGCTCGGCACGAGCCGACTCGTCGCCGCCGCGTGACAGGGGAATCCGGCTATGGCGTCCATGACTTCCGCCGACATCACGTCAGGCACGCCCGAGGTGGCCGGCAGTCTGTCCAGCCGGCTCGCCGCGTGGGCGCGCACCGTGACGTACGACGACATACCCACGCACACCGTGGAGATGGCCGTCAGTCAGCTCATCTCCAATCTCGCCGCCGTCCGGGGTTCGTTGAACCACCCGGTCGGCAGAAAGCTCGTCCGGGCGTTCGGCGCTCCGGGCCAGCCGGACCCCGGACGATCGGCGTATGTCCTCGCCGCGCTGGCGACGGCGCTGGACTTCGACGAGGTGGCCTACTCCGGACACGTGTCGGCCGGGGCGGTGAACGTGGCGATCGCGGAGGCGCGACGCAACGGGCTCGACGGGAAGTCCCTGCTGGCCACGATCGTCACCGCCAACGAGTGCGCGGCAAGGATCTCGGCGGCAACCATTCTCAGCCCCTTCTTCCGCGGCCAGACGAACACGCACTGCCACCTCGCGAGCGCGGCGGCGGCCCGGCTGCACGCCCGGCGCGCGCCCCTGCGGGAGTGGACCGCGGGGCTGGGCATGGCGTTCGGCATCCTGGCCGTGCCGCTTCACCACGGAGTCGTGACCAGCGATGTCAAGGCACTCGGGGCCGCGGCCCCGGTCCGGCTGGCACTCGACGCGTGCGACGCGGCGGCGCACGGGATGGAAGGGCCGGAAAGTATCCTTGAACACCCCGAAGGGCTGCTGGCGCAGCTGTCGGTGGTGCCGCTCCCGGAAGCGGTGACGGCGGGGCTGGGGCGCCGGTGGCACACCGACACCCTGACGTACAAGCGCTTCCCGGGCAGTGCCTACCTGCACGCTGCCTTCGACTGCGCCGAGCGCGTGCACCGCCGGATGGGCGCGCTCGACGCGGCGCGTGTCCGAAGGATCGTCATCCACGGGTCGCTGCTGACCTGGCAGATGGAACGCAAGGTCATCCCTGTTCTCGACGGCCCGCGCACCAGTGTCTCGGCCGCGACCCTGTCCGTCGGTTACGGCGTTGCCACGCTGCTGATGACGGGAGCTTTCGGGGTGGGGGACCTCACGGAGAGTGCGATCGCCGACGAGGCGCGCTGGTCGCTGGCGGGCAGGGTCACGGTCGAGCACGACATGGAACTGTCGGTACGGATGGCACAGGCCACTTCCCCGCTGGGGGAGGCGTTGCGTCTCGCGGGCGACCGCGCCCTGGAGTGGCCCGAGCTGATGGCGTGGGGCGACGAGGTGCGGGACATCCTGGCCGGACTGGGCGGACAGGAGGAGACGCTGGAGAACGCGACGATGGCCATCGGCGCGCGGATCGAGGTCGAACTGTCCGACGGCACCACGGTGACCGAGCGGTGCGACGCGTTCATCGGATCGGCGGGCCCGGCGACGCGGCGGTTCCACCGGTCCATAGTGTGCGACAAGTTCCGTGCCGTCGGTGGTGCGCAGGACGTGCTGTCCGAACTGGAGCGCATAGACGTGCTCGACCCGTCCCGGACGGCCCGAGCGCTGAGCCGTGCGGTGAGCGTCGACCAGGACTGACCGGCATCAGCGGGTTCCGGCCGGCCCGTTGTCCCCGGAGCCCGGATGCCCGTCGATACGGGCGATGATGGGCCCCAGTTTGACGCGCGTGGAGATCGACAGTTTCCGGAAGACGTTGCGCAGGTGGAAGTTCACGGTGTGCGGGGAGAGGCCGAGCTTCTTCGCCGCCTGCTGGTTCGTCATGCCCTGCCCCACCAGCCGTGCGACTTCGCTCTCCCGGTCGCTCAGCGAGGGGATCGGGCTCAGCCCGTGGGGCCGGGAGGCGACGGTGTCCGGCTCCGCGACGTCACGGTGAGCTGATCCCGTCGCCCGGCGCGCCGCGGCGCGCCCGGAATCGGCCGGCCGGGATACCTGTGGAGGAGGCGTCGAGCCGGAGGATGCCGTCGCCGCCCTGGACAGACGTGACGCCGCGGCGCGGGGAGAGCGGCCGGCGGAGCGGTCCAGGATCGTGGAGAGTTCGGGCTCGCCGCCGGCCCACGCCGTTCGCGCCCTCTCGGCCGCCATTTCCAGCGGGGCGAATCCGCGGTTGTTGTCCGCCAGCTTTTCGATCGCCCGGAGGCAGTTCTCGGCAAGGTCGGTGGCCCCGGCACGCCGCGCGACGCCGATCAGCCACGCCGGCCGTGAGGGATCCTCGATGATGCATCCGGATTCCATGGCGAGGAGGTGCCAATTGGCCCGTATACGGTCAGCCGCCATGCGTGGTCCCTCCCGCGCGGAGACCAGGGCGACTTCCGCGAAGGCGGCCCGCGCGAGGGAGTCGACCAGCGCGTAATAGCCGGTTTTCGCGTGGAACAGCCGTAGCAGTTCGGCGGCCCGGTCGTATTCGGCACGCGCCAGATGAGCGGTCGCCGCGACCGAGAGCGCGAGCTTCACTCCGATAGCGGACGAGGTCTCCTCACTGATGCGTACGGCTGTCGCCGCAGAATCGATCGCCTGCTGGAACCGCCCCGCTTGGAGGTGAAGCACCGACCGCAGGGCTTCAGGCAGGGAGCCGAACACGAGCAGGCCGGAACTGTCTATCAGTATGTCCATGCCGCAGATGACCCGGTCGGCCTGGAGATGTGCGTGGACGTCGCTCAGTTTCTTGGCGAGCAGCAGATCCGCGTAGACGCGCCATATGGGGGCCACGTCGCGGCTGTGTTCGACTGCGGAGCGGCTCAGCGCCAGCCCCTGCATCAGGCTGCCGGAATGCCAGTGCTCGTCCGACTCGACGCAGAGCGTGACCGTTCTCAGCGCGTCAGGACGGTCGGCGGACCCCGCGTCCGGCCCGGGGGCCCAGCGCTGGGAATCCTCACCGACCATGGATGCCACGAATAGCCGGAAGGCGATCACATCACGATAGGCCTGCTCCGATTCGGCCAGTTCCCCGAGTGCTTTGTCGACCGAGGAGAGCGCGGACCTGATATCGCCCCGGACGAAGAGCAGGCGAGCGCCGTCAAGTGTCCGGAGAATCTCCGGACGCAGCACCGTGGAGTGGTAGGAATTGATGAGATAGAGAATATCGCTCACGGAGGACGGGGATGAGGCGTCGGAATGTGCCCCGTCGCCGACCGTCCCGCTCTCGTTGCTCGGTACTCTCTCCATCTGTCTCCTTGTCGGCCTGTTCGAGATTGTTCGCCATGTGCCACCAGGCGCTCATGCCGAAATCGCAATTTCGAACCAGCCTTCATCAGTGCCATTCCTGATGGGGAATCTGCCTGTCAGGCGCCATGTGCGCCGTTTCAGGGCGGGGGAGACCCGGATCCGAGACCGTCCCGGCGCTGCCCGGCTCCTTCGGGAAGAGGCGGGCGGACGCCGGTGGAGGGCCGAAGGGCTGCCGCACCGCGCGGGGCACGACGGAGGGTGGGCACGCTCCGGGCGTGGGGTGCACCTTCTCCGGGTCCGGATCGAATCGGCGGAAGCCGACAGCGTCGGTCCACGTGGCAGCCCTTGTTCCATCGCACTGTCAGGGTCTGTACGTGCTCACTCGTCGACTCCTCCACCGTGCTGCTCGAATGCCTGAACCCTCAGGTCCGTCGGCGGGAGCGGAGCCGACGCTGACGATCCGGTGTATTCGCGGCCCATGGACCGCCCCCGTTGCTCGCATAGCAGTGCGACATTAATTCGTTCAGGCGTTCTCACGCTAGGCTTACTGGCCAGTCACCTGGGTTCTGTGTCAACTTTAACATTCGACGAATGGCTGATTCTCGACCCCTGTTCCGGCGTTTGGGATCGATTGTCGGCGGATGGGAACGCCTGGTCCGCTGCTCAGCCGGCGAGCTCACGTTTGAGGATCTTCCCGGTGGCCGTCATCGGGAGGCGGTCCCGGAACTCCACGAGGCGGGGGTACTTGTAGGCCGCCATGTGCTGCTTGCACCAGATCACCAGCTCGTCCCCGGTCACTGTCGCTCCCGGCTTGCGGACGACGTACGCCTTCACTTCCTCGCCGTGCCTGTCATGCGGTACGCCGACGACAGCGGCAAGACTGATGCCGGGGTGGGTGAGCAACGATTCCTCGAGTTCCCGGGGGTAGACATTGAAGCCGCCCCGGATGATCAGGTCCTTGATGCGGTCGACGATGTACAGATAGCCGTCGGTGTCCCGTCTGCCGATGTCACCGGTGCGGAACCAGCCATGCGGGTCGATCGCCTCGGCCGTCGCCTCGGGCCGGTTGAGATAGCCCTTCATCACGTTGTGTCCGCGGACGTGGATCTCGCCGGGCTCGTCCGGATCGCACAACGTACCGTCCGTGCGGACGATCCTCACCTCGACACCCCATACGGGCAGACCGATCGAGCCTGGTCTGCGAGGCCGGTCCAGACGGTTGAAGGTGGCGATCGGACTGGTCTCGGAGAGGCCGTACCCCTCCAGGATCGGCACGTTGAACCGCTTTTCGAAACCGCTCAGTACCTCCGACGGCAGGGCGGAGCCGCCGCATACGGCCATCCGCAGGTTCCGGGCGATCGCCGCCAGATCGTGAGTGTCGGCGGCCTCGTAGGTGAGCAGCGCCCAGTACATCGTCGGCACCCCGGCGAAGAACGTGACACCCGCCCGCTCCATCACCTCCAGGGCGGCGCCCGCCTCGAAGCGCGGCAGCAGCACGATCGTGGCTCCGCAGGCGAAGGCCGCGTTCAGCTGCACGGTCTGGCCGAAGGAGTGGAACATCGGAAGCGCGAGGAGGTGGACATCGTCCGCCTCCATGGCGAACTGGCGGTTCGCCAGCAGTGTGTTGTGCACCATGTTGCTGTGGGTCAGTTCGGCGCCCTTGGGGCTGCCCGTGGTGCCGCTGGTGTAGAGCACGACCGCGGTGTCGCCCTCCTCGGTCGCCACGGACTCGAAGACCGCCGGCATGCCGCGGGTGAATTCGGCGAGCGTCGTCGCCCCCTGCGAGGGTGTGGGGGACGCGGGGTCCTGGGTGATCACCACGAAGTGCTCGCAGTCCGCCGCGGCGGCGAAGGCGGCCCGGCCCGATGCGGCCATCGGCAGTTCCTCGGTGCCCTCGAAACAGAAGTAGACCCGGGCGGCGGAGTCCCGCAGGTGGTAGGCGATCTCACGGTCGGTGAGCAGGACGTTCAGCGGGACGACGACGGCTCCGGCCTTGAGGATGCCGAAGTAGACGACAGGGAAGAACGGCACGTTGGGACAGCTCAGAGCGACCCGGTCACCGGAGCCGATCCCGCGGGCCGACAGGCCCGCGGCGACCAGGGCGGCCGCGGCGTCGACCTCCGCGTACGACATCCGGGTCCCGCCCAGGACCAGGGCGACGCGGTCCGGGAACTCCCGGGCGGTCTGTTCCAGTACGACGGCCAGGTTGAGCATGGCGCGATCCTCTTCTCTGCGTCAGCCCCGCAGCGCGGAGGCGAAGATTCCCGGCAGCGCCGACCAGCGGGGCTCGGCGGCGAAACCGGCGAGCCGGCGCCCTGTCGTCGCACTGGTCCGGTTGGTGACGAACCACGGGGGCTTGGGGGACAGAGCGAGCTCACCGTACAGAAGGGCGCGGGGAGCCGGCCGGAACGGACCCCGCACCACGGTGCGTTCGGGGTTGCTGAGCAGCAACGCGTTGTGCACGACCCCGATGCCGCTCTGGACGTCGTCGAGCGTGTGGCCGGGGAACGCGCCCCAGCTGGCTGTCGCGGTCAGGTACCCGAGACCGGCCCAGGCGTTGACCGCGACCGTGCCATACCTGAGTTCGGCGATCGCATCGTCCAACGACGGCCCGAGACGGGCCAGGGTGCGTGGATGCGCGACAAGGCCGACGGCCAGGGTGCCGGCGAACTCCTCGTTGGCGGTACGGACCGCGGAGGCGAGGAACTCCCGCTCGTCGCCCGGCAGTTCGAGGACGCCCAGCACCGGCGCGAAGTACTCGGTGGTCACCGCTGGTCCGGGCTCCGCGGCATCGATCCCCTCGATGAGCACGCGCCCGCCGAGGACACGGGCCCGCGGGTAGGACTCCAGCGCCCCCGCCACCCGGTCATCGCTCCCCGGGTAGTACGCGCGGCGCTCAGGGGCCTCGGCCAGCGCCGCCCTCAGATGTGCCAGGAAGCGGTCCTTCTGGGCCCAGTCGGAGCCGACGACCACGACCTGGCTCGCCACGCAGTTGTAGCCGCCGTTGTGCAGCCGCTGGGTGGCCACGTGCTCGGCCTGGAAGCGCAGGTCGGCCTCCGACCACGAGCCCGGCACCACGATGACCGGTGAGACCCCGCCCAGTTCGCTGGTGACGGGCTTCGCCAGCAAGGGCGTACCGGCACGCTTGCGGGCCGCGCCCTCGGCGCCGTCGCCGAAGACGATCGCGTCGTGCGTCAGGGCGCTGCCGGTCATGTGCACATGCCCCACCGACGCGTGGTGGACGAGCCGCGTCCCGATGTCCGCGCCGCCGGTGAGGATCCGCACCGCTCCCACGTCGATCAGCGGGGCCAGAACCGTGCGGAACACATCCAGCAGCCCCGCGGCGACCGGATTGAGTTTGAGGGCGACGACCCGGTTGTGGGCGTACAGCTCGTAGAGCACGTCCAGCACCGGTATCGACGTGATGTTCCCGGCGCCGAGCACCACGCTCACGCCCGCGGTCCTGCCGGGCCGGCGCAGAGCGAGGCCGGCTTCCTCCCGCACGGCCTCGGCCGTGACGCCCGGCGGCATCCACACCTGCGCGCTGAAGCCGCTCAGCAGCAGCCGGTCCCAGATGCCGTGCGGCATGACGCGTACGGCAACGCGCCCACCTGGCGCCGTGGTCAGCGGGAATCCGTCCACCGGGCTCCGCCCCTCCTCCAGCGCGCGGACGCCGGAGGCCAGCGCCGACGTGGCGGTCAGGACCGGGTAGGGGCCGGACATCCATTCCTCGCCGAGCAGCGGACTGTCGTCGGGCAGCTGCTTGTACGCGGCAGCGGCGCGCACCCAGGCCCCGGCCAGGGCGGCGGTCCGGGTGTGCACCTGCTCCAGCAGCAGGCGGCGCCGCGCCAGATCGCACGCCGCCCAGGCCGCTTCGCCCCGGACCAGTTCGGCCAGGGACCGGTCGACCGATGCCACCTGCTCCGCCGTCGCCGGCACCGTGGTCATCGCGCGGCCCCCTTGATGAGATCGGCGGCCTTCTCCGCGGCCATGATGGTGGGCGCGTTGGTGTTGCCCCGGGGGACCGAGGGGAAGACCGACGCGTCGACGACCCGTAGCCCCGCCACCCCCAGCACGCGCAGCTCGGGATCGACCACACTGCCGATGGCGCATGTCGATGTCGGGTGGAACAGCGTCATTCCCGAGGTGCGCGCCCAGGCCAGGATGTCCGCCGTCGTATCCGAGTCGGGAACGTCGAACTGTCCGGTGACCGCGTCGGCCAGCGGGGCCTGCGCGACGATCTCCAGGGCGATCCGCACGCCGTTCACGAGGCAGTCGCGATCCTCGGCCGTGGTCAGGTAGTTGTGCGTGATACGCGGCGCCGCGTCCGGCCGCGACGAGCGCAGTGTGACCTGTCCGCGGCTCGTCGGCGCCAGCACACACGGGCCGAGCGAGAACCCGTGCTCGGCGACGGGACCGAGCCCCTCCTGATGGAACAGCACAGGAGCCAGGTGGAGCTGCCCGTCAGGCGCCTCGATACCCTCCCGCGTACGGAAGAAACCGCCTGCCTCACCGATGTTGGAGGTCAGCGGTCCCCGCCCCTCGCTCCGCAGGAGGGCCGCGTTCTCCGGGCTTGCCGCGGTCATCAGCGACTCGACGTGGGTGCGGAAGTTGAGCAGCGCCATGTAGTGGTCCTGGAGCCCCTGGCCGACCGGAAGCCCGCTCACCACGTCGATGCCTGAGGCGGACAGGGCGGCGGCCGGTCCGATGCCGGACAGCATCAGCAGCTTCGGGGATTCGTAGACACCCGCGGAGACGATCACCTCCTGCGCCGCGCGGATCACCTCGACGGCACCGCCCATGCCCACTTCGACCCCGGTGGCCCGCCCGTTCTCCACCACCACCCGGTGGACCAGGGCCGAAGACAGCACCGTGAGGTTCTGCCGACGCATTGCGGGATGGAGGTAGGCGGTGGCCGCGCTGCATCGCATGCCATCACGCTGGGTGAGCTGGTAGGGACCGACGCCCAGCTGCGACTCCGCGTTGAAGTCGTCGTTGGGCTTGTGGCCGGCCCGTACCGCGGATTCCACGAAGGCGGTGGCCAACGGGTGGGCGGAGCGGCTGTCGCTCACCCGCAGGGGGCCTCCCGATCCGTGGAAGGCGTCCGCACCGCGCTCGTTGTCCTCGGCTCTGCGGAAGTACGGCAGCACCTGCGAGTAGGACCAGCCCGTCGCGCCGGCCGCGGCCCAGCCGTCGTAGTCGGCCGGGTTGCCACGCATGTAGATCATCGCGTTCATCGAGCTGGAGCCGCCGAACGTCTTTCCGCGGGGCAGGTAGAGCCGACGCCCCGCGAGCCCGGGTTCGGGCTCGGTGTCGAGGTCCCAGTCGAGGTCGCTCTTGAACAGTCGGCTGAAGGCCGCGGGAATGTGAATCTCCTGCGCGGTGTCCGGGCCTCCCGCCTCGATCACCGCCACCCGGACGTCCGGGTTCTCGGAGAGGCGGGCAGCCAGCACACATCCCGCGGATCCTGCCCCGACGATGACGTAGTCGTAGTCGTACATCCGACCTCCAATGATCCGTCGAGGTGGTGCCACCGCATGACGGAACCACGGTGGAACCCACTGACCGTGATTCCATCGCTCCGTTCCCGATCAGGCCATGGGCAGCGAGCGGGAATCCGAGCCGCCCGTTTGTGCGCGCGCACAAACGGTGCGGGTCTAGAATCCGTGCGTGGCTGCGGAGTTGGAGGGTGACGAACGAGTCGCGGAGCTGGTCGGCCGACTTCTTGACGACGTGGGCCCGCTCAGCGACGAGCTGACCGTCGAGATCATGAGCGGCGAACACTCCTACGGCGAGGGCGCGCTGCTCGACGAGGAACGGCTGCGTACCGTCGTACGCGACAATCTCCGGACCCTGCTCACCACCCTTCAGCGCAGGCCCGCCACCCTCGACGCTCCGCGTGCGGCCGGACGGCTGAAGGCCGAACACGGCATCCCGCTCGCCGTACTGCTCCACGCGTACCGGACGGCCGGGCGTTTCGTCTGGGACAGGCTGCGCGCCCTGACCGACGACGAGGAGATCGCCGCCCAGCTCCTGCCTCTCGCCTCCAGTCTCTGGGCGGCGATCGACGCGTACTCCGGCGCGGCGGCTGACGCCTACCGCACCGCGGACGAGGTGCACGCACGCCGCGACGCCACGGCACGGGGCGCCATGCTCGCGACCCTGCTCGACGGCAGGGTCGGCACGAGCGCCGGCGCGTGGGAAATCGCCCGGGTCCTGGGGCTCGACCGCCAGGGGCCGTTCCTCGTGGTGTGCGCCGAGACGCGCGAAGGCGCGGAGCCTCTGCCCGGCGCGGGAGTCCGGCTCCGGGCGGCCGGGATCGGCTCCGAATGGATTCCCCAGATCGATGTCGTGGTCGGTCTGCTGGCGCTCTCGAACGAATCGACGGTCGCGACAGCCCTCGACGAGCTCATGGACGGGGTCCGCTCCCGTGTCGGCGTCAGCCGCCCCTTCACCTCACCCGTCAACGCCGCCACGGCCTGGCGCGAGGCGCAGCTCGCGGTGCAGTGCCTGCCGCCCGGCACGGCCGGGAGCCACCTCTACGGCACTTCACCGATCGCCCTTCTCGCCGCCGCCTCCCCGGACGCGGCGGCGGAGATGGCCGAGGCGGTGCTCGGCCCCCTGCGCGCGCTGCCGGAGGTGGACCAGGCCACGCTGCTGGAGACCCTGCGCGCCTGGTTCACCGTCGGCGGCTCCACGGCGCGGGCGGCAGAGCTGCTGCACTGCCATCGCAACACCGTCCTGTACCGCCTCAACCGGATCGCCGGACTGACCGGTCGGCGCCCCACGGAAGCGGAGTCCGCGGCTGAGCTCTACGTCGCGCTCCAAGTCGTACGGCTGGGTCTCGCGGTGAGCGGCGCCTGACGCAGTGCTGCGGCAGGCCCATCGGCTGACCGGACACTCACGCGCGCGGGCCGGTGGCCGAGCGGGTCGTCCGCACCGAGCGGTGCGACGCGAGCGGCGGTGTGGTCTCGGGCACAGGCGGCGTCCGCTGCCTGTACTTCCCCGCGCACCCGATACCCGCCCGGCGCCGGGCTCCGGCCGTCGTCGTGGTCCGCTGACGCGGTCCGGCTCCTGCGGGGCAGTGACGCAGGTCTCTACCCCGCGGGCCCGTCCTGCTGGCACTGTGGTCGGGTCCTCGGGGGACACCGACTGCCGGCCGACCGAACGAGATGCCATGACCGCGACTGCCGCCGCAACCACCACCCCTGCCCGCCGACGCACGCGGACGGGCGGGCCCGGGGACCGCTCCGGGCTGCTGGAGAACCTCCTGGGCTGGACGCTCGTCGTCGTCATCGCCATGTTCGTCACGCAGATCGGTCTCATGTGATCGGTCTCATGTGACCTGACGGGGGACGTGACGGCGGACGCGACGGGGGCGGGGAGTCCGCCCGGCTCCCCGCCCCCGTCATGCCCGCTGCGACGATGTCAGTTGATCGCCTTGATCAGCTCGCCGTCGGTGGTGTCACCGCTGAGCTCCCAGAGGAAGGTGCCGCCCAGGCCCTGCTGGTTCTTGTAGTCCATCTTGGTGCCGATGGTGGCGGGGGTGTCGTAGCTCCACCAGTTGGTGCCGCAGTGCGCGTACGCCGTACCCGCGACGGTGCCGGTGGTGGGGCAGCTGTTCTTGAGGACCTTGTAGTCCTCGATGCCCGCCTCGTACGTACCCGGGGCCGCGCCGGTCGCCGTGCCGCCCGGCTCGTCCTGGGTGACGCCGGTCCAGCCGCGGCCGTAGAAGCCGATGCCGAGCAGCAGCTTCGACGCGGGAATGCCCTGGGCCTTCAGCTTGGAAATGGCGGCGTCGCTGTTGAAGCCCTCCTTGGGGATACCCGGGTAGGAGTTCAGCGGGGAGTGCGGCGCCGTCGGACCCTGGGCGTCCCAGGCGCCGAAGAAGTCGTACGTCATCGGGTTGTACCAGTCGACGTACTGCGCTGCGCCGCCGTAGTCGACGGCGTCGAGCTTGCCGCCGTCGGAGCCGTCCGCGCTGATCGCCGAGGTGACCAGGTTGTTCGCGCCGAACTTGGAGCGCAGGGCGGACAGCAGGTTGCCGTAGGCGTCACGGCCGCTGGTGTCACAGGTCAGACCGCAGTCGTTGGGGTACTCCCAGTCGATGTCGATGCCGTCGAAGACATCGGCCCAACGGGGGTCCTCCACCAGGCTGTAGCAGGAGTCGGCGAACGCGGCCGGGTTCTGCGCGGCCTCACCGAAGCCGCCGGACCAGGTCCAGCCGCCGAACGACCAGAGGATCTTGAGGTCGGGGTGCAGCTTCTTCAGCTTGCGGAGCTGGTTGAAGCTGCCGCGCAGCTCCTGGTCCCAGGTGTCGGCCACCCCGTCGACCGACTGGTCGGCCGTGTACGCCTTCTCGTAGTCGGCGTAGGAGTCGCCGACCGTGCACCTGCCGCCCTGGACGTTGCCGAAGGCGTAGTTGATGTGCGTGAGCTTGTCGGCCGAGCCCGACGTCTCGATGTTCTTGACGTGGTAGTTGCGGTCGTAGACACCCCAGTCGGTGAAGTAGCCGACCACCTTGCTGCCGGCCGCTGTGGGGGCGGCGGCTGCTGCCGCGGGGGCGGCCTTCGGGTCGGCGGGGGCCGCGCCGGCGGATCCGGTGCCCGCGACACCCAGCAGGGCGGCGCCCAGGGCGGCGGTACAGGCGGCAGCGGCGAACGCCCGGAGACGGGCTCCCGGGCGATGCAGTCCGATCATCGTTGCTCCTCGTGGGGGAGGGGACTTGCCGGTGGACGACCGGCTTTCGACGCTCACATAGTTGGCATGAACGCGGAAAGCCGGTTCGCGGTGAACCGTAGATGGACTAGACCAGTTGGGTCAATGGTTCGGACCAATTCCGATGACGGATGCCTGAGCGGCCGCCGACGGCTGCCGTCCGCCGGCCGCCGTGGCCGAAGAGCTCTGTCACCCAGTGACGGATACCGTCCGATCGGGCATACTCAAGCCGCCACAGCCGCTGACCGGCACCTCTCGTAATCCGGGAGGGCAACATCGGCTGGGCCGCAGTCTTTTCGGGCCCCGCCCGGAGATCCCCCGGCGGCGCCGCTCACAACCCCGCGCGCGCGACCGCCGCAACGCCCGACAGGGAGGAGAGCGCCGTCATGTCCGACCGTGCCCCGCAACCAGTGGAACGCCGTCTGCCCACCGAGGAGTCCAGGCAGCTCATCGCGCTCGTCCGAGACATCGTCCAGCGGGAGATCGCGCCGCGGGCGGCCGAGGAGGAGGACGCCGGCCGGTTCCCGCGCGAAGTCTTCACACTGCTCTCCGAGTCCGGCCTGCTCGGACTGCCGTACGACTCCGCCCACGGCGGTGGCGACCAGCCGTACGAGGTGTACCTCCAGGTACTCGAAGAGCTCGCGGCCGCCCGCCTCACCGTCGGGCTCGGCGTGAGCGTCCACTCCCTCGCCTGTCACGCGGTCGCCGGCTACGGCACCAAGGAGCAGCAGGCCGAACACCTTCCGTCGATGCTCGGGGGCGGCCTGCTGGGCGCCTACTGCCTCTCGGAGCCCGCCTCGGGCTCCGACGCCGCCTCGCTGCGGACGAAGGCCGTACGGGACGGGGAAGACTGGGTCATCACCGGCACCAAGGCGTGGATCACCCACGGCGGTATCGCCGACTTCTACACCGTGCTGGCCCGTACCGGCGTCGACGGTGCCCGCGGAATCACCGCCTTCCTCGTCCCCGGGGACGCGGCGGGGCTGAGCGCCGCCCTCCCCGAGAAGAAGATGGGGATGAAGGGCTCGCCCACCGCCCAGCTCCATTTCGACGGCGTACGGGTCCCGGACGCGCGCCGGATCGGCGAGGAGGGGCAGGGCTTCGCGATCGCGCTGTCCGCGCTCGACTCCGGCCGGCTGGGTATCGCCGCCTGCGCCATCGGTGTGGCCCAGGCTGCGCTGGACGAGGCCGTCGCCTACGCCACCGGACGCAAGCAGTTCGGCCGCCCCATCGCGGACTTCCAGGGGCTGCGGTTCATGCTCGCCGACATGGCCACCCAGATCGAGGCGGGCCGGGCGCTCTATCTGGAGGCGGCCAGGCTGCGTGACGCGGGCAGCCCGTTCTCGCGGCAGGCGGCCATGGCCAAGCTGTTCTGCACGGACGCCGCGATGCGGGTCACCACCGACGCCGTCCAGGTGCTCGGCGGATACGGCTACACGCTGGACTTCCCCGTCGAACGGCTCATGCGCGAGGCGAAGGTGCTGCAGATCGTCGAAGGCACCAATCAGATCCAGCGCATGGTCATCGCCCGCCACCTCGCGGGTCCTGAGTCGCACTGACCCGCAGCGGCCGGTCCGACCACACGGGCATCGTCATGATCCGGTTCCACTCCTGGTCATGGCGGCCCGGCAGGGTCCTGCCGGTGCCCTCCCAGTGCCGGAGCATCGCCCGGTAGATGGGCGGATCGGTCGAGTGGGGCACCGGACGCGGCGCCGGGCGGGGCGGCTCGGGCTGCGGCGCCGGTGACGATCCGGGCTGCGGAACCGATTCTTCGGAGGCCGGAACGGCGAGACGGCGGCGACCGGGGCCGGCCGTGGAGTGCAGCAGGGTCATGCCAGGCCAACGCCGCGGGGCGGGGCCGGGTCACTGCCCGGCCGATTCGGGCGCCCGTTCGCCAGGTTCTCCGGCGCGCCGCGGAACCGTTCGCTGCCCGCACCACGCCGGTCGGGCCGTCGTGGTGCAGCGCGGTTCCGCCGTCTCTGGCGGCCAGGGGGCTCGCGGTCCCGCTGAGGCGGGAGGCGGGCTCAGGCGGCGTCGCGCCGGAGCTGGTGCGGCACCCGGAGCGGGTGCGAGCCGTCGCCCCCGGCGTGCGAGAAGGGCTGCATCCTCCAGTCGAGCCCCTGAGGGAGCGTCAACAGCAGGGCCGTCTCCTGCTCCTGGACGTCGGGCGACTCATCGGCGGGCCGCGACTTCGACGCCGGGCGGCCGGTCCCGGCGCACACCGTCAGGACGAACGGGTTCCACGGAGTCGGGCACAGGGCGTGCTCCGGGAGCGTGTCCTCGTCCGCCAGGAGAGCGATCGGCTGCGCGCAGTCCGGGCAGGTGACCCGGTACATCTCAAGTGTGTCGTACGCGTCGGGAGCGGTGTCCTCGAAAGGATCAACGGGCTCCGGTTCGGTACGTCCGGTGAGCTTCAGGCTCTGCATGGAAATTCCCCCCTCGGGTGGGCCGACAAGGCGCCGCGGCCTCGGCCAAAGCAAGCACTTCCCGTCGTGGATCGGCCGTAACCGCGAGGGGCCCGGCTACTGGCCCGTAAACCTGTGGCATTCATCACATGGCTGCCGCAGGTTCCCCTTCAGTCGCTCCCGCGGCTGTGCCTGGAGGCGCCCGGGGCCATAGATTGATCCATATGGAGGAGCTGGACCGTCAAATCGTGGAGTTGCTCGTCAAGGACGGGCGGATGAGCTACACCGACCTGGGCAAGGCCACCGGCCTGTCCACCTCGGCCGTTCATCAGCGGGTCCGCAGGCTGGAGCAGCGCGGGGTGATCCGGGGCTACGCCGCGGTCGTCGACCCCGAAGCCGTCGGCCTGCCGCTGACCGCGTTCATCTCGGTCAAGCCCTTCGACCCGAGTGCCCCGGACGACATCGCCGAGCGGCTCGCCGGTGTGCCGGAGCTGGAGGCGTGCCACAGCGTCGCGGGTGACGAGAATTACATTCTGAAGGTGCGGGTCGCGACCCCGCTTGAGCTTGAGCACCTGCTGACGCGGATCCGCACACTCGCCGGTGTCTCCACGCGCACCACGGTCGTCCTGTCCACGCCGTACGAGGCGCGGCCGCCGCAGATCTGAGGGGTCGCGCACGGGGCGGGACCCGGCAGGCGGGAGACTGGTCCCATGACCGAGAGCACCGCCCCCCAGAGCGAACACCGCACCGTGCTGCTGCGCGGTGGAGACGTCCACAGCCCCGCCGACCCCTTCGCCACCGCCATGGTGGTGGAACGGGGCCATGTCGCCTGGGTGGGCTCCGAGGGGGCCGCCGACGCCTTCGCGGGCGGCGTCGACGAGGTGATCGACCTCGACGGGGCGCTGGTCACCCCCGCGTTCACCGACGCCCACGTCCACACCACGTCGACCGGACTGGCCCTCACCGGCCTCGACCTCTCCGGTGCCCGCACCCTGGACGAGGCCCTCGCTCTCGTACGGACGTACGTGGCGGCGCACCCCGCCGACCGGGTGGTCCTGGGTCACGGCTGGGACGCCACGCGCTGGCCCGAGCAGCGGCCGCCCTCGCGCGCCGAGCTCGACGCGGCGGCCGGCGGCCGGCCGGTCTACCTGCCCCGGGTCGACGTGCACTCGGCGGTCGCCAGTACCGCGCTGCTGGACCTGGTCCCCCGAATCGCCTCGATGCCCGGCTACCACCCGGAGGCGCCGCTGACCGCCGCCGCCCACCACGCGGTGCGCGCGGCCGCCCACGGTGCCGTCTCGCCGCGGCAGCGCGCCGACGCCCAGCGTGCCGCGCTGAGCAGGGCCGCGTCCCTGGGCATCGGCGCGGTCCACGAGTGCGGCGGCCCCGACATCTCCGACGAGGAGGACTTCACCGCCCTGCTGAAGCTCGCCGCGGGGCAGCGCGGACCGCGGGTCTTCGGCTACTGGGCCGAACAGGTCGCCGACGGGAAGGACGCCCGGCGCATCCGGGAGCTCGGCGCGGTGGGCGCGGCCGGCGACCTCTTCGTCGACGGCTCGCTCGGCTCGCACACCGCCTGCCTCCACGAGCCGTACGCCGACGCCCCGCTGACCGGCGCCGCCCACCTGGACGCCGGGCAGATCGCGGCCCACGTCGCGGCCTGCACCGAGGCCGGGTTGCAGGCGGGCTTCCACGCCATCGGCGACGCCGCGCTCTCCGCCGTCGTCGAGGGCATCAGGGCGGCCGCCGAGAAGGTGGGCGTGGGCCGGGTCCGGGCCGCGAGGCACCGGGTCGAGCACGCCGAGATGCTCACCCCCGAGACCGTCGCCGCTTTCGCGGAACTGGGGCTCACCGCCTCGGTCCAGCCCGCCTTCGACGCCGCCTGGGGCGGTGAGGAGGGCATGTACGCCCAGCGGCTGGGTGCCGGGCGGGCGAGGACCCTGAACCCGTACGCGGCCCTCCTGCGGGCCGGTGTGCCCCTCGCCTTCGGCTCCGACAGCCCGGTGACCCCGCTGGACCCGTGGGGGACCGTGCGGGCCGCCGCGTTCCACCGGACGCCCGAGCACCGGATCTCCGTGCGGGCCGGCTTCACCGCCCACACCAGGGGCGGCTGGCGGGCCGTCGGCCGCGATGACGCGGGCACCCTGGTGCCGGGCGCCCCGGCCGACTACGCGGTCTGGCGCACCGCGGAACTGGTGGTCCAGGCACCGGACGACCGGGTCGCCCGCTGGTCGACGGATCCCAGGTCGGGGACGCCCGGACTGCCGGACCTCAGTCCGGGGGCCGAACTCCCGGTCTGCCTGCGCACGGTCGTCTTCGGACAAACTGTCTACGTACGGCCGAACGAGTGACGTGCGGACATTTCGTACCGCCGACCGAAGGTGCCCCGGTTCTCCCGCGACCTGGGGATCTCCGGTACTGACCAGGCAAGTTCGGTAAACGATGCAGGTCAGGCAGGTATTGACAGAATGCGCCCACCGGCCGGTAGGTTCGGCCGAGTCCACCACAGGACGTCCGACCGGTTAAACCTCCACGCAGTCGTCGAACGCCGCTGAGTCATGGGGTGGTGTGCCGCACCGGCGCACCACCGCTGACAGCCAGGTTCAGCGCCCGCGCCTCGGGGGCGAGGGAAGGTTTCAGCCGGACGGAGGGTGCGACCCGGGTGGGGCCCGGACGTTCAGTAGACAACGGCCCTGGGCCGACCCGCAGCCGGCGGGTCCCGGGTCGGCCCGAAGGACGCCGGGCCCCGATCCGCAGTTCTGTCCGTACTTCCGCTCTTCTGTCCGCCGCCACGCTCCGGGCCGCCCCGACCAGGTCGGTCTGCGGCCCCGTCACGCTGGATATGGTGTGCACCTGCGTACGGACTTAAGGGGCAGTAAGTGAACGACGGCGGTCAGAGGCGATACGGCCCGCTCGGCAGAACCTTGGTGATCATTCCGACCTACAACGAGGCCGAGAACATCAAGCCGATCGTCAGCCGGGTGCGCGCCGCCGTACCGGAGGTCGACATCCTGGTCGCCGACGACAACAGCCCCGACGGCACCGGCAAGCTGGCCGACGAGCTGGCCGCCGAGGACGACCGGGTCCATGTGCTGCACCGCCAGGGCAAGGAAGGGCTCGGCGCGGCCTATCTCGCCGGCTTCCGCTGGGGGATGGAACACGACTACGGCGTGCTCGTGGAGATGGACGCGGACGGCTCCCACCAGCCCGAGGAACTGCCCCGGCTGCTCACCGCCCTCAAGGGCGCCGACCTGGTGCTCGGCTCCCGCTGGGTTCCGGGCGGGCGCGTGGTCAACTGGCCCAAGTCCCGCGAGATGATCTCCCGAGGCGGCAGCACCTACTCGCGGCTGATGCTCGGGCTCCGGACCAGGGACGTCACCGGCGGATACCGGGCCTTCCGCACGGAGACCCTCAAGGGCATCGGCCTCGACGAGGTCGCCTCGCAGGGCTACTGCTTCCAGGTGGACCTGGCACGCCGCGCGATCGAGGCCGGCTACCACGTCGTCGAGGTCCCGATCACCTTCGTGGACCGGGAGATCGGTGACTCCAAGATGAGCCGGGACATCCTCGTCGAGGCGCTCTGGCGGGTCACCACCTGGGGCGTCACCACCCGTACGAACCGGGTGCTCGGACGCCGGACGCCCTGACGCCTCCGGGGCGATGATCGTCACCCCCCTTACAGCGCTCGGACCCGTGGCCAGGCACACTGGGGGCATGACGACCGGCACACCGCCCCCGACCGCCCGCCGGCGCTCGCGCGCCCGGACCCTCGTACCTCTCGCCATCGCCGCCTGGGCGGTGCTGGAGATCTGGCTGCTCATCGTGGTGGCGGAGGCGGCGGGCGGGTTCACCGTCCTGCTGCTCCTGGCCGCGGGCGTGGTGCTCGGAGCCGTGGTGATGAAGTCGGCCGGCCGCCGCGCCTTCCGCAATCTCACCGAGACGCTCCAGCAGATGCCGGGACAGCCGGGCGCCGACGGCTCCTCACCCGCTCCGCCGAGCAGCAGGGGCAACGGCTTCCTCATGCTCGGCGGGCTGCTGATCATGATTCCGGGGATGATCTCGGACGTCGCCGGACTGCTGCTCCTGGTGCCGCCGGTCCGGTCGGCGCTCAGCAGGTACGCGGAGCGGTCGCTGGAGCGCCGGATGCGCGCTGCGGCTCCCGGCGGCCTCTCGGACGCCTTCCAGCAGGCCCGGATGCACAGGCCCGACGGAAAGGTCGTCCAGGGCGAGGTCATCCGCGACGACCCCTCCCACCCGGACGAGAACCCCCGCCCGCCCCTGGCGCCGTAACCCGCAGACGGCAGAACCAAGCCCGTCCGGATCAAGCCTGTCCGGCGGTCGAGGACATCTCTGCCGGTGCCCCCCTGGGCACCGGCCCACGGGACAGAACAGAGCCGCGGGCCGCGACACACAAGGTGTCGCGGCCCGCGGCTCTGTCTCAGTGCTGTGCTACGCGGTCAGGCAGACTTCCTGCTGTCCCGCGGATGCACGGCAATATTCATGGCTCCGGAGCGCAGAACCGCCAGCCTCTCGGCCAGCACCTCCTCCAGCTCCTCGCGTGTGCGCCGCTCCATGAGCATGTCCCAGTGCGTACGCGCAGGCTTGCCCTTCTTCTCCTCGGGGCCATCCCCGTCCACCAGGAGTGCCTGGGCGCCACACGCCTTGCACTCCCACTCCGGCGGAATGTCCGCCTCTACCGAGAACGGCATCTCAAATCGATGTCCGTTCTGGCATGCGTACTCCACCGCCTGGCGCGGGGCCAGATCGATGCCGCGGTCCGTCTCGTAGCTGGTAACCACAAGTCGCGTGCCGCGGAGAGCTCGCTCACTCATGAATCGTGCCTCCCGGGCTTGTCGCCCACAGGACAGGTGTCGCTGTCGTCGTCATCCGGCTCAACGTCCGGTCGGCGGCAAAGATTCCCGTTGCCGGTCATGCGTCGCCCGTCGTACCGCTGAGTATTCAGGTTTGCCAGGGTTCAAGTACCCGCCAACGCCCGGTTTGTCACATCTGGCAGAAGTTGTCACCCAACGGTTTGGATTCTTCCACTGGCAGTAACGGTCCTCCGGGCAGGCCAAAGGCGTACACTACCGGCCTTTTACTTCAACGTCTAAATCCGCTCGGGAACGGGATTCCCGGCCGCCGCCACGGCCAGCCGTACCGGCACCCTCGCGAGCAGCACCGAACCGACCACGAAGAAGATCACCAACGAGATGATCGCATCCCGATAACTGCCGGTCAGCTGGTACGCGAGCCCGAACACCAGTGGCCCCAGCCAGCTCAGTCCGCGGTCGCTCATCTCGTACGCCGAGAAGTACTCGGCCTCCTTGCCGCGCGGCACCAGATGCGAGTAGAGCGAGCGCGACAGGGCCTGGCTGCCGCCGAGGACCAGGCCGATCGCCGCGGCCAGCGCGTAGAAGAACGCCGGCGCGTCGGCGGGCAGGAAGTATCCGGCGACGAGAATCGCCGTCCAGACGACCAGGGACGCCAGGATCGTGTGCTTCGCGCCGTACACCCGGGCCAGCCGGCCCATCCCCAGCGCTCCGGCCACCGCGAGTATCTGGACCAGCAGGACGGCCGTGATCAGCGTCGTCTGGTCGAGGCCCAGTTCCTCGGAGCCGTACACCGAGGCCTGCGAGATCACCGTCTGCACGCCGTCGTTGTAGACGAGGTAGGCGAGCAGGAAGGAGAGGGTGAGCGGATGGCGGCGCATGTCGCGCAGGGTCGCCATCAGCTGCCGCCACCCGGACCCGACCGCTCCGCGGCTGCCCGGAGCCACCCGCCGGTCGCGCAGCCGGCGCAGCGGTACGACGGTGAACGCGCCCCACCAGACGCCGGCCGAGGCGAGACAGATCCGGACGGCCTCCGACTCGGAGAGGCCGAAGGAGTCGTGGCCCGTGTAGAGGATCAGATTGAGGACGAGGACCAGCGCCCCCGAGGTGTAGCCGAAGGCCCAGCCCCGCGAGGAGACCGCGTCGCGTTCGTCGGGCTCCGCGATCTGCGGCAGGTAGGCGTTGTAGAGGACCATCGACACGGATATCGCGGCATTCGCCACAATGAGCAGGAACGCGCCGAGCAGATAGCGGGTGCCGTCCAGGAAGAACATTCCGGCGGTCGCGGTGGCGCCCACGTAGGCGGCCGCCGCCAGCAGCGGCTTCTTGCGTCCCGAGCGGTCGGCGGCGGCGCCGACGACCGGCATCAGGATCACCGCGACGATCACGGACGCCGAGACCGCGTAGGCGAACAGCGATCCGGCGCGGACCGGGACGCCGAGCGGATGGACGAAGCCGTCGGCGTCGGCGGCCGCCTTGGCGATCGACGTCAGATACGGCCCGAGGAACACCGTGAGGACGCTCGTCGAGTAGACGGAGCAGGCGAAGTCGTAGAAGTACCAGCCGCGCTGCTCGCGCCGGCGCTCGCCGGGGTCGGGCGACCCGGCCGTGTTCTCCGCCGGTTCGGCGGCATCCGCGGTCTCGGCGCTCATCGCACACCCCTCGTCTCTCCCCGTGGAGACGTCACCGGGCCGACGTCAGGCCCAGGCCCCCCGCTCGCTCAGCACCGTACGCAGCGTCTCGATGTGATCGGTCATGATGCCATCCACGCCGAGGTCCAGGAGCGCTGCCATCCGCTCCGGTTCGTTCACCGTCCAGACATGCACCTGGAGCCCCCGCGCGTGCGCCTCCCGCACGAAGCGCCGGTCCACGACCCGGACGCCGCCCTGGCTCTCCGGCACCTGCGCGCACACCGCACCGGCGCGCAGCGCCGCCGGGATGCCGTACGAGCGCAGCCGCAGGCCCAGGACACCGCGGACTCCGTAGGAGGTGGCCAGCCGGGGGCCCGCCAGCCGGTGCGCCCTGGCGACCCTGGCCTCGGAGAACGAGCCGACGCACACCCGGTCCCAGGCGTCCGTCCGGCGGATCAGGTCCACCAGCGGCTCAAGGGCCGGCCCGGCCTTGATGTCCACGTTCCAGCGGGCCGCCGGGAACGCCTCGAGCAGCTCCTCGAACAGCGGCAGCGGTTCACGGCCCGCCACCCGGGCCTGCCGTATCTCGCTCCACGGCAGCTCCGACAGCCGGCCCCGGGCGTCCGTCATCCGGTCCAGCGTGGCGTCGTGGAAGGCCACCAGCCGGCCGTCCGCCGAGGCGTGCACATCGGTCTCGAAGTAGCGGTACCCGGCGTCGGCGGCCCGGCGGAACGCGGCCGCCGTGTTCTCGATCCCGTCCGCCGATCCGCCCCGGTGGGCGAACGCGAGCGGGGCGGGGTGGTCCAGATAGGGGTGGCGTACGGAAGTCACTGCGGCAGTATGGCCTGCCCGGGTGCCGGGGTGGCGGCCGTGGTGGCGCCGTTGTCCGGGATCGCGAAGAGGCGCAGGAAGAACTGGGCGAGCGGGCCGATCGCCAGGGCGTACAGGACCGTGCCGACGCCGAGGGAGCCGCCGAGCAGGAATCCGGTCACCACGACCGCCACCTCGATCGCCGTGCGGACGAGCCGGATGGAGCGGCCGGTGAGCCGGTGCAGCCCGGTCATGAGCCCGTCGCGCGGACCGGGGCCGAACCGGGCCGCGATGTACAGCCCCGTCGCGACACCGTTCAGCACGATGCCCGCCACCATCACCCCGGCCTGCGCGGCGAGCCCGTGCACATCGGGGACGAGCGCCAGCGTGCCGTCCATCGCGATCCCCACCGCGAAGACATTGGAGACGGTGCCCAGCCCCGGCCGCTGCCGGAGCGGGATCCACAGCAGCAGCACGATCGCGCCGATGATGATCGAGACGACGCCGATGGTGATCCCGGTGCGCTCGGCGAGCCCCTGGTGGAGCACCCCCCACGGCTCCAGGCCGAGCCCGGCGACGACCAGCAGCGCCGAACTCGCCCCGTACAGCGCCAGGCCTGTGTACAGCTGGATCAGCCGTCGGGTGAGGTGCGTTCCGCGCGGGGCGTCGGTGGTGGACAAGTGGTGCCCCCTGGTGTGGTGGTAGTGGACTGCTGCGTGTCACTCTGTGGCAGGGGATTGGCTGCCAACCATGGCCAATCCGAGGAAGGTGGACTGATTCTCATGGCGCAGTGGACTTCGGCGGTCGGTGCGGCTCAGCTCGCCCGGCAGCTCCACGCCCAGCAGCCCAGGCCGACGGGCCCCGGCAACCGCAAGCCGCCGGCCTACCGCGCGCTCGCCGACGGTATCCGGCTGCTCGTCCTGGAGGGCCGGGTCCCGGTCGCCGCCCGGCTTCCCGCCGAACGGGAACTGGCGCTCGCCCTGGCCGTCAGCCGTACGACGGTCGCCGCGGCCTACGAGGCGCTGCGGGCCGAGGGCTTCCTGGCGTCCCGGCGCGGGGCCGGCAGCTGGACGGCGGTGCCCGCGGGGAACCCGCTGCCCGCCCGCGGCCTGGAGCCGCTGCCCCCGGAGGCGCTCGGGTCGATGATCGACCTGGGCTGTGCCTCGCTGCCCGCCCCCGAACCGTGGCTGACCCGGGCGGTCCAGGGCGCCCTGGAGGAGCTGGCCCCGTACGCGCACACCCATGGCGACTACCCGGCGGGGCTGCCCGCCCTGCGGCAGATGATCGCCGACCGGTACACCGCCGCCGGCATCCCGACGATGCCCGAACAGATCATGGTCACCACCGGTGCGATGGGCGCGATCGACGCCATCTGCCACCTGTTCGCGGGCCGCGGTGAGCGGATCGCGGTGGAGTCCCCGAGTTACGCCAACATCCTCCAGCTGATGCGGGAGGCGGGCGCCCGCCTCGTACCGGTGGCCATGGAGGAGGGGCTCGGCGGCTGGGACATGAACCGGTGGCGCCAGGTGCTGCGGGACGCGGCCCCGCGGCTCGCGTACGTCGTCGCGGACTTCCACAACCCCACCGGCGCCCTCGCCGACGAGGACCGGCGCCGTGCGCTGGTGGACGCCGCCCGCTCGGCCGGTACGGTCCTGGTCGTCGACGAGACGATGAACGAACTGCACCTGGACGACGACGTGCGGATGCCGCGCCGGGTCTGCGCCTTCGACCCTGCGGGCAGCACCGTGCTCACCGTCGGGTCCGCCAGCAAGGCCTTCTGGGCCGGCATGCGGATCGGCTGGGTGCGCGCGGCACCGGACGTCATCCGCAGTCTGGTGGCCGCCCGCGCCTACGCCGACATGGGCACCCCGGTCCTGGAACAGCTGGCCGTCAACTGGCTGATGCGCACCGGCGGCTGGGAAGAGGCCGTACAGATCCGCCGGGAGCAGGCGCGGGGCAACCGGGACGCGCTGGTCACGGCCGTGCGGCGGGAGCTGCCGGACTGGGAGTTCGCCGTACCGCGCGGCGGTCTGACGCTCTGGGTGCGCACCGGCGGCCTCTCCGGCTCGCGGCTCGCGGTGGCCGGGGAGCGGGTCGGGGTGCGGGTGCCGTCCGGGCCCCGGTTCGGTGTCGACGGCGCCTTCGAGGGATACGTACGGCTGCCGTTCACGGTCGGCGGGCCGGTGGCGGACGAGGCGGCCCTGCGGCTCGCGGCCGCAGCTGAGCTGGTCAGCTCGGGGGCGGCCGCGGGCGCGGAGGCGCCTCGGACGTTCGTCGCCTGAGCGGTCACCGGGGCGGGGGGGGGGGGGGGGGGGCGGCGGGCCCCGCGGCCCCCCCCCCCCCCCCCCCCCCCCCCCCCCGCTCCCGCATCCGTCAGTCGCTGACGGCCACGGACTCCATGGCGACGGAAGCGGTCGCGGTCTTCGCCGTCGCCGGGTCGGGCGCGCTCGCCTCGATCGCCGTCCGCCGTTCGGGCAGCAGGCCGAGCACCGTCTGCCGCTGCGCCTCGCTCGTCGCGTCGTCGTACGGATCGGGCGTGGCCGGCACCTGGATGCGCAGCACCGGACCGGCGCCGAGCCGTGCGTACCCGCGGCCGGGCGGGACGTCCGGGGTCGGGGTGGTGTGCGGCTCGAGCCCCAGGACGGACTCGATCTGTACGGGGGAGCAGTGGCCGAGCACCACGCGGGCCCGGGTGTGGGTCCGCACGGTGTCGTTCAGGCCGTCCAGGCTGTCGAACTGCTCGGTCATCACCACGGTGACGTTGGCGGCCCTGCCGTGCCGCAGCGGGACGTGGAGCAGCTCCTGCGGGTCGGGCCCGCCGTCGGCGGCGGCCAGGTGGCCGAGCACGCTGGGCCGGTCCAGCAGGATCCAGAGCGGGCGCCTGGTGTCCTCGGGGGCGGCATGGCCGGACTGCCGGGCCCGGTTGGCCTCGATCAGCCGGCGCTCCGTCTCCTGCGCCGCCCATTCCAGGGTGGCCAGCGCCCCGGCCGCCCCGCACTCCACGGCGAGCACGCCCTCGCGGCCGTTGAAGCAGGCGTACTCGCCGATGCCGCTGCCCTCGACGATCAGGATGTCGCCCTGCTGGAGGGCCTGGAGGGCGATGGAGCGCATCAGCGTGGTGGTGCCGCTGCCTGGCTGGCCGGCGATCAGCAGATGCGGCTCCGTGGTGCGTGCGCCGGTCCGCCAGACGACTCCCGGCGCGTCCCGGGTCTCGTCCCCGTCGTTCACCGGGACGGTGCGCCGCACCGCGTCGTCGTCCGTGAAGCCGAGGACGGTCTCGCCGGGGGCGGTGACGAAGCGCTGGGCGGCGATCGAGGTGGGCAGGGCGTCGAGCACGCTCATGACGAGCTGGTTGCCCTCCTCGTCCCAGCTGAACCGGTACTCCCGGCCGCGGCCCGACTTGGCGTGCAGCAGCTGTTCGATCCGGGCACGGGAGGCGGCCTCGCTGTCGGTGAAGTACGCGGGGTACGTCACCCGGAGCCGGGAGACCCGGCCGTCGCCGTCGAACTCGTAGTCGTTGAAGACCTGGTCCCAGTCGCCGCCGTGGGCGAACAGCGGACTGGGGTCGTCGGGCGTGGAGAAGTACGGCACGAGCGCCTCGTACAGAGCCTGTAGGCGCCCGGTCTCCGCCTCGTCCGGGCCGGTTCTGACGGGAGTGCGTGCCCGTCCCTTCCATGCGGCTGCGCCCATCACCGCGACCAGGGCCATGATCGACCCGTAGGGGACGAGCGCGACCACGAGTACGCAGGCCGCGACGAGGAACAGCGTGGGACCACGCCGGTCCTTGGGCGTCGCGGCCCACTTCTGCCGTCCTGCACCTGCCAGCAGCCGCAGACCACGGGTGATCATGATCAGCGGATGGAGCACATCGGTGGCGCTGTCGGCGGCCGTGCGCGCGAACTCGCGACTGCGAGTGATCGAAGCGCTGCCGCTGCTCAGAATGCGGGGGAGTGGTCGCCGGGCCACGTCTGTCTCCTGATGGGGGTGGGAGCGGGAGCGGTACGTCAGAACTTGATCCCGCCCAAGAGGCCGGCGAGGCTCGCACCGCCCGCGGTGATGCTCGGTGCGATGGCGGTGCCGGCCAGATAGAAGCCGAACAGGGCGGTGATGAGGGCGTGCGAGGCCTTGAGGCCGTCCTTCCTGAAGAACAGGAAGACGATGATGCCGAGGATGACGACGCCTGACATGGAAAGGATCATGAGTGGTTCTCCTGGTCGGGGGGACAGTCACCATGAGTCCTTCCAGGGTCACCGGAAGTATCTATAGGATAAAAGGTGCAAGTGGGTGAAAAGTCGGGTTTTTCACTGGACTGGCGGACAGTGGAGCGCAGGCCGGAGGGGTTCGCGGTGTCGCCTGTCGCTCCGCCGTCACCCGACGTGATCTTTTGCCATGGACGGGCCGGGTCGTGTGCGCGTCCGGGCAGTACCCTGTCGATTCACTCGTACGGCCTCAAGGCGCATGCCCCCACAGGCCGGCGGCGGAGAAAACGGTTAATGGAAGGGCGGTCCCCCGATGAGCGAAACCCCTGATCCCGAGGTGGTGGAGCTGGCGACCAAGGTCTTCGACCTGGCGCGCCGCGGCGACACCGACGCGCTGGCGGCCTACGTCGACGCCGGTGTTCCCGCGAACCTCACCAACGACCGCGGCGACTCGCTGCTGATGCTCGCCGCCTATCACGGGCACGCCCCCGCGGTCACGGCACTGGCCGGTCGCGGCGCGGACCCGGACCGGGCCAACGACCGGGGGCAGACGCCGCTCGCCGGAGCCGTCTTCAAGGGTGAGGACGCGGTGATCGCGGCCCTGCTCGCCGCAGGGGCCGATCCGGCGGCCGGAACACCCTCCGCCCTGGATACCGCACGCATGTTCGGCAAGGCCGACCTGCTGGAACTCTTCGGTTCCCGCTGACCGGGTCCGCCGTAAATGTGGTCGCGGTGGCGAAATGGGTGGGTCATCATGACGTCGCGGGCCCGATTCGGGCCACCGACGAGAGGCAGAGGAAGATGGTCTACACCAGGCAGAAGACGGCGGTCGGCCGATCATGTTGCTGCGCGGTCTAGTGCCTGTCCGGCACGCGGCACTGCACAGTCCCCGGTTGCGTCGACAGCTTGATGTGAGGCTTTTCCCATGTTTGATCCGTTCATAGCGCCGAGCGGCACTCTGCTCGGCCTGCTGCAGAGGGGCCGCGGCGACGGCACGCTCCACGCGCTCGCCGCACCGCGCCCCGAGGCCCTGGCGGCTCTCAACCACTGCGTCCTGAGCGATCCGCGTCACGACTGGCAGGTGGAGAACCGCTCCCTCTACTACGCGCGCCTCTACCTCGACCTCGACGGCGGCATCGAGGAGATCGAACGGCACCTCGGTGATCCCGACGACCACCTCGACACCGACGAGTCACGGACCGGCCTGGCCCTCGCCGTGCTCGGCCACCTCGCCTCGTACGGACGCGACGACGCCCTCGCCCTGCTGCGGCGCTACGCCGCGACCGGCTCCAACTGGGCCTGGGCCCTGGACGAGCTGGCCCTGCGCGACGACGACGCGGGCCTCCGCTCCCTCGCCGTGCCCGTGCTCGCCCGCTTCGGCACGGACGCCGAGGGCTCCGCCGACCTGGCCACCGCCGTACGCGACGCCTTCGAACCCCGGCCCTGGCGGCTCTGGGCCGACGATCCGCGCGAAGCGGTCGGCGCCCGGGTGAGGGCCGCCTCCGAACAGGGCTCGTTCGACCGCTGGCAGCGCCAGATGCGGCCCGGAGGACCCCGCCCCGGCTGGAGCGTCCAGGCCGTCTTCGACTGGGCCCAGCAAGGACTCGACCGAGGCAGCGACCTCCATGTGCCGGCCGCCCGCTGTCTCTCCGCCGTCGCGGGACCGGAGGACCGGCCCGTGATCGTCGAGGCCGCCCGCAGCGGTCCCGAGGGCGCCCGGTGCGCCGCCCTGCACTACCTGACCGAGGCCCAGGACCCGGTCGTGCTCGACCTGATCGAGGCCGCGGCGGTCAGCTCCTCGCGCACCGTCGCCGACGCGGCCGTCGCCGCCTTCGAGCGGATGTGCGGTGAAGCCGCCGTCGACCGCGCCCGGCGCTGGGCCCGGCGGCCCGACGCGCTCGGCGCCTCGGCGGCGGGTGTACTGGCCGGCCGCGGCGCCGCCCAGGACGCCCCGCTGGTCCTGGGCGCCCTGCGCGAAGCCGTACGCGGCGACGGGCCCGACGCCCCCCGCCTGTGGACACTGGTCGACGGCACCGGACGGCTGGGCATCGCCTGCGCCGCTCCCGTCCTGCGCCACGTCTACCGGGAGACGTCCTCCTCCCACCTGCGGGGCAGAGCCGCCCGCGCACTGGCCGCTACCGACCCCTCCTTCGCCACCGGCTTCGCAGTCGAGTGCCTGTGGGACTGCGAGGAGACGACCCGCGAAGTCGCCGCACGCCACGCGGAGACCGGCGACATCAGGGTGGCCGAGCGGCTGCGCCGGCTGGCCGCCGACCCGGCCGAGGAGGCCGAGGTGCAGACAGCAGTACGCAGCAGGATCGGCCCGGACGCACCCGCCGTCTGACCCGGTACGAACAGCAGGGGCGTCGCGCGTCGGGGGCGCGCGGCGCGACGCCGCCCGGCCGGCCGCGGCCGGGGGTGCGGACCCCGTACCGAGGGCCGCGGAGCGGAGCCGTCCGGGTCCCGCGGGGACGGCCGGCAGAGCATGACCGACTCCGGGGCAACCAGCCGCTTCTGCGCCGTTTCGACCGTTGTCAGTGCGAGGACCTAATCTGTGCAGCGTGACTTCGCCTGCCTATACGGAAAACGCTGCGCCCCAGCTCAGCGCGGGGCCGCGGCCCGCACCGGGCCCGGCCGCCGACGAGGGGCTCTCGCGGCGGCTGCGTGCCCTCGCCTGCACCGCGCCGCTGCACGACCTCGACGTGCGCAAGGCGAACCTCGCCGGTGAGTTCACCGTCTACGCGATGGCGGAGGTCGCGCTCGCCGCGATCGACCACGTCACGCTCAACATGGACTTCGACACCGGCGCGGACCACGACCAGATAGTGGCCAGACTCCTCCCGCGCGTCGCCGCGCAGGCCCCGCGCCGCCCGGCCGCCGAGCACGAACGGGTCGCCCGCTGGGTCCTGGAGAACCTGATCAACGTCGGCAGTGTCGACCGGGGCTTCCGGGCCGTCTACGGCACCTTCGGCCCGGACGGCACCTACGTGCGCCGCGACTACGACTTCAAACTGATCGAAGAAGTCCCCGGATACGGCGGCAGCGTCTATCTGCGGGCCACCGACGAGGCGGTCAACGTCCTGGTCGGCGCCCTCGACACGGACGTCACCAGCGCCCAGATCGCCGCCGAGGTGAAGCTGGAGGTCCTGATCAGCCGCGGCCGCCTCGCCGATGCGCAGCTCGCCGCCGAGCAGGCCCGCTACCGGACCGTGCAGTACGCGGAGACCCTCCGCAAGACACTCGACGCGACCCGGCGCAACGTCCGGGCGGTCGACTGGCTCAACGCCGTGCCCGACATGATCGCCGAGGCGCTGGAGCACGTCGCCGACCGCTACCGCCACGAGAACGCCATCCTCACCAACATCCGCAAGGCCCGTGACGAGGCCGAGGAGCCCGAGCACAAGCGGCGCGCCGCCGAGCTCGTCGACATCGTCAAGGACTGCATCCGCCGCCACACCCAGCTGCAGTCCCGTCTGCTGGAGGCCGGACCGCTGTTCCGCGCCGAGCAGGACCGGCAGGCGTTCGCCGCACCGGCCGTCCGGACCGGTCTCGACCTGTACGGACAGCTGCTGGCACCGCTGCTGCCACTCCCCGTCGAGCAGGCGATCCGGGCCACCGACGCGTTCTTCGCCCACGGCACGGGACTGCGCACCCCCACCTCGGTCCGGGTGGGCGATCTGGTCGACATGCTGCTGACCCCGCCGCTGGAGCGCGAACACCTGGGCGCCGAGATGCCCGAGCCCGATCTGATCGCCACCCCGGCCGACAGCCGGTTCAGCGAGGAGCAGCTGGCGAGCGCCATGGAGCTGCTGGACCTGGAGCCGGACGCGCCACGCCGCCTCTCCGGGCTGCTGGCCGAGGCCAGACGACGCGACGCGGACCTGCCCTACCTGGTCGCCCTGCTCGCGGTGCACGCGGCGAGCCCGCCGGTCGGCACCGCCTACCGGCAGGGAGAGCGCCGCCTGCTCTTCTCCGTCGACGACGGGACCCAGCTGGAGGACCACGAATTCGGCGGGGCCGACCTGATCGTGGGTATGGCCCTGCTGGACGCGGCCGGCACGGCAGCGGACCGCTCGGAGGCGGCGTGAGCGGCCCGCGGCCCGCCCGGACCGCTCCCGCCCGGACCGTGCCCGTCCGGCTCGCGGCCGCAGGCACCGGCACCGTCCCGCACCCAGGGGGCGGGACGGCCGCGAGCATCCGAACCGCCCACCCCGTACCCGTACCGAAGACCGTCCGCAACAAGGAGCGCCCGTCGTGAGCGACCACCGCGCAGAGCACGCCGACGCGTGGAGCGAGCAGAGCGCCGGGTACCCGGCCGACCGGACCGCGTCCGCGCAGCCGTCCGCACCCGCCGCGGTCACCCCGGCCGACGCCGCCGACGCCGCCCGGCTCGTCGCCTTCGGGCTCCAGCCCAAGCTGCTGCCCGCCCGCGACGCCGAGTACGCCGAACTGCTGCGCCGCTACCGGGAGGAGCCGGCCTTCGGCCGCCTCGCGGACGCCGTGGCCACCGGACTCGGCCTCATCGTGCTGGAGGTGTCCACCCGGGCCGGCATGGCCGTCACGGCGGGCGAGGACTCGGTCTTCGCCGTCCGCATGGGCGACTACGCCCGCCGGGCCTCGCCGGACTCCGCCGACCGCTTCCTGCACGGCCTCGCCCACCTGGCCGTCGCCGCGATGGCCTTCCCGCGCCCCGAGGACCTCGCCGACGACGCGTACATCGGCCGGATCACGGTCAACGGCGTCGACGCCTTCGTACGCCAGGCGTGCCACCGCCTGGAGGAGCGCGCCGACGAGCACGGCGACAACACCGACCCGGCCAGTGACGCCCCCGGCCTGGAGGCCGGCTGGCGGATCTACGCCCGGCGCAGCTCCACCGGAGCGACGAAGGACGCCCGGCGGCTGGCCGGATCCACCACCGGCATCGTCGGCAAGGCCGTCGCCTTCCTCACCGACTCCGGCTTCCTCCAGCGCACCGGGGACGACGCCGGAGGAGCCTTCCGCACCACCGCCCGCTACCAACTCCAGGTCCGCGACATGGCGGGCGGTGCCGCCATGGCCGAACTGCTGGAGCTGGGGGTGGTACCGGTCACCGACGGATCGGCGACGCTGCTGCCGCCACCCGACCCCGACGACCTGGAGCTGGCGGCCGACGCGGGCCTGCCCTTCCACGGCTGACCGGCCCCCCGGCCACCGCACGGTCCGCCACCGCCACCGCCACCGCCACCCGCCACCGACGCCTCCCTCCCGCTGCCTGAACGACGAGAGTCCGCCGCCATGTACGAGTTGTCCCGGGTCCGCCTCTACTCCATCGGGCCTGCCGGTGCGCGCTACGCCGACACCGTGCTCGACCTGCGCGGGGTCGGCGCGCCCGTGCCCCACCCCGCACCGGCGCAGGCGGAGTTCTTCGAGGAGGAACCGGTCGGCCCGCCCCGCCGCCCCGCCCCCGCCGGAGTGCTCTTCCTGGAGAACGGCGGCGGCAAGTCCGTCCTGCTGAAGCTGATCTTCTCGGTGATGCTGCCCGGCCACCGCAACACCCTCGGCGGCGCCAGCTCCGGCGTCCTGCGCAAGTTCCTGCTCGCCGAGGACTGCGGGCATGTCGCGCTGGAGTGGCAGCACACCCTTACCGGCGAGTGCGTCGTCGTCGGCAAGGTCAGCGAATGGCGTGGACGCCAGGTCTCCAACGACCCGAGGAAGTTCGCCGAGGCCTGGTACTCCTTCCGGCCCGGCCCCGGACTCAGCCTCGACTCGCTGCCCGTCGCGGAGGCCACCTCGGTGGGCCGCCCCGCCGAAGGCGTCTCCGGCGCCCGTGGCAGGCGCCGCACCATGAAGGGCTTCCGGGACGCGCTCACCGAGGCCGGCAAGTTCTACCAGCACCTCGACGTGCACTGGGAAGAGATCCACGACCGCTGGAACGAGCACCTCGGAGACATCGGCCTGGACCCCGAACTCTTCCGCTACCAGCGCGAGATGAACGCCGACGAGGGCGAGGCCGCAGGACTCTTCGCCGTCAAGAAGGACTCCGACTTCACCGACCTGCTGCTGCGCGCAGTCACCGACACCCGCGACACGGACGGCCTCGCCGACCTCGTCAGCGGCTTCGGCAACAAGCTGGGCCGCCGAGCCGAACTCACCGCCGAGCGCGACTTCACCGCGGGCTCCGTCGATCTGCTCGGCCGTATCGTGGAGGCCGCCGGAGCGCGTTCGCGGACCCGGGACATCCACGCCGGTGCCGAGCGCCGCACCCGCACGCTGGCCCGCAGGCTCTTTGCCCGCGCCGGCCTGGAGCGCGGCCGGACCGCGGAGCTCGCCCAGCAGGTCACCGGCGCGGCCCACACCGTCACCGGCGCCGAGCAGACCCGCGGCCGGGCCGCCCTGATCGCCGCCGAACTCGCCTACCGGCACGCCTCCCTGGCCCTCACCGCGGCCGAGAAGAGCGCGGCGGCCCAGCGCCGGGAGCTGGGCGACGCCCGCACCCTGCACTCCGCCTGGCAGGCCGCCGAGGCCGTGCTGCGCCACCGCGCCGCCGCCGACCGCGCCGCCCGCGTCGCCGTCGCGATCCGCGAGGCCGAGCGCGACGCCGCCCCGGCGCTGGCCGCACGCGCCACCGCCGCGGCCGATCTCGTACGGGCCCTGCACACCGCCGCCGAGGCGGGCGAGAGCGTCGCCAACGAGGAGGAGGAGCGCTCCGAGACGCTCCAGACCTCGGGCGAGGCCGCGCACCGTGACGCCACCACGGCCGCCACCGAGGCCCAGCGCGCCCGCAGCGAGGCCGGCCACCTCCGCCAGCGCCTCTCCGAGGTCGAGCAGGAGACCGCCGAGGCGGTCCGGGCCGGCTGGCTCGACGACACCGCACCGAACGCGGACCCAGCCCGCGCGGCCCTCGCGGCGAACGACGCCGAAAACTCCGCGGTGGCCGCCTGGGACACCGCGCGCGAGGCCGCCGGGTCGGCGGCGGACCGGTCCAGGCAGGCGGCGGCCACCGAGAGCCGCGCCGAACTCGCCGCGGCGCGGGCCGCCGACGGCGCGCGGGCCGCCGAACAGGCCTACGAGGCCGAGCTCAGGGCCGCCGAGTCGATCGCCGCCGAGCACCGCCTCGCCGATCTGCTCGGCCTGCCCACGGCGCAGGGCAGCGGCGTACCCCGGCCGCGGCGGGGCGCCACCGGACCCGAATCCGGGGCGGAGGCCGGTGCCGATGACCAGGGACCGCGACAGGAAACCCCGGACACCGAGGGGGGAGCCTGCGGCTCCGGCGCCGACGGGACCGGACCGGCCGCGCACGGCGCCCACACCGTCACGGCCCGGCAGCCCCGCCCGGCCGAACAGCCGCTCACCGCAGCCGAGTTCGACCGCAACGCCGAAGAGCTGCGCGAGCTCCTCGACCAGGGCGTCAGCTCCGCCGAACGACGCCTCTTCGAGCTGCGCACCGCGGCCGCCGACGACTCCCGCATCCTGGGCGCGCTCGGCGACGGAGGACTGCTGCCGCCCGGCCCCGACGTCCTGGCCACCGTCGAATACCTCGGCGAGCACGGCATCCCGGCCCTGCCCGGCTGGCGCTACCTCGCCCAGGCCGTCGACCCCGCCGACCACGCGGCCGTGCTCGCGGCCCGGCCCGAACTCGTCGACGGCGTGGTGATCACCGACCCGGACGCGCACGCCCGCGCCCGTGAGGTCCTCGGCGCCGCCGCTCTGCTGCCGCGCTCGGCCGTGGCCGTCGGCACCGCCGCCGCCCTGCTCGCCCCCGTCCCGGAGCCCGGCACCGGCTCCGCCGCGAACGGTGACGGGGTGTTCCTCGTCCCGCCGAACCCGGCCATGCACGACGAACACGCCGCCGACGAGGAGCGGCACGCGCTCAGGAGCCGCACCGCCGCCCGCGACGAGGACATCCGCACCCTCGCGGCCCGGCTCGCCGCCGACCGCGCGCTCGCCGCCCGGATCGGCTCCTGGCGCCTGGACTGCCCGCCCGGCACACTCGCCGAACTGGCGGAAGCGGCCGGCACCGCCCGTACGGCCGCCGAGACGGCCGAGGCCGCGCTCGCCGAGGCCCGTACCGTGCGCGCCGAGGCCGACGAGGCCGCCGCGGACACCGCCCGCGTCCGCGACGAGCGCCAGGAGGCCGCCCAGCGCGCCCGCCGGGCCGCCGACGCACTCGCCGGACTCGCCTTCCGCCTCCGCGAACGGGCGGGCTGGCAGGTGAAGCTGCGCGAACTGGCCGACGAGGCGGCGGAGTCCGAGGGCCGCGCCACCGTCTGCCTGGACCGCGCCAGAGCCGCCGACGAGGACCGCAGGGCCGCCCAGCGCGCCGCCGACGACGCCCGCCGCACCGCCCGCGCCCTGCGTGCCGAACGGGCCGAGATCGCCGGCGCGCCCGAGCACATCCCGGAGCCCGCGCCGGACGCCCCGCGCCACGCGCTGCCCGCCCTGCGCGAGGCCTACCGGGCGGCGTCCCAGCTCTACGAGAAGGTGGGCGTCGGCGCCGACCTGCGCGCCGAACAGGCCCGCGCGGAGAGCGACGAGAGCGCCGCACTGGCCGAGCTGGACCGGCTCACCAACAAGGTCCGCACCCGGGCCGCCCAGCTCCTGGAAGGAACGGACGGCGCCGACGGCCCGTCCCGGCAGGCGGCGGCCGCCCGCGCCGAGTCCCTGGTCCAGCTCCTGGAGACCCGGGCGTCGGCCGCCAGCGAGCAACTGGGCAGGCTGCGCGGCGAGGCCGAGCGGCTGGCCCCCGCCGACGGCGAGACCCTCCACACCGAACTCCCCGACGAGCAGGTCCCCGCCGACGCCGGACAGGCCCAGGCCCTCCTGCGCACCGCCACGGGCGAACTCACCTCCGCCACCGCGGCCCTGGACACCGCCAGGGCCGCCCACGCCGAGCTGCTGCACGCCCATCGCACGGCCGAGGACTCGGCAGGCGGCTTCGACGAGACCGCGGCCCTCCTGCGCGACCTCCTCAGGGACCACGGCGACGACGAGCCCGAGACCCCCGAGCCGTACCCCGGCAGCCTCGACGAGGCCCGGCAGTCCGCCGCCGAGGCACGCCGTTCACTGCGCGGCTGCGCCGCCGACCTGTCCACCTCGGAAGCGGCTGTCCGGGAGGCGAGCGATGTGCTGGTCCGGCACGCCAACTCGACCCGTTACGAACAGGTCCGCACCCCGGCCCGCCAGCAGATCCGTGAACTCCCGGCCGCCGCACTGCCCGATCACGCGGAGAAGTGGGCCATCGCCTTCGCCCCCAGGCTGCGGGTCCTCACCGATGAACTGACCCAGCTGGAGCGCAACCGCGACTCCATCGTCGACCGGCTGCGCGGCCTCGTGGACTCCGCGCTCACCACGCTGCGCTCCGCCCAGCGGCTCTCCCGGCTCCCCGAGGGCCTGGGGGAGTGGTCCGGCCAGGAGTTCCTCCGGATCCGCTTCGAGGAACCCGACCAGGCCACCCTGACCGAACGGCTCGGCGAGGTCGTCGACGAGGCCACCAAGGCGGCCCTGAAGAAGAACTCCGACCTGCGCCGGGACGGCATGTCCCTGCTGCTGCGAGGTGTACAGGCGGCACTGGAGCCCAAGGGCATCGCCGTGGAGATCCTCAAGCCGGACGCGGTGCTGCGCGCCGAGCGCGTACCGGTCGGGCAGATGGGCGACGTCTTCTCCGGCGGTCAGCTGCTGACCGCCGCCATCGCCCTGTACTGCACGATGGCCGCGCTGCGCAGCAACGACCGGGGCCGTGACCGGCACCAGCCCCAGCACGCGGGCACGCTCTTCCTCGACAACCCCATCGGTCGCGCCAACGCCACCTATCTGCTGGAGCTCCAGCGTGCGGTGTCGGACGCGCTCGGCGTACAACTGCTCTACACCACGGGGCTGTTCGACACGACGGCGCTCGCCGAATTCCCGCTGGTGATCAGGTTGCGCAATGACGCGGACCTGCGGGCCGGGCTGAAGTACATCAGCGTCGAGGAGCATCTGCGCCCCGGACTGCCGCAGCAGGACCCCGGCGTCGAGACGGTCCACGGGGAGATCACCGCCACCCGGATGTTCAAGCGCACCGCACCGGCGCCCGACGCGCTCCCGGCACGGACCGAGGCGGAAGGCACGGACGGAAGCACCGGCTGAGCCGGCAGGTGCGGTCACGTGGGTGTGGGCCGGTCCCCTCCCGGCGTGGCCGCCACGGCGGGTTCAGGCCCGGGACAGCCTGCGGCCCGCGGAGCGGCGGCGTATCCGTGTACCGTCCCGCTGCTCCGTCCGGGCGGCCCGCCTCGCCCGGCGCCTCTCGCGGCGCAGCCGCCGGGCGGAGCTGCTCGGAATCGACACGACGCCGTTGCGCTGATTCCACACCTGCCGGGTGACCCACACATCCAGCACCGACCATGTCGCGCCCACCGTGCTGGCCACGCTGCTCAGCACCATCGGGAAGGCCAGCCAGGACCCTGTCACCGTGGCCAGGAAGGCCACCATCGCCTGGATGATCGTCAGCGACATGATCAGAACGGCCCGCACGGCCGCGGTACGCACCGGGTCCGGCATCCGCCGCCGCAGCGCGGGCTCCTCGACCCAGAGCTGCTGCCGCGGAATCACCGGACGGCCCGCCGCCGCGGGCGCCGCACCCTTCGCCGCCCGGACCCGCGCCGACTCCGCGGCGCCATGACGCTCTTCCGTTTCCAAGGACTTTCAACTCCCCACCGCTGTCCGACTTCAGGGTTGCTGCCCGGCATGAGCGGTTTCTACGCGGACGGGCCGCCCCATCCTGCCGAATGCACCCCTGCAGTCCCCCTACCCCCGTACAGACAGACGAGTGCCGGGCTGTGAAGATTCCCCCGAACCGTCACGGAACGTAGAATTCCAGCCAACTGGCACGGGGAGGAATGTGGGGCTCTGGCTGGTCTCTTCTGTCGCCTTCACGAATTTCATCTCCAGGAATACCGGGACAACTCATGGTCAACTCCCAGTAAGGCGGCCGAAAATCGTCCGGGCGGGCCTTCGAGTTGTCTGTGCGTCGGTAGTAGGCTCGCGCCGTTTGTTGACGGAACACCATCACCGCCCTGCGGTGCCGAGCTGGGGGAGGCCATGCGCTTTCGCGGAAAGTCCATCCGCAGGAAGATCGTGGCGTTGCTTCTGGTGCCGCTCGTCTCCCTCACCGCACTATGGGGCTTCGCCACCTATCTCACCGGCCGTGAGGCCGGCCAGCTGATGAGCGCGAGCACCGTGGTGGAGAAGATCGGCCACCCCCTGGAGGACACCGTCCGGGCCGTGCAGAACGAGCGCCGGCAGACTCTCGTCTTCCTCGCGGACCCGCGCGCCTCCGACGCCCTGCCGGTCCTGCGCCGCCAGCGCGCCGCCACCGACCGGGTCGTGAAGCAGGTCAACAGGAGCGCGGGGCACAAGGACATCCGTGAAGCGCTGCGGCCCGACGCCGAGACCCAGCTCAGCTCGATCCTGGGCGCGGTCCAGGGGCTGCAGTCGCTCCGCGACTCCGTCGACAAGCGCACCATCGACCGGGCCAAGGCGATGGAGTACTACAACGGCCTCATCGACCCCTGCTACCGCTTCCTGACCGGCCTCCACGTCATGGAGAACGTGTCGATGGACAAGCAGGTCCGTGCCCTGGCGGGCATCTCGCGCGCCCGCGAAATGCTCTCCCAGGAAGACGCGCTCGTCGCGTCGGGGCTCCTCGCGGGACGGCTGACGGCCCCCGAACTCCGGCAGATCTCCGACCTCATCGCCAAGCGCGGACTGCTGTACGAGATCAACCTCGAAGCGCTTCCCGCCTCGGAGCGCCGCCGTGTCGAGCAGTACTGGGCGAGCCCGGACAGTGAGCCGCTGCGCTCCGCCGAGGGCAAGCTCATCGCCCAGGGGCCCACCCAGGACCCCCGCGAGATGGACGCCGCACGCTGGCAGGAGGTGGCCCCGCCGGTCCTGGACCGGCTGGCCAACGATTCGACCGAGATGAACAACCGCTTCCAGGACCGCGGCAGGCCCGCCGGCTACGGCGTCCTGATCAAGGCGGGTGTCGCCGGCGTACTGGGATTCCTGGCCCTGCTCGTCTCGGTCTTCGTCTCCGTGCGCATCGGCCGCGAACTCATCCGCGACCTCTCACGCCTGCGCAAGGACGCCCACGAGGTCTCCGGGGTACGCCTGCCGAGTGTGATGCGGCGTCTCGCGGCGGGCGAACAGATCGACGTCGAGACCGAGTCCCCGCACCTCAACTACGAGCGGGACGAGATCGGCCAGGTCGGGCAGGCACTCAACATCCTGCAACGGGCCGCCGTCGAGGCCGCCGTCAGGCAGGCCGACATGCGTCGCGGGGTGTCCGAGGTGTTCGTCAACCTCGCCCGCCGCAACCAGGTACTGCTGCACCGCCAGCTGACGCTCCTGGACACCATGGAGCGCCGCACCGAGAACACCGAGGAACTCGCCGACCTCTTCCGTCTCGACCACCTCACCACGCGCATGCGGCGCCACGCCGAGGGCCTGGTGATCCTCTCGGGAGCCGCACCGTCACGGCAGTGGCGCAAGCCCATCCAGCTGATGGACGTGGTGCGCGCCGCGGTCGCGGAGGTGGAGGACTACGAACGGATCGAGGTCCGCCGGCTGCCGAGGATCGGTGTGGGCGGCCCGGCCGTCGCCGACCTCACCCACCTGATCGCGGAGCTCCTGGAGAACGCCACGGTGTTCTCGCCCCCGCACACCGCGGTCCAGGTGCACGGCGAGCGCGTCGCCAACGGGTTCACCCTCGAAATCCACGACCGCGGGCTCGGCATGCCCGCGGAACTCCTCCTGGACGCCAACCTCCGACTCGCCGAGACACCCGAGTTCGAGCTGTCCGACACCGACCGGCTCGGCCTCTTCGTCGTCAGCCGGCTGGCCCAGCGGCAGAACGTCAGGGTGTCGCTCCAGCCCTCCCCCTACGGCGGCACCACCGCGGTCGTCTTCATCCCGGCGGCGCTGCTCACCGACGCCCCGGAGGCGCACGGCACCGGATTCCGCCTCGACCGCAGGTCCGAGAGGGCGATCGCCGGCAGCGGGCCGGGCGGCGACGCGGCGGGCAGCGGCAAGGACGGCGGCAAGGACGACGGCCGCCCGCAGAGCGGCAGATCCGCCGGCCTCTCGCCGGTGCCCACCGGACTGGCGGACCCGGCGCTGCTCGACGGTCCCGTCGAGCTCGAAGGACCGGTCGGCCCACTGGACTTCACCCGTGACCCGGTACTCGAAGCCGTCGCCGGACCAGGACTCGACCCGGTGCTCGACGGAGTGTCCGACCTGGAGGACACCGAGAGCGAACGAGGCGGCATCTTCCGGGCCCGTGAGCTCCGCCGCGACGGCGAGCGCGATCAGCACCAGCAGGCCGCCGACCAGACCGAGGATCAGGACGGGGTCCGGGAACTGCGCCCGGACGGCGTCAGGCCGCTGCCCCGCCGCACACCGCCGACCCTGGTCACCGACCGGGGCCGCCGGATCGACGAGGCGGGCCGGGACCACCCCACGGCCGCCGACCCGGAGCGCACGCGCCCGGCGCCCGGACCCGTCCGGTCCGCGGACCGCGGCCGGCCCACCGAACCCCGGCAGCCCAACGGCTCGCGGACCCGCACCGAGCACGCCATGTCCCCGGCGGCCACGCCCTCGGTGCCTGCGCCCCGTCCGCAGTCACCCGCCCGGACCCCGGCGCCCGCTCCCGAGACGGTCGGCGGGCTGCCCCGCAGGATCCGGCAGGCCAGTCTCGCCCCGCAGCTCCGCGAGGGATCCGTCGGCCGCGCCGCCGAGCCGGACCTGGTGGAGACGGTGGAGGACATCGAACGCGACGCCGACGAGGTACGCAGCCGCATGGCGTCGCTCCAGCGCGGCTGGCAGCGCGGCCGCCTCCAGAACGCCGAGGACGTGACCGGCCCCGGTGACACAGCACAAGGAACCACTCCGGGAGGGGACGGTCCATGACCGCACCGAACGCCGCAGCACTCAACTCAGCACGCCAGGGGTCCGGCGAACTCAACTGGCTCCTCGACGAACTCGTCGAGCGCGTCGCCAGCATCCGCAAGGCGCTGGTGCTCTCCAGCGACGGTCTCCCCACCGGCGCGTCCAAGGACCTGACCAGGGAGGACGGTGAGCACCTGGCGGCCGTGGCCTCCGGGTTCCACAGCCTCGCCAAGGGAGTCGGGCGGCACTTCGACGCCGGCCGGGTCCGCCAGACCGTCGTCGAACTCGACGAGGCGTTCCTGTTCGTCACGGCGGCCGGTGACGGCAGCTGTCTGGCCGTGCTCGCCGACTCCGACTCGGACGTCGGGCAGGTGGCGTACGAGATGACGCTGATGGTCAAGCGTGTGGGCGCCCACCTGGCCAGCTCCCCCCGGTCGACCGGTCTGCCCAACGGAGGGTGAGTGGATGGCATGAGCGCCGACTCCTCGCGTTCCCCGGCCGCCCCCGGCGGTCCGCAGTCCTCGCGCTGGTACGACGCCGACGCGGGGCCGGTCGTCCGTCCGTACGCGATGACGCGGGGACGTACCAGCAGCGCGTCCCGCCACCGTCTCGACCTGATCGCGATCGTCGTCCCCGAACCCGCGGCCGACGATCCCGGCCGGGACCAGACGCTCTCCCCGGAACACGTGGAGATCGTCGAACTGTGCAGCGGCATGCCCCAGTCGATCGCCGAGCTCGCGGCCGGTCTGGACCTCCCCGTCGGGGTGGTCCGGGTGCTGGTCGGTGATCTCGTCGAGGACGAGCTGGTGCATGTGACCCGTCCCGTTCCGCCGGCCGAGCTGCCGGACGTGAACATTCTTCGCGAGGTGATCAATGGCCTTCGGGCGCTCTAGCCGCAGCAGGCGGCCCGTGGAGCCCGTTACCCTGAAAATCCTGGTGGCGGGCGGCTTCGGAGTGGGCAAGACGACCATGGTGGGAGCGGTCAGTGAGATCAGGCCGCTGCGCACCGAGGAGAGGCTGACCGAGGCAGGACGTCCCGTGGACGACCTGGAGGGTGTCGAGGCGAAGACCACCACGACGGTGGCCATGGACTTCGGGCGGATCACGCTCCGCGAGGACCTGGTGCTGTACCTCTTCGGCACCCCGGGGCAGGACCGGTTCTGGTTCCTCTGGGACGAACTCGCCCAGGGTGCGCTGGGGGCGGTAGTCCTCGCGGACACCCGGCGCCTGGATGACTGCTTCGCGGCGGTCGACTACTTCGAACGCCGGGCGATCCCCTTCGCCGTCGCCGTCAACTGTTTCGAGGGCGCCGACCGGTTCCCCACCGGGACGGTGCAGGCGGCGCTTGACCTGGATCCGGAGGTACCGGTGCTTCTGTGCGACGCGCGGGACCGGTCGTCCGTACGGGACGTACTGGTGGCCGTCGTCGAACACGCGCTGGCCCGCGCGGACGCACCGCGCGAACCGGCCACGACGTAGTCCGGCCCCGAGCCGGCCGGGCGGCACCGGCAGCACGCGGCACGTACCCCCGGCCCATAGGGGGACGTGCCGCGCGTCGTGCGTCCACAAGCCGCTGCGGGCACGGCCCGTCAGCGGACCGCGACCACCGCCGAGCCGTGGCCGAACAGCCCCTGGTTCGCGGTGATTCCGGCACGCGCCCCCGGAACCTGACGCTCTCCCGCCGTGCCGCGCAACTGCCAGGTCAGCTCGCAGACCTGGGCGATCGCCTGCGCGGGCACGGCCTCGCCGAAGGACGCCAGCCCGCCGCTCGGGTTCACCGGGACGCGCCCGCCGAGCGCCGTCGCCCCCTCCCGGACGAGCGCCGCGCCCTCACCGGCCGGGCACAGCCCGATGTCCTCGTACCACTCCAGCTCCAGCGCCGTGGAGAGGTCGTACACCTCGGCCAGCGAGAGGTCCGAGGGCCCGATGCCCGCCTCCTCGTACGCCGCCCGTGCGATCGAGGCGCGGAAACTCGCGGCCGCCGGTTCCGCGGCGACCGCCGAATCGGTGGCGATGTCCGGCAGATCGAGCACCGCCTTCGGGTACGTCGGCGTCACGGTCGACACGGCCCGGATGCGGACCGGGTCCGCGGCCCCGTGACGCCGGGCGAACTCCATGCTGGACAGCACCAGCGCCGCCGCACCGTCGGACGTGGCGCAGATGTCGAGCAGCCGCAGCGGATCGGCGACCACCGCGGACGCCGCGACCTGCTCGGCGCTCACGGGCGCCCGGTAGCGGGCGTTGGGGTTCAGCGCGCCGGCCGCCGCGTTCTTCACCTTGACCAGCGCGAAGTCCTCCGGGGTGTCCCCGTGCACGGCCATCCGGCGGCGGGCGTAGAGGGCGAAGTACGCGGGGTTCGTCGCGCCGAGCACCCGGAACCGCAGCCAGTCCGGGTCGTCGGGCCGCTCGCCGCCCGCCGGGGCGAAGAACCCCTTGGGCGCCGCGTCCGCCCCCACCACGAGCACCACGTCCGCCATACCGGCCAGGATCTGCGCCCTGGCGGTGTTGACGGCCTGGGCGCCCGACGCGCAGGCCGCGTACACGCTGGTGACCCGGGCGCCCTGCCAGCCCAGCGCCTGCGCGAACGTCGCCCCGGCCACGTACCCCGGATATCCGCCGCGCACGGTGTCCGCGCCGACCACGGACTGCACGTCCGGCCAGTCGACGCCCGCGTCGGCGAGTGCGTTGCGGGCCGCCACCCTGCCGTACTCCACGAAGCTGCGCCCCCACTTGCCCCACGGGTGCATCCCGGCCCCGAGAACGGCCACGTCCCCGCTCATCGCGCACCGTCCCCGGAGCCCGAACCCGAGCCGGTGTCCACGGGCCGCCAGTGCCAGGTCGTCCACACCGTGCCGTCCTTTGTGCCGTCGCCGGATTGCGGACCGAGCATCCCGGGCACGACCTCGACCGTCATCCCGACCGCGAGATCCGCCACGCCGACCCCCGGCGCGGCCTGCCCGAGCACCACCATCCGCTCGGCCGCGAGCTCCACGGCCACCAGCGTGTACGGCTCCCAGGGCACGTCCGGGTCCGAGGGGTAGGGGGCGGGCGGCCGGTAGCGGCCGTCGGTGTACGACCAGACCGTGCCGCGCCGGGACAGCGGGACCTCGACCGGTTCGCCGCCGTCACAGCCCGGATTGCGGCAGAAGCCGTCCTGGCGGGGGAAGAAGACCGACGAGCAGAGCGGACAGCGGGTGCCCAGCAGCCGGAAGTCCTCATCGGGGCCGTCCTCGGTGAACCACCCGGCCACCACGGGTATGTGCTTGCTCGGCAAAGTTCCTCCCCAGCACTGAATCTGACGGAACGTCAGAAGTGTGCCACGGTCAGCTGTTGTCGGCGAGCCACTTGGCGGCGGTCTCCGCGAGCTCCCGGTCGCGGCCGGCCAGCATCATCCGGATCATCTGCACATCGCCGCGCAATGACCAGGCCGGATGACCGAAGGAGGCCGGGTTGTTCCCCTCGATCAGGAAGTGGGCGGGCCAGGCGGTCCCGTACCCGATCAGCGGCAGCGCCGCCGCGTACCGCTTGCGGCCGCGTGCCAGGCCGTAGGCGGTGATCGCGAGCCCGGTCAGGGTGCCGGTCAGATGGACCCAGCGGGTCGCTGCCCTGGAGTGCATCGCGACGTAATAGGGCCAGAATTCCTCGTACGAATCGAACGTCTGCTGTGACATACGGGCACCGTAATGGCTGGAACGGCAACCGGATACGGCCGATTCGCGTCCGAGAAGAAGAACGGGTGGCCGGAACCCACGGGGGTGGTCCCAGTCACCCGTTTCTCCCCTTCGGTCTCAGTGGCCGGCGACGGACCGACGGGCCACCGGGAAGTCGAAATAGGTGTCGGGGAACAGCTCCGGCGTGAAGGTGTAGTGCCACCACTCCTCGGCCAGATTGACGAATCCGGCGTCGGTGAGCGTCTTCTTCAGGAACTGCCGGTTGGCGCGCCGCACGCCCTGGATCCGCGGATCGTCCGTGTGCGAGAGCGTGTCGAAGCAGTCGAATCCGGTGCCCATGTCGATCGAGTTGTCCGGGAAGCGCTCGGCCTGCGGTGCGTAGCAGGGGACCAGTTCCTGACCCGGCCGGTAGGGCGGGGCCGGCCGGGCCGGCAGCCTCACCAGCGTCAGGTCCACGGTGCTGCCCCGGCTGTGCCCGGACTTCTCCGCGATGTAACCGTCGGCGAACAGCCGGGTCTTGTCGACCCGCGGATAGAACTCGCCCTTCATGGTCTCGTCGTCGAGATCCTTCGCCCACCGTACGAAGTGGTCGACGGCCCGCTGGGGCCGGTAGCAGTCGTACACCTTCAGCGAGTAGCCCTGGCGCAGCAGCCGGAGCTGGGCCCGGTGCAGCGCCTGGGCGGCGGGCCGGGTCAGGATGCACAGGGACTCGCGGTAACCGTCCACCGGTTCGCCCATGAAGTCGTGCCCGGTGGGATAACGCATCTCCTGGATGATCGTGGGATCCACCGCACGCAGCGCGACGAATTCGGCGGGAGCCCTGGGCTCGGGCCTCGCCCGCGCCGCCGGGGCGACGGCGGTGACGGCGAGCAGGGCGGCGGCAGTGGCTGCCAGGGCACGGAGAGTGGAAGCAAGACCTGTCATGAGCACATCGTCCATCAGTCCTGCGGCACCGGGCAGGTGATCGGATACAGTCCGCGCGTGTCCGAGACGACGAGAACTCCCGAGAAGCCCGAGAAGCCCGTGAAGGACTCCCACTGCGACAGCTGCGGAGCCCCGTACACCGCCCTCGCGTCCCCGGACGCCTGGCCCCGCACCTGCACCGTCTGCGGCGCCACCGCCTACCGCAACCCGCTCCCGGTCGCCGTCGCCCTGCTCCCCGTCACCGGCCGGGACGGCACCGGACTGGTCGTCATCACCCGCACCATCGAACCCTGCCTCGGCGGACGCGCACTCCCCGGCGGCTTCGTCGACCACGCCGAGGACTGGAAACACGCGGTCGTCCGCGAACTCCACGAGGAGACCGGCATCGAGGCCCACCGCGACGACGTCCGGCTCGCCGACGCCCTCAGCTCACCGGACGGCCACCTGCTCCTGTTCGGCCTGCTCCCGCCCCGGCCGGCCGCCGCCCTCCCGCCGTCCGCACCCACCGAAGAGACCTCCGGACACGAAGTCCTGCACGCCCCCGAGGAACTGGCCTTCCCCCTGCACACCGAGGCCGTCCGCTCCTGGTTCGCCGGCCGCTACCGCTGAGCGCGCTCACCGCCCCCGGACCCGCACCGAGCAGTCCACCAGCCCCTCCTCACCGTCCCGCTCCACCACGACCCGCCCGCCCACCAGCCGCGTCGTGTACCGCTCGACCACCGCAGGCTCCCAGCCGTCCCCCGCGTCACGGACCACGAAGCCACCACCGCCGCGCCCCTCCACCGGAGCCCAGACCTCCAGCTCCAGCCCACCGTCCGCACCCCGCACCGGAATCACCGACCCGGCCCGCGCCAGCACCGGCACCCGCGACAACGGCGCCTCGACCACCACCTGACCCGGCCCCTCGTACACCGCACCGGTCACCGTGTCGTACCAGCGCCCCGGCGGCAGCCGCACCGCCCGTTCACCCACCCCCGGCCCCAGCACCGGCGCCACCAGCAACGCGTCCCCCAGCAGGAACGCGTCCTCGCACTCCCGCAGTGCCCGGTCGCCCGGCGCACCCCACCACAACGGACGCGCGTACGGCGCGCCCGTCAGCCGGGCCAGCTCCGCCAGCGTCACCCAGTACGGGCGCAGCCGCTCCCGCTCCAGCAGCACCTCGCGGGCCGCGTCGAGCACCCGGGGCCCGAACTCCCACGGCTCCCGCCGGCCCGCGTCGATCGCCGAATGCGTACGGAACAACGGCAGATACGCGCCCAGCTGGAACCACCTCAGATACATCTCCGGCGACGGCGACCCGTCGAACCCGCCCACGTCCGGGCCCGAGTACGGCACCCCGCACAGCCCGAGACCCAGCACCAGCGCCAACGAGGCCCGCAGCCCCGGCCAGCCCGTCGACACATCACCGGACCAGGTGCCCCCGTACCGCTGCATCCCCGCCCACCCGGACCGCGAGAACAGGAACGGCCGCTCGTCCGGGCGCAGCCGGCACAGCCCCTCGTACCCGGCGCGCGCCATGGCGAGGCCGTACACGTTGTGCGCCTCCCGGTGATCGCCGTCGCGCCCCTCCAGCGAGTGGCGCGCCGAACGGGGCAGCGTCGGGTCACCGAACGCCGCGAACGACACCGGCTCGTTCATGTCGTGCCAGACACCGGAGAACCCCTGCGCCAGCCGCTCCCCGTACAGCCCGCCCCACCACTCGCGCACCCGCGGATCGGTGAAGTCCGGGTACACGCACTCACCCGGCCACACCTCCCCGCGCACGGTCCGGCCCCGGGCGTCCCGCACGAACGCACCCGAGGCCCCCACCGCCCTGCCGCCTTCGAACACCGCGTTCCCCGGCGCGGCCGGCACCGCCGGGTCCACGATCGACACCAGCCGTATCCCGTCCCCGCGCAACTCCTCGGCCAGCCCCGGAAGATCGGGGAACCGCTCCCGGTCCACCGTGAACACCCGGTGCGCGTCGTAGTGGTCTATGTCCAGATGCAGCACGGACAACGGCAGCCCCCGCTCCCGGTACCCCGACACGATCCGCCGCACCTCCCGCCCGCTCCCGAAGCCCCAGCGGGCGTGCTGCGGACCCAGCGCCCAGGACGGCGGCAGCGCCGGCGCGCCCGTCAGGGCCGTCCAGCCCTGGAGCACCCGGGCCGGCGTGCCCGCCACCACCCAGCAGCGCAGCGGCCCGCCGTCCATCCGCACCTCGGACATCCCCGGACGGTCATGACCGGAACCCGCGCCCTCCTCCCCCTCGCGCAGCGTCACCCGCCCCGCCCAGGAGTTGTCGTGGAAGGCCAGATGAGTCCCCGCGTCCGAGACCACCAGCTGGACCGGCATCGTCAGGTACAGCGGGTCGTCGTCCGGCCCGAACCGCCCGCCCGGATCGGTGTTCCACAACCCGTACACGCCGTCCCGGAGCCGAGGCCCGCCCGCTCGCCCGCCGAGCCCGAAGAACCGCGCGTCCGCCGGGACCTGCGACCGCTGCACCCAGCGCGCGGCCCCGCCCGCCACCGGCTCCCACCACCGGGGCGGCAGCTCGCGCCGGAGCACCACGCCGCCAGGAGTGCGCAGCTCCACCGCCCCGTGCCGGGACACCGCGACGGTCAGCCGCTCCGAGACCACCTGCCATCCGCCGTCCTTGTCCGGCTCCAGAACGGCCCGCGGATCCGCGTCGGGCGCCGGCCCCGGCAGGGCGTACGACGGCAGCGGCTCCGCCCCGTCCCATCCCCAGAAGACCGCACCCCCCACGGCCACCCGGACGCTCAGCTGCGAACGCGCGAACCGCACCACACCACCGCCGGGCCCCGGCTCCGCCCCCACCGCGGGCCCCGGCACCCTCGCCCGCTCCGGGCCGCGCGACGGCAACGCCCGCGCATCCGCCCGCGAGCGCCGCCACGCCGAACGCACCGTACGCAGTCCCTGCTTCGAACCCACCGACTTCACCGAGCGCACCAGGTCACGACCGTTCATGCGGCTCACCCTGCCATCCGGCGAGCGGGGAACGGGCTCTGTTCAACTTTCGTTCATCCACGGGCCGGACGTGGCCGGACGTGGCCGGACGTGGCCGGACCACATATCCGGACACGCGGTCATGGGTGGGCGGCCCTGGTGCGAAAGACGATCACATGGCATCGTCCGTGAAAGCCGCCTCACGCGCACACCCCAGCACGTGCGCGCGACCCACGCTGACCCGCGTACCCGTACAGCCAGGAGCCGACCCATGACCTCAGCAGCCGACGAAGCCCCCCTCTGGCAGCCCGGCCCGGACCGCATCGCGACCGCGACCGTCACCCGCTTCCAGAACTGGGCGGCCGAGCGCCACGGAGCACCGGCCGAGGGCGGATACGCAGCGCTGCACCGCTGGTCGGTCGACGAACTGGACACCTTCTGGCAGGCCGTCGCCGAATGGTTCGACGTACGGTTCTCCACCCCCTACGAGAGCGTCCTCGGCGACCGCACCATGCCCGGCGCCCAGTGGTTCCCCGGCGCCACCCTCAACTACGCCGAACACGCGCTGCGCACCGCCGAGGACCCCCTCCGCGCCGACGCGCCCGCGCTGCTCCACGTGGACGAGAGCCACACCCAGAACCCCACCTCCTGGTCCGAGCTCCGCCGCCGGGTCGGCTCGCTCGCCGCCGAGCTCCGCGCACTCGGCGTCACCCCCGGCGACCGGGTCAGCGGCTACCTCCCCAACATCCCGGAAGCGGTCGTCGCCTTCCTCGCCACCGCCGCCGTCGGAGCCGTCTGGACCTCCTGCGCCCCCGACTTCGGCGCCCGCAGCGTTCTCGACCGCTTCCAGCAGGTCGAGCCCGTCGTCCTGTTCACCGTCGACGGCTACCGATACGGCGGCAAGGAACACCACCGCGCCGACACCGTCGCCGAGCTGCGCCGCGAACTCCCCACCCTGCGCGCCGTCGTCCACATCCCGCTGCTGGGCACCGACGCACCCGAAGGCGCCCTCGACTGGTCCGCCCTCATCGCCGCGGACACCGAGCCCGTCTTCGAGCAGGTCCCCTTCGACCATCCGCTGTGGGTGCTCTACTCCTCCGGCACCACCGGCCTCCCCAAGGCCATCGTCCAGTCCCAGGGCGGCATCCTGCTCGAACACTTCAAGCAGATCGGCCTGCACTGCGACCTCGGCCCCGAGGACCGCTTCTTCTGGTACACCTCCACCGGCTGGATGATGTGGAACTTCCTCGTCTCCGGTCTCCTCACCGGCACCACACTCGTGCTGTACGACGGAAGCCCCGGCTACCCGGACATCAGCGCCCAGTGGCGCGTCGCGGAACAGACGGGCGCCACGCTGTTCGGCACCTCCGCCGCCTACGTCATGGCCTGCCGCAAGGCCGGCATCCACCCGGGGCGCGACTTCGACCTCTCCCGTGTCCAGTGCGTCGCCACCACCGGCTCCCCGCTCCCGCCCGACGGGTTCCGCTGGCTCCACGACGAAGTGGCCGACGAGCTGTGGATCGCATCCGTCAGCGGCGGCACCGACGTCTGCAGCTGCTTCGCCGGAGCGGTCCCCACCCTCCCCGTCCACATCGGTGAGCTCCAGGCCCCCGCCCTCGGCACGGACCTCCGGTCCTGGGACCCGGCGGGCAACCCGCTGACCGGCGAGGTCGGCGAACTCGTCGTCACCAAGCCCATGCCGTCCATGCCGATCCGCTTCTGGAACGACCCCGACGGCAGCCGCTACCACGACAGCTACTTCGACATGTACCCCGGAGTCTGGCGCCACGGGGACTGGATCACGATCACCGACCGCGGCTCCGTCGTCATCCACGGCCGCTCCGACTCCACCCTCAACCGCCAGGGTGTACGCATGGGCTCCGCCGACATCTACGAAGCGGTCGAGCGCCTCCCGCAAATTCACGAATCACTCGTCATCGGACTGGAGGAGCCCGACGGCGGCTACTGGATGCCGCTCTTCGTCCACCTCGCGCAGGGCGCCGCGCTCGACGACGAACTGCGCGCCGCCATCAAGCAGACCATCCGCGAGAACCTCTCCCCGCGCCACGTCCCGGACGAGGTCATCGAGGTCCCCGGCATCCCGCACACCCTGACCGGCAAGCGCATCGAGGTTCCGGTCAAGCGCCTGCTCCAGGGAACGCCCCTGGCCAAGGCCGTCAACCCCGGCTCGATCGACAACCTGGAACTCCTCCACTTCTACGAGGAGCTGGCGCGCAAGCGCCGCTGACCGACGGCACTGTCAGTACCCCTGATTACTCTGAGTGAGCAATGATCGACAGCGCACTGGGGGAATCATGGCGCAGACCAGGAACAAGCAGACCAGGAACAAGCCGACCAGGAACAAGCGGGCCACGATCCACGGCCGGACCGGCGCCACCATGCGACGCACGCTGCGCCGCGAAGCACCGAACACCATCGGCCTCCTGACCGATGAACAGGACTTCGCGGTGATGCGGCACTACGCCACGTTCGCCTTCGACGACCACTGCGTCTACCTCCAGCAGGTGGAACGCCTGCTCAAATCACTCGCCGCACAGGGCATGCACACAACGGTCGCCCTCTTCGACCCGGAGGAGTACGCGGAGTTCTGCGCCGAATCGGACATCGCGGCAGACTCCCCGGCGAGCCGCAGCCGCTTCACCGCGGAGATCGCGGCGATCGGAGCCACCGTCACCTACACCGGACAGCCGCTCGACACCCTGATCCCGCTCCTCGTCTCCCGGGCGGTACGCCGGGCCACCTGGGAGTACGCCACGATGCTCCTGGCCGGCCTGGGGGAGTGCGCCGACTGCGGCCAGGACGTGGGCCGCGCGGCGTTCGACCGGGCGTCCCACCTCCTGCTGCGCACCCTTGAGACAGCGGGCCCCGGCACCCACCACCTGGTCTGCAGCACCCCCACGGAGAGCGAGCAGCTGCTCGCCGCCCTGCACACCGAACGGGACATGAGCGGACCGGCCCGCCTCGACTCGGCGGAAGGAGCCGAATTCGTGACCGTGCTGGCCGTCGGCATCGCCCTCGAAAGCCGCGGGGGAGTCGTCCTGCGGACGAGCGCACCCGGCACCCCGGACCGGGTGCACGGCTGGCGGCTGACCCGCGGCGGCCTCGCCCCGCTCACCGCGGGCGAGGTCTTCAGCGCCTACTGCACCGATGCCGACACCGGGGAACCGGTCTCCCCGGAGTCCGGCGTGGAGTACTGCGCGGGCTTCGACATCGGCGCCGACGAGCCGGAACCCCACCACTGACAAGCCGAAGGGGCTCCCCGCCACCATCGGCGGGAAGCCCCTTCTCCTCAGCGTCCTGGCGCTGCGGTCCTACTCGCCCGAAAGCACCGCCTGCGCGGCGACCCGCGCCTCCTCGGCGGAGTCCGCCGCACGGGCGGCGGCCGCGGCCCGCTCGCACTGCGCGAGCGTGTACTTCGCCAACGTGGTGCGCACATAAGGAATGGAAGCGGCGCCCATCGACAGCGACGTCACTCCCAAGCCGGTCAGGACACAGGCGAGCAGCGGATCGGCGGCAGCCTCACCACAGACACCACAGCTCTTGCCCTCGGCCCTGGCCGCATCGGCCGACATCGCCACCAGATCCAGCAGCGCCGGCTGCCACGGATCCTGCAGCCGGGACACCGCACCCACCTGACGGTCCGCCGCGAAGGTGTACTGCGCCAGGTCGTTGGTGCCCAGCGACAGGAACTCCACCTCCTGAAGCACCGAACGGGCGCGCAGCGCGGCCGACGGAATCTCGACCATCGCACCGAACTTCGCGTTCAGCCCGGCCTCGCGGCACGCGTCGGCGAACGCCTTGGCGTCCGCACGGTCCGCGACCATGGGCGCCATGACCTCCAGGTACACGGGCAGCCCCTCGGCCGCCTTCGACAGAGCGGTCAGCTGGGTCCGCAGCACATCGGGGTGATCCAGCAGACTGCGCAGCCCGCGCACGCCCAGCGCCGGGTTCGGCTCGTCCGCCGGAGTCAGGAAGTCCAGCGGCTTGTCCGCACCGGCGTCCAGCACCCGCACCACGACACGTCCCTCGGGGAACGCCTCAAGCACGGCGCGGTACGCCGCGATCTGCTTCTCCTCGGACGGCGCCTGCTTGCTGTCGTCGAGGAAGAGGAACTCGGTGCGGAACAGCCCCACACCCTCGGCACCCGCCTCGATCGCCGCCGGCACGTCGCCGGGCCCGCCGACGTTGGCGAGCAGCGGCACCTTGTGGCCGTCGGACGTCGCACCGGGACCGGTCGACGTGGACAACGCGGCCTTCCGCGCGGCCGCGGCGCTCTCCATCTCCGCCCGCTTCTCGGCGCTCGGCTCGACGAAGATCTCACCGGTGCTGCCGTCCACCGCGATCACGGTGCCCTCGGCCAGCTCGCCTGCGCCGGGCAGCGCCACGACGGCGGGCACACCGAGCGCCCGCGCCAGAATGGCGCTGTGGCTGGTCGGTCCGCCCTCCTCGGTGACGAAGCCGAGCACCAGGGTGGGGTCGAGCAGCGCCGTGTCGGCAGGAGCCAGGTCCCGCGCGATCAGCACATACGGCTCGTCGCTGTCGGGTACACCCGGCATCGGCACGCCGAGCAGCCGGGCCACGATCCGGTTGCGCACATCGTCGAGGTCGGCGACACGGCCCGCGAGGTACTCCCCGGCACCGGCCAGCAGCGCCCGGTACGAAGCGAACGCGTCGTACACGCCCCGCTCGGCGGTGCTGCCGACAGCGATGCGCCGGTCGACATCAGCCATGAGCTCGGGGTCCTGGGCCATCATGGCCTGGGCCTCCAGCACGTGCTGGGCCTCGCCGCCGGCCAGGTTGCCGCGTGCGACGAGGTCGGCCGCCACAGCGTCCACGGCCTGCCGCGCCCGCCCCTGTTCGCGCTCCGCCTCCTCGGCCGGGATCTGCTTGGCCGGCGGTTCGAGCACTGCCGTGCCCATGTGCCGTACCTCGCCGATCGCCACACCGTGGCTCACGCCTACGCCCCGCAGCGTTGTCTCCATTTCACCTGTCTCCGATTGTGCGGTGGACGATGTCCCCGCGGTGGATATCCGGTCGGCCGTCACTGCGCCGAACGCATTACTGCCAGCCGAACAGTGCGTCGGCGACCTTCACGTCGCCGTCCTCGACGACGTCGGAGAGGGAATCGGGAGTTGCCTCCAGCGCCACGACGGGACAGATCGGGGACTTGCCGGCCGCCTCCACGGCGGCCGGGTCCCAACGCACGATGCGCTGGCCGCGCGTGACGGTGTCACCCTTGTTCACCAGGAGCTCGAAGCCCTCACCATTGAGCTGGACCGTGTCGATACCGAGGTGGGTCAGAACCCCGTGTCCCTCACTGTCCACGACCACAAAGGCGTGCGGGTGGAGGGAGACGACGATTCCGTCGACCGGCGACACGGCCTCCGACGGCTCGCGTACGGGGTCGATGGCGGTACCGGGACCGACCATCGCGCCGGAGAAGACCGGGTCGGGCACCGCGGCGAGCCCGATGGCGCGTCCGGCAAGAGGGGACGTCACAGTGGTCATGGGGAGCCTCCCAGAGTGGAGCTTCTATGGCGCCGCCAGGGCTTGGTAGGAGGGCGGCGTACTGCTCAGCAGGGTAAGTCATGGGAAGTCCCGGTTCCGCCTGAGTCCTGGCGGTTCGAGGACCTAGGGGTGCACCGGAAACGATTTGCCTCGTCTCTCGGCAGCCTGTACTGTCGTACTCCTGCCTGGCCCCAACGCGACATTGAGTCGGGGGTCGGCGGCGACTATTAAGCCCAAACCCTAACCCGACGTCGGCACCGGCATGTCTGCTGGGGCTGGTCAATCGGACCGGAGAGGCCTGATAGAGTCGGACTCGCCGAAAGGGAAAAAGCGAAAGCGAAATTCCCCGGAGGTAATCAAGAACAATCCCGCTTCGACCGGGAATCGGACACGAAAGAGTCTGATAGAGTCGGAAACGCAAGACCGAAGGGAAGCGCCCGGAGGAAAGCCCCAGAAAATGTT